>JAUIKM010000042.1 GCA_030430495.1 bacterium | reverse complement strand
CCTCCGGCGCGCAGAGTTACAGCTGGGAGCCCGAAGGTCTGTTCGACGATGCAAATTCACCAACGCCGCGTTTAACACTGGTTGAGAACATCACCGTCAGTGTGACGGGCCGCAGCGGCGGCTGCGAGGCGACCGTTGACGTCGAACTCGAAGTCCTGTCCGATCCGGTGATTAACATCGAACCCGTAGCCGAGATCTGCGCGGGCGAGAGCGTAGATCTGCAAGCCTCGGGCGCGGTGACATATCGCTGGGAACCGGCCGACGGCCTCGACGATGTTAACTCGGCGACGCCGACCGCAAACCCGGATAAAACAACGGTGTACACCGTGACCGGAACCGACAACAATGGCTGTGAGTCGCAGGCTTCCGTGACGGTAAACGTACGTCCCGCCGCCGAACTGCTGTTTGAAGTGCTGCGACTCAACGACCGCCCGGCCACGCCGGGTGAAGAACGCCTCGTGCAGATCCGTTTAAGCGGCGACGCAAACGACATTGAAGAATTAAACATCAGGGATCTGTCGCTTTCGCTCGAATATCCGCTTAACGGCCTCGTCCTGCGCCGCGGCCACGAAGATGTACTGACGGGCTGGACCTGGACGGCAAACCCGGACCTGGCGGCCAACACGATTGAGTTTAACGGAAATGGTGAAAGCGCCCTGACGAGCGGCGTACTGTTCCAACTGCCGCTGACGGTTTTTCAATTTCCCTACGACTCGCTGTTTGCGCACATCGAAATCACGGCGAGCTCACTGAGCGGCGCGTGTATTGATGTTCGATTTATTCCCGGCGGCATCCCGCTCAGTCCGGTTTGTTTAAGTCAGTCGCGCAACATCGGACTGACGGGCATCGGCTTTGGACTGCGGACACCCAGTCCCAATCCGGCCTCGGGCAGTTTTGACATTGAGTTTTCAACCGGTTTTGAGGTTAACACAACGGTCGAGATCTACAACACACTCGGCACGCGCGTTGCAGTCGTGGCGGACGAACAGTTGGCCGCGGGAGAATATATACGCCGCGTGACGAATCTGGCGGCGGGCGTGTATCAGATTGTGATGCGCGCCGGGCCGTATAGTGCGAGTCGAAGTGTGGTGGTTGGGAAGTAGTACTTTGTCCCTCAACTGGATTCGCGGTCCGGCGTCCTGTTTTGTCGACGCGTAGAATTACGCTGTCAGATTCGTAATAAACTGTTGCTCGACGTGAGACCGCATCCACCGCCGCCGCAAACGACGCCACCATAACCCGCTGTGAAAACTTCGCGCGCGACTGGGGTTTTGGCGCTATAGAAATCGTAAACCTCTTTGCCTTGTGCGCCACCTTTCCCGCTGATCTGATAAAGGCAGGCTTTTTGGTAGGGCCGCACAATGATGTGCACATCATGCGCGCACTCAGGCGGTTAAACAAAAAAGACATTGTGCTCTGTGCCTGGGGCCGTCACGCCGCCGGGTCTGTGCGGGTCAAGCGTGTTTTAAACCTGATTGCCGCGGCGGGCCGCGAGCCGCTCTGTCTGAAATACAATCGGGATGGAACGCCGGCGCATCCCGGGCGACTTAAACGCACTCTGCGACCAATTCCGTTTGATCCGACTGCCGGCTGATTCGCGCTCAATGTGAAACCGGCACAAATGTGCGCGCCTTTAAACACGCTGACAAACAAAAGCAAAAAGCAAGCCGCCGAAATGCCAATGAGGAGGCGAAGCGTCTCATGTCCGGAGCAGTACAGGATCAGATAGAAGCGAATATTAAACAACCAGCCGGAGTCAACGCGCCGCAGCAAGTACAACGCGGTCGGCCGAACGCGACATAAAAACGGCGCGCGCCAGCGTAAATGCTATCATTGCCGCCCAGAGACCGTGGTTGGACCAGAGCGGAACGGCCAGCGCGGCCGTCGGCACAAAAACGCCGAAGGTCGCCATAATCATGATGCGGCGCATGTCGCGTCCTGCGGTAGCGCCGATATAAGCGCCGTCCCACAAATACGCCGGCACGCTGACGAGCGGCACCAGAACCATCCAGGCGATGAACTCGTGCGCAAAGTTAACAAGCTCAGTTTTGTCGCTGAAGATAAACAGGAATTCGCGGCCGAAAAACAGAATGGCGAGTGAACAGAGGGCTGCAATGGCAAAAGCCCACAGGAAGCTGGTGCGCAGGTCCAGGCGCAGTCGCTGTTCATCGCGTTTGCCCACGGCGTTGCCGACGAGCGATTCAATGGCAAAAGCAAAACCGTCCACGCCGTACGCGGTCATCGTCCAGAACTGCATGAGCAGTTGATTGGCCGCGAGTGTTAACACGCCCAGACGCGGCGAAATCATGTAAAAAGAGACGTAGACAAATTCGAGGCAGAGCGTGCGGATAAAGATGTCCGAGTGCAGGCTGAAAAAGGCGCGCAGCCCGGAGCGATCGAGTATCTGCGACAAGTTAAACAATCCAAGGTGGGACCGAAATCCGCGCCGCAGGGCAAACAGCGCCACCGCCAGGCCGCTGTACTGCGCCGCCACGCTGCCCCAGGCGACGCCTTCGTGTTGCAGGCCCAGGCCGTAGACAAAAAAGAGGTTGGCCAGGATGTTAACACTATTGATTCCGATGGCCAGAATCATGACAATGCGTGCGTTCTGCATGCCCAGAAACCAGCCGTTGAGCGCGAGCATCGCCAGGGCGGCCGGGGCCGCCAGAAAACGAATTGTCAGGTAGTCGCGGGCAAAGAGACTTGTCTGCTGATTAACATCGGCAATCAGCAGGCCGATGTCGGCAATCAGGGGAGCGAACAGAATAACCAGCAGGCCGGCGGGCAGCGCCACCAGCAGCGCGCGGTATAAAACATTGGCGGCGGCCGCATCGTCGCCGCGTCCATGCGCCTGAGCGCCGGTTCCCGTTGCGCCCATGCGCAGAAAACCGAACAGCCAGTAGATGGTGGAGACAATTAAACCGCCGAGGGCAATGGCTTCCAGGTGGGCGAGCGCGGGCATGCGGCCCATCATAGCCGTGTCCACCGCGGAGAGCAGCGGCACGGTGATGTTGGAAACGATGTTGGGAATTGCCAGGCGCAAAACGCGCCGGCGTGAAGCTGGGCCCGTCAGGTCAGCGCTCGACTTTGTTGCCATCCTGGTCGTACTTGTAGAAACCTTCGCCGGTTTTACGGCCCCACATTTTGGCGTCGACGTACTGCTGCTGCATCAGCGAAGGCTGAAAACGCGGCTCGTTAAAGTACTGCGCCCAGACGGATTTGGTGACTTCCAGGTTGGTGTCGACGCCGATCAGGTCCATGAGTTCAAACGGCCCCATGCGGAAACCGGCATTTTTCATGATGTTGTCCACCTGTTCAATCGTCGCCGTATTTTCGGTGCAGATGCGCTGCGCTTCGTTGTAAAAATTGCGCGCCACGCGGTTAACGATAAAACCGGGAACATCGGCGGCCACGGCGGGGGACTTGCGCAGCGATTTGGCCAGCGCGACGGTTGTTTCAACCACCTCGGGGCTCGTTTTGGGGCCGCGAATCACTTCGACCAGCTTCATGATATGCGCCGGATTAAAGAAGTGCATGCCGATAAATCGGGACGGATGTTTAAGTTCGGCCGCCAGCGAGGCGATCGAAATCGAGCTGGTGTTGGTCGCCAGGATGGCCGTTTCCGGCAGAATCTCTTCGAGTTTGGCAAAGAGTTGGTCCTTGACGTCGCGGCGTTCGACCACGGCTTCAATTACAACTTCACACTTGCTGAAATCTTCGAGTTTATCGGTGAAAGCATATCTGGCCAGTGCGGCGTCCGCAGCTTCGCGCGTCATAATTTTGCGCGCCACGGCTTTTTCGATCTGTTTGTTGATGAAAGCTTCGCCGCGCTCGCGCGAGGTCTGCTGAATGTCGAACAGCAGGGCGTCGTGTCCGTTCTGAATCGCTGCGACCGCAATACCGGCGCCCATCGTACCCGCGCCGCAAATTCCGATTAACATATCGTTTCCGGTTTAGAAATTTTACAAAATGGCGCCAACATCGGATGATGGGCGGCCTGGTTAACAGAACAGATCGAAGTTGCCGCAGCCGACACCGGGGGTTATTTGCCCTGGAAGTTCGGGCGGCGTTTTTCGATAAAGGCCTGGACGCCTTCGCGGTAGTCGCTGCTTTGACCGGCGCGCTGCTGGTAGTCTACTTCCATATCCAGGATGCTGTCGAGCGATTCAACTTCGCCGCGTTGCAGCATGTGTTTAACAAAGCCGTAGCTTTGCGTCGGACCATTGGCATAGGTGCGCGCCAGGTTTTGCAGCGCCGCCGGCAGCACGTCGGCCGCAACGACCTGATTGACCATGCCGAGGCGCAGCGCGTCTTCCGCGCTCATCGGTTTGTTAAGCGTGGCGAATTCAAAGGCCCGGGCATAACCCATCATGCGCGTGTAGAAATAACTCGCGCCGGAGTCCGGCACCAGTGCTATGCCGATGAATGCTTCAACCAGTTTGGCTCGCTCGCTCATGATGCGCACGTCGCAGGCGAGTGCGAGCGAGAGGCCTGCGCCGGCGGCCGCGCCGTTAATTCCGGCAATGACGGGCTTGGGGATGCTGCGCAGTGTGCGGATAATTGGATTGTAGCGGCGTCGCAGGCTGTCGGCCAGCGAGCGGCGTTCGCCGTCGCCGCCGTCGGCACCTGTGGGAGCTTCCTTCAGGTCCTGTCCCGAGCAGAAGGCGCGTCCGGCGCCGGTCAGCACGATGCAGCGCACTTTGTCATCTTCTTCGGCCGTTTTGAACGCCGCCTGAAGGTCGCTTGTTAACTGTTCGTTACAGGCGTTGAACGAATCGGGCCGGTTGAGCGTGATTGTCAGGACGCCGTCCTGCAGATCGTACAGCAGAGTTTCAAATGTCATAGTGTCTTGCATTGTCTTGTGTTTAACTTTTTGTGTTGTGATTACTTGCCGGACCAATCGGGTTTGCGCTTTTCCATAAACGCCGTCATGCCTTCGCGCGCGTCCTCGCTGGCGAACAGGAGATAGAAGTTTTTGCGCTCAAATTCCAGGCCGCTTTCGATGCTTGTATCGAAGGCTTTCAGCACGGCTTCTTTGCCGAGGCGCACGGAGAGCGGCGGCATCGACGCCACGGATCTGGCGAGTGAAATGGCTTCTTCCAGGTAGACGGCGTCGGGGCAGACGCGGTTAACCAGTCCGGCGGTGTGTGCTTCGCGCGCGGAAATCATGCGGCCGGTGAGCACCATTTCCATGGCCAGGGCTTTGCCGACGGCGCGCGTCAAACGCTGCGTGCCGCCCGCGCCGGGCATGACGCCGATTTTAATTTCGGGCTGACCGAATCGGGCACTTTCCGCCGCGACGATCATATCGCAGATCATGGCCAGTTCACAGCCGCCACCCAGCGCAAAACCGCTGACGGCCGCCACGACGGGCGTTTTGATTTTGCGAAGGCGATCCCAGCGTGTGAACTGGTCGCGTCCGAGCATATCGATAGCCGTGGCATCGGACATTTCAGTTATGTCGGCTCCGGCGGCAAACGCTTTTTTGTCGCCGTGGAGCACGATACAGCGGACGGACTCATCGGCATCGAAGGCTTCGAAGGCGTCGACGAGTTCGCGCATTGTTTGCAGGCTGAGCGCATTGAGTTTATCGGGGCGATTTATCTGGATGGCGCCGATGCCGTCGGCGGCCTGATAGATCCTGATGCATTCGAATTCACGCATGGGCGCGTTCTCCACGGACTGATGGCGGCGGACGACCGCCGGTTCTGAAAAAGCGAGGTACAATTTACGAAAAGTGGCGTCAACGGCGGCAGGGCGCTGTTGCCCGTTCAGCGGTGAAAACGGCACGTTGGACCACGTTTTGGGGGGCGTTCAGTTTTTTACCGCTTGAAACGGGCGCGATTGTGCTTAGACTTGCGGCATAGCGGGCGCCGACGCGTGGGCGGCCCGTGGTGGTGGAGGCTGCAGGCTGTGGTCCGCTGAGAGGCGGAGGGCCTGCGGTTGGATAGTGGTGTGCTTTTTCTGGCGGTGGCGGCGGGGGTAGGGGCCCATTGATTTCACTCAAAGAACCATCAATTTCTCAACCAACCCCAAACCCTCTGTCTCCTAACCTGGCGCTCGCACCCCATACACTCCAACCCCGCAAACAAAAAATCCGCGCGCAGACTCCTCGAGCTCCACACGCGGACTCACTTTAATCTCGACGTTTTTTGCCGCCTCGGACCACTTCGCCAGGCGGCCCCTCAATCGGGCCTTTGGCTTGTTTTTCCTCTTGCTCGTCGCGCAGTGTCAAGCCGCAAGTACGCCGGCTTCAATGCTTTTCTGTGCGACGCGTCGACTCACCGCTTGATCGGCGTTTCGATGCTGATCACAACCGTGCGCGAGTACGCGCGGCCCTCCGTCAGGTCGTTGTCGTAAAGCGCGCGTTTTTTACCCACGGCTTCCCAGCGAATATTGTCGTGCTCGATTTCAAGGCGGTCTTCCAGGTACTGCACGATCTTGCGCGAGCGGTCCCGTGCCAGCCGTTCGTTGTATTCCTCCGTGCCTGTGCGGTCGGTAAAACCTTGTATCAACACGGTGGAGTTGGGCTGTATGCGTGAAGCCACCTCATCCAGAATGCGGCGGTTGCGCACGTCCAGCTCGTGGTCGTCGAATTCAAACAGGATCAGCGAGTACTTCTCGATAATCCGGTCTTTCTGGTTGTTTAACTTTTTGTCCTGGATCGTCAACTGACGAACCGGTACGGACGTGGCGACGGAGTCGCTTTGTCCCTGAATATCGCGCACTTTGAGTGCTATCGTCAGCGGTGTTTCTTCGTTTGTGAATGCATCGGCTTCCGGCTCCCAGCGGATCAGGCCGCTGGTGGTGTCGTACAGAGCGGCGACGAAGTGCTCGCCCTGGCGGATTTCGATCTCAAGCGATTCGAGTCCGGCTTCCGATACAACGCTCGGCAGGAATTCCATCGACGTGACGTCGATACCGCGCCGCGAGCGCGTGATAACCACCGGACGCAACACCTCGTACGAATCCGTGCTTATGACGACCGAACGTTCCTCTTCGACAACTTCGTTGAGCGAGTTAGGCGTTACCTTGTCGCTTGGCGCGGTTGAAAGCGAAATGCGATCGTCCGAAATATTCCATACATCGGTGAAGTACTTCCTAACTTCCTCCGCGCGTTCCTGCGCCAGTTCGGCCGGATTGCCGCGACCCTCTCGCGGGTTGATGACGCCCTTCAGGCTGATTTTCGCCTCGGGGTTTTCCAGCAGACGACGGCCGATAATGTTAAGCGTGTGATAGTAACATTCCAGCGTCTTGTTGGGCAGGTCCGACTCGCGGAAAGTCTCGGCGCTGTCCGGCGTAATGCGGTTCAGCCGCGTTTGTTTAAGCTCCGATTCGCCTGCGGGGAAGTACACGATCGGCAGCAAAGGCAGGACCTCGCGGTACTCCGTCTCTTCCACCGTTAAACTCATGTCGTCTGTTTCCGCGCCGTTTTTGAAGATCTTGCCGATGGAAATATCCGTGGCAAGCACCGGCGGCGGCGGCGGTTCGAGCGGCTCCGGCTCGGGAATCGGTTTCGGTTCGGGTTCCGGCGCCGGCGGTGGCGGCGGCGGCGGGGGCGGCGACGGGAAAAAGGCATAACTTACCCCCGCGCCGAAGCGCAGCGCGTTAACATTCCAGTCGATGCCGTCCACGACATTCGTGACGTTGTACGTGTAAGAAATTTCGGGTGTTAAACGCAGGAAAGCGGCCAGGGGCAGGTCGTATCCGACGCCCAGCGTCACGCCGGCATAAAGGCTCTGCGCATTCGGGATGGCGCCGTCGCTGGCATTACGCACCACGTCGCCGTTGGAAAAGGTCGCCGCTTCGGGCGTCACGAGCACTTCCTGCTCGCTGTAACTGTCGGAAATCACAAAACCCAGGTTGGCGCCCAGACGCAACGCAAGCGGTCGATCGATTGGATACCAGAGCGCCGAAGGCTCAAGCGCCAGAACGTTAATCGATGATTCCAGCCTGTGCTCAAACGTCGCCGTCTGTGTCTCGTCCGTGTTTTCGTTCAGAATTTCAAAGCTCTCCGGCTCGACAATCTCACCGCCCAGGCTTGTAAACGAGGCGCGCATCTGCAAAGCGATCGTTTCCGTGGCGGGCAACTGAAACATGCCGCCGAAGGCCACGCCCGCGCCGCTGCCGCTTTCGTAGCCGGGACAGCAGGAAGGTACGCCCGGTAAATTGCTGAAACCGGCGCTGTGCTGGTTCAACTGCATCCCGCCGAATACACCGATAAGCGGATAGGGGATGTTGTTAAACTGCTCAACGTGCAGGGGCGCGTCGTTCCGCGGCGGCTGCGCTGAAGCGTCCACAGAGTCGGCATCGGATGCTGTGCGCAGCTCTTTGGCCGCCTTTTTGTTTGTCGACGGGTTGTCGGTTGGCGGTTCGGCGTTTTGGGCCTGACCCGACAACGCGAGGCTGAACCAACAACAACAAACAAGAAGGGCTTTGTTAAGTCTGCTCATGCTCATGATAGAACCTGGGCAACGGGACCCTGTTTAAGTCCCTTATTTCACAATAATGAGGCGGCCGCTGTCGAGGCGTTCGCGCGATCGGAAAATGACGTGATAAGTACCGCTCGGCAGATCCGACGCATCGATTTGATGAATGCGATAGTTGCCGTGTTGTGCAGCGCCCGCTGTCTGCGTCCACTCGTTAAAGTACACGCGTTTGCCGGCTTCGTTAAATATCTCCAGGCTGGCGGGGCCGAGGCCGACGCCCTCCGTGATAATCTCTGTGTTCGCGCCGCCCGGATTGGGTGAAATCGACGTGATGCCGAAAGCGCGGTTGAGCGAAATCAGGCGCGTACCGCCGACGCGACATACGTTCTCAAGCGACAGGCTGCCGTTGCGACGCAGGACGATGTTGGTCCCGAGGCCGACGTCCCACGTGGCTTCGTCGATGCGAATCTCCGTCTGCTCGTTTTCGCCGAGCAGCACCGTGCCGATCATGCTGGTTAACACTTCGCCGTCGACCGGCGTGGTCGCGAATTCGGAGGCGGGCACTTCAATGCGCACGCGCCGCTCGAGTTTGCCGAGCACCCGGTCGGTCGTGTTGGACACGATGCGTCCACGCGAAACCGATTCGGGGTAAAAGAGCGTGGCGTCGAACACCAGTTCAACGGTCAGGTCCTGAATGTCGACCAGCTCGAGATCGTTCTGGTCCTCGAGAATCAGCGGCACGGAGAAGTTGTTCGTGTTCGGTTCGGCCGAAAGATTCGGCACAAAGATACTTGTCGAACTTTCGGGCAGCGGAATGCCGGTGCCTTTCATGAATACCACCGGCGTGATGCCTTCCTCGGCAAAGAAGCGCAGCGAGTCCTCGAAATCGCCGACCGCGGTCGGATTAAACGAGATTTTCAGGCGGCGCGATTCGTTCGGCGGAATGTCCAGCGGAATCGGCAGGGCGGTTTCGACGCGGAAGGGCGTTCCGAGCTCGTCAAAACGCAGGCTGTTGATGCGCCCCGTTTTGTCGCCGCGGTTTTCCAGCACCAGGTCCAGCTCGGCCGACATCGTGACCATTACTTCGCCGAAGTCGAGCGCCTGCGGGATGGCGACAATGCGCGCACGCGGGGGAGGCGCTGATTCGCCGCGCAGGGCCGTCGAAGCCGAGCGTTCGCAAGGCGTCTGCGAAAATGCCGTCAACGTCGAAGTCTCAACCTGGTCCTGTGTTTCGGGGCGGTATTCCACCGTTACCGTGATGCGTTCGCCCGGATCAAGCGCAATCGGCAGGGGACCGGCCGGAACGCTTGCCGTCACGTAGAAGGGCGGCTGAATATCATTCCAGTTTTCGATCAGTACGGTCGCGCTGCCGCTGTTTTCAAATTCGATGTCGCGTCTGGAGAAGTCGCCCTCCGCCACGGTGCCGAAGTCTTCGTTCGCGGAGATGGCCGTAATTTCGGGCACGGTCTGCAGCGCGCGCAGTTCAATCGTACGCGTGATGCCGCAGGGTTCAAAGACCAGAGTCATCGAGCCCGTCGCCGCGCCGTCGCCCGTCGGGGTAAAAGTCAGCTCAAAGTCGACGGGTGCGTCGACGTCGATCTGCGTGTTCGCCGCCAGCGTCGCGCTGAAAGGTCCGTCAAAAACGATCGAACTCAACTCGGCGCTCTGTGTGCCGATGGCGTCGATCGCCAGGCGCAGGGAGCGGCTCTCGCCCGCCGGTCCGTCGCAGCGCACAATTTCGCCAAAGTCGATCATAGCGCCCACGTCCGCGCCGTCCTCGCTGACGCTGACCGTGAAGGTCTGCACCGTCAGCTCGGCTTCCTCGGAAATCACTTCAATTTGGCAGGCATTGACAAACAAGGCGCGGAAGCGGCTGCCGTTCAGCGCGGCTGTTACGCCGCTCAGTTTCAGGTCGTTCGCAGTTTCGCCGTTGAGGTCCGTCCAAACGCCGCCGATAAACTGCTGCCATTGAACGTCCGGCTGCGGCGTTGCCGTGGCCGTTGCGCTGATTGTCACATTTTCGCCATCGCAGACGGTCACGTCGGCAGGCTGCTGCGCAATGACCGGAGTGGTCTGCACCGTCAGGCGCGCGGGCTGACCGAATGCAGTGCCGCACTCATTGGTGAACACGGCGCGGTAGAGGCGCTGGTCCACGGCGGGCGCGTCGGCCGGCAGATCGAGTGTTTCGTCCGTTGCACCGGCGATGTCGTTCCAGTCCGCACCGTCGTCGCTCTGCTGCCACTGAATCGTTGGTATCGGCTGTCCCGTCGCGGCGGCCGTGAATTCGGCCGGATTCTCTTCACAAATCGTCAGGTCGACAGCGTCGGTGGTAATCACCGGCGGGGTATTGACCGTCAGCGTAGCAGCTTCGGATTCGAGCGTGCCGCAGGAATTGCTGAAGCGCGCGCGGAATTGTTGTCCGTTCCAGGCGGCCGGCACGACGTCGATCGTCAGGATGGCGCTGTTTGCACCGGCAATTTCCGTCACGACGACGCCGTCGTCGCGCAGCCACTGGATATTGGGTTGCGGATCGCCGATGACTTCAACTACCAGCTCGACGGGCTCGCCGGCGCAGATTGTTGTGTCGCGCGGCTGGCGTTCCACAATGGGCGGGTATTCGATGCGCACGCTTACTTCGCGTGTGGAGGTCTCGCCGCAGTCGTTGCTGAAGACCGCGCGATAGCGATAACCGTCGGCCGCGGCCGGCACGTTGCGCACCGTCAGCAGCGGCGTGTTTTCGCCGACAAGATTGACAAAACCGCCGCCTTCGTCCACCTGCCACTGCACTTCCGGCGCGGGGCGGCCTTCGGCCGCGGCCGTCAGTTCCAGCGTGCCGCCTTCACATGCGCCCGTGTCACGCGGTTGCAGTGTGATTTCAGGCGCGGTCCAGACCGTCAGGCTGACCGCGCGGCTCGTCAGGACGCCGCAGGAGTTGGTAAAGACGGCGCGCACGATGCGTCCGTCCGCACCCGCCGCGACCTTGGCCATGTTGAGCGTGGTATTTGTCTCGCCGGGCAGGTCGGAAAAACCGCCGCCGTCGTCGGCCTGCCACTGCACCGTCGGCAACGGCGTGCCGTCGGCAACGGCTGTAAACTGGGCGTCCTCGCCTTCGCAGACCGTCAGATCCAGCGGTTGCACATCAATGCTCGGTCCCACGTGGATGCGCAGCTCGGCGTCCGTCGTGGTCGCTTCGCCGCAGGCATTCGTGAAGACCGCGCGGAAGAGCACGCCGTCAAGCGTTTCGTCCACACCGCCGATCAGCAGCGTCGGGCTTTCCGCGCCGTCGATGTTGTTCCATCCCGCGCCGCGGTTTTCCTGCCATTGAACATCCGGCGCGGGCACGCCTTCGGCGTCGGCCGTCAGCTCGGCGTCCTCGCCTTCGCAGATCGTCAGATTTTGGGGTTCAAGCGTGATGGCGGGGGACTCCTGAATCGTCAGGCTCGCCTCGACGCTCGTCGCCTCACCGCACTGATTCGTGAAAACGGCGCGGTAGAGCGTGCCGTCCAGCTCCGGCTGCACGTTGGTCAGCGTCAACACGGGGTCGGTCTCACCACCGATTGGCGTAAAGCCCGTACCGCGGTTCTCCTCCCAGCGGATGTCCGGCAGGGGATTGCCGTTGGCTGCCGCCACGAAGTTCACTGTCTCACCCTCGCAGGTGATAATGTCCGTCGGCTCGTCCGCTATCGTCGGCGCGCTGCGCACGATCAGGCTCACGACGGCGCTCTCCACCTGGCCGCAGGCATTGCTGAAGACGGCGCGGAAGCGGTAGCCGTCCTGCGCGGCATTGACGGCCGGGCGGTCCAGCGTGGTGTTCGTTTCGCCTGCCAGCGGCACAAAACCGCTGCCGTCGTTGCGATCGATTTCCCACTGGACGTCGGGCTGCGGCTGCGCATCGGCGGCCGCCTCAAAACGGGCGTCCTCGCCCTCGCAGTGCTCGGCGTCCGTCGGGTTCAGCGTAATGCGCGGATTTGTGTCCACGGTCAGCGTCGCGGGTAGACTGAAGGTCTCGCCGCAGGGATTTTCAATGTGAGCTCGATAGGTCCAGCCGTCCTGATTCGGGTCGGCGTTCGGAAGCACCAGCACCGCAGATTCTTCGCCGGCCAGGTCGCTGTAGCCGTTGCCGTCCCGGCGGTCCACCTGCCACTGAACATCCGGAGCGGGGTCGCCGTCCAGTCCGACCGTAAAGCGCACTTCGTCGCCTTCGCAGACCGTTTGATCGACCGGTTCCGCCGTGATCGTCGGGGCGTAGTTGACCGTCAGCGAGGCGGCATTGCTGAATTCCGCACCACAGGCATTGCTGAAACGCGCGCGGTATTGCGTGCCGCTCAGGCTGCGGTCAGCCGCGGAAATCGTCAGGGTTTCGTTGGTTTCGGCCGGGCTGATGTCCTGCCAGCCGCTGCCGTCGTTGGACTGCCAGCGCAGCACCGGACTCGGCTGTCCGTCGGCGCGCGCAGTGAACTCGGCGTCCTCGCCCTCGCAGATCACCAGACCGGCGGGGTGTTCCGTCACGTTCGGCAATGTGTTGACCGTCAGCACAACTTCATCGCTCAGCGTCTCACCGCAGTAATTGATCACGCGCACGCGGTAGGTATTGCCGTTCATGGCGGCCGTCACCGCGCCCAGCAGCAGGGTGGCGTCGTCTTCGCCCGCCAGGTCCGCAAAACCGCTGCCTTCGTCCACCTGCCACTGATAAGAGAGATCCGGCGGGCTGCCCGCGGCGACGGACAGCATCACGTTTTCGCCCTCACAGGCGGTTTCATCCGTGGGCTGCGTCGTGATTTCCGGCACATCGTCCACAAACAGTTCGGCTTCCAGGCTGCTCTCCAGCGCACACAGATTTTCAGCCGTTACGCGGTAGAGGTTGCCCGCCATGTCGACCGTCACATTGTCGATCGTCAGGGTCAGCGTTTGTGATCCGCCGACGTTCGCGCCGTCGCTCAGGTCCACAAAACCCGATCCATCATTCACTTGCCACTGATAGCTTGCCTCTGGTTTAGTCCCCGGCTCGAGCGTCGCTTCGAATGTCGCCGTGTTGCCGGCGCACACCGTCTGATCGACAGGTTGCATGTCGAAGGTCGGCGCCACATCGACGGTCAGCTCGGCGGCGAGCGTCGTTGTGCTGCCGCAGTCATTCGTGAAGACCAGGCGGTACAGCCAACCGTCCATGTCGGCCTGCACGTCGTCAATCGTCAGGCTGCTGCCGGCCAGTGCCGTCTCGGCCGACCAGCCGTTGCCGTCCATGCGGTCGACCTGATAGCCGTAGCTGAGCGGCAGACGCGAGTCGGCCGTAGCCGTAAAGGTGACCGATTCGCCGCTGCAGACCTGCATGTCGGCGATTTCCGTGTCGATAGTCGGGGCGATGTCCACCGTCAGCGTCACGACTTCCGAGTTGACCACATTACAGCCATTGCTCAGAACCACGCGGAATTGTGCGCCGTCGTAGATGGCCTGTTTAACCGTCGTCAGCGTCAGCGTCTTGTCGTTTTTACCGGGCAGGTCGTCAAAGTCCGTGCCGTTGAATTGCTGCCACTGATATTCGAGGTCGCTGCCTTCGGCTTCGACCGTAAAACTTGCGTCGTCGTCCTCGCAGATCTGGACGTCCTGCGGCTCGGCGGTAATCGTCGGCGGCGATTTGATCGTGAGCTGTACCACGACGGAAATCACTTCGTTGCAGTCGTTGGACACCACGGCGCGCACCTGCAGGCCGTCGTCGTCCTCGCTCATAATCATGCGAGTGTAGCTGTCGCCGCTTGCCACCTGCGTCCAGCCGGATCCGTCGTTGACTTCCCAGTTGATCGTGATCGGCTCGGCGCCTTCCACCTTGATGTCGAAGGTCACTTCGTCGCCCACGCAGAACTCATCGCCTTGCGGCTGTTCGGTGATCGCGACTTCCTGCCGCACCTCGATCGATCGTTCGTCCGTCAGCACCTCGCCGCAGCTGTTGGTAAAGCGCGCGCGGTATTTGCGTCCGTCCCAACCGAAGTCGTTGACGACAATGTTCAACGTGGGGTTGGTCTGGAAGGGAATTTCTTCCCAGCCGATGCCGCGGTTGACTTCCCATTGAACTGTCGGCATCTCTTTGCCGTCGGCCGACGCCGTAATGACAAGTTCTTCACCTTCGCAGATGACAATCGGTTCCGTGCCGCTGATCGTCGGATTTTCGGGTGCGTAATTAACCGTCAGGGTGACGGCGTCGCTCGTCAGCTTGTCGCAGTCGTTCGTAAACAGCGCGCGGTATTGGTTGCCGTCCAGCGACCGATCCGCCGCGTTGATCGTCAAAGTGTTTGTATGAACGGCGGGGGAGAGTGCCTGCCAGCCGGAGCCGTTGTTGACTTCCCAGGCGATGTCCGGGGCGGGGCGTCCGTCCGCAATCGCGGTAAAGGAGACGTCCTCGCCTTCGCAGATCGTCTGACTGATCGGCTGCTGCGTTATGGTCGGCGGTGTGTCGACGGTCAGGAGCGCTTCATCGCTCGTGGTCGTGCCGCAGGCATTTTCGACGATCACGCGGTACACGTTGCCGTTCATGCCGTCCTGCGCCGTGAAGTTCAGGCTCGCGCCGTTCTGGCCGGCCATGTCGCTGAAACCGGAGCCGTCATCGACCTGCCATTGATAGCTGTCGATTGCCGGGGGCGTCAGCGCCGCCACGCTGAAGGTCACATTGTCGTCGGCGCAGACGCGCTGATCCGTCGGCTGTGAACTGATTTCCGGCACGTCGTGGACCGTCAGCACCGCCGCCCGGGACTCGATGCCGCCCGGCGCGCAGATGTTGAACGCCAGCACGCGGTAGCGGTTGCCGTTCATAGCCGTTGTCACGTTGTCGAGCGTCAGTTCCGGCGTTGTTGCGCCGCTGACGTCCGTGCCGTTGTTTAAGTCGCTGAAACCGGAACCATCGTCGACCTGCCACTGGTAGGTGGGTGTCGGTTTGACAGCCGGATCAATTTGTGAAGTAAAGATCACCGTCTCGCCGGCGCAGATCGTCTGATCGTCCGGCTCGACGTCGAATGCCGGTTTGACGTTCACCGTCAGCAGCGCTTCGCCGCTGATGCTTTCACCGCATTTGTTAACAAAAACGAAGCGGTACAGGTTGCCGTCCATATCCGGCGTGACGTTGTTCAGGGTCAGGCTGCCGGAGGCAAGCGCCGTGCGGTTGGCCCAGCCGCCGCCGTCGTTGACCTCGTAAAAGTACTGCAGAGCGGGGCGGCTCGTGGCCGCGGCCGTAAAGGTCGCGTTTTCACCTTCGCACACTTCCTGGTCGGTCGGGTCGCTGTCGACTGTCGGCGCGATGTCGACCGTTAACATTACTTCAGCCGAAGCCAGGCCGACGCCACATGAATTGGAGACGATCACGCGGAAGCGCGCGCCGTCGTCCGTCGACTGTTGGGCGTTGTTAAGTGTGTAGGAAGCGTTCTGCGCCGCCGCGCCGGGGATGTCGGTAAACAGCGCGCCATCCCGGCGTTGCCACTGGTAGGAGAGCGCCGTGCCCGTCGCCGAGACGCTGAACGTTGCGTTATCGCCTTCGCAGATTTCCTGATCCGTCGGCTGCGTTACGATCGCCGGCGGCTCTTCAATTTTGAGCGTTATTTCCAGCGGCGGCAGGGTGGCGCAGTCGTTGCTGACGCGGACGCGCAGACGCAGGCCGTCGTCCGAAGCCTGGATCGTGCGCGAGTAATTTTCGAGCGAACCGACCAGATCCCAGGTGGCGCCGTTAAACGTCTCCCAGGCGATGGTATAGGGCGTGCTGCCGTCGAGCGTGACGGAGAATTGCGCCAGGTCGCCGACGCAATGTTCGTCGGGCAGGTCGGAAGCCGTAATCTGCACGTCCTCCAGAACCTCTATGTCAACGGATTCAATGTCGGCTTCCGGTGGGCACTCGGGGTTGGTAAACACGGCGCGCACTTTGTGGCCGTCCCAGCCGGCGTCAATCGGGTCGATGCGCAGTTCGGTCGTTGTTGCGCCGTTGATGTTCGTCCAGCTCGCGCCGTTCCAGCGCTGCCACTGCACCGTCGCCGGCGGGCGGCTGTCGGCCGAAGCGTTAACAATCAACACCTCGCCGTCGCAGATCGGATCGATGTCGTCGATGGTCAGGTCGCGCGGCGCATAGTTAACCGTCAGCGTCAGTGCGTCGGAGAAAATCTCGGACGTGCAGTCGTTCTCGGCGCGCAGGCGATAGCGGTGACCGTGGAGCGCCTCGTCGACGTCATTAATGATCAGCGTGCGAGTTGTCGATCCACCAATAACCGTTGTGTTAATCTCGAGACCGTCGCTCTGGTTGACAAATCCGTTGCCGTCGCCGCGATCCACCTGCCATTGGTAGATAATTGTTTCGCTGCCGCTTACGTCAAATGTTAAACTCAGGTCGTCGCCTGCACAGACTTCGGTTGTGTTCGGCGTGTTGTTGTCGATTACAACTTCTTCCAGCACTTCGATGTCGGCCGATTCGATGTTGACGGCCGGAGCACACTTCGGATTTGTAAACACGGCGCGGACTTTGTCGCCGTCCCAGTCGCTCGTGATCGGGTTGATGCGCAGCTCGGTATTCGTCGCGCCGCTGATGTCGGTCCAGCTCGCGCCGTCCCAGCGCTGCCACTGCACCGTCGCCGCCGGGCGGCTGTCGACAGATGCGTTAATGATAAACTCTTCGCCGGCGCAGATCGGATCGATGTTGTCGATGGCCGGGTCGCGCGGCGCGTAGTTAACCGTCAGCGTCAGTGCGTCGGAGAAAATTTCGGAAGTGCAGTCGTTTTCGGCGCGCAGGCGATAGCGGTGACCGTCCAGCGATTCATCCACATCGTCGATCGTCAGTGTGCGCGTCGTCGCGCCGCCGACCACCGTTGTGTTAACCTCGAGGCCGTCGGCCTGATTGACAAAGCCATTGCCGTCGCCGCGATCCACCTGCCATTGATAGATAATTGTCTCGCTGCCCGTCACGGTGAATGTCAAGCTCAGATCTTCGCCTGCGCAGACTTCGGTTGTGTTCGGCGTGTTGTTGTCGATCACAACTTCTTCCAGCACCTCGATGTCGCTCGACTCGATATTGGCGTTGGGAGAGCAAACCGCATTGGTGAAGACTGCGCGGACTTTGTCGCCGTCCCAGTCGCTCGTGATCGGATTGACCACCAGTTCCGTGTTGGTCGCGCCGGCGATGTCGGTCCAGCTCGTGCCGTCCCAGCGCTGCCACTGCACGGTCGCCGCCGGGCGGCTGTCGGCCGAAGCGCTGATTCTGAATTCTTCACCGCTGCAGATCGGATCGATATTGTCGATCGCCAGGTCGCGCGGCGCGTAGTTAACCGTCAGTTCCGCGATGGGGGAAACGACGGCCTGCGCGCCGGAAGCGCATTGGTTCTCAGCTACGAGGCGATAGCGGTAGCCGTGCATCGCCGTCGTGACGTTCTGCAGCGTCAGGGCCAGCGTTTTTGCTCCGCTGACATTCGCGCCGTTGTTTAAGTCGACAAATCCGCCGCCGTCGTCCTGCTGCCACTGGTAGTCGTCAATCGGCGTTGTGTTGTCCACCAGCACGGCCGTGAAGGTGACGTCGTCGCCTTCGCACACGGCCTGATCCGCCGGCGCGTCGTTGGTGAACTGCGGTTTGTCGACAACTGTCAGCAATCCCGTGCTGCGCGTCGTGCCGCAGGAGTTAACCAGCTCGGCGCGGTAGCGCGTCTGGTCGTCGTTGATATCCGCGGCGGGAATTGTGTAGGTCTTGCCGTTCTGGCCGGCAATCGGCGTCCAGCTCGGCGCGCCGGCCGGGCGGCGCAGCCAGCTGACCGCAATTGGTTCCGCGCCGGAGTAATCGACTTCAAAAACGACCTGTTCGCCGGCACAAACCGTCGGCGAAGCAACCGCCAATTCTACAACCGGCTCGGTCAGAATTGTCACGTCGATAATCGCCGACTGCACGGTGCCGCAGCTGTTGCTGATTTCAATGTAAAACCTGTCGTCGCCCAGATCGGCTGTCACCGGGCTGAACGTATAGGACTTTTCGTTGGCCGCGGTGTTAAACACCTGGAAGCCGTTGCCGTCGTTCTGATCGCGATACCAGGTGATGCTCGGAGCGGGATCGCCGTCCACTTCAAAGGAAATGGTTAAACCCGGATCGTTTAAACACACTTCGACGTCCGCCGGCGGCGTGGTAAACGAGGGTTCGGTGCCGACGCTTAAGACCACGATGTCCGACCAGTCGGAGCGCCCGCAGTCGTTGCGGCCGCGCACGCGGTAGCGGAAACCGTCCATCGCGGTCGTGACGCTTGAAATCGTCAGGTCCGTGCCGCTCTCGCCGGAGATGCGAGTAAAACCGTTGCCGTCCAGTTCGTCCACAAACCACTCGTACGTGTCGGCCCCGTCGGCATCAACAGTAAACGTGGCGTCCTCGCCTTCACAGGCAAAGACGTCAAGGGGCTGCGTGTCGATCGTCGGTACGTCGCCCGCCGTGATTGTAAAGGAGAACGAGGCGGACGGCGTACAGTCGCCGCTGCCGGTGTAGCTGTAGCTGCCGGCATGTGAGGCCGCAAATGTTAAAAAGCTCAGCGAATTGATACCGCGCGAAATCGTCGGGTCGGTAATCGGCTGGCCGTCTTTTAACCACTCAAAATTGTCGATGTTTTCAGCTGTGAAGTTAAACGAGGCCCCATCGCCGATGCAGATCGTCGTGTCGCTCGGCGCGCCGCTGATGTTTGGCGGGTCGATGACGTCGTAGGAAACTTCGTTGCTTAGCAGTTCTTCGCCGGGATCCCAGCAGGTGTGTCCGCGTGCATAGGCGCGGTAGAGTTTGCCCGCGTCGGCCTTGTCTGCGCTTGCTATTGTGAGCGTTTTCTGCCCCTGCGAACCGGCCACAAAAGTCCAGTTGGCGCCGCCGTCCGTACTGCATTCCCAGCCGTAGTCCGTGGGAAGCGGGAAGGCGTCAAAATCCCAGGTAAATGTCACCTGGTCGCCTTCACATTCTTCCTGATCGACAGGCTGGACCGGGTCTTCCGGCGGGAATTGCAGAACAATTGTCGTGATGGCGCTGTAAACAACGCCGCAACTGTTCTCCAGTTTGGCGCGGTATTTATTCCCGTTCGACGCGCCCGAAACCACGGGCGTGTCAAATTCATTTGTCTGGGGCGAGTGCAGTGCGGGTTTGGGGCCGTCGACGTCAGACCAGTTGGCACCGTCGTCGGTGCTCTCCTGCCAGGTGATGTCTGCGTCCGGATAAAACTCCGCCACCACGCCGATGGTCAAGGTCTTGCCTTTGCAGGACGCCGCCGCCGGAACGTAGGCCAGAATGTTCGGTTTCTGCACGATGATGAGCTGCATCGTGGCCGACGTGACGCCGCATTCGTTTTCAATCTCAATCCGGAAAATGCGATTGTTGTCGGCCGGCGTGGCCGTGAACTCCAGCCGCTCCGTCGTCTCGCCGTTTAAGTCGGTCCAGACGTCCGGATTCCTGCTCGTTAACTCCTGCCATTTGATTGTCGCCGTCGTGGATGTTGCGAATTCGGCTTCCAGTTCAACTTCGGCGTTGACGTCCAGGCAGAGCTCGGTGTCGCCGCCGATGGAATCGATCACCGGCGGGGCGTAGACGTAGAAGTATTCGCTGCTGTCGTAGAGCGCCGGGTTGATGGCGTCGTAGACGCGTACACTGTACTTTTTGGTCGGGTCCAGATCTTCCGGCAGCTTCCACATTAAACTGTCAACCGGCGTCACGAAGTTAACGGTGTCGATGACCGCTGTCTCCGTCGCTCCGTCGTCTTCCGGATCAAAGTCTTCATCCACCAGGTGGATAATTACATCGTCGTTGCCGGTGCGCGACCATTTAACTTTAATCGAATCACAGACGCAGTACTCTTCGTTTTGCGTCGGACTTAACACGTCGATCTTGTCGGCTGTTAACTCGAAGTTTAACAGGAAGGCGTCGCGCGGATTGCCCTCGTACTCTTCCTGGTACGCGTCGACGCTGGTGGGGAAGTCCACCGACTGCGTGCCGCCGCAAATCCAGATGTAGTTGTTGTTAACATAGTGCGACATGCCGAGGTTGGGCATGTAGGCGAAAAATTCGTCGTTGTCGTCCGTGCGGCGGTCCGTTTTTTTACCGCCAAAATAGGTCGAGTACTCCAGACCATTGACGCCTTCGTCAACGATCAGTTTGGTCATGAAGACGTCTTCATCGCCGATGGCGCGGCGGAAATAGGAAAAGGAATTCGTCGGAAAGTCGTTTGAGTTCGTGATACCGATCACGTAGGCTGAATCTGCGACCATTTGAATGCGATGGCCGTAATCCTGCGATGAACCGCCCAAATAACTCGAATAAACAAGACTGTTAACACCTGCCTGGCTGACATCAAATCCGGCGACGAATACATCGCTTGAAGAACTGAGGTCGGCCTGGTATGCTCCTTTTACCGGGAAATCGTGATTGGTGGTGTCTGACAATGTTGAACCGACTACATACACGAGGCTGGTGGATAGTACATCAAGCCCTGAACAATAGTCGTCTTTTACTCCCCCAAAAAAAGTCGAATAGAGAACAGCAGAAGCGTCGCTTTCGATCTTTGTGACGAATCCGTCGTATTGCTCGAATACCAGCTGATCGTTGGCCGTGCTGTTAAAGGTCGCGTCAAAAGCGTCCTGCAGCCAGAACAGATTGGATTGATTTGTGTTGCCCGTTACACCGCAGACGTAGACATCCTGATTGGAATCAATGTCAACGTCCAGTGCAATATCAAGCGCGTCCTTGCCCAGAAAAGTCGACCACACAAACGAACCGCCGTCGTCCGCTACCTTGGTAATGACCGCGTCGAACAGCGTGCTCGTGAGAACATCGTCAAACACCGTGCCGACGTCCGGAAAGTTGTTGGAGCTGCTGGCTCCGGCCACGATGGCCATTTCGTCGTCAAGCGCAATCGCATAGGCGCGGTCGTCGGAGTTTCCGCCGACAAAAGTCGAGTACTCCAGCGTGCCGAGGTCGTTGGCGAATTTGGTCACGAAGATATCGCAGTCGCCGCCGTGGTTGGTTTGGGCCGCGCCGACGGTCGTCGGATATTTGTCGATGCCGCTGGTTGTGTAGCCCGTGATATACACGTCGCCGTCGCCGTCAACCGCAATATCGCGCGCAACGTCGTCTTCGGAACCGCCGATATAAGTGCATTCCTCCAGATCCGTTGCGTCTTTGTCAAAACGCGCCACATAGGCGTCCAGCTCGCCGGAATTGGTCTGCTGGTAGCCGCCTGCCTGCACCGGGAAAGAGTCCGAATCCGTGTAACCGCAGGTAAAGACATTTTCGATCGTGACCACGTTGTTGACGTCGGTCGTGGTGTACAGCTCAATGCCCAGCGAAGCTTCGTCGTCGCTTGTGCCCAGGTAGGTGCTCCAGATCAGCGGATCGATGATCAGCGGCCGCGAGCGGTCGTAAACTTCCGTCTCAAAGCCAACCATGGGAACAGGCCCCTGCGAAAGCACAAAACGCGTGTTGACATAACTGCGGGTGCCGTCGGGGTTTTCCTGAAATGTAATCGGTGCGGATTGTGACAGGGTTCCGCGCGATGTATGTACAAGCAGGTTGCCGTCGGCATCGATTTCAACTTTGTCGCCGCCGCTGATATTCCAGACCAACTGCTCGGTCCCGGCGCCCGGATTGACGATCAGGTCGTAACGCGGCACAGCGCCGTCCATATAATAGCGCGCATCAATTCCCGGCAGGATGTCGCCAATCACCACTTCATCATAACTTCGCACGCCTTGTACGGCCTTGTCTGCGCGGAACCAATTGTAGCGCGTGTTTCCCTCTCCAGCCATTTCCATGGTTGTCCCGGCGCTTTGCGCGCCTTGCAGAGCGAAGCGCACAACGTGGCCGCGGCGGGTCCTGATGCCCTCGCTGAAAGGCGGGGCGTCGGCCGGCGGGGGAGCGACGTCGACGGAGAACAGGTCGTAGACGATGCCTTCGTGCGTCAGCCACATGCGCAGGCCGGGCCGCCGCAGCAGGAAGAGCGCTTCGTCGTCCCATTGACCTCTATTCTGGAGATACGCTTCGTTGAAGGTCGACACGCGGTCGGTCGACCTGACCTGATCGGCGGACGGTTGTACGCGTGCAGGGGCCGTCGAAACAGCCATGCACATCAGCAGGCAGCCGAAAAACAGGGAATAAACGCCATCGCGAACTGATTTCATGGATAGGCTCCATGCCTGATGTATATAAATGTCGGTCATCCTTCCGTGAGCGCCCATAGCCGGAACGAGGGCGCACCGCAATACAGATGTCCGAATACATCGTTGAAAAAATCGTACCAAAGTGGCAAATGCGGAGTTAAACGGGCGATTTTTCGCCAGGGCCGGTCCGAACTCATGAGTGCCTGCGGCCAAGTGGCCAATAATGGACAATAATTGAACGCCAAGCCCGGATGCGCTTCGCGTTCGACTTTGATTTCCATTTCAATCGCTCAATCGTTCCACTGATGCCGCCGGCATTTCGGACGGTGCCCAATTGGGATTCGGGCGTGAAGACAACCACCGCGCTACCGAGGTTCCCTTCGTTGTAAATCGCGCCAAAAAAAGGGAGTACTTACGCGACGCACTTTTTAGTGTGGATGTTGACGAGAGGGGTGTCTGCTCCCTCCGCGTCGCGCAGGAATGCAATTTAAACCACGCAACACTGTGTTCAAAACTTGAGTTGAGCGCCCGCCTTCCCCCGGGCCCCCTGTTTCGGGATTGGAATCAACTCTCTACCACTACGACTGAAGACTGCGCTGCACCCACAACGCCGAAACATGCTCCGAAACGCTGTTTGTCTTGTTTTTGTCCTGAAACAGAAACGTCCGCATTCCGGGCGTTTAACCAACGCGGAAATGCGGACGTGACGTTTTCTGATCCGGATTTTTCAGGCGCCTTCAGCAGAGGCATCCGCATCGCCGCGGCTGCCTTCAACCTTGCCTTTTTCGACTTCCTCGCCGGAGCCGGATTTTTCTTTGCTTTTTATCGTGGACTTGAGCGTGGATGCAAAGCGCCGGCGACGCGTGTCACCGTCGGCAGCTGCGGTCGCTTCGCCCGCCGCCTCGGTTTTGCCGGCTTTGCTGCCCACGGCGTGCAGCGAAACTGCTTTGGGCGGCAGTTCCTTGCCTTCCATGATGAGTTTGAGCTCGCTGGAATCGAGGCTTTCGCGCTCAACCAGCAGCTGGCTCGTTTTGTGCAGCAGGTCCATGTTTTCGCGCAGCAGCGTTTCAGCCTTTTCCATCCCCGCCTGCATGATGCTGCGAACCTCGGCGTCGATTGCGCGCGCCGTCTCCTCACTGATGTGTTTGGAGTGAGAGAGTTCGCGGCCCAGGAACGGTTCTTCATCGTTGTTCGAGTAGAAGACCGGTCCCAGCGTATCGCTCATGCCCCACTCACACACCATTTTGCGCGCAAGCATGGTGGCGCGCTCAAGGTCGTTCATGGCGCCGGTGTTCAGTTTGTTGAACACCAGTTTTTCGGCGGCGCGGCCGGCCAGCAGTGCCACGATGCGCACTTCGATGCGTTCCTTGCTCATCGTGTGCAGTTGCTCGGACGGCAGGTAAGAAGTGAGGCCCAGTGCGCGTCCGCGCGGAATGATCGTGACTTTGTGCACGGGATCGCTGTCTTTGACCAGCATGCCCACCAGGGCGTGGCCCATTTCGTGGTAGGCTGTCGTCAGTTTTTCATCATCGGTAATGACCATGCTCTGACGCTTGACGCCCATCAGGATCTTGTCCTTGGCTTCGTCAATCAGTTCCATGTTGACAGCGTCGCAGCCGTAGCGCGCTGCGAGCAGAGCGGCCTCATTGACGAGGTTGGCCAGGTCGGCGCCGGAGAGGCCGGGCGTGCCGGCGGCAATGACTTCCAGATTGACGCTCTGATCCATCGGGATTTTTTTCGTGTGGACTTTCAGGATGCCGAGGCGTCCCCTGACGTCCGGTCGGTCGACCACTACCTGGCGGTCAAAGCGGCCCGGGCGCAGCAGGGCGGGGTCCAGCACGTCGGGGCGGTTCGTGGCAGCCACGACAATCACGCCGGAATTCTGCTCAAAACCATCCATTTCAACCAGCAACTGATTGAGCGTCTGTTCGCGCTCGTCGTGACCGCCGCCCAGACCGGTGCCGCGGTGGCGACCGACGGCGTCGATCTCGTCAATAAAGATGATGCAGGGATGGTTTTTCTTGGCTTGTTCAAACAGGTCGCGCACGCGGCTGGCGCCGACGCCCACGAACATTTCAACGAAGTCCGCGCCGGAGATGGAGAAAAAGGGCACGTTGGCTTCGCCGGCTACGGCGCGCGCAAGCAGCGTCTTACCGGTACCCGGAGGCCCGAGCAGCAGCACGCCGCGCGGAATCTTGCCGCCCAGTTTCTGGAATTTTTCAGGATTGCGCAGGAATTCAATGATTTCTTCGAGTTCATATTTGGCTTCATCTGCGCCGGCGACGTCTTCAAACGTCACTTTTTTGCCTGTATCGTTGATCAGGCGCGCGCGCGACTTGCCGAAGGTAAAGATGCCGCGGGAGTTGCCGTTTTGCATCCGGCGCATCACGACCATAAAAATGGCAATCAGCAGGATGAAGGGCAGAAATGTTAACAGCGTGTCCCAGATGGAGTTGGAGTTGTTGCTGTAGGTCCATTCGACGCCGTTGGAGCGCCACCATTCTTCGGTTTCGCTGTTGACGTAAGCCAGGGGAACATTAAAGGACGAAATCTCGTGAGCAACGCCCTCGCCGAAATTGACGCGGGTCTGGCCTTTCAGTTTACCGATAAACAGGTAGGAGTTGAGGCCCTGATTTTCAATGGTGGCCGTTTTGACGCGCCCTTCAGAGATCAGTCGCTGATACTCGTTGTAGCTGATGCGTGATTGACCCTGCTGGCTGGAGTTAAAGAAAAACAGAATCAGCAGGGTACCGCCCAGAATTGACATCCAGACAAGCGCAGTGCGCATTGAGCGCGAGAAGTTGTTGTCGTCGTCGTCGTTGTTATTGCGGTTGAAACCGCCGCCGCCGCCGGGCATGCCGGGCCGTTCAGGCGGGCGTCTGCGCTCGGGATTGGGACGGTCGTTATTGTCGTTTTGGGCCATTGTATCAGGACTCCACCAAAAAACGGGAACTGCACTCTAAGATGGGCATAACGTTTAATTATTTTAGGCCGGATTTTGCGCCGTCGGGCGCCGCGTATTTCAGGTCTCGAGAATGTAAATGTCAGCCAGCTGACGCCCCTGTTCGTCGAAATCGAGGCCATATCCTACGACGAAGTCATTCTCTACTTCAAATCCGACGTAGTCCGGGCGGTAAGCGTTGTGCGGATCGCGCGCACCAGGCTTGTCGAGTAGCGCCGCGGCCCTCACCGAGTTAGGCGAACAGGCCTGTAAACGCCGCGTTATGGCTGAAATTGTACGGCCCGTGTCGACGATGTCTTCAAGGATGATGATGTCCCGGCCGGAACAGTCAAATTCCATCGCTTCCACTTCGGGAGTTCGCTGCGACGTCATCGCCGCTCCGTACGATTGCGCGCGCATACATTCCAGCGTGCAGGGAGTGCGCACGGCGCGCAGCAGATCAGCGGCAAAGATCAACGATCCCTTCAGCACCACGACGAAGAGCGGATTTTTCTGATTGTAGTCCCGTGTTATTTCGTCGCCTAAACGGGCGATTTCCGTCGCTATGCGATCGCGGGAGATAAATGGGCGGAAAAGTTTGCCGTTGATTTCGACGCGTTGCGATTCGCTGTTCAGTTGTCGTCCTCCAGCTCGCTCCATTCCACCTTCAATGCGGTTTTTGCGCCTTTCGGCACGCGGAACGTCTCGCTGATTCTGTGGCCGACGACCCAGAGAATGTCGCGGCTTGTGGCCAGAACCAGTTGGTGTTGTTTGTCGAGGAGCGGCACCTTCTGATTTGTCAGAAAGTCGCTGATCTTCATGCTGCCGCGCATGCCCAGGGGGCGGAAGCTGTCGCCCGGCTCCCAGGTGCGCAGGGTCATGCGGCGCGGCGTCGTTTCCATGTCCAGAAATTCCACATTCGGATTCTGGTCGAATTTGGCGACGTCAACCGCTACTTCGCTCAGCTTGATTTTGTAGTTGCCGACGGTGTATTCCCGGCCTTTTTCCACCGCCATTTTCAACGAATAGCTGGCCTGTTTTTCCGCCACGATAATCGTTTCGCGGTCTTTGAGCGCAAACAGTCGCCCGGAAATGTCCGTGCGTGTGCCGACGTCCGCGTCCATCAATTTCAGCAGGCGGTCCACCGCGGCAATCGGCAGCGGCAGGATGTGGAATTGTTTCTGGATGATGCGCTGCAACAATTCGCCCTGCAGGAATTCGCTGTGGGCCTGGAGCGCCGCAATCAGAAGTGTAATCCGTGAGTTGCCCTTGGCTTTGACGATGCGCTGGACCGAGCGTTCCACCATCTGCGTCACGGCTTTGTCCGCGCCGCTCAGCAACCGCGAAGTCCGCAGCAGGATGTCGACGATCGCCGGCGAATAATCGGCCTGCAGGCGCGGCAGAAGGTCGTGGCGGATTTTATTGCGCGTAAACAGCATCAGGTTGTTGCTCTCATCCTCGCGCCATTTTGTGCCGTTTGCCGAGGCGTACACTTCCAACTCGGCTTTTTTGACGTTCAGGAATGGGCGGATGAGGCTACAGTCTTTTGTGAATCTGCGGCGCGCCGGAATACCGCTCAGGCCGGTCAGCCCCGTGCCGCGCATCAGGTTGAGCAGCAGCGTTTCCACCGTGTCGTTGGCCGTGTGCGCCGTAGCCACCAGGCCGGCGTTGGATTTACGCGCCACCTGTTCCAGGAAGCGATATCGCACATCGCGCGAGGCCTGCTCCACGCTGATTTTGGCGCGCGAAGCGTAGGAACTGATGTCGGCCGATCCGCCGATAAACGGCAGGGCCAGTTCCCTGGCGCGCGTGCGCACAAATTCTTCGTCGCTGTCTGCGCTGTCGCCGCGCAGCCGGTGATTGAAGTGCGCCACAAACAACTCATAGCCATTGCGGAAAGCCAGTTCAACCATGATGTCCAGCATCACGGAGGAATCCACTCCGCCGCTGACGGCCAGAATAATGCGTGCGCCGCCATCAACGGCCAGGTCGGTTTTTAGCTGGCGTTCCACGCTCAGGATCAACTCGCGCACGGCCGACGGGGTCTCGCACCAGGCATCCAGGGGCAGCGGAGCGACCTTTGCCAGGTATTCGGCGCGCTCTTCCTTGCTCGGGAATTCGCGTGAGATCTTGATTTTCGGCAGTTCCAGGCGGCGCGTATCGGCGGTGCGGCGGCTGCTTTTTCCGCGTCCTTTACCGCGTTTGCCTTTGCCGTCTTTTTGTTCGTCGTCGTCGGAGTGCGCCTCGCCCGGTTCCGCTTCGCGCTGAGCGTGCAGCGGCTTGCGATCGCCGTCGTCGTCTTTTTCAGCTGTTTTGCTTTCGACTTTGTCGGTTGCCGTCTCCGAGCGGCTGTGTTTGGGCGTTTTTCCGTCGGTTACTTCGGTTTTGCCTTTTTTGCCGCGTCCGCTCTGTTTCCGATCCTTTTGCTCGTCATCGCTGCGGGCGTCGCGCGTTGTTGCGTCGTCGCCGCGTTTGCGGTGAGCCGGTTGTTTGTCTGCCGGCGCGTCATCGTGTGCGCCTTCGCCGGCATGTTGCTCCAGGTGTTCGTCGCGGGGCAGATCTCCGCGCTGTTTTTGCCGGCCTCCGCGCTGTTGAGCGCCGTCGCGTCCGCCGCGACCACGCGATTCTTCGCGCGGGGTTTCTACACGACGATCATCTTCCTGCGACGGCGCATCGTCCGCCGTACGTCGTCGGTCAGGTCGGCGACCGCGCTCGGGTTGCCGTCTGTCGCCGCGTCGTTCATCGCGTCTGTCGTCGATTCGTTCATCGCGTCCGTCGTCGATTCGTTCATCGCGTCTGTCGTCGATTCGTTCATCGCGTCTGTCGTCGATTCGTTCATCGCGTCTGTCGCCGCGTCGCTCATCGCGTCTGTCGCCGCGTCGCTCATCGCGTCTGTCGCCGCGTCGCTCATCGCGTCTGTCGCCGCGTCGCTCATCGCGTCTGTCGTCGATTCGTTCATCGCGTCTGTCGTCGATTCGTTCATCGCGTCTGTTGCCGCGTCGCTCACCGCGTCTGTCGCCGCGTCGCTCATTGCGTCTGTCGTCAGATCGTTCATCGCGTCTGTCGTCAGATCGTTCATCGCGTCTGGCATCGCGTCTGTCGTCAGGTCGTTCATCGCGTCTTTCACTGCGTCGTTCATCACGTCTGTCGCCGCGTCGCTCATCGCCGCGACGGCCGCGGCGATCGCGATCATCCTGGTACTCGGGAGCGCCGGCTTCGTCCGGGCGTCTGTCGTCGCGGCGTCCGCGACGGCGATCGTCCTGGCGCGCCTCGGGGGCCGGCGGACCGTAAAAGTCGTCGTATTCACCTGCAAACTCAGGTCGGCGGCCAGGCGTCGGGGCGGGAGCGCGCCGGTCGTCATAAAAATCGGCTTGCTGGCGCTGCGGACGGCCGTAGAAATCTTCGTAGTACTGATCGGTCCAGTCGGGCGTGCGTTCGCGGCCGCGAGGGCTGCGTTCGTAGCGTTCGTTGTTGTCCTGCCCACGCTCGTCGTCGAAATACTGAACCGGAGGACCGAAGGGATGTTGTTCGGGAGCGAAGTTCTGTCGGCGTTGAGGCGCGGGGGGGCGCTCCGCCTGGGGACGACGTCCGCTGTTGCGATTCTGGTTGCTGCGGCTGCCGCCGCCACGCCTGCGCGATTGCTGCGGCCGGCGCTCTCTGTCGGTGTCGGAACGTCTGGGTTCCTGTTGCGGGTTGTCGTCCGGCGCCTGTGAGGATCGTTCCGGATGCGGGGTACGCGCGGCGCTCTTGTGTGAGCCCGCGTCGGATTTTTTTGCCATGTTGTCTGTAAGACCCGTCGTATTAGTGCGGGTTAAAAGACCGTGCGCGGCTGTTTGCGGCTTTGTTCTCGGGGACAAACAAGAGAGGTTTTATCAGGCTGTGTCCCGTCTTGGAAATCATTCAGGCTGCCGCGTAAACTGTATCGTTCGCCAGGCGCTCGGCCTCATATTCCTGTAAAAACTCGCGGTAGCGCACCAGGCGCTCCTCGATTTGTTCGAAACTGTCGTACAGCACAAGGTCGCCACGTGCAGACGAAGCACAATGCAGACCCTTGAGATAACCGCTGTAAAATTTTCTGAATTCGCGTATGCCGAGGCGATCGCCTTTGTGGAGGATCGCCAGGCGCAAATGTTCCATCAATGTGTTGATGCGCTCTTCCGCCGTCGGAGAGTCTTCCAGCACACCTTCGTCCAGGTAGCGCCGCGTCTGGCGCATGATAAAGGGGTTGGAAATCGCCGCGCGGCCAATCATGACTGCGTCGCAACCCGTCTCGTCAAACGCGCGTTTGGCGTCCTGCGGCGTTTTGATGTCGCCGTTGATAATAATCGGAATGTCGACGGCTTGTTTGACCTTGGCAATCCAGTCCCAGCTGGCGTCGCCGTTGTGGCCCATGTCCCGCGTGCGGCAATGAATTGCAAGAGCGGCAATTCCGGCCTGCTCCAGACGGCGCGCAACGTCTTCGATGACGATGGAATTTTTGTCCCAGCCCAGACGCGTCTTGAGCGTGACGGGCAGTTTGACCGTGTCGACGATTTCGCGCGCCATTTTGGCCATCAGGGGCGGATCTTTGAGCAGGGCCGCGCCGGCGCTGCGCGCCACCACGTTTTTAACCCAGCAGCCGCAGTTGATGTCGATGAAATCCGGACCGGCTTCCTCGGAAAGACGCGCCGCCTCGACCATCACGGGGATGTTGCCGCCGAAGATCTGAATGGCGACCGGGCGTTCCTCGTCCTCTACCGTCAGTTTGGAACGCGAACGCCAGGCATTGCGCACGAGGCCTTCGGAAGAGATGAACTCGGTATAAACGATATCCGCGCCCAGCCGCTTGCAAATGATGCGGAAGGGCAGGTCGGTGACGTCCTCCATGGGCGCCAGCAGAACACCGCGTTCAACTTCTATCGATCCAATCCGCATGTGAGCGGCTTCCTTTGTTCATCACGACTGTGCAGAACTGCCTGCGACGAGCGCCGGCGAAATCAAAACAATCGGGAAATTTACGAAAATTGCGCGTGGTCTGAAACCTCGATTGTGCAAAGTGTTGTGGAGATTGCATTTGCGGCGGAAACAATCAGTCGTCCAGGGCGCTTAATTCATCGCCGAGGGCGGACCACTCGGTCATTTTTTCCTCGAGGTCGGCCTGCGTTTTTTCATAGAAGCGCAGCACGTTGGCGGACTCGGGTTTGTCGTAGAATCCGGGTGCATTTATCTGGCTTGCGTACCCGGCGATGCGCTCTTCGAGCTTGACGATATCGGCTTCACAATCGCTGACGGCGCGTTTGAGGCGGCGCGATTCGGCCTGTTTTTTCTTGCGATCTTTCCATGCATTTTTGCCGGGCTCCGCGGCGGAATCCTGCGAGGCTGCATCGCCGCCGGCCGCCGTCGTTGATTGGGGCCGATCCTTTTCGGCTTCGAACTCACGGAAAGACTCGACGTTGCGGGCGCGCAGGAATTCGCGGATGTCGCCGCTGTGCTCGACGATGCCGCCGTCGCGGAATTCAATGACGCGGGAGGTCAGGCCCTCCAGAAATTCGCGGTCGTGCGAGACGACGACCAAGGCGCCGTCGAATTCCATCAGGGCGCGTTTGAGCACATCCTTGCTGACCATGTCCAGGTGGTTCGTCGGTTCGTCGAGCACCAGCAAATTGATCGGATCCAGCAGCAGTTTGGCCAGCGCCAGACGCGACTTTTCACCGCCGGAAAGCACCTTGATTTTTTTGAATACGTCGTCGCCGCTGAACAGAAACGCGCCGAGCAGGTCGCGCACCTGCGAGCGCATTTCGCCCGTGGCGGCTTCGTCGATGACATCAAAAACCGTGGAGTTGCTGTTCAACATTTCGGCCTGGTGCTGCGCGTAGTAGCCCAGGATAGTATTGTGCCCCAGTTCACACTGGCCGTCGCAGCTTTCCTGCCCTACGATAATGCGCGATAGCGTGGATTTGCCGGCGCCGTTTTTGCCCACAAATGCCACGCGGTCGCCGCGTTCGAGCGTCAGCTCGATGTCGTTCAGTACCGGCGTGTCGTCGTAGCGTTTGCTCAACTCCTTAATATCCACCACTATGCGGCCGGAGCGGGGCGTCGGCGGAAAGCGGAAGTGGATGCGCGAGGAGTCGTCTTCGTCGATTTCAATGCGGTCCAGTTTTTCGAGCTGTTTGATGCGCGACTGGACCTGCACGGCTTTAGTGGCTTTATAGCGAAAGCGCTCGATAAATTTCTCGGTCTCTTCGATGTGTTTCTGCTGGTTGCGATAAGCTTTCAACTGTTGTTCGCGGCGTTCGCGGCGCATTTCCACGTAGGCGCTGTAGGCGGCGTTGTAGTCGTAGACTTTGCCCAGCGAGATTTCAATCGTGCGGTTTGTCACCGCATCCAGGAAGGCGCGGTCGTGCGAGACGAGGACAACGGCGCCGTCGTAGTTGTGCAGGAATTCTTCGACCCACTGGATCGACTCGATGTCGAGGTGGTTGGTGGGCTCATCGAGCAGGATGCAGGAGGGGCGCTGCAGCAGAATCTTGGCCAGTTCCACGCGCATCTGCCAGCCGCCGCTGAATTCACCGGTGTCGCGCGCCATGTCGTCGTGCTCAAAACCGAGCCCGGTCAACACGCGTTCGATATCCGCTTCCATGCTGTGGCCGCCGACGAGCTTGAAGCGCTCGGTCGAATCGCTCAGTTCTTCGATCAACTTGTGATAGTCTTCCGACTCATAGTCTTCGCGTGCGGCTATCTCGTCGGATAGTTCATTGATGCGATGTTCCAGGCGTTTGGTCTCGGCAAAGGCGGTGGCGGCTTCTTCGTAGACGCTGCGTCCACCGGTGGTCACGATGTCCTGCGGCAGATAACCGATCGTCACCTCGCCGGCGGCGTACACTCCGCCGCTCTCGCCTTCCAGATTGCCCGCGAGAATTTTGAGCAGGGTGGACTTGCCCGCGCCGTTTTTGCCGACCAGGCCGATTTTGTCGCGTTGATTGATCGTAAAGGAGATTCCGTCGAACAGGTAGCGGCCGACAAAGTGAACGGAGAGATTGGAAACGCTTATCATGACTGCTGTTGTTCCTTGTGGGCCGCCGCCACCGACTGCATGAGGTCGGCCATTCTGCGGGCGGAGTCGTTCCAGTCGAAACGGCGGGCCCAGTCGACCGCGCCGCGCTCAAGACCGGTTCGCAGATTGTTGTCCTGTAAAATGCGCCGCATGGCGGCCGCCAGAGCTTTGATGTCGGCGTAGGGGTAGAGCAAACCGCTGACGCCGTCGCGGACGGAGTCGCGCAGACCGGGCACGTCGGCGGAAATCACCGGAGTACCGCAGGCGTTGGCTTCCACATTGGTGATACCCCAGCCTTCTTTCATCGAAGGATTGACGACGCAGTGTGCGCGGCTCAATTGCTCGATCTTGACTTCTTCCGACACATAACCGTGAAAACGCACGGCCTCGGCGATTTGCAACTCGGCGGCCAGGGCTTCAAGCTCGTCGCGAAACGTGCCGCTCCCAAGGATTTCGAGGCGGACCGCCGGGATGTCGGACCGCAGGAGTGCAAAAGCGCGCAGAACGTGATCGACGCTTTTGTACTTTTTCAGGCGGCCGAAGTAAGCAACGGTCGGGGTGTCGGCCTTGCTGCCGATGCGCATCGGCAGGAGATCCTGATCGATGCAGTTGGGAATGATCGAGAGATTTTCCGGCGGAAAACCGCGCGCAACAAATTCGTCTTTGGTCGATTCAGACACAACGGCAAAGGGCGTCGAGCGATAGATGCGGTCCACGAGTTTTTCGGCCGCGTAGACGTAAGCGCCGGCAGCGGCGCCGGCTTCCAGAAAGATGCTTTTGCCGAAGAAGTGATGGCCGATGCCGAGCAGCGGTTTGCGCACGTAGAGCGGCGTGTAAAACGGGATCTTGTTCAGGTCGTCCACCACGATGTCGAAATCGCGCTTGCCGAAGTCGCGCCGGTAGCGGGGCCAGACGTGAAAGTTAAACATGTTGCGCGACCCTTCGCGGATCACCTCTATGCCGTCGATTGTTTCACCGGCCGGCGCGCCCTCAAACTGCGAACAGAAGAGCGTTACCCGATGCCCCATGGCGGCAACGCGCTTGAAGATTTCGTGCAGGTGAACTTCTGCGCCGCCGCCGTGCGGATTGCGTATGTCCTGCCAGTTGATGACGAGAATATTCATAGTCGGCAAATATACGCAAGATTTGGCTGTTGTTTAGCTCAATACTTAACCCGTGCGCAGGTGTTCGCCGCGGCTGTCCTGTTTAAACAGTTGCTTCTGGCCGGCGAGAATCTGCAACACCCAGGTCCACAGGCGTTCGTAGGGAATGATCTCGTGGTCGTCCATGTAACTGGGACTGCTGCGCAATTTCTGCAGCCATTTGCGCGCCAGTTTTTCTACGCGATTGTAGTCGCCCTGCTCCTTGGGAATTAACATCAGCATGCGCACAAAGACCATGGAACGATAAGTCTCGGCTTTGTTTAAGTGGCGCTCGGCGTAGTAGTTGAGGTTGCGAAAGTGATCGTCCAGATCGTCGACGCCGTCGGTGATTATGCGGAAGAGCGCCTGGATAATTGTCAGTGCGATATTCCATCCCTGGCGCTTGCGCGAGAGCAGGGGGAAGCTGTTGTTCCAGCGTTTAATCATGTGCCGGTGGTTGTGGTCTATCTCGCCGCCGTCGCGAATGTAAATAAAGAACAGATAGGCCTTGAACAGCTCCCACAGTTCGCGCACCTGTTCGTTCTGTTGTTTAAAGCGCTCGGAGGCAAAGACTTTCTGCAGCGTCTCATTTGCATCGGAAACCTTGCCGAGATGCAGCGCCAGTATAAAAGCGTAGGACTGGAAAATAAACCAGGAATCCTGATTGTGATTGTTAAACCGCAGGCAGGAGAGGAAGGCAAAACGCGCGTTAACCGGGTCGTGCATTTTGAGGAATGATTTGCCTTTGACGGACAGGAATTCAATGTGCTCCTTTATCAGCGTCAGGTGTGGTACGGAGCGGAAGTAAACGAGCGCTTCGTCCGAGATGCAGATGGCTTCCTGGTGCCGTTTTTCAGCCTGGGCCAGATAACTGGCGGAGCGGAAGTAATACATCTGGATGGCATGAGATTCGTAGCGCATCCGGTGGACGTTGAGTTTTTGCAATGCGATATGCAGTTCCTGCAGGCTGTCGGCGTTCAGGCGCACCGCGCCGGCTACGGTCATGCGGATTTTCTGGTACAGGTATTTTAACTCGTTTTCCGCCGACAGACGCGCCGTAAGCGACTTAACTTCCCGGCTGATTGTTTCGAAATCAGTGTATCGGTTGCGGGAGCAGTAATATGTTTGCAGTAATTTTGCGCATTCAAGTTCAATATCCGTAATTTGATAGCGGTGGGCTTGCTCCATCAGTTTTTTTGTTAATTGGTAGGCCAGATTGTCGAAGAAGAAACGCCACAGGAAAAAGATGATGTAGAACCGTTTGCGGATTGCCGCCTCAGCCGCAAAGTGCTCGGAGTATTTTTCACCGCTTATCTCCAGGTGCAACATCGAGTCCAGCAGGCGTTCGCGCAGCCTGAACTTCAGCGCTCGATAGGTCGAGGTAGTTTTGGTTTTTCCGTAGAGTGAACGCAGGGCCTGGTGGTCTGTATCGCAATCCCGCGAACAAACCAGTTCGAAAAATTTGTTTTCCGTACCGCTTAGTGAGGACAAAGGCAAATTTTGGTTTGCAACAAAACGAGCGAGTTTTTTAAGATTTTTCATGTAGAACCGCGTAAATTCAGAATGTTAACAGCCGATTGGCTTTATATGATCACAACTTGGATGCAACAATGACGCGTTAATCAGCGCAACGGGGAATTGTCACGATCACCATCTTCCCTCCTCGAACGACATTTGCAATCAAGAATCGTGGAGGATGCGTCGTGTTAACCTTACTCTGTATACTGCTTTATCTCAGTGAGATTACGAGTCCGAACACGTACTGGACTTCAGAGATCGAGGCGATTGAACAACAAAATCAGGCGGAGATTCAACAGATCGAATCTGATCAGCAGTTAACCAATCAAATCGTATACGACTATCAGGACGATGCCTCCTGGATCGATTTTTACGACGATCCGGGTGGTTGGTGATCCTAAAACTTTCGTACAGGTCGCGGCATTGTTCAGTGCGTGTCAATTGATGCAATGTCGCGACCTCTTTGTCCACCAATGACTGTATCTGCTTGCTAACGATTTCTGGTTCAGTGCTCGAAAACATCTGGTAAACCTCCGTTCTGCTCCACGTAGCCGCCATTCGAAATCAACGACTTGACTGCGACTAGTGCCTTACCGATTTAGTTCCTTAGTTTCGATTCTCTCCCCATCAAGGGAACGTTTTCCCATCCTGTTTTGCCGAAAAGAGCGTGGCATCAAGGTTTTGCGGAGATCGCATTCCACAGCTCTCCTCGCCGCGTGTGAATTCTTCCGAGGATATGTCGTTGACTTTCTTTGAGGGCAATGCCCGGGTACATGTGCACGTGCTTTGTTCGGGGGGCACGCGTTTTTGACGTAACAAGGACGGCGAAAAATTAGATATTAATGGTGTATTTTCAAAATGTAAAACGTCAGAACTGAAGTAAAATCGACAGGTGATGGCTGATTTTGTCCGTGTTCAGATAGGATTTGCTCAACGCGTAATCCAGATGCATGCGGAATGGCAACTCCTCGTCCGCGATGACGCGCAGGGACAAACCCGCGCCGAAGCGGTTGAAGGCAAAGACGCGTGACACGCCGCGGTCGTCGTTCACGATTGGAAAGCCGCCTCGCAGAGCCAACTCACGAATCGGCGCAATCTCTGCACCAAGCAAAAGGGCGGTGTGTTTGTCTTTCTCGTGAAATTCGGCGTCGAGCGCCAGCAGAATGTATCCGTCGGAGCGCCGCCGCTCTGTTTTGATCTCGCCCAGCACATTGGTGCGCTCGTAGTCCGTCAGTGATTCCAGCTGCAATTCCACCGCTACGCCGCCGCGAATGGAATAGCGAATCTCCTCCACCGTCTTGCTGTCGTTGTTCCACTGCAACTCGCCGAACAGGTTGTTGGCCGCCACGCCCACGGAGATAACATCGAGCAGCTGCATCTTCATTCCGACGTCCACGGCCCAGCCGTCCGCTTTGATGTCGGCGCCGTCCAGCGTATTCAGCAAATACTTACCGCTTGCACCGGCGGAAATGTTGCGCGTGCGGAAGGCCACGCCGCCCGCCGCGGCCAGTTGACGGTTTTCGTAGGTGCCGAGCGGGTTGCCGGCGGCATCGCGGCCCGTGATCGTGCCGGCGTCGTAGTTGTTGACGGAAATCCCCGCGCCGATCCAGTCGGCAAATGACTGGCCGTAGGCCAGGTAGTTGTGCCGGCGCTCAAAGTCCAGCGCGCTGAACATGCCGCCGACCTGCGGCCGCTGCGATTGAAAGGCCAGACCGGCCGGATTGTAGTACATCGCCGCCGGATCGTTGGCCACCGCCGTGTACGCGTCGCCCATTGCAATTGCCCGCGCGCTGACGCCGCGCAGCAGGTAGGACTCCGGCGCTGCGCCTCCGTTGCTCTGCGCCGCCAACGGCACGGCAAAGCCCGCAATTCCCAGCACGCCGACAAGCAAAATGGCCTTTAAAAGGTCAAGGGGCTGTGTGGGAATTCCTGTAGAACTCCGCCGCGGAAACAACGCTATGGGGCCGTGTTCAGCGTGAAACAACAAATTTATCCGCCAGTTTGAGGTTGCGCCCGCGCACCACGCAGAGGTACATGCCGCCGGGGAGTGCGGCCAGGCTGAATTCAAAATTGTCGCGGTTGCGCGTCATCTGACCACTGTAAATGTCGAGCACCTTCTTACCAAGCAGGTTGTAGGCCTCGATCGTAATTTTGCCCAGATTCTCATCCGGTACCGCCAGTTCCGCAAAACCGCGCTCACCGGAAATATCGGCCGTGACGTCGAATTCCGCCACTTTTACCGTTGTCGTATCTTCGTTGACGGCGGTCGGCCGCACGTTTTGCATGAGTTCTTTGAGCGAAGCCAGTGCAAAACCGCTGCCGTGGAACAGGCCGCCCGTGCGCATTGAGGCGAGCAGAAGGTCGTCGCGGATGACCGTCAGCATGCTGATGTCCGCGCCGTCGATATTCGTGCCTTCTTCCGTGTCGTTCAGCATCTGCCAGCTCGCGCCGCAGTCGCCGGACCACCAGATGCCGCCCAGTTCGGAGCCGACAAAGATGGAGTTGGGAGCGGAAGGGAAGTCGCCCGCCAGGACGGTATTGATCCTGTGGTTCATACGCCGGTCGTACTTGACGGGGCTGATGTCGACCAGAAAGTCGAGCGCCTGTGGAACCGAATCGGGCAGGGGCGTGGGAGCCAGGAAGAGATTGGGGTCGCCCGCACCGGCCAGCAGCACGCCCTGGCAGGGGATGGAGTTGAACTCCGTTTCCACCTGCAGGCTGGCCATGCTCACACTGACGATGTCGTGGATGCTGAGTTCGTCGGCGGGAATGTTCTGGCCGACGGTAAACCACGCGCAGTCGAAGCCGCTTTGTTCGCAGTTTTCGTCGTAAAATTCCGCGCCGTTGCGCCAGTAGCCTGCCACGAGGTTGTTGCGATGTTTGTGAACGGAGAGCGCATCATTCGTGAAGTTGGTGCCGACGCGGCTCCAGACGGCCGATGTTGACGTGACTTCAAAACGATCAAGGCTGTCAGGCTTAAAATCGATGCGCCAGATGCCGTCGTCGCTTGCGGCGTAGAGCGAGGAATCCGCCAGGTGCATATCGTTGACCGTGCCCAGCGCAGCAACGTTGTTGCCGAAGGGAAACCACGCGCGCGGACGGCAGGGCGGGATGTTTGCGCTGGTGACGACGGTGGCGTAAATGCCGCCTTCAACGGCGGCAAACACGATGGAATCGCGTCCAACCAGTGAAAAAATACCTTTGATCTGTCCGACCTGGCCATTGCCGGGCAGCCCTTCGTTGGCGCGGATCCAACGTCCCGGCGCGGCATAACCCGTCGGATCGACGAACATTCCCAGGCTTGTTCCCGCCAGCACGATTGTCTCAGGACCGCAGCGCACCTCAATCACGCTTTGCACGGCGCCGGCGCCGACCAGATCGTCTTCCTGGATTTTCCACTGCGCGGACGCGGCCATGGGGCCCAGAGTCAGTGCAGACAGCAGGAGAAGAAAGAGGCGAATGTAGCGGCCGTTCTGGAACATATTCGGCTTCAGGGTTGCCCCGATCTCCGGGGAGCCCGGCATTTTTGACAGGAACATCCGCAACGCCCCATTTTGTTATCGTCTGCCGGGTAAAAAGTGCAATCGGGAAAGTTAAGAATTTTTCAGATTGCTTCCAGTGCGCGTCCCGAATATCGCGGCCAGTTTATCGACCCGTTCGGCATCGTTCGCACCTTCCAACCTGCCCAGCGCCTGTTTGATCTGCAGTTCGCCCGCAGTTACGCCGAGGTCGCGCGCCAGGGCGGCCCGGTCAATGCGTCCATCGGGAATGCCGGCGGCGTCCACGTCGGCCAGGTGTTCCAGGCGCGACTGCATGCGGCTGCGTCCCAGTGTGCGGGCCATGTCCAGCGCCGCGCCGCTCGAATGCATTGCTTTTATCGTTCTGCGCCTGTCTTCCTCATCCGCTTCTTCAGTCTGGTTAAGCGCGTACTCATCTTCCGGCAATGCGGCGTCGGCGCTCGGATCGTCGGTTTCGTCGGCTGTGTTTGCTTCTGATTCGGCTTCGCCCAGGCCATTTTTTGTTAGTCCCGCAGCGAGAGGCTGCGTGTCGTCGAGCGCCGCCAGCCACTCGGCGTCGGGTTTGGGGGCGTAGGCGCGGTCTGCGTCGGCGGTGTTTCCATCGGGGCGGCCGTTGTTTGAGGCTCCGGATGCGGCGTCCGTCGCGGCTTCGGCTTCATCGGCGGCCAGGGCTTCGCGCACCATGGCTTCGAACTCGGAGCCGGGGGCGGCGGTCCGCGGACTGCCCGCCATTTTTTTCTTGCGCCAGCGGAAATAAAACACGGCGACGCCGATGCCGCCGAACACGGCGACGATGGCTATTCCCGCGGCGGCCCATTTGATCCAGCCGGGCATGAGTGATTTCAACTCGTCGCTGCGCGCCTGGCGCGGCCGGCCGTAGCGCAGGGCAAACTCGGAGGGGCCGCGTCCAGCCGTATCGGCTTCCGCCAGCGCCAGCGCCGGAGCGCCGGATCGCGTGGAATCGCTTGTGTCCGCGTCTGTGCTTGAGTCCGTCGCGGCTGTTTCCGCGGCAGGCAGGGAGTCGCGTCCCGGCAGCACGATGGCGGCGGCCAGGGTCAAAGGTTCGTCGAAGTCCGTCGCGGGAGCCGAGCTTGCCGTGAACAGGGTCGCGATGCTGTCGCGGCCGCTGCGTTCAAAAAATGTCGCGGCCAGGTCGGCGGCGCGTTTGGTGTTGCCGTCGGCTTTTTCCAGACTGGAGAGGGCGGCAAATACATCGGGGAAGCCGCTTTTCAGTTTGAGGGCGCGTTCCAGCTGTGCGCGCGCCGCGGCCGCATCGCCGGTCCGCATGTACAGAATGCCGCTCATGGCGGCCGCATCGGCGTGGTCCCCGGCCTGGCCGAATTCGTTCAGCGCCGCGCCGCGCGCGCCGGATTCGAGAGCGAGGAGGCCGCTGTGAAAGTGCTCCGCGGAGGCGTCCATTTGCAGCCAGTCGACGACGTACAGGCGCAATTGGGCGCTGTAGGGCAGCACCGCCAGCGAATAGCCGCCGCGTTGGCGCAGCTCGATGTAAATCATCGCATCGGCTTCGTCGCGCTGCACAAAGATGCGCTCAACGGGGCCGGCGCCGGGCACGTTGCGGGCGTCGTCACGCACGCCGCAGTTCTCGATTCGCAGACTGATACGCGTTTTCTGCGTTGAAAGCGCCGAATTTTTGACGACCGGAGCCCGGTCAAAACGGAATTCTATCTGGCCGTCATCGGCCGTCTCGATCGCCAGCAGTTCGTTGGCGGCCTGTTGCGCGGCGGCGGACAGGGGGGCGATCAACAGGAGCAATACCAGGTGGAACCGAAGTGATGTCATACGCGCTCCGCACTGTCTGGTAATTTGTCCGAACGCAGGTGCGACTGCGCGGATGCGGCCTGAGTTTCTGCGGCTTCGGCGGTCGCCCGCTCCGGCACGGTCACATCACGCAGGCGGGGCAACACAATTCTGAACGTTGTGCCTTTGCCGTATTCCGAGACCAGCGAAATCTCGCCGTCGTGCTGTTCCACGATTTGGCGCGAAATGGAGAGGCCCAGTCCGGTGCCGCGTCCGGCCGGTTTGGTCGTGAAAAACGAGTCGAAAATTTGTGCCAGGTTTTCGCGACGGATACCCAGGCCCGTATCGGCAATCGTCAGGCACAGGCGATTGTTGCCTTCCTCAAAGAGCGCCATCGTGAGTTTACCGCCGTCGGGCATGGCGTCGCGTGCATTCAGGATAATATTCAGAATGACCTGCTCCAGCTGGGAGCGAATGCCGTTGCAGATTTTTGGTCCGGCTTCAGGTTCAAATTCAACGTCGATACCGTCGCGCTGCAACTGCGCGCCGACAAATTGCAGGACGCGCTCAACGGCTTCGTTCAGGTCGAGCGGCGCGGGCTGGCTGTCGACGGGCACATTGCGCGCAAAATCGAGGAGCCGTTGGGTAATCTCGCCGATGCGATCGACCTGACGCGCGACGATTTTTATTCTGCGGCCCGGATCGCCGACGCCGCTCTCCAGCAATTGAATGTGCCCGAGCAGAATCTGCAGCGGGTTGTTGATTTCGTGCGCGATGCTGCCGGCCAGCTCGCCGATGGACGCCAGCTTGGCGGAGCGCACCATCTGCTGGTTGAGCGAATTAAGCCGGTTGTTCATGCGCGAGATTTCTTTGCTGCTGCGGATGTTGTCTATGGCGATAGCCGCCGACTCGGCAAGCACTGTCAGTCCTTCCAGATCGCCGTTGGCGATCTCCTGCGCCGTAAGTGTCGTCAGCGCCAGAAAGACACCGACGGCCGCGCCGCGCAGGAAGAGCGGAATGATAACAATGCTCGTGGCGCTGTCGTCGGGATCGGCAACATTTGGAATCACGAGCGTGCGGCGCTGGCGAATTGCCCAGTCGATAATACATTCTTCGTCGATAGAGCGGCAGATGCGCGTCAGTCGCTCGGAGGAGTTTTCACTGGCGGAGGTCAGCGCCGTCAGGCCCGGTGCAAAGAGGTACATGCCGCTGTCGAGGACAGGGAAGCGTTGATCGATGTAGGCCTGCAGGCTGCCGATGACCTGTTCGGGCGTGGAGTAGGAACGGATGAGCTGGGCCGTGCTGCGCAGCGCCTTGGTGTCGGGCGAACTTACAGCGGCGGCGGCTTCAGCGCCGGGAGCGGGGCGCGTCTGGCGCAGGTGCTCCACTTCGCGTTGCAGCAGCTGGATACTGCGTTCGAGTGCGCGGATGTATTCGTCCTGGCTGACGGCCAGGCGCTCCATGTGCGGAAAGAGGCGACCAAGCGCTTCGGCGGACTCGGGTTCGGCGGCGGAGTTGGGCAGGCGCTCTGTGTCCGGCGTTTGCTCGGCGCCGGCGGCAGTCATGTCCGTTCCTGCGATATTTCCGGGTGTTTTGCTGGTTTGCATGCACTTTCCGCATCAAATCGTATGCCGTTTTACCGAATGCCGACCTAATTATTAAAAACTTTGCCCTTTTCAAATTCTTCCGTCAGCGCCGGCGTGAGTGCTTCAATCGCGGAGCGACTGTCAAAAGCGTCGTGAGCGCCGAGGCGCGTCATGAGAGCGGGCGGAAAATTGAGCGGGGAGAATTCGCGCTCCTGCGCCCAGTCGCGATAACCCATGTGGGCGGCAAACCACTCGGAGAGAGCGACGATGGCGGTCAATGGGTGGTCAATATCGTCCAGACTGGCTGATATTGAATCACCGTCGCTTTTGTTCGGCGCGATCGTGGACGCCGGCGGTTCTTCGTGATGTTCGCCGATGGCGTGAATCAACTGGGCGGGCAGATTCCAGCGTTCGGCCAGCCACGCGCCGATCGGACCGTGATGCGAGCCGAGGACGGCCTCCTCAGCCACCACCAGCGGGGCGCCTGTTTTTTGCTGCGCCTCGCGGATTAATCGCAGCTCGCGGCTGAAGTGCTGGGCGATCATCAGCACGCCGATGTCGTGCATCAAACCGGCCACAAATGCCTCGCCCGCCATGCGATAACCGAGTTTGCGCGCCAGGAATCGCGCGGTGGTCCCGCAGAAAATTGAATAGCGCCAGAACCCGCGACTGTCGAAGACGCGCTCATCCAGATTGAGCAACACTTTCTGCACCACCAGGCTTAGGATAATCTCCCTGATAGCGTTGAATCCTAAAATGACGATTGCCAGATCTATGGTTGAAATCTCGCGGGGAAAACCATAAAAAGGCGAGTTGGCGACGTGTAAAACACGCGCGGTCAAAGTCTGGTCCTGCTCGATAATGCGTCCAAGACGGCCGGCGCTGGTGTGTTGATGTTCGATGAGGTGCAGCGCCTCGGAAGCGACGTTGGGGATCGTCGGCAGGTTGCGCAGGGAGAGCAACCTGTCCTGCACGGCAGAGCTGAGCATTAAACGTCTTTGAGTTTTTTGCGGAGTTCCACCAGGACGGCGGAATGAATCTGGCAGACGCGGCTCTCGGACACCTTGAGCAGCTGGCCAATTTCCTTGAACGTCAGATTTTTGAAATAGTAGAGCGACATGATGAGGCGTTTGCGCTCGGGCAGGCGCTCCAGGTAGCGCGTCAGGTTGTCCACGCGTTCCTGTTCGGTCATGGCCGTCAGGGCGTCCGGGGTGGAATCGTCCGGAACGGAGTAGACCGGATCGGTTCCACCGTCGTCGTCTTCGCCCGCGCCGTGCGTGTCGTTCATGTTGATCACGCCGGTGGCGGCCGCCGCGGCGCGCAGATACATCTTGTACTCTTCCGCGTTGAGCCCCAGGCGCTGCCGGATCTCCTCCTGACTGACTTCGCGGCCGTACTCGGCGCGCATTTTGTCGGCTGTCTGCAGGAAGTCCTGCGAGCGTTTGCGGGCCGTGCGGGAGAGCCAGTCGGCGCGGCGCACCTCATCCAGGATCATGCCGCGGATGCGCGGAATTGCAAAGGTTTCAAACTTGACGCCGCGATCATTGTCGTAGCGGTCGAGCGCGTCATTGAGCCCCAGGATGCCGAACTGAACCAGATCTTCTTCGCCGAGGACGGGGCTGGGCGGCAGGTTGAGGTTGTGCAGGACGTAGCGCACCAGGCCGATGTACTGCATCATCAGGCGGCGCTTGGCGGCCTGATCTTCCCGCTGCAGGAAGTCGCTCCAGACGGCCTGCAGTTCTTCCGTGGACCGGGTCTGCGAACGTAGCTGCTTACCTGTCGTGCTCATTGCCACTGGTGGAATACTCCCGTTCGATTATCGATTGGCCGAAGCGGCATCCCGCTTATCCGCGCCGGCGTCATCCGATTCTTGTCGTTCGCGTCCGATATCTTCCATCGCATCGTGCAGCCGCACCTGCGATTCAAAAAACTCGCGTTGTTCCTCTTCCAGACGGCGCTTCATTTCCTCGGCGCGTTCCTGCTGGATGCGGCTCATAATGGAAATGTAGGTCACCAGTATCAGCGCTCCAATGATGAGGAAGCCGATTCCGACGATGAAAGCGTGGAAGGCGGCGGCCCACAGATCGCCGGAGTTGATGGCTGAAACAATGAAGGTAATGAAAGCGGCGGCCATGCAGACCTTGCCCAGGATCCTGATCGGAAAGTCGCCGTAGCGATCCTGTTTGCCCGTTTCTTCCGTTTGTTTGCCTTTTTTGGCCATGTGCCGGAATTCCCCTTGTTGCCGGACTCATGAATATGGATTCAGCGCCGGCTTTCAGCCAGCACGCGGTCCAGAGTTGCAGCCGTCAATTCGATAGCCTGCGCCGCTTCGGAGTCGCGCGCCTGTTCAATCAGGGGCGCCTGACTGACGATCGACTGCCGAACCATGCGGTCGTAGGGCACAAATCCTACGAGCGGAATGTGCAAATCTAAAAACTTCTCCGTCGCCAGATTGACCTTTTTCGCCACGTCGTCGGCGTCATCGCGGTCGATGATATTATTTACCAGCAGGCCCAGCGCGCCCTCGCGCGAATGTGCCTTCAGGATTTTGATCAGCCCGTAGGCGTCGACGATCGAGGTCGGCTCGTCCGTCGCCACGACGATTGAAAGGTCGGCCAGCACACAGAGCTGGATCGTTCCGTCCTGCGAGCCGGCGGCATTGTCGATGACGACGACGTCGTAGCCGCGGCGGCCGAGCGCGTCGAGCGTCTCGCGCAATTGTGCCGGCGGTGCGTCTTTCGTCGTGCCGCCCGTTTTGCCGGCCAGCAGGTCCAGCGTGGGATTGAGCGAATGGAGGGCGGCATCCAGTTTGATGCGACCGCTGTAGACGTCGTTGGCGCGTCCGCGCGGTTCCACGCCGAAAAGGATATGAGCGTTGGGATAGTCGAAATCGCCGTCCCAGAGCAGCACGCGGCGCTGTTTGAGCGCCAGGGCGAGCGCCAGATTGGCGGCGATCACACTTTTGCCGACGCCGCCCTTGCCGCTGGAAACGGCAACGACGAATGGTCTTGCGCCTTCGGCGCCGCCTGTGCCGGGCGTTTGTTCGCGCAGCAAAATGTCTGCGGCCTGTTCGCTCATGACGCCACTCCCGCCGCTCGTGCTCCGTTGCGCGCCGGCTCGGCGTGGAGGGGCAGCAACATGTCGACCAGCGGCATGCGCGCCGCGGGTTCGATGTCGTCGGGAATCGCCGGCCCGGTGCAGAAATACGCCAGCGGCATGGCCGGGCGTCCGGCGGCGGCCTGTGCATTCGAGAGCAGAGCGTTGAACACGGGCCCGATGGCGCTGCACTCGTCGACTTTGCTCAGGATCATGGCTCCGGCGTTGAAGAACTCGCCGGTTTCAAAACCCGCGCGGATGCTGTACTCGGAGGCGCAGGCGTCCTGCACCAGCAGCACCTCGTCGGCCGCGGCCGCCTCCAGAAAAGTCCGGATTTCCAGTTTGCGGTTGCGGTCGTGCGGCCCGCAGCCGGCCGTGTCGACAAAAATAAAGTCGGGCTCCGTCGCGCCGACAACAGCCTGGCGCAGTTCCTGCGAGCTGTAAACGAGTTCGAAGGGCAGGCCGGCGATGGCTGCGATTGTCTGCAATTGTTCTACACCGCCGATGCGGTGCGTATCGGCGGAAATAATCCGCACGTCGGCCTTGTGCACGTGGCGCGCCGCGATGGCCATTTTCGCCAGCGCCGATGTTTTCCCGCCGCCCGGCGCGCCGACGACAACGATGACACGTCGTTGTTTTGCGCCCTGGCCTCCTCCGTATTCCAGCCCGCCGTAAATTTTGATGCGGCTGCCCAGCGACTTGCGCACGGCCGTCAACAGCTCGTGTAATCCGCCGCTTTTTACTTCGGCCATGGCCGACCCGATGACTTCCAGCGTGAGGTCTTCACGCAGGCCGCTGTCCAGCAGGCGTTGATAGAGGATGGAACTGTGATCGTTCAGAGAGGCTGAGTGTTTGTAGCGGATGCCGCGGGTAATGTCCACAAGGCGCTCGCGAATGTCGGCGAGTTCGTCCTGCAGCGAGGCAAAGGCCGAGGCTTGTCTGAGCAGCAGATCCTGGCCGGAGTTTTTGTCTTTGGCGTCTGATGCTGGTTGCGGCCGGGATGCGACCGGCGTTCGAGGCAGGCGCTCCTTGCGGCTGATTTCGCGGACGTAGGTGTCGGAGTAACGGCGCGCCTGGAAGGTGCTCGGGGCGGTGGCGGCGACGGTCTCGCGCGCTGTTTCGTTTTCGGAAGTATCCGCGGCAGCGGTGATCTCAAGCATCTCGCCCGGGTGCCCGTTGGCCTTCGGCAGGGAGCGTGTGGAGAGGATGACGGCTTCGTCGCCCAACTCGCGGCGCATCTGCTCCACCGCTTCTTTCATGCTTGCTGCGATATACTTCTTGATCTTCATGGAGCGGCCGACCTTCCCTGTGCTGTGCGCTACCGGCGTACTTCGCTTCCGGCACAGTATATAAAATAGTTGGATGCAAGCCGAATCAAAAATCGCTGCGGCGGTGGGGACGCAGGCGGCTCGTTCGAATTTTGGACAATTAGCGCGCTGCTGCCCGGAATTTTTACTAAATTTGTGCCTTTGCCTGTTGTCGCAGGCAGGTGCGTGTTATTGCACCGCCGGGGACACGGTAATTACGAGCATTCAACAACGACCACTGGTTTCAGAGCGCGATGAAATTTGAAAACAAGCGGCAGTCGGCCGAGGCACACGAGGCGATTTCGACGCAAATCAGACGTGATATTGTCTCCATGCTGTTGGAGGCCGGCAGCGGTCACAGCGGCGGTCCGCTGGGGACGACCGACATCTATTCGGTTCTTTACTTCGGCGGTTTCATGAAGTACGATCCGTCCAACCCGGACTGGGCGGAACGCGATCGTTTTGTGCTGAGCGCCGGCCACATGGCGCCCGTTCTCTACGCCGCCCTGGCAAATGCCGGTATGTTTCCGCGTGAAGAACTCATGACCCTGCGCAAATACGGCACGCGCCTGCAGGGACACCCCGGCCGCGATATGGGACTGCCGGGCATCGAAACCTCTTCCGGCTCGCTGGGGCAGGGAATTTCGATTGCCGTCGGTATGGCCATGAGCGATCGACTGCTCGACAAAAACAAACGCCGCGTCTATTCGCTGACAGGCGACGGCGAGCTGCAGGAAGGGTCGGTCTGGGAAGCGGCAATGTCCGCTTCAAACTTCGGCCTGGACAACTTCTGCTGGATCATCGACAACAACGACTGTCAGATCGATGGGCGGCTGCGCGACGTGATGAACGTCTATCCCATTGATGAAAAGTGCCGTTCCTTCGGCTTTGACACGATCGTCGTCGACGGCCACGATTTCAATCAGCTCTACGCGGCTTTTGACCGCTTCACGGAAAACTGGCAGAAGGGAACCGGCGTTCCCACAGCTATTGTGGCTGAAACGAAAATGGGCAAAGGCGTCTCCTTCATGGAAGACCAATACGAATGGCATGGCAAACCGCCCAATGCCGAAGAAGCCAAAATCGCCCTGTCGGAACTGGATTAATCCGCCGCCGGCCCTGCGCACAGGCGCGGCGTGTCGGCGCACATCGAATCATTGACCCATGAAATGTAGCTTCAGGTTGTTAGCAGGCCGCCTCTGCATCTGTGCACTGCTGATACTGGCTGTTTCCTGTGGAAGCGAAGAAGGGGAACGCGCCCAGCAGACCCTTGAGCCGCTGTCCGTTGAGGATCTGCAGCAGCTGTTTCCTACCATCATTCCCGGTACGCGTACCACGCCGCACTCCGGCGGTCGTCAGACCAGTGAAGGGCGCGTACTCATGAAAGCCTCCGGCGAGTACATGTTTAATGCCGGCGGTTACGTGCGCATTTCGGTCACCGACTTTACCGACCTGACCGATTACATGCTGCCGTACAAGTCGCAATACGACGTGTTTTCCAAGAGTTCGCAGGAAGGCTTCAGCACGATCAAAAACAACAACGGCATAGGCGTGGAGCAGTGGGACCCGGGCGAACGCAGCGGCACCATTCGTTTTCTGGCGCTGGATCGTTTCGGCATCGTCATTGAAATAATGCGCATGCCGAAGGAGTCCGCTCTCGACGCCCGCGGCATTCTGGAGTCGCTTAATTTCAACGCGCTCAAGTTGAAAATCTGACGCCCGGAACGGTTTCGCACATGGGCGTTGTACAACACGAAAACTTCTCTTAACACTTTAGATCCGGCTTAAACAGGCATGCAAGAATTCAAGCTCCTCGGTGAAAAACCCACGCGCCACGGCTTTGGCGACGGTCTGGCCGAATTAGGCGAACGCAATCCCAACGTCGTTGTCCTCGGCGGCGACATTACCGGTTCGGTGCGAACCTCCGTGTTCAAAGACAAATTCCCGGATCGATTCTTTTCTCTGGGTGTTGCCGAGCAGAATGCCACGACGGTTGCGGCCGGCATGGCCCTCTCCGGCAAGGTGCCGTTTTTTGCCAGTTACGGCGCGTTCTGTGCGCTGCGCAATGCCGATCAGCTGCGCATTTCGGTCTGTTATAACGAAGCAAATGTTAAAATCGGCGGCGGTCACTCCGGTATCAGCGTCGGCCCCGACGGCGCCACGCACCAGGTGCTGGAAGAAGTAGCGCTGCTGCGGACGCTGCCGCACATGACGCTGGTGGTGCCCTGCGACTACGAGGAAGCGCGCAAAGCCACGATCGCCATCGGCGAACTCGACGGCCCGGCCTACATTCGTTTTGGTCGTTCGCCGGTTCCGATGTTTACCACCAAAGACACGCCGTTTGAACTCGGCAAAGCGCAGGTCTTCCGCGAGGGCGGCGACGTAGCATTGGTTGCCTGTGGCGCGCTGGTGTGGGAAGCGATGCGTGCGGCGGAAGAACTCGCCAAAACCAGAGGCATCCAGGCGCGCGTTGTTAACGTTGCGACGATTAAACCGCTCGACGTTAAAACGCTCGTTGATGCGGCGCGCGAATGCGGCGCTGTCGTCACGGCCGAGGAACACCAGGTGCATGGCGGTCTGGGCGGTGCGGTTGCCGAAGTGCTCGCCAAAAACGCCCCGGTTCCGATGGAGTTTGTCGGTGTTAAGGACACGTTTGGCGGCAGCGGCGATCCGCTGGAGCTGATGGAGAAATTCGGTCTTACCTGGAAGGACATTTACGCATCGGCGCTGGCAGCTATTGACCGTCGCGACAAGGGATCGAGCGGCTACCGCGAGGTTCGCGACGTGGCGTCCGCATCTGCGGTCGATGCCTGATTTTTCGCGGTTTGTCAAGACGGATAATTCTTAAGCCGACGAGCTATGTTCGTCGGCTTTTTTGTTTTGCTGCTGTTTAACCGATCTTTCAACTTTGCCCGCCCGCGCACTTTCATGAGCGCTTCGCCGCCTGTTGCCGTCTTGCTTTTTTCTTGTTGTTTACCACTGTGTGTCGTGTTTAAGACAGATCAGCCGGCGCCGGGAGGTCAGGCTTTGAGTTTAACGTTGTTGTGATCGTCACTCAGACCTGGGGTTTGCGGTTCGGCGGCTGTTAACAGACTTTGGGACTCGAGACTTGAGTCTGTGTGACAAACAAAAGAGAAAAGCCAGCCGGTGAGAAACGGCGCAGCGTCTTCAGTCAGAGGAGGGCAATCCGGGAGATGAACATCATCTGCTGCGCCTGCGGTTAACAGCCCGGCCACCAGCTGTCGGGCAGTCGGACGAGGCGTACGTACAGCTCCATTGAGTCAGAATCGCGACAACGATTTCCGGCAGAAACGCCGCGGTTGGAAGCAAGAAGTGTGCGTTGCGGTCGAAATGAAAAAACGCGGAAGTGAAATCCAGGAGGCCGAATGCGTTCGCTTGAACGGGCGGTTATGTGCGTTGAGCGGGCGGTTTGAGGAGTTGAGCGGGGAGCTGTGAGATTTTGGGCGTACTCCCGGCTAGATCAAAGGGGCCCTCCCCCGCCGCCGGTATGTTAAAAAGCAAGGAATTTATCCCGACCGGTGTTTTAGAGACGTAGCCCCCCTGCGCCGTACGATTGATCGTACCGCATGCGGGATTCTGCTATGCGACCGTTTGCGTGGC
>JAUIKM010000070.1 GCA_030430495.1 bacterium | reverse complement strand
CTTGATTTTCCGAAGAGAATACTGCATCTTTTCCCATTGCGATTGCCGCTCCGTATTGGTAAGAAGGGTTTGACTTCTCCTTAGCATCGGTCGGTAATCGCTATTTTTTAAACATACAGTCTACCGCCGAAATTTCAACTCCTCACACACCCCTCCCTCCCGGGCCTCCAGGCCGGTTTTTCGGATTTTCCGTGATACATTCGCCCGTTTTATGGTCCGCGCGGCCGCGTCGGTTCAGGCTCTGTGGACAAGCTTACAGCGGACGGAGTGAGAATCAAACAGGGAAAAACTGAACGGTGGGTAAAACGTGGGTAAACGTTGAGTTTGCGCCGCTGAACGGTCGTCGCGGCGGAAGTCATACAAACACAACAGGCAGCCGGTCTACCAGATCAGGTCGTCAACGGCGGCGGAAACCTTGGTCAGCGCGTCGGCGGCATCAGACCCCAGAGCCGTGGCATGGCCCATTTTACGCCCCTTGCGACTGTCTTTTTTGCCGTACAGATGCAGGCTGGCATCGGCGTGACGGAAAAACTCGACGGGACTGTCCGGCACCCCCGGGCCGCCGCGCGTGCCGAGTATGTTGACCATCGCCGCGCCGCCGCAGACGAGTTCCGGGTTGCCGAGCGGCAGGTTGAGCACCGCGCGGATGCAGTTTTCAAACTGCGAGCAGTGGCACGCCTCAATGGTGTAGTGACCGGAGTTGTGCGGCCGCGGCGCAATCTCGTTGAACAGAATGCGGTCGCCTTCGGCCAGAAACATTTCCACGCCAAAAACGCCGACGCCGCCGATGGCTTCGACCGCCGCGACGGCAACGTCGGCCGCCTGGCGCACCAGCTCGGCGGGAATGGCCGCAGGCGCGGTCACGGTGTGACAGATATGGTTTTTCTGGACGGTTTCGACACAGGGGTACACTGCCAGTTCGCCGCGCTGATTACGCGCCACCATTACGGCCAGTTCCTTGCTGAAAGAGACAAATGACTCGGCCATGACTGCTCGCGGCGCTTCGCCGCTGCTGAAGCGCGACCAGGCAATCAGGGCGTGGTTGCGGCGCTCGACGCTAAAGTTGCCGTAGCCGTCGTAGCCGAATTCGCGCGTTTTCATGATCCAGGGGTAGGCGCGCTCGTCGCCGTAGGCGTAGGCTTCGTCCAGAGAATTGATGGCTTCAAAATCAGTGGTGGGAATGCCGGCGGCGCGCATGGTCTCTTTTTGCGTCAGTTTATCGCGCACCAGGCGCAGCGTGTCGGCCGAGGGATAAACCGGTCGGCGCTCGGCGATACGTTCCAGGATGGCCGGGTCGATAAATTCATTTTCGAGGGTGACGTAGTCGCACACGTCCAGGAAACGCCGCAGTTCCTGCGGGTCGTTCCAGCCGCCGCCAAAGTCGTGCGGCGTCATGACGCCGGCCGGGGATTCCGGCGCATTTTCGATGACCGCCACGCGCAGTCCCAGGCGGTAGGCCGCCTGAGCGAGCATTTTGGCCAGCTGACCGCCGCCGAGAATGCCAAGAGTCAAAACACGATCGGGATGATAGAACGACGGCAGCATGTTTCCCCGCAAATTGCACGACCAGAAGAATGGAGCCGGCCCGTTCGGGCAGGCCACAAAAATACGCCCGGGCGCACCAGACGGGCAAATGTGCGGATTCGTGGAGGAAAGCCGGAACCGGAACGGCGCTCAGACGCCGCTGCGCAACTGCTCAACCAGGTCGTGTCCGCCGATCGTCAACATGTACCTGAGCACCAGCAGTTCGCGCTGGTTGCGATCCGCGGTTTCCATGGTAAAATGCGAGTCCTTGATCAATCCTTCGCGCAGCAAGACCGCCAGGGCGTCCCTGATGTCGGCCAGGGTGTATTCGCGGAAGGTCGTGTTGCTGTAATCCTCGAGATACACAAGGATGTCGCGTTCGAGTTTTTTGTTCGAGCTCATTTGACGTGAAATTGGTGTTAAACGGTACGCGCTAAAATTGGTCCGCAGTTCGGACCCGTGATTTTGGATCGCTGTTGCACAGAGCTGTTGGAGACAGATCCGTGTGCTCGCAGTGCGGCGACCCTCAGATTTTCGTCCGTACGCGGGACGGCCCAAAACAGTATCGCATAGTGAGTGCAAGTCCGGCTGCGGCAAAACAGATGTACTGAAAGCGAATCTCGCCGTCCAGCACCGCTGCGATCGCAAAAAACGCCGTCAGAAGCATGGCCAGGGCGCAAATCCATCGCGTCCAGGACGGACGGACCAGACCGGCCAGCCACAGCAGGACAATCGGGGGCGCAAAGACAGCCAATACAACTATCACAACCATGCCCACAACTTAAACCCATTATGCTTACCGTCAAGAAAAAAGTCACTCCTTCCCGTGCCAGGCACAATTCATTCGTTCCGGCCGCCCGGCAGTGAAGCCAGGTAGTCAACGCTGTCGACGGCCAGGCTTTCCACCATTTCGTAGCGATTTACCAGCGCAAGCACGTCGTCATCATTGTTAAACTGCGCCGCACATTCCTGTTTAACCCGTATAATATTGCGCTGACAGAGCAGGTCCAGGTGATAAGCGACTATGTCGAAGGGATAGTGGAGAAACTTCGACGGCACGCCATCATTTAACCAGGCAATTATCTCAACATAAAGATCAGCATCGATTCGCACGATCAACCTCGCAACAGGAAGTGGAAACACGGCAGGCATTAAACAAATCGCCGTGCATCCACTTCGGTTGGCGTTTTGTTTAATACTCTTCGTCGCAGTCGGCCAGGATAGTTATTTCGGGCGTAGTCATCGAATTCACGGTCTGCATTGCGACCGGATCACTCTGAACTGTTTCAATGTCGTCTGCATTGTCAATTAACATTGCATCCCATTCACACTGCGTATACGTGGAAGGCCCCAGAATCACACTCAGATAGCACAGAATAGCGACCAGTGTCTCCATGGCAACTCACAATTTGTTCTTACTTAAACAACTGTGAGCGCATGTTAACCGAGCGCGGAGGCGGCCTTGCGGACAGCAATCTGTTTAATTAAACAGATGAAAAACGCTGTTTAACACGGCATAAAACAGGGATCGCCCAAACTAACGTACAGGGCGAAAGTAGCCCCGGGACGACGGTTCCAGGGCGGCAGTTTTGCAGAAAATGTTACAGGAGTGCCTGTCCGAAAAAGGCGATTTTCGGCTGCTTCAGGCAATTAGCGGGGTGTTTTTGCTACAGCATGCTCAGATGTGGCGCTGTTGATATTCCTCCAGCAGCACGAGGATGCGCTGCCAGATCATCTCGTAGGGAACGATCTCAATCCCGTCGACTTCCGCCGTCTGCAGGTTTTCCTCCAGTTTGGCGTACCATTTGGCCGCGGCCTTGCGCGTTTTCTGCGGGTCAAAGCTGCGGCTCTCCATCAGGGCCAGCATGCGGAAGAAGATTCCACCGCGCCGGCGATAGTCCTGCACGTTGAGGTAACGACGCGTGTAGCGCGCCAGCGCTTCCATTTTGTCCGAGATCTCGTCGATGCGCCCTTCGCTCAGCAACTCGAGAATCTGAATCGTGAGCACGGATTTGTTGTAGCCTTCCTTGTCGCGCGAGAACAGCGGAGAGACCATGGGCTGCACCTTGCGCCAGAGGCGGCGCATCAGCGCCTCCGGCACCTCGTCCCGGTGCGCATCGCCCCAGTGCGTCACAAAGACGTGGCGCAGATAACGCTCGTAGAGTTTCCACTTTTCGAGCAGGTACTGCGGCAGGGTGGCGTAGCGGCGATCGGACACAACCTTGTCAAAGGCGATGGCGGCGAGACCAAAACGGCCCGAGTGCATGCACAGCAGGAAATAGACTTCCAATGAAATGAACCAGTTGACGCTGCCTTCGCGGCGCACGGAAATCGCCGTCTCGGCCAGTTCTATGCCGCGATCGTATTCGCGCAGCGCCAGGTAACACAACATGCGCTGTGAATACCAGTCGCTCAGGCGCTTCGGCGAACTGAGGTGCGGATTCTTTTTGAGGAAAGCCTCGGCTTCGATACACACTTCGAGCGCCGCGTGATAGTCCTGGTGCAGCTGCCGCTCGATCAGCCTCGTGTGCAGGTAATTTTTCTGAATGGTATAGGTCGGCATCCGGCGCCGCAGTTCGGTCAGTTCCTTCAGGCTGTCCGCCGCCAGATCGCGCAATTTGGGCGAATGCGCCGTACTGGCATTGGTTTTCATGACGAGGCGGTCCTGCAGACCTTCCGCCCGCGACTCCGCCGATACAATCTCGCTCAGTTCCGCAATGATCTTGTCATAGGCCTCAAAGTTGGGCGCGTCGCCGACCCAGCTGTACTGGCGGCGCAGGAGACGCGCAGCCGTCAGCGCCACGTCGTGAATTTCGAACTTGCGGGCTTTGCGATAGGCCGAACGCGCCAGGTTGAGCCCCGTGCGACGAGCAGAAGCGGCTATGAGAAATTTGGCGCAGAAGAGCTCGCGGTGGCACTGGTAAAAACGCAGTTGGAACTCGGAGTGATTCGGGCGCTTGAGTTCGAGGAAAAACAGGAGGCCGAACAGGTGGTCCTTCAGCCTCGTCTTCAGCACGCGGAAATTGGACTCGGCGTTGCTGCCGTCGTACAGCGCCTCGGTCGCCGCTTTGTCGTTGCGGAACTTGCCGCGGCGCACGCCCTCCACCAATTGCAGGTAGCGATTGGGCTGCTCGGGCGTACCCGGCTTCTCCAGCATGTCGATGTTTTTGATTGAATAGCGGTCTATGACGCTCAGCAGTTCGCGAATCGATTCCATGGGGAGCGGGGGACTTGAATACTTGAATACAATCTTGGGGCGCGCCGCAAAGCCGCAAACACGGCGGCGCGGACACTAATCTATCGATGATGCGAGGCCCGGCAAAATCCGACGGACAAAATAAATGGGTAGGGCAATCCGCCTACACTGCGGCGCGCGTGCGCACCAGGCGATCTTGAGCGGCTTGAAGGACCGCACATCGGTACCCGCAGTCGGGGTACGTCATATTTACTATCTGCACCAATTGCAGGGAGATGCCGCATGAGCACGCAAGTTCAGAACATGTTCGCCCGCATTGCCGGTCGTTATGACCGCGGAAACGACATCCTTTCGATGGGCATTCACCATGCCTGGCGACGCCGTACCGTCCGCGAATCCATTGCTGCCGAGGGCATGTCCGTGCTGGACTGCGCCACCGGCACCGGCGATCTGGCCATCGAATTCAAACGCCGCGTCGGCGATAAGGGAAGCGTCATCGGCACGGATTTCTGCCGCGAGATGCTGGACTTTGCACCGGCCAAGGCGCGCGCCAAAAACCTCGACGTCCGCTTTGAAATCGCCGATGCGATGGACCTGCAGTACAAGGACAACAGCTTCGACGTCGCGTCGATTGCTTTCGGCATTCGCAATGTGGACTCGGCCGAACAATGCCTGCGCGAGCTGGCGCGCGTCGTGCGCCCCGGCGGACAGGTGGTCGTCCTCGAATTCGGACAGCCGCGCGGCTGGTTCCGCTTTCCCTATGCCGCGTACAGCAAGTTGATTCTGCCGTTCCTGGGACGCATCGTCTCTGGCGACCGCGACGCCTACGAATATCTCCACGACACGAGCTCGCGCTTTCCCTGCCGCGAGGACTTCATCGCCATGATGGACGGCACCGGCGCTTATTCCTCCAGCCGCTGGGTCGAGCTCTCCTTCGGCATCGCCTACATTTATTTCGGAACCGTCCGCTGAGCAATATGCCCGACCTGAAGATGTGGATCGAGGCTTCGCGGCCGCGCACGCTGGCCGCCGCCGTCATTCCCGTGGGCCTGGCCGCCGCACTGGCCTTTGCCGACGGCGTCTTTGACCTGCTGCCCGTGCTCGCGGCGCTCACCTGCGCACTGCTGATCCAGGTGGCGACCAACTTCATCAACGAAATCTACGACTTCAAACGCGGGGCCGACACGGCCGAGCGCCTCGGTCCGCGACGTCAGGTGGCCGCGGGACTCATCTCCGTCGCGCAGATGCGCATCGCCGCCATCGCGGTTCTGCTGACGGCTTTTGTGCTGGGACTTTATCTTGTGCAGCACGCCGGCTGGGAGATTCTGCTTGTCGGTCTGCTCTCGCTGCTCTTTGCCTGGGCCTACACCGGCGGTCCCTTTCCGCTGGCGTACAAGGGACTCGGCGAAGTTTTCGTCTTCCTGTTTTTCGGACTCACGGCGCTGGCGGGGACCTACTATGTACAGGCGCTGACGCTGGGCTGGCCGGCGATCCTGCTGGCGATTGTGCCGGGCGCGCACTCGTCCAATATTCTGGGCGTGAACAATCTGCGCGACATTGATACGGATCCCAAAGCGGGCAAACGCACGCTGGCCGTGCGGATCGGCGCGCGCAAGGCGCGCAACCTGTACATCGTACTGACCGTCCTGGCGCTGCTGGCACCGCTCGGGCTGTTGTACTTCGGCTACAGCCCCTGGCTGTTGATTTCGCTGGCGGCGGCTGTTCCGGCGCTGAAACTGATGCGGCAGGTCAATACGCTGAGCGGCGCGCCGCTGAACGCCGTCCTGGCCGGAACCGCCAAACTGCTGCTGCTGCACGGTTTGCTGCTGGCGACAGGCCTGATACTCGGTACGCTCTGACGCGGCGACAGACAGCGCGGCCCGACGCTCCAAACGCCGAGCGCAGCGGGCCAAACAAGAAAATCATGTCAGGAATTTCATGGCGGAGAAAACGGGGGGGAAATGTCTATGGCTTCCACAGATGCCGATGCAGGGGTTGAAATGGATCAAAACGACCAACACGATCAGTTGTACGGCGGTGCGGCCGCGCGCTCCGGCGCCGACGGCGGCAACAAACACGACTACAGGCGGATCACCACGCGCGTCCTGCAAAAGATGAAAAGGGAGGGCTACCGCTTTGCCAGCCTGACGGCCTACGACGCCCTGTTTGCGCGCATTTTTGACGAAGCCGGCATCGACATTATCCTGGTGGGGGACTCGGTCGGCAATGTGATTCAGGGCCACGAAACAACGCTGCCGGTGACGCTGGATGAGATTATTTACCACACGCGGGCGGTGCGGCGCGGCGTGCAGCGCGCCATGGTGGTGGCGGACATGCCGTTTATGTCTTTTCAGGTCTCGACCAACGAAGCGTTCCGCAATGCCGGGCGGCTGATGAAGGAGGGCGGCGCGGAAGCCGTGAAACTGGAAGGCGGCAAACGAGTTGTTAAAACCGTCCGGCGCATGACGGCGGCGGGAATCCCGGTGATGGGCCATCTGGGGCTGACGCCGCAGAGCATTCATCAGTTCGGCGGTTACCAGGCGCGCGGTCGCTCAAAAGAGGAGGCCGAGCAGATTATGCGCGACGCCAAAGCGCTGGAAGATGCGGGCGCCTTTGCGATTGTGCTCGAAAAAATTCCGGCGCAGCTGGCGGCGGACGTCAGCGCGGCGTTAAAAATCCCGACCATCGGCATCGGCGCGGGAGCGGGCTGCGACGGACAGGTGCTGGTGTTTACCGACATGCTCGGGCTGACGGTGGACTTTAACCCGCGTTTTGTGCGGCAGTACGACAACCTGCGCGAACGCATCAACGGCGCGGTGGCCGGCTACCGCGGCGACGTGCGCGACGGCGCGTTTCCGTCGCAGGAAGAGAGTTACTGATGTCAACATTTTCACTTAACAAACGCGTGTTTATCGCGGCTCTGTTAACATGCTGCGCGGCGGTGTTTCTGGGCGGCTGCGACGACGACCTGATCGATTCGCCGGACCAGATCGTTTTCCCGGACACCAACGTCTCCTACCTGCGCCACGTGCAGCCTTTGTTTAACGTTTCCTGCAATTTCAGCGGCTGCCACAGCCTGGAGTCGCGCGCCGGCGACCTGGCATTGACTTCACATTTTGACGTCACACTCAAGGCCGGCATGGTGATACCCGGCGAGCCCGACCGTTCACTGCTGGTGCAGATAATTCGCGGCACGAGCCCGCATCCGGCCAGTTTCCAGGCGCGCGTGAATCAGAATCACAAAGACGGCATAGCGCAGTGGGTACGCGAGGGCGCGGGACCGGAGTAGGGTTGGTGTGGGAGTGGTGGATTTTGTAAGGGATGGTAAAAGAGTTGTGGGTTTTGAGGAGTGGGTGCAGGCAGATGGACTGACGGGGAGTTTGTATCGATTTTTCGAAAGCTCCTGCCATTGCCTTGCGCATGTTCTTGACTTGTCGAATGAACCCGCCTCTAAACAGAAAAACTAGAAAATGCGTGCCTTAGTAAAGTCTAAGGTCGTCCATCTGCCCGATCCCACTGAAAATGACCGGTCAATCCCAGAAAAATGACCAGCGAATCCCACGAATGTGACTGATCGTACTGTAAGCTTCCCCAAAATTCGAAACATTCGTAAATAGAAAACCACGAATGAATTTTAGGAGGAAGTCATGAAGAAATCGAAGTTCAGCGAATCGCAGATCGTTTCGATATTGAAGGCCAACGAGGCCGGTCGT
>JAUIKM010000003.1 GCA_030430495.1 bacterium | reverse complement strand
TACAAAAATCTGCACTGGTTGCAGGGTGGGAGGAGTGCGTCTGGACGTGGTGGAGACTCGCGGTGGCGGCGGGGCGGGCGATGGGGCAGGCGGGCCCCTAGATCACGCAAAGCTGCGCCTAAAATTTTCGCACTTCCCGTTTAACACTCAAAACCCACCGTTCAGAACCTGCAACCGACTCTTCACGGCACATCCTCATCTTGTACTGCGCCAGGCGCCTGGAAATTTTTACATTTCCTGAAATAGCAGTCTCTTTGCCTGAGCGCCGGTCCTTCTCGTCTGATCACACGCTCCGGTACGCCAGGCGTCATCCGGCTCGGCGAACAAGTCAAATTAAACAGATAAATTTTCTGCAGGTCTGTTCGCCTGGTCCTATCAAACCTGTTGTTAACTTGATTGTTCCGAGTATTAACGCGACAACATTTCGACTTTAAACAACTCAACGACCCGACACTTCTCACTCCGTGACGAACAAAAAGAAAAAAGCCGCATAGCGAAGCTACGCGGCCCGTACCAAGCCAAAAAGTTTAAAGCCTGCCTCAAGCCGCCCAATCACAAGTGGTCAGCCCGGACTTAAACAATCAAGACTGCCAGTTCGCCAGCATGTCGAACAGCAAACGAACGCCCACGCCCGATGCGCCGCGCGGAGTCAGGGCCGTAGCCTTCGGCAGAATGCCCGTGCCCGCGATGTCCATGTGTACCCACGGCAGATCGCCCGCAAAACGCTTCAGGAAAAGGCCCGCCGTAATCGCGCCCGCCGGACGGCCGCCCACGTTGACAATGTCCGCCACGTTCGACTTCAACTGCTCTTCGTATTCCTCGTGCAGCGGCAGTTCACAAACGTGCTCGCGCGTGCGTTTGGCCGCCTCGCCAATGCGACCCAACAGCTCGCGGCTCGTGCCCATCATGCCGCTGGTGTAATGCCCCAGCGCAATCATGCACGCGCCCGTGAGCGTCGCCAGATCGATAACCGCCTGCGGTTTGTATTTGGCCGCGTAAATAAGCGCGTCCGCCAGAATCAGGCGTCCCTCGGCGTCCGTGTTGTCGATTTCCACGCTGATGCCGTTGGAATAGGTGATCACGTCGCCCGGCAGAATAGCCGATCCGCTCGGCATATTGTCCGTCGCCGGAACGAGCCCGACCAGGTTGATCGGCAGTTTGGCCGCCGCAACCGCGCGCATTGTTCCGATTACCGTTGCCGATCCGTGCATGTCCGTTTTCATGTCGCTCATGCCGGCGCCGGGTTTGAGCGAGATGCCGCCGGTGTCGAAAGTCACGCCTTTGCCGACGAGTACGACCGGTTTTTCGCCGGCTTTGCCGCCCTTGTATTCCATTATAATGAAGGTCGGCGGCTTGACCGAGCCCTGGTTGACCGCCAGCAGGCCGGCCATTTTGGCGTTGGTGATCTTGCGTTTGTCCAGCACAGTCACTTTGAAGCCGAATTCCTTGCCGAGCTGCATGGCGCGTTTGGCCAGCGTCTCCGGATAAATTTCGTTGGCCGGCGCATTGCCCAGGTCGCGCGCTTCGTTGACGCCGCCCGCAACGTCAATTCCGATCTGTGCACCTTCCTTGGCGCTGCTCAGCCACTTTTTGTCGTCGCAGAAAAAGGTCAGTTTGTCCAGGACAAAACGTTTGTCGTCCTTGTCCGAAAAATAGGTGTCGAATTTATAGAGGCTCAGCTCCATGCCTTCAATGATCGACTGCGCAATCTTTGCGGCGGAGAAGTCGCCCAGGTGTCCCAGGTGCACGGCCGGCGAGGTAATTTTGAAATTGCTCAGGTATTTGGAGGCGGTGGCGCTCGCCATGCGGATGGAGTGCAGGCTGAAATTGTCCGATTCGCCAAGACCCCTCAGGATGATGCGGCGAATGTTGCCGTCGTTGTTGTACGCCTGCAGGCTCGTATTTTTTTTGCCGGTGAAGTCGCCCGTTGTGAAGACATGATCAATGCCGGGGAACTGTTCCGTAATCTGTTGGCGTTGCGCCTCGAACAGATCGCTATCTTCAAACATAAAATAGATTATGGTGTCAACCCGCAACCGGGCGGCGGCAACACTGGAGAAAGACAGTCGCATCGCAATTCCTGAACTTGGTTGATAACTGTTGATAGTAAAAATTCATGTAATCTTCAAATTACGATATATTTTGTAAATTTGCAGGGAACGGCCTCAATTGGGCCGTTTTATTCTTGTGGCCAGCTTGCCCGCCGACTCCCATTTTGTAGTACTCACAGACGACATGAACAGCTTCGACATCGATCGTATTCGGCTGGAATTGCAGCATTCCATCGAAGTCAAACAGGCGCTGATCAACAGCTGTCTGGACGACATCCTGCGTTGTGCCGAGGAACTGACCGCCGTGGCGCGCCAGTCCCGCACCATCTTGTTTTGTGGCAATGGCGGCAGCGCCAGCGACAGCATGCACCTGGCGACCGAGCTGCTGGTGCGGCTGCGTTCACAGGTCGAACGTCCTTCGCTGCCTGCACTTTCACTTGCGTCCGATCCCGGCGTGTTGACCGCGGGCGCCAACGATTACGGTTTTGAAAAAGTGTTCTCGCGCGCTGTCGAAGGGCACAGCAAACACGCCGGCGCTCTGGTCGGAATCTCTACCAGCGGCAATTCGGCCAATGTGCTCGAGGCCTGTAAAACGGCGCAGCGCCTCGGTTTGCGGACGATCGGTCTGCTCGGCAACGGCGGCGGCAACATCCTGGCGTACTGCGACGCGGCGGTGGTTGTGCCCAGCGCGGTGACCAAACACATCCAGGAAGCGCACATCGCCGTCGGCCACATCTTCTGCGAATACATCGAAGAAAATCTCTTTCCCGACGCATTAACACCTTAAACAGGGCGCGGACCGCCTGAACGCATCTGCCCCGACTTCAATCCCATACCAAATCCATTCTTGTTTGTCAGCGAATGTTAAGTGAAAGACTGCGCAGACTTCACAAAGCCGTCGCTCCCGGAGCGCGCGTTGCCGATATCGGCTGTGACCACGCGCGTCTGGCGATAGCATTGCGTCGTTCGGAGCGCGCCGCGCACGTCGTCGCTTCCGACGTCGCCGCCGGGCCGCTGCGCCACGCCCGCCTGAACATAGCCCATGCCAACGTCTCGGGCATCGATGTGCGCCTCGGCTTCGGGCTGGACACACTTAAACAAGGCGAAGTCGACACAATTGTCATTGCCGGAATGGGCGCCACGCTGATGGTGGAAATCCTTGAGCGCGGAAAGGCGGTGTTGGCCGGAGTTAAACACCTGGTCTTGCAGCCCGCCGCCGAGGCGGAGCCGCTGCGCTGCTGGTTCCTGCGCAACGGCTGGGGAATCGCGGATGAGGAAATGTTTGAGGACGCCGGTTTTTACTACGAGTTGTTAAACGTCACGCCGGGCGGCTCGCGCCGCGCTTATCACTTAAACAGGGTGTCCGTCGAATTGCAGTGTGTGTTTGGTCCGCACCTGATTAAACAGACTACGGACGTTTTCCGCACGCGCTGGCGCGCCGCCCTGCCGACGCTTGAAAACATCGTGGCCGACATGCGCCGCAGTCGCGATCCGCGCACCGAGCGCAAACGCCTTCACTTTGAGCGGCGCATCGCTTTTCTGCGGCAGTTGTTGGCATGATATCCGCGTGGGATTGCATGACGAGCCGGTGGGAGAAAGTCGTCGGTTGGCGGCGAATAAGTCTGAAAACACAGGGATTTGTGAGCAGCATTCACACACAGCTGTGAGCCCTCAGGGCACACAACTCAATTTTTCCACAAAACCGCCCGTTCAAAGGAAATATCTCCGCACTCCCAAACGCTCGTGTTTGAGCGCCCGCCCCAAAGTTGAAATTTCCTTCACTCCTCGCCGAACAAATCCGGACCCGCCGCGCGCGGTTTGTAGCCGAAGTGTTTGTACGCCAGCGGCGTCGCCTCGCGGCCTCGCGGCGTGCGGTTCAGAAAACCCTGCTGAATCAGGAAGGGTTCGTAGACCTCTTCCAGCGTGCCGGATTCTTCGCCGACGGCCACAGCCAGCGTATTGAGTCCCACCGGTCCGCCGCTGAACTTCTCGATGATGCTTTTCAGGATGCGTTTGTCCATTTCGTCAAAACCGAACTCGTCGACCTCCAGCGCCGTCAGCGCCATATTTGCGATCTTTTTGTCGATCGTCCCGTCGCCCTTGACTTCGGCAAAGTCGCGCGTCCGCCGCAGCAGGCGGTTTGCGATACGCGGCGTGCCGCGCGAGCGCCGTGCAATTTCAAACGAGCCCTCCGGTAGTATTTTTGTACCGAGAATTCCGGCCGAGCGCTCGATGACTTTCTTTAACTGTTCAGCGTGATAGTAGTCCAGCCGGCTGATAACGCCGAAGCGCGAACGCAGCGGAGCCGTCAACAGACCGGCGCGCGTCGTGGCTCCAACCAGCGTGAAACGCGGCAGCGAGAGTTTGATGGACCGCGCCGAAGGACCCGAATCAATCATGATGTCGAGCTCAAAGTCCTCCATGGCCGAGTAGAGGTATTCCTCAACGACGGGAGAGAGCCGGTGAATTTCGTCGATGAACAGGATGTCCCGCTCCTCCAGATTCGTCAGCAGCCCGGCCAGATCACCGGGTTTTTCGAGCACCGGCCCGGAGGTGACCTTGATGTCCGACTTCATCTCGTTGGAAATGATGTAGCTCAGCGTCGTCTTGCCCAGGCCCGGCGGCCCCGTCAGCAGCACGTGGTCCAGCGCTTCGCCGCGCTGTTGCGCCGCGGCGATAAATACTTTGAGGTTCCCGACGATTTTTTCCTGGCCGACAAACTCCTGAAATCCGCCCGGCCGCAGATTCTGGTCGCCGTCTTCCTCGGTACGAATTTTATTGGGATTTGTCATGTAAGAAGCCCGTTCCTGCCCGGCCATGTCGTTGCCTCGCTACGCTCTTGAATGCTGCAATCCTGCAAAGATACAAACTTTCGTCTGCCGTGCTCCAGCGGCGGCCGAGTTCGCCGCAGGGGTAAATGTAGGTGCAGCGCCCGGCTGATCGGCTTGTTGGTTTTATGGACTTGCGACCGTTCACCCACAAACTTCCGACCGTTCACGAGCGAATATCTCCCGCTTGGTTTTTTCCGCTTGATATGCTGCGTCGGCGGTGCGATGTTGCCTGTGTCGAATCCTCCGGAGGGTTCGGCAATACCGCGCCGGAGGCTGCGGACGAGCGAAGGGCGACTCGTCCGGCGGGAGGCCTCCCGAAAAAAGTCCACGAAATTTCGGGGTCGTGGGCCTGTGTCCAGGGGTGAAAAAAAATCGAAAAATGGACAGGTGGTGGAGGGGGAGGGGGCCCCAATTTTGGGGCCCAAAAACCGTCCGCTCTGCCCAAAAACCGCCCACTCTGGCCAAAAACCGTCCGCTCTGCCCAAAAACCGTCCGCTCTGCCCAAAAACCGTCCGCTCTGCCCAAAAACCGTCCGCTCTGCCCAAAAACCGCCCACTCTGCCCAAAAACCGTCCACTCTGCCCAAAAACCGCCCAAAATGACTTAAGACTGCCCACAATCGTCCAATCGTTCGCCGCCTCGCCGGAGTGCCACCTCACCGATTAATCTGGCGTGTATCTTCCGCGCCGAATCGCCTTCACGTCTCTCCAAAAATTAACCTTGCCTGCACTTTCAGCCAAAAACGCCACACTCGCCGAGCCCGTCGTTTTCCGCTCTTTGCTCGTCCCGCCACTCCGCCGCGTCATCTCCTGCATCTGCTCGAATCGCGGACATCTGCGCCGACGCTTTGCCCGATCGGATCGCTTTGACCCGCTTGCGCGGTTCAGGCTCTTTTGAAATCTTGTTAATCAACGCGGCCCAAACTTGAATGCGCCGCGCCGGCCGGAAACACCGCAGAATTCGATCTCCGCGGCGCGTGGGTGCAGCCGCTAAAACTCCGAGGATGTGCGTTTGTTTGAAACTTCGCGCACGCTGACAAACAAAAGAATAAAACAGGGCGGAAGTTCAGCCGTGTTTCAGCAACGGTGTTTTCGTGATGACGATGTCCGTTCACCCCGCCGGATCATTCCCGCGTTTGAGCACGTGAATCGGACAGAAGCGCTTGCCGTCGCGTTCGCATTCGTGATTGCAGGGCTCCACGTACATGCGCACAATCGCGTTCGGATACTTGCGCGTCAGCTGCTGCTGGATGAGCGCCTCAATTTCAAACGCCTGCTCCAGCGTGTGGTCGAAAGGGAGAATCACATCCAGCTCCATGAACAGGTCGCGGCCGGAACGCCGCGTGTGAATGTTCTTGAACTCGCAGATATGCGCGATGTTCTCGCCGATGATCGTGATGATGTCAAGCTGCACTTCTTCGGGCAGCGTCTTGTCGAGCAACTGCGACAGCGCCTGACGCGCGTGCGTGATCGGCACGCGCAGCGAGTAAACCAGAATCGCGATAGCCGTAAGTGAGTCGATCAGCTGCGCCGGCCCGTGCAGGTCGAACAGATGCAGAATCGCGCCCAGCACCAGGTTGGCCAGCACGCCCGCTTCCGCCAGCGAGTCCACCAGCCACAGATCCGCGTCGTACTGCAGAATCTGCATGTGAAAGCGCTCGGCGTAGCGCGACTGCATCCGCGACATCAGCCGCATCGTCATGAACGCCGCCGCCGAAAAAACCAGAAGAAGAGGGTAGTTGACCTGACTGAAACTTTCCTGGCCGACGTTCTGCACCGCCTCGATCAGCGTAAAAACCAGCACGATCATCAGCAGGATCGTGCTGAACAGTATGCCGAGGCTCTCGTACTTGCCGTAGCCGTAGTTGTGGATGACGTCGGCTGTGCGCATGCCCTGCTTGACCGCTGTGAGAAACAGCAGCGAAATCAGGATGTCGATCGCCGAGATGTAACCGCTCGTCTGGACCGCCAATGACGCTTCGATGCTGCCGAGAGCAATGCCCCCGGTGGCCATCAGAACCGTGACCAGCAAGCCCATCCGCGTGCCGTACAGCTCGGAATTGCGATCGAACCACGCGCGTACCCATTTTGAGGCGGAGTGTATCGCCATGTCGACTCGAACAAAGGTGCCCGGACGGGTAGGCCGGCGAACGCCCGGCCGAACACGTTAAAGCAGTTTTGAGCGGAAGTATTCGAGAGTCCTTTGCAGGCCCTCGCGCCGGTCGATCGTGGGTTGCCAGCCCAAAACCGATTGTGCCTTGCCGATGTCCGGCTGGCGAATTTTGGGGTCGTCCAGCGGCAGATCCCTGAACACGATGCGGCTCGACGAGCCCGACAGCTCGATGATTTCCTGTGCCAGTTGCAACATCGAAAGTTCATCGGGGTTGCCGATATTGACCGGTTCCTGCTCGTCCGACAGCAGCAGGCGGTAAATGCCCTCGATCAGGTCGTCCACGTAGCAAATGGAACGCGTCTGTCTGCCGTCGCCGAACACCGGAACATCGTCGCCGCGCACAGCATTCGACATAAACGCCGGGATCGCCCGTCCGTCGTCGATGCGCATCCGCGGTCCATATGTGTTGAAGATGCGCACAATGCGGCACTCCAGCGAATGATAACGATGATAGGCCATTGTAATGGCTTCCGCAAAACGTTTCGCTTCATCGTAGACGCCGCGAACGCCGATCGGGTTAACATTGCCCCAGTAATCTTCGGGTTGCGGGTGAATCAGCGGATCTCCGTACACTTCGCTTGTGCTGGCCAGCAGAAAACGCGCATTTTTGGACAGCGCCAGGCCCAGCGCCTTGTGCGTGCCCAGCGAGCCCACTTTCAGTGTTTGTATCGGGAGTTTCAGGTAGTCGATCGGTGACGCCGGTGAGGCAAAGTGCAGAATGTAATCCAGTTCCCCGGCAACATAGATGTAATTCGTTACGTCATGCCGGACAAATTCAAATCGTTCGTGACCTATCAGATGCGCGATGTTGTCCGGTGAACCCGTGACCAGATTGTCCATGCAAATGACCGAATGGCCCTCCGCTATGAATTTGTCGCATAAATGCGATCCGAGGAAGCCCGCGCCTCCCGTTATCAGTACACGCCCCATACACGCAGTTTCCACTGGAAAAATTAACAGCACTTTAAGGAAATACCCGAGCGCAAAATTAGCATTTTGGCGTCAAAAACAGCAATCTGCCCTGCGCTACGGCCGGTATACCTGCGCGGAACAACTTTTGGGCGGTTCACAATCATGACCGACGAACACATGGCCGTCGTTCAATCGCCTGCCCGTGAGCACAAGGCCGAAGGCCGGCTGGCCATTGCGCGCCATCTCAGTCTGGACGTCGTGCTGGGCAGCGTCTGCGTCGCCGCGATGGCCCTTGATATTTCTCACGCAGCACTACCGGCGGTCTGGTGGTTTCTGCTTCCCGCGGGCGTCTGGCTCACCTACACGCTCGATCATTTGTTGGACGCCGCCAGGGTCGGCCCTTTGGCGCAAACGGCTCGTCACCGCTTTCACGCCCTCCATTTTCGCGCGATCCGACGTGCCGCGATAGCCGTATTTTCGGCCGCTTGTCTGGCCGCGCTGTTTCTTCCAGCCGACCTGTGGATATTTGGACTGGCAATGATCGCCGTGTGCGGTCTGCATCTCTGGCTCAATCGCCGCATCGGCGCTACGGTGCGGCCCTGGCTCACCAAGGAACTGGCCGTCGCTTTTGTCTATGCGGCCGGAATTTTTGGCGGCCCGCTCATCTACGGCGGCTGGACGCATTTTCACGCCTGGCTGACCTTCTTTGCAGTGTTGTGCCTCGCTTCGGCCAATCTCATTTTTTTTGCGCGCATGGAAATCGAAGCGGACCGTCGCGACGGACACAGTTCGCTGGCGCAGGTTCTGGGGCCTTTTCGCAGCGACCTTCTGGCCGCCGCATTCTGCCTGGCGGCTTTCATACCATCTTTGTTAGTCCTGCTGTTGCAGGATCAAGGTCATCGGGCCTATTTCGGGCCGCCGCGTCTGGAAACCATTTTGCCGGTTGTCGGCCTGATGTCTTTGACCTTGCTGGCTTTGATTTTCGGCGCGCGTCGTCCCTTTGTGCAGCGCCACTACCGCGCGTTGGGCGACGCCGTGTTTCTCTTCCCGGCCCTGATTCCGCTGCTGGAGTGGCTGCAATGAAGCGGTCATCATCGATTACGGCCGCCGGTTTCTCTGCGCTGTCGCCTTTTTACGATCTGGCCGCGGAAATACTCACTTTCGGCTCCGTGCGCCGCGCGCAGCAGGACTGTCTGGCCGATCTGTCGGCGCACGCGGAAATCACGCGTCCGCTGCGCAGGGTATTGATCGTCGGGGGCGGCACGGGGCTCCCGCTGGAGCCGCTGGCCGCGGCCCGCCCGCGCGTAGCGGTAACATTCATCGAACCGGCGGCCGGAATGCGCCGTCGCGCCGCGCGCCGTGCCGCCCGCCTTGGACTCGACGTCTCATTTGTAGCCGACAAACTGGAAGACGCCGCCCTTGACTCCGACTTTGATCTGATCTGCACGCCGTTTTTTCTCGACCTTTTTGACCAGCCGCAGCTGTGCGCGCAGACGCAAATACTCGACGCCGCTCTTTGTCCCGGCGGCCTCTGGCTGGAAGCCGACTTTTTTTACCGGGAGCGGGGCGTTGGCAGGATTGTCTCGCGCACGACCATAGGCGCATTGTACGGCGTGTTCAAGGTACTCTGCGGTATTGGCGCGCATCGCCTGCCGGACACTGCAACGATGTTTAAAGCCATGAACTACAAGCTGGAGATGCGCCGCAAACGTTTAACGGGAATGATTGAAACCAGATTGTACCGCAAAGACCCCGCATGCGAAGACTAACAATAGCCGGCCTTTTCTGGGTATTCCTGTTAACGTCCTGCGAAGATGCGCCGCTGGACGCCGACCTGCCCGCCGCGCGCATAGAAATAAAGGGGTATTCCCACGCATCGTTTTACGACGGCGCTTTTGTCGACAGCGAAAACAACGGCAGCTTAAACATCCTGGTCGAACAGACCGCCGCGCAGTGGGTGGCTCTCTGTGTGTTTGAATTCCAGGACAATGCAAACTCCTCCGCAATCGAATCGAATTACAGCGGCGTCAACCCGCGTACCGGCGCCGCATTCATGAGCACCAGCTCGATTGACGACATTCGCCGCGGCTGCCGCCAGGCCGAACAAGTAAACCTGCGCGTGATGTTAAAACCGCACGTCGATCGCTACGACGGCGGCTGGCGCGGCTCCATCCGCCCCGACGACCCCGCCGCCTGGTTTAAATCCTACACGTCTATGATGCTCAAATACGCGCGCCTGGCCGAAGAACAGGGGATTCCCATGCTGTGCCTCGGCGTGGAAATGGTCGGTGTGACGGGGGCGGAGTTTACAACCGAATGGCGGAATCTGATCGGCGCCGTGCGCGAAGTCTACAGCGGTGACTTGACTTATTCGGCCAACTGGTCGCGTGGGGAAGAGGGAACGCAGCCCGAGTACCGCCGCATTGAATTCTGGCGCGAGCTGGACTACGTCGGTGTAAGTCTTTACACTCCGTTGCAGGATGCCGTCGTGGATGAGCTGCCGACGATTGATATGGCGCAGCTTCGTCTGCTGCCCATCGCCGGCGATATCGAATTGCTTTCCCGCGATGTTAACCGCCCGTTTTTGTTAACCGAAGTCGGCGCACGTTCGGCGCGCGGCGCACTGATCGGGCCGTGGAGTTTAACATCCCCGCCTGACGAACAGTTTGTTGACGAAGCCGCCCAGTATTTGTATTATCAGGCCGTATTGGAGTCATTTGCGAATCGCCCGCGCTGCCACGGCTTTTTCTGGTGGAACTGGCCGGCAGATGTTAACAGCGCGCCGCGCACCGACTACGGCGTCCAGAACAAAAGCGCCGCCGGCCTGCTGCGCGCGTGGTACACGGCGGAATGACCGTTGTCACTGCTGACGCCTGCCGCGTTTTCAACTCCGCCGGTGCGCCAACAAGCGGCTGGATGGAACGCGCACTGAAAACGTCAATTCGGGCTTGTTTGGAAGGAATACATTCTGCCGATTCAGGGCCATCTGCTCCACAATAAAGTCAAATCACAATATAGCGGCCGCAAACCCGGCCGGGGTCGTGTGTCATGCCGATCGAAGTCCTCTGCCCGCTCATTGTCGTTGCCTGGGCGCTTCTGTTAACACTGCTTGAGCGTCGATTTCCCTGCATTCCGGGCTGCAACTTTTTCCGCCGCGAGTTCTGGAACGACCTGCTGTTGTACACTTTTGTCCAGAGTTATCTGTCGGCGCTCGTGAATGCGTTTTTCATTCGCGCGATAGATTCGGGCATGGGCCTTTCGCGCCTGGAACTGGTCAGCGACTGGCCGATAGCGCTGCAACTCCTCGCCCGAGGTAGCCGTGCTCAAAGCCTGCCGCGACTCAAGCTGGGGAATGTTTAACCACTCGAACATTCGCGTGCGCATGGGCGCGCTGCTCTACCTGTTTAATGGACCGGAACTGCACCGCCGGCAGCACGAACTCGGCGCGCCTGCCGGAGGCTGCAATTTCTCCACGAAATTTGCACTCTGGGATTGGATCCGGGGCACGGCCTATTATCCCGAACCGGGTTCGGAGCCTGTCGGCCGCTACGGACTTAAACGCAGCGATGAGTTTCCGCACGGGAGTTATTGGAGGCAGTTTTTATATGCCTTTCGTGCGAATCCCCGAAAAAGTGCCATGGCCAAGGAGGTCGTTAAGCGGTACAATCCGGGCCTTTCAGACCTGGAGTGAACAGTTCCGGTACAAGCAGCAAAGTCCGGCGCCGGCAACGAGGCAGACAAAGAATTTTTACTACAGTTGGAGATCTATGAAACTCCGTCCGTGTAATTCCGAAACGGACTTGTGTCGCTTAATTTAAAATAAACTTGACATGCGGGTTAATCCTTTGTACCTTCATCGCCAATCGACCGTCACCCGGAATGCCGGAGAATTTGTGTTGCCGTCAGTATAAGTCCGGACCTGGTGAAGTATCCTCGAAGTAAGGCGTTGTGCGACTTGAGCAGTCAAACGATCGCTCTTGAACAACAGGATGCAATCAAAAAATACACTGCCTGTTTACGCGCTCGTTTTGAAGCGGCTGCCTGGTTCTGCCCCTGTGCGTACCATTGCATGTCGATTGGTCCGAACGTGTTAATCTGTCCGGAAAACCGGGGACCACATGTATTCACTCCCCGATCTCGGTTGTCCGCTGCAATCTGAGCCATTGTTTGCCGCTGTCCATGCCTTTAACCTGTTGGTGGAGCTGTATCAACGCGACTCAGGTATTGATCCGTTAATATTCAACCCAATTATGTGCGAGATAATAATGAAGGCGTTTTTGACCTGTCTGTGTATGGGACGGTTGTTGCTGTTGCTGCTGTTGTTTAATGCACCGGCGGTGCCGGCCGCCGGCTGGGAGACGGTTTATGGTAGCCCCTGGCGCGATGCCGCACTGGCCATGGACGTCGACGGCACAGATGCGGTCGTGATGGGGCCCGGTCATTCGATGCCCCGTGCTCGTTTGTTGGGAGCGAACATCGCTGTCGTCAAAGTCGACCTTTCGACCACGGACGCCGCGTGGCGGCGCGTGCTGTCCCCGGTCAGTTCCGGTGAAGAAGGTGATGTGTGCCTGTTGGACAACGGCTCCGTCGCCTGGGCCGGGGCCGGATTGTTGCCATATACGGACCGGCCCGAAGCACTTGCGGGAATGTTGAGCAGTGGAGGGGATATTCTGTGGACGCGTCGCTGGACCGGAGGCAGTGAATCCGAAGCAAATGTTTTGCTGAAGCGACGCGCGGAAATCCTGGTGATTGGCGATGTTAAATACCAGCGGCAGGAACTCCTGATCAGCAGATTAACTTCGTCCGGTCACACGATGCAGGTTCGCAAATTTGTAGCCGATAACGACCTGGCGCCGCACGCGGCGGCGGTTAACAGGCGCAACGAAATCATTGTGGCCGGGAGTCATGGAACCAATGCATTTGTCGCCAGATTCAGTCCCAATGCAAACTTTGTCAATGCAGTTGAAACGGAAGGGATCAGACTTGATGTGTTTGACGCTATGGCCCTGTTTCCAGACGATGACATTCTGCTCGCCGGCTGGACCCACTCGTCCGGCGCTGCAACGGCGGTTCTGGTTCGGCTTTCACGAGAGCTGACATTGCGTTGGGCCCGGCGCTATTCGAGTATTGTGCCCGTTTGGGGCCGATCGCTCGATATGCGCGGCGCGCTGGCCGTCATGGCCGGGCAGGCGGGAAGTGACGGATTTGTTGCCTGGTTGCTGGCCGGCAGCGGCAATGTGTTAAACGCGCGCCGCTATGGACGCGACAGATTCGACCGAATCAACGATGTGGTAATGTCGCCAATTCCCACCAGTGTTTACGCGGCCGGATTTACCATGACGGACACACCCGGCGCCGGTGATATGTGGCTGCTCAATGCAAGGCGGCGCGGCGATTGCGGTACACCGCTGGAATTCCGTGCTCTGGAGTGGCGACCAAACATGAAAAAGTTAAAATTGACAGAACGAGCGCTGCACGGTCAGTGGCGCAATGTTAACGTTTCTGCCGAAAAACTGTGGTTGCAAGAGCCGCTCTGCGGTGTGGGTTCAACAGACGGAACGGGCGGTCCGTCGTCCGTCACGGAAGTTCCGGCCGAAGGCGTTCCCTCGCTGGAACCTGACCTGCTGTCCGGTGGCCTGACAATGAAGGCATACCCCAATCCACTGGAAGAAACAGATGGATTGACAGTTGCATTGCAGTTGACAGATTCCGAAACAGTAAACATTCGAATACTGGACATGCTTGGGCGTACCGTCTACACCTGGCGTGGTTCCCTGACGGCGGGCGAACACAGTCTTCGCATACGAAATCAGGTGCTGAAGACCGGATTTTATCTGGTTGAAGCTGCTACGACGAAACAAACTGTTGCGCAACAGATAATTGTGCGTTAACACAGACCGCGTGTTAATAAAACAGTCCGTCGTGTTACACTCGGCGGTATGTACCTGCAATTTCTACCAGCGCTGCCCGAACAGCGTAGCGCCAAACTGTGCCCGGCTGACTGAATGTCGGTCAGAAATTGTAAGCTACGGTTTGTGTGCAGAATAGCACAAATCAGGTCTGAGATTTTAACTCATAACAATTACCATTAACTGTCATCGGATGACAGGAGGAACTCCCATGTTCAAACCGACCGAACCCCGACGAATTGTATTCGCATTAAACTTCTTCGCTTTTACTGTACTGTTTCTTTGTGCTGTCGGCGTAGACGCGCAAACCTGGGCAAATGCCTACGGCGGTGCGTTTTACGACGATGCATTTGGGCTGACTGAACAAAACGTTGCCGGCAACTCATACATCATCGGCCAGACCAGCAGTTACGGAAAGTTTTCGCCTGCGCCGCCCAATACTCATCTAGTAGTAAACAATGTCAATGGCATGGTTGTAAATGCACTGACATATGAAGGACAAAGCTGGGAGCACGACTATTCCATAGTCCGGCTGACTGACTATTGCAGCCCTGGTTGTGTCTGGACGACCGGAATGTATACCACCAGCGAACAGGATGTCAATGCCCGTCAGAGTTTTGACATGGTCGTAGTGCGAACAGATATTCAGGGTTATCCCGTGTGGGCCTGCTTTTTCGGCGGTGAAGAGGAGGACGGCGGTACTTCGGTGATCAATACTTCAGACGGCAACATCCTGGCTGTCGGTTGGACTGTTAACAATGACAACGGGATTGGGGCGGCGGACATTCTTGCGGTTAAACTGACGCCTGCCGGAGTTGTACTCTGGCAACGCATACTTGGACGCGACAAGGACGAAAAACCCTGGGCGGTACGCGAGAGCGCGGACGGGCTCAGCTATTACATTGCCGGGCAAACCACCAGTTTTAACAATGGCGGCCCACCCAATGAGGACAATCAGGTCTTTGTGACGTCAATTGCAGCGGGTACGGGTATTCACAATTGGACGGCCATCTGGGGCGGCGACCGCAACGACATCGGGCGCAATCTGGTTGTCGACAAAAATGGGGACATTGCCGTCACGGGACTTACGCACAGTTTTGGGCGCATCGAAGGCGAATCGTTTGTTCTTAAGCTGAATGCGGCCGGCGGATATTTGTGGTCCAGGTTGTACGGCGTCGACGGTTATGACGCCGGTTGGTCGATCGATCTGCGTCTGGACGAGGAGGGCTATGTTCTCGGCGGTGAAACAAACAGTTTCGACGTCCCCGGTTCGTTCGAGAACGGCGAGGCCTTGATTTTTACTGTCACCGACGCGGGAGTGTTAAGCTGGAGCAGAATCTTCGGCGGTACGACCTACGACTTTGGCAGGCAGGTGCGCCGCTCAATCGGATCGATTAACGAATTGTGCCCTCCTGGTTATTTGTTGGCCGGCGGTACGTTGAGTTTCGGCGCGGGCGGCGGCGATCAATATCTTGCGCGGACCGATCTGGATGGATTTGCCGTTGCTTCCGAAGATTGCGGAATGGCGGTTGTACTTAACACCGCAATCGGGACAAGCTCAACGTTTGGGACTCTGTCCATGTCCACCACCAACGTTGTGTTTTGCACGACAATCAACTATACCGTTGGCACTATTCGCACTGAAATCTGCGTTGACGGTCCGCCGATCATGCCTGCCGCGCGAGGACTGGATGGTTCACCGTCTCAGGGATTTAACAGCACTCCGGCCACGCCGCGTGACGCCATGCCATCCGGTTCTGAGTCAACACCGCTGGATCAGATTCCAAACTCAAAGAAAACGGGTTTTGCGCCTGTGCCGGACTCCAATACAAAGGGGGAAGATGCGGACGATTCGCGTTTTGCATCTGTGGATGATCAGGGCAGAACCTCCGGTCAGCAGGCAAACGAGCCATCTTCAAACGAGGAGTAGATGACGGTCGGAAGTTTGTGTTTAACGTCCAGATATTGGTTCGCCAAGTTAACTCCCTCGTCGCTGTGAGCGGCGGGGGAGGGGTGTGTTTGAAGTCACAAGACGCCCACTTTGGCCAGTTAACCTGGCGGCCATCCTTTGGCAAAAGTGAGAGCGACTCGTTGACAGGGTATTTTCACAGCAATGTGCAAAATACTTAAACCCATTTACGCCCCTCCTACCTCGTTATTACAACTTTTTGCGCTGAAGACTCCCCGCATCCACTGATGTGAACATGATAGACGCCGGGGGGAACAGTTGAAACGTCAATGTACTGTTCTGTGCCGGCATGTCCGCTGGACGCAATGACAGTGCGGCCGGCCGAATCAAACAACTCAAAGTGTTTGTCGGCGCAATGCCAGGGAGTTGAAATTGTAATCTTTTGACTGGTCGGGTTGGGGTAGATGAAGGCGGCGTTGGGTGAGGACTTTAGGTCTTGTTCGTCGACAGATGTGATCTGTGCTTCATAACGCACAATATACCCATTGTTTCCGACTGCAAAGGCCAGGTTCGGGCTGATGTAGTCCACACTGGTCACCGCCTGATATGCCGACAGCAGATCTGCGGAGTGATCCACTATCCAGGTTTTACCGCCGTCATGTGTCCGTAAAATTTTACCGTCCAGGCCCCCTGCAATTCCGTGTGTTTCATCTGCAAAGTTGATGCTTACCAGACCGAAAGGCGGATCGATTTTTTCATCCAGAGCTGAGCTCCAGGATTCGCCTCCATCCGTCGTATAGTGGATTTTGTCATTTCCGGCGTCAAATCCGACGAGCCATCCTTGCAAAGGAGTGACGAAATAAAGTTGTCCGTTTTCCTGCGGCGTCGGATATACTGTCCAGGAATTGTTAGTCAGGTTCAGTTTGGCGACATAAAATCCAACGCCGTCGGATTTAACAGTTTTCCACATGATTTCTTCACCGTCAAAGTACGCAATGTCAAACAATTTCAGATTTTGAGGTATTTGTATTCTGTTCCAGCTGTCGCCTCCATCAACGGTATGGAAAGCAAGATTTGTGTTAGTGGACGCCATGCCGTTCAGTGCATCGCTCATATAAATGTCTCTGAAATTTTCATCAAAGTCAAAGTCAATGACATCCCAGGTCGTACCGCTATCGTAGCTGCGATACATTGTCCCACTGTCGCAGACAGCGATTGCAAGCTGTGGCGTCGGGTGGCTTAAAGCGTGAAATCTTGTAGGCAAACTTACGAAATTCCCTTCCTGGTCGCGTTTAATTTCGAGTTCAAGGACGGACTCCCAGGTATTGCCGCCGTCCTGCGTGCGTCGGATTGTCGGGCGTCCGTATTCGGCCCAGTTGCCGGCCGCCATGCCGTGAAGTGAGTCGGCAAACACAATGTCGCGGTAGTCAAGGTTGTCGACAAAATCGACAAGGTCCCAGTTGTGTGCCTGGGCTGATGATTCGCAGAATGAGAGTGCCAAAACCGCCGGCAGTATTGCCAGCAGATAAAGTCGGGTGCTACGATCATTTAACAATATGACAGACATCGGTACTTACCTGTATGGTTGTGTATTTTGTTCGTTGATTAAGCTGCCTGAGAGCTTTTGTGTTTAGTTAAGTCCCAGGCAGCTGTTTTTTGCGTTGGATTGTGTTCAATTCTTGTGAGGAAGTTGCCGCAAAAGCAACAAGCTCATCATTAGTAGTTAATGATGAGCTTGTCGTTAATGAGTTTTTTTCCGGCAGCGCTTAATTCGTAGATGTACGTGCCTGGCAGTAGGTGCGAAACGTCAAGCGCGACGCGCGTAGTCCCGCCGTTTAACTCAACGTCTGTCCCGGCAACTCGACGCCCCTGCATGTCAAAAACGATCAGACTTGCAGGGCCGATTATATCTGAAGTCAGGTCAAATGCCACAGTCGAACCCGGAGCCGGGTTCGGCAGAGCGATTGCGTGACTAAAGCTGTCGATGGACGCTTTTGTTTTATTCCGGGGAAGGTGGGTTCCTTTGCCAAGTTGGTTAAATTCGCATGTTGTGAAACAACTTGACAGTCCCTGCGCGGGCACGGCGTCGGCGCAGTCAGCCTCTGCATGTGAAGCGCCCGTGTAAATTTCAACATTGTTCCCACTGTGTGATACACATATAGTTAAGCCGGTATAACAGCAGGCTTCCCCCAGGCATGGGATCAGAAACCTGTAGTTCTGACCAGTGGGGCCTTCCACCTCGAATTCGCTAAAACAGTTGGAGGAGGAAATGCGCCAGAAGTCGTCACATGAGCCCGGAGGCGGGAGTTGATACACCGGCGGTGAATCGAGAATCAAAGCTTCAAATGTCGCCTCAAAGAGATCCTGACTGGTACACGAACATTCTTGAATCAGTTCAATCTTGGTAATCTGCACATCTTTAAATATTCCGCACGCTATTCGCTTTACATACGTGACTTCAACGACGCAGCCAGTATGCGGGCAAGGATCGAGCGGCAGAATTCTCTTTTCCGGCGGTCCCCAGAGATCGCCGTTACAATCCGGGAAGCACTGAGATTCAGCGCTTTGAGTTGAGTAAGTCACCAATAGAACAATGGCAATGATGCCGCCGAAAAATCCTGAGCATTTGGGATAAAGGTTTTTAAACATCTGAATACTACTCCTGATCTGAAATTGTGTTTAATAAGCATTGATGGAAATGTCTATTCCCGCCGGCTGAATTGGTCGCCGGCCGGCGTGGAATTGGCAGTATATAAAAGTACAAGAGGCTGTTTTGGACATTCAACTCAATGGCGGCAGTACAGACGCCTGGCAGCATTTGCTACAGCGAGTTGTTGTGCGTTGTTATTGCAGTTTGCTCTTCTCACGAGCCCGCTTATGTCGTATTGCGGTCATTTTATCGCCGCAAAACACGCGGTCGGCAGAGAAAAACAAGATATACCGAGGTTATATTATAGCGGTAGAGCGCAGTTCCCGTGTAGGTTTATGGATAACGAAAATACTCTCAGCGTGCGTGAGCATCTGGGGGAAGAAAAAGAACGGATTGTTGTCTCGTTCCTTGCCTGGTCTCGGTTTGGGCTGATAAGTGAAGGCCAGTCAAGTTGCAAAAGCGATGTGAAAGTAATGATAATATGACAATAGTGCAAATGTTGTTCTTCACATTAGTGCAGAATGCTGCTGGTGACGTAATATAAAGAACGATGCGAATATTGTTCTGGCCCTTAGTAGTCCCGTGCCGCCCGGTGAAGGAGCAGAGACCGATCAGGCAAGTCATGCGAATAAAAATCGACTCAATTGGTCAAAAAGGCCGTTCTTCCCCCTCACCCCGGCGGCTGATTCTCCACTCTGCTCTCATCCACCCACCTTCTCACGCCGCCGCTCCACGTTCCAAGTACTTTGGCGCCCTTGATCTCCTCGTCCGGACAAGTCAACAGGTTTCTGTCCATAACCACAAAATCGGCGTCGTATTTCTCTTTCAGCTTGCCTCGGCGGTAGTCCATGTCGGCGGCGGCGTGCGCCCATTCAGTGTAGGCCAGCAGCGCTTCCTCACGCGTGATGCACTCCTGCGGGTTCCACGATTCTTCTTCGCCGAAGGGAATGCGGCGGCAGAAGGCGTCGATGCCGATCAGCGGGTTCGGCGATTCGATCGGTGCGTCGGAGCCGCCCGCCAGCAGCGCGCCGTTGTTGCGCAGGCTGCGCCAGGGGTAGGCGTACCTGCAGCGCTCTTCACCCAGCCGCAAACGCGCCATCGGCGCGTCCGAAACACAGTGCGAAGCCTGCACCGCCGGTATGATGCCGACCTTGCCGAGGCGCTCCTGGTCCTGCGGCGTCACGATCTGCGCGTGCTCGATGCGCAGAATCGTCTGGTCGTCCGCTATGCGCTCGCGGCGCATGTATTCGTAAGCGTCGATCACGTTGCGGTTCGCCGCGTCGCCGATGGCGTGCACGCTCACGTTCCAGCCGTACTCCAGAATTGTTTTGATCCTGGAGTGCAGATTGGCCGCACTTAACATTTCCAGGCCGCGCGTCGAAGCGTCGTCGGCATAGGGCTGCAAGAGATAAGCGCCGCGCGAACCCAGCGCGCCGTCGGCGTAGAGTTTAACAGCGTAGACGCGCAGAAACTCGCCGCCCGCCGGCAGCAGACGCTCGTGCAGCCACTCGTTGTTCTGTCCGCTGATGTGCGACTGCACGCGCACCGCCAGGTTGCCGCGCTCCGCCAGCTCGCGGAAGTGATCCAGCAGACTCGGGTGAACATCCATGTCGTGTACCTCCGTCACGCCCAGCCGGGCGTATTCCGCCGCGGCATGTTCGATGTGACGGCGCATCTGCTCGGGGCTCAGGGGCGGTACGTGTTTAAGTACCAGGTCCATCGCATTGTCCACCAGCACACCCGTCGCCTGGCGTTTGTCGTCGCGCAGGATGCGCCCGCCCGCCGGATCCGGCGTGTCGCTCGTGATGCCGGCGCGCTGTAGCGCCAGACTGTTAACCCAGACGGCGTGGCCGTCGGCGCGGCGCATGACGACGGGGCGGTCGGGGAAGGCTTCGTCCAGCAGGGCGCGCGTGGGCAGTTGGCCGCCCGGCCATTTTTCCTGATTCCAGCCCATGCCGTGCAGCCACTCGCCGTCGGCAATGTGATCCGCGGCGCGCTGCACGCATTCTTCCGCGCCGGTGCAGTCGTACAGTTTAAGTCCCAACAGGCGCCGGCCCAGGCCGTGCAGGTGCGCGTGCGACTCCACCAGTCCGGGCATCACCCAGGCGTCGCGGAAATGGTTAATCTGATCGCGCTCGTTCACGATCGTCACGCCGCCGTACTGCGGTTCGATTTTCTGAATGCGTCCGCCCGCAACTTTTATCCTGGCCTGTAGAATCTGCATTGATCGCGTTCCCGCTGTACGCCCGCAAAGATGTTAACGCCTGTCATGTTTAATATCTTTTTGCGCCGGGCAAAGTGTTTAACCAGAAACGCCGATCGCGTTTGCACGAAATCGGCGCACAGTATCTCACATGCAACAAAATGTCAATCGCGCAGGCGATCCGAGTCGATTGTGTTTAAGTGTTCCACCTTGGCCTCCAGCTGCTCCTTTGTCTCGACGTTGTTCGGGTCGGGCAGGCAGCAGTCCACGGGGCAGACGGCGGCGCACTGAGGTTCGTCGTGGAAGGTCTCGCACTCCGTGCATTTGTCGGGAACGATGTAGTAAAAGTCTTCCGAAAAGAACTCGCCCTTGAAATTGCCGGGGGAAGTTGAGTCCTCGTATTCCTTGCCCGCCAGCGACCAGGGTGCGCCGGCTTCGTAGATGGCCGTATTCGGGCACTCGGGTTCACATGCTCCGCAGTTGATACAGTCGTCGGTTATGTAAATCGCCATGCTGGAAAGTCCTTTCTGATCAGGATGCGCGCCGGCTCTTGACTGACGCGTCGCCGCCTATGGAAAACGCGACTGAAACGGGTAACGGAAACCGAAAATTACGGCTTTGACGGCTTTTACGCAACCGCCTGCAGCCGCTCAATTTCGTCGCGCAATTCGGCGGCGCGCTCAAAGTCCAGTTCCATCGCCGCCGTTTTCATTTCCTTTGTCATCTGCTCAATGAGCTCGCCGCGCTGTTCCGGCGTCATGAACTTCACCGTGGGGTCCGCGGCGGCCCTGCGGCGCGCCTTTTCTTCCACCATCGTCTGGCGCCGGTCGTTGCGTTTTTTGGCTACATCGGCTATCGACGTGCTGCTCAGGATTTCTTCGAGCGACTTGTAAACCGTCCTGGGATTGATGCCGTGTTTTTTGTTGTACTCGCTCTGCAATTTGCGCCGGCGGTTGGTTTCGTCGATCAATATCTGCATCGACCTGGTGATTTTGTCCGCGTAGAGAATTACAAGGCCCTCGGCGTTCCGCGCCGTGCGGCCCGCCGTCTGCAACAACGACCTTTCACTCCTGAGAAAACCTTCTTTATCGGCATCGAGTATAGCCACAAGTGACACTTCCGGCAGGTCGAGGCCCTCGCGCAGCAGGTTGACGCCGATGAGTACGTCGTACTCGCCGATGCGGAAATCGCGCAGAATCTCCACCCGCTCCAGCGAGTCGATGTCCGAGTGAATATACGCCGCCTTGATGTTCAGGTTGGTCAGGTAGTCGGTCAGGTCCTCGGCCATGCGTTTGGTCAGCGTCGTGACCAGCACGCGTTCGTTTTTCTTGACGCGGATGCGGATTTCGCCCAGCAGGTCGTCCACCTGCGTCGCGATCGGGCGCATGCTCAGCTGCGGATCCAGCAGGCCCGTCGGGCGAATGATCTGTTCGACGACGACGCCGGCCGACTGCTCCAGCTCGTAGTCCGCCGGGGTGGCGCTGATATAAACCGCCTGTTTGATCAGATTCTCGTATTCCTCGAACTTGAGCGGTCTGTTGTCAAGCGCCGAAGGCAACCGGAAACCGTGTTCCACCAGCGTCATCTTGCGCATGCGGTCGCCGTTGTACATGGCGCGTATCTGCGGGAGCGTTACGTGGCTCTCGTCGATTAACAAGAGAAAATCATCGGGGAAATAGTCAAAGAGGCAGGCCGGACGTTCGCCGGCTTTGCGGCCCGAAAGGTGGCGCGAGTAGTTTTCCACGCCCGAGCAATAACCGACTTCCCGCATCATCTCCAGGTCAAAGAGCGTGCGCTGCTCCAGCCTTTGCGCCTCCAGCAGCTTGCCCATGTCGCGCAGTTCGATCAGTCGTTCGCGCAGCTCCTTTTCGATGCCGACAATCGCCCGTTTCTGGTCGTCCTTGGACGTCACGAAGATTTTGGCGGGGTAGATCACGATTGCCGGGATGTCCTCCAGCACGCGGCCCTCGACGCGGCTGATGTAGGAGAGTCGATCGATTTCATCGCCGAAGAGTTCCACGCGGATGGCCGTGTCGGTCTCAAAACCGGGCATGATGTCGATCACGTCGCCGCGTACGCGGAAAGTCCCGCGCGTAAAGTCGAAGTCGTTGCGTGAGAACTGGATGTCAGTCAGTTTGTACAGCAGTTCCTGACGCTCGATTTTCTGGCCGACGCGCAGTGAGAGTATCAATTCCTTGAACGTTTCTTTGTTGCCGATGCCGTAGATGCAGGAAACGGACGCCACGACGATGACGTCGCGCCGTCCTTCAATCAGCGAACTGGTGGCCTTGAGCCGCAGGCGGTCGATCTCGTCGTTGATCGAGAAGTCTTTTTCGATGAACGTGTCGGATTTCGGTATGTACGCCTCGGGCTGGTAGTAGTCGTAGTAGGAGATGAAGTACTCGACCGCGTTGTTCGGGAAGAAGTTGCGGAATTCCGCGTAGAGCTGCGCAGCCAGCGTTTTGTTGTGGGAGATCACCAGGGTGGGGCGCTGCGTCTGCGCGATCACGTTGGACATCGTGAAAGTCTTGCCGGAGCCCGTTACGCCGAGCAGGACCTGATGTTTGTCGCCGCGTTCCAGACCCTGTTTGAGTTGTTCGATGGCCTGCGGCTGATCGCCGGCCGGTTTGTACTGCGATTCGAGCTGAAAAGGAGGCATGCCCGTCCTGAAATGGGGTTCTGCTGGAGTAAAGCGGATAAGATCAAAAGGCGAACGGCCGCGCCGCATATTGTGGGCAATTTTTGCCCCCTGAACGGTCGTGCAAGGTCGGCCGCGGCGCTTTAAAACGGCAACGCCTCCCTTGTTCAAAGGAGGCGTTGATATTCAGATTTCGATGAGCCGCAGGTCTCAGCGGAACATTTCCTTGATCATGCCCCAGGTCTGGCGGACGCTGGATACAGTGTGCGTCACGGGCGTGTGGCTCGTGTAGCTCGTGCTGCCGTCCTGCGCCACAATTTTGAGGCGGTAGAAGTACATCGTCCCGGCTATCTGGTCCTGCTCGCCTTTCATGAAAGCGTTTTCGTCGACGTAGCGGTAGTAGCTGCCGGCGCCGATTGCATCGACGTCGCCGATACTTTTGAAGTTGCGCGTGTTTTGCACAGAGCGCTGTACCTCGTAGCGTTCGACGTCCTGTTCGACGTCGGCGCGCCATTCGACCGTGATGTTGTCACCGTCGGAGCGGGCGTCCAGCGTTGCGATATCCACCTTGGCGGCGGCAAATGCCACTGTCGACGCGATACAAACGAGCAAAACTGCAAGTGAAAATCTCATACGTAATTCCTGGCCTCTGACGTAGTACGTGTATCGTCCGGCGGTGTCTGGCCCCAATTCCGTTCAAAAGTGCGCTTTGGGCGCGTTCCGATCAAGGTCGAAATTTGCCCCTGTTCGCGGCGGAGTAGCCCGAACGCGCGCTGTGTGTATATCTGAGAATCTCCGAATTTACAAAACTTCCGGCGGAAATGTTGTTACCATTCGGAAAAATTTCCCATCGCATGTGTACGTGCCGGACATTTCACCCTCGAATAACCAGATGCGGGACATTTGGATACATCCAAAATTTGTCCCCGTCTTCGTTCGCGCGTCAGGCGCTGTGTTCCACCAGCGCGGCGATTTCCTCGGCGATGCGCAGCGCTTCAGCGCCTTCGGCCGCCGTCACCGGAATCGGTGCGCCGTTCAGGATGGCGCGCGTAAATGCGTCCTGCTCGCCCAGAATGGCGTTGGCGGAGAGCACTTCCGGCTGTTCGTAGACGATGTTGCGTTTGTGCGTGCCTTCGTCGATCTGACCGAGCATCATGGCCGGCACGGCGCTGTCGCGCTCGTTTTCTTCGCGGATGCGGAAGACGTCCACCGTCGTGTTGCCCAGGTCCAGGGAAATGTAGGCGTTTTTCTGGAAGAGGCGGATTTTGCGCATCTGTTTGACGGACATGCGCGAAGCCGTCAGGTTGGCGACGCAGCCGTTGCGAAAGCGCAGGCGCGCATTGGCGATGTCCGGCGTTTTGGTCAGCACGGCCACGCCGCTGGCGTCGATCGATTCCACCGTGTCTTTTACCAGCCAGAGCACGATGTCGATGTCGTGGATCATGAGGTCGTGCACCACCGAGACGTCCGTGGCGCGCGGTTTGAATTGCGCCAGGCGGTGCGCCTCGATGAACATCGGCTTCGGATCGTAGTCGCGCAGCGCCTCCAGCACCGGGTTGAAGCGCTCCACGTGGCCCACCTGCACGACGAGGCCGCTTTCTTCGACGATTTTCAGCAGCTCCTGCGCCTCGGCGTAGGTCGCCGTGATCGGTTTTTCAATCAGACAGTGTTTGCCGGCCCGCAGACATTGAGCGGCAATCTCGAAGTGCGTCGAGGTGGGGGAAGCGATCGTGACCGCGTCGACGTTTTCCAGCAGTTCCGCGACGGAGCCGAAGGTGGAGCAGCCCAGTACCGCGGCTTCCGCCGTCGCCTTTTCTTCATCCACGTCAAAAACGCCGCTCAGAACCGCGCCCTCGATGCGCTGCCACAGTCCCGCGTGAATCCGGCCCAGATGGCCGATGCCGATAATGCCGACTCGCAATTTTGTATCCGTTTGCTCCATATGCCGAAAAATCTCCACTCGTAATTCGCTGCCGTGAGTTTGCGCCGAATCGCAGATGTGACGTGCGTGCCTGCGCAGATGTCGTTCGCACCTTGGCAACGTTGGTTGCGAAACCGCGAACAGCCTCGCAATTTACGCATTTGCAGTTCGGTGGACAAAGCAAAGAAAAAGAGCAAGCCGGTCGGACCGAAACAATTGGCGCGACAAGTCCGACCACTCGCCCCGGCGCGGCGGGGTATTTGTGCGGGAATGGCGTCGGCGTCCCCGCGGCGCTTAAACAGAGGCGACTATTCGCCGCGCGGATGCGCCTTTTTGTAGACCGACTTAAGGCGTTCGACGGAGACGTGTGTGTAGATCTGGGTGGTGGAGAGGGAGGCGTGGCCGAGCATCTCGCTCACGGCGTTGATGTCCGCGCCTTCGTCCAGCAGGTGCGTGGCAAAGCTGTGGCGCAGCACGTGCGGGCTTTTCTGGCGCGATTCCGTCACGTCCCGCATGGCCGCGTTAATAATGCGGTAGACGCCGGCGGCCCTCAGGGGAGCGCCGCGCACGCCCAAAAACAGCGCCTCGCCCGAGTGGTTGTTAACAAATTCAGCGCGTTTGGATCGGTAGTTCCGCAGCGCTTCCAGCGCCTTGCCGCCGACCGGCACGATTCTGTCTTTGCCGCCTTTGCCGCGCACTTTAACCTGTCCCGCCGCGCCGTCGATGCTTGCCGTCGTCAGCGCCAGCAATTCACTGACGCGCAGGCCGGAGCTGTACAACAACTCGGCGATGGCCGCATCGCGTGCTCCGGTGGGCGTCTCGCGGTCGAACCGCCGCATCATGGTTTCCACTTCGGCGGCCTGCAGGAACGCCGGCAGTTTGCGTTCGCGTTTGGGGATTATTGTGCCGGCGGCCGGATCGCCGTCCAGGTAACCGCGTTTGCGCAGGAACTTCACAAATGACTTTAACGCGGCCGTTTTGGCGCGGATGCTGTTGATTTTCTGGCCGCGGTCGTGCAGGTATCCGCTGAACTGGCGCACGGCGTCCGCATCGATATCGGCGGGGGAAGGAATCTCGCCGTACCACTCCTTCAAGCTGTCGGCAAACTGTTCCAGCGCCAGACGGTAGCTGTCGATCGTGCGCGGCGAATAGGCGCGGATCGTTTCACAATACTCCAGGAATTCGCGCAGGGCCGCGGCATACCGCATCTGGACTCCAGCTGAATAGCGCTTAAACAGAATTGCCGCGAAAATACAACGTCCGGCGCGCCGATCAAATTTTTCCCCGACCTGACAAAGCCCCTCTTGTTAGTCCCGCGGCCGGAAGCGCCGCGCCGCGGGGTGAACAGTTTTCTTGCGTGAAGTCGTCGCGCCGCGGCGTTTTGCGTCCGCCGCCGAATCGGCGGGTACAAAAATGCGCCGCGCACAAAAATTTAACAATCGCTAGCGGATGCGCCGCCAACGGCCGCAAACAGACCGGAAACGCGTGTAATCGAGCTTTAACAGCTTGCGCGGAACGGCCTCCAGTGCGGGTCCGCTGCAATGATGTTGCGCGCCGCGCATTTTTTATTTGACAAAGCGCATAAACCGTGCTACTTTTACGCGCAATACTCCGTGAAAACAGACCGGCAATCGCGTCGGGATGTTGATCGGAGGGCCCGGGAGCCTGCCAAGCAGCATAACAGGATCCCGTCATTTCTATACAAAATCCAGAATCTCTCAGCCTGTGTCATCGGCAGGTCCGCGCGGCATTAAACGTGCGGCATCGACCGTTGATATGTGCTTAACGTTTGCGCAACGCCCTTTTGGAGCGGTTCGACCTTGTTAACAAGCGTCGCACCGCCACGCGTCGTTTGGGCCGTTACGGAGGCAAGGTCGTGGTTCGATCCAATGCAGGACGCAGTGGTCGCGCGCTTTCGCTCTCAATGATGCTGGCCGGCGTCATGGTATTTGTGTTCCTGGTCGTGGTGGCGATGCAGTGGCGCGACGCTGTTCGCGTGCACGCCGTCCAGGTGCAGGGATGCAGTGCCATAGAAGCGGGTGAGATACTGGACCTGGCTGACATTCCGCTCGACAGTCTGCGTTTTGACCAGATCGATTTTGACGAGGTTGAACGACGCGTTGAGCAACATCCCTTCGTGCATTCGGCGTCATTGATGTCGCGCGGCGCAGACGAACTGGCGCTGCGCATACGCGAGCGCGTGCCGGCGGCCTATCTGGTTCACCGTGCGCGCGGCCTGCATTTTATCGACGACGAAGGCGAAATCCTGCAACATCGTTTTACGGCGCAGAGCTGGGATCTGCCGGTGTTAAGTGGATTTGAAGCGGAAGACGGGTTTAACCGCTCGGCGCTGGACGCCGCGCTGGCGCTGGGGCGCCGGCTGCGCGCGGCGGGCGATCACGTCTTTGCCGGCATCTCGGAGATTCGCCGAGAAAACAACGGAAATTTTACGCTGATCTGCGCCGACGGCGCGACGCCCATTTACCTGGGCCGCAACTTTGCGGACGCCGATCAGATCGGCAAACTGCGCGCCTGGTGGCGGACGCCGGAACGGCGGGACTCGACGGTGAAGTTCGACTATATTGATTTGCGCTGGAACGGACAACTGGTAGTTAAAAAACGCGGTGGCCGCGGCGTCTGACGCGGTCGTTTAAACCTCTCCGGCAAGCTACTCCCGGCACGGAATTAAACAGCAGATACAATGAACGCGCGCAAAACCATACAACGATTGACACGGACCGCCGAGCAGAACGGCGAGGCGGCTTCCGAACCCGACTTCATTGTCGGCCTCGACATCGGCACGACCAAGGTCTGTTGCATCATCGCCGCACCGAGCGAAGGCGGCCGCACCTGTACCGTTCTGGGCCTGGGCCAGAGCCCGAGCGAAGGCTTAAACCGCGGCGTGGTTGTTAACATCGAAAAAACCGTCCGCGCCATCAAAGAAGCCGTCTCCCAGGCGGAGCAGCAGGCCGGCGTGGAAGTGGACGACGTGCTCGTCGGCATCGCCGGCGATCACATTCAGTCGATTCAGGCGACGGGAATTGTCGCGATCTCAAACCCCGATCGCGAAATCACGCGCCAGGATGTCTCGCGTTTGATTGAAGACACCAAAAAAATTGCGATTCCCTCGGACCGGCGCATCCTGCACGTTATACCGCAGGACTTTATCATCGACGGTCAGGACGGCATCAGCGACCCCGTCGGCATGAGCGGGATTCGCATGGAAGGCAATGTACACGTGGTGACGGGGCTCGTCACGGCGCTGCAGAACATCTACCGTTGCGTTGAACGCGCGGGTTATCAGGTGCGTGACCTGGTGCTTGAACCGATCGCCAGTTCGCACGCAATTTTTGAGCCGGAAGAAATGGAAATAGGCGTGGCGCTGATCGACATCGGCGGCGGCACGACGGACATCGCCATTTTTGACGACGGCATTATCCGCTACACGTCGATTATCGGCATAGCGGCGCGGCAGGTGACCGAAGACATTCGCCGCGGACTTGGCATTATCAATTCGCAGGCGGAGCGCATTAAACGCAGCTACGGCCACGCCTATGCGGACACGATTATGCGCGATGAAATTTTCATGATTCCCGCCGTGGGCGGACGGCAGCCGATGGAAGTCAGCAAGAGTGTGCTGTGCCAGATTATTCAGCCGCGCATGGAGGAAATCCTCGAGTTTGCGTTTGCCGAAATTAAACGCTCGGGATTCCTCAATCAGCTGTCGGCCGGCCTGGTGTTAACCGGCGGCGGGGCGCTGCTGCGGGGCACGCAGGAACTGGCGCGCGACATTTTTGACCTGCCGGTTAAACTCGGCATTCCCAATGGCTTCGGCGAAGACGGTTTGACGCCGGAAGTCGGCAACCCGCAGTTTGCCACGGGAATGGGTTTGATTCGCTACGCGATGAATCGTTCGTATGACGACTACTCGGTCCACCAGCCGCTGCGCAGCACTGCCGCGCCTGCTGAGGAAGACTCGAGCGCCAAACCCGGCGTGTTCGATCGCGTTAAATCCTTTTTCCAGGAACTCTGATCCGTTTAACGGAATTCCGACGAGACGATCCAATTCCAGAAAACTTCCGCGCGGCGCGGCCGAGAGCCCGGCGGCGCATGTGCGGACCCAAACGCAAGCAGCAGTATAAAGAACAATATATTCGCACCATTCAGGGGAAGAGGACGTGATAGAGTTGGACACTTCGTATTCACAAGGCGCGAAAATTCGCGTAGTGGGTGTTGGCGGCGGCGGCGGCAACGCCATCAACAGCATGATTAACCGCGGTCTGACCGGGGTTGACTTTGTGGCCGCCAATACCGATGCACAGGCGCTGGACAACAACCTGGCGCCGGTGAAAATCCAGGTGGGATCGGAGTCCACCCGCGGACTCGGCGCGGGCGCGGATCCTTCCGTCGGCGGTCTGGCCGTCGAGGAAAGCATGGCTGAAATCCGCGAAGCTCTGACGGGCAGCGACATGGTGTTCCTCACCGCCGGGATGGGCGGCGGAACGGGAACGGGCGGTGCGCCCGTCGTGGCCAAGGCCGCGCAGGAACTCGGCGCGCTGACGGTCGCCATCGTGACGAAACCCTTCCTGTGGGAAGGCGGCAAGCGCGCGGGCGTGGCCGAAGCCGGCATAGCCGAGCTTCGCAAGCACGTTGACGCGCTGATCGTGATTCCCAATCAGAAGCTCATGTCGATCATCGACAAACACACCTCGTTTGTCGATGCTTTCCAGAAAGTTGATAACGTCCTGCACGACGCCACGCGCGGCATTGCAGACATTATCTCGGGCCACGGCTATATCAACGTCGATTTTGCCGACGTGCGCACGATCATGCGCGGCACGGGCGATGCGCTCATGGGCACCGGCACGGCCGGCGGTGAAAACCGCGCGGTGGATGCGGCCCAGAACGCCATTTCCTCGCCGCTGCTCGAAGGCGTGTCCATCAAAGGCGCGCAGGGTGTGCTCGTCAACATCACCGGCGGTATGAACATGACGATGTTCGAAATCGGTGAAGCCATCTCCGTCATCGAAAGCGCCGCCGGCGCGGACGTCAACCTGATCCACGGTATCGTCTTTGACGAAAAACTGGAAGATCAGCTGATGGTGACGGTTGTAGCGACGGGTTTCCGTCGCGAAAGCGCGCAGTCCAAACCCTACGCCGCCGCGGCGACCAAGGTGCAGGACATTCACCCCGACATGAAGCGCAGTCAGCGGGTTGAGGCCGATGAAGAGCAGAAAATGGACGAAGAGCCCCAGCGCCAGACCTATCGCGTCTCGCGTCCTATGCCGAACGAAAGCCCTTCGGGCGTTCAGGAGTTGCAAAAGTACGACGAGCCCGCGTATCAGCGGCGCAGCGGCGGCGGAACGATTCGTCTGAACACGCTTAATTCCGTCTCGCGCGATATGGATTTTGCGAATGACGAGCACGACAGCCAGGAAGATCAACAGCAGCAGAGCGATTTCGGCCCCGCGCGCCAGGCGGCCGCCAGCCGCGAAAAGCCCGCATTCCTGCGCAAGATTATGGATTAAACAAAACACGGCAATACAGGCGATTGCATAAACACGCCGGGCGTCATTGTTCATTGAACAATGACGCCCTTTTTTGTTCAAACCGGGCCGATCAGGGCATACGGGCTGCACAACCGGATTGGTCGGCTCACAGCTGTTCACGCGCAGCGCGACCCGGATGCCTTGCGTTTAACACGACCGGACACGCGACCGGAGCGGGCCAAACAAAAGCGGATTTAAAAGGCTGTCAGGAAAGAAGTGCGGAGTGAACAGGCGGGCTCAGTCGTAACATTCCTCGTACTCCATGCGCAGGAGCAGTTCCTCGTTTTCGGCCAGTGTTTTACCGCGGCGCGCCATTACTGTGCGAGCCAGATTGAGTGCGCGTTCGATGCTGAAAATAGTCGATCCGTCGCCGCAACCCCAGGAAAATGAGGGCATGGTTTTTTTGCAGTAGTCGCCGCCGAAGACGTTGCAGGAGACGCCGATAACGGAGCCGGTGTTTAACATCGTGTTAATTCCGGTCTTGCAGTGATCGCCCATTAAGACGCCGAGGAAGAGGCTGCCGGTGTCGACCGGGCCCATCGGAAGAAAGACTTTAACCGTCGTGTAGTTGTTCTTCAGATCGGAGGTGTTGGTGTCGGCGCCGATGTTAACCCATTCGCCCAGGAACGAGTGACCGAGAAAACCGTCGTGCTGTTTGTTGGAATAACCGTGGATAATCGAAGCTTCGATTTCGCCGCCGACCTTGCAGACGGGGCCGATGTTGCTGCCGCCGTAAATTTTTGCGCCAATTTTAACGGTGGAATTTGCACCGATAAAAGCCGGGCCCAGAATTGTGGACTGCGGCATGATTACTGCGTTGTCGCCGATAATTACCGGTCCTTCGGAGGCATCCAGCACTACCGTAGGCGCAATTGCAACGTTGCGGCCGAGGTGAATATTATCGGGGTTGACGGCAAACACGCCCTGCTGTTTCAGCGCCTCGTGGTCGGGCGTTGCGCCCAGAATGTTTAAGTCGTCCTCCAGTGCGTCGCCGCAGAGATTGATGCAGTGCCAGAGGTAGGCGGGCATGACGGCGGGGATGTTAACAATGGCTGCATCGCGGTAGATTTCATCGCCGAAGTCCGTCAGCCGGTCGATGTCGTTGCGCCATTCAGGCTGCACTCTGTTGGCGGGCAGGTACATGCCGACCATCGCGCCGTCCGATTCGAGGCGCACGATGCCGCCCGTGTCGTCCAGCCGCCGCCGGCCCTCGATGATGTTTTTAAGCCGGCTGTACAGCTCCGTGTTAATTAACATATCGGCGCGCATGATCAGGATGTCGCCCTCGGCGACTTCGAGGACGGGCGTCTTGAAACGCTCGCGCCAGGAGGCAATTTGTTTGGGACGGCCGTGAAAGTTAACTCGCGCGTCGGGGAAAAAGTGGCGGATTTTGTCGATGCTACTGATTGCGCCGATGCGCAGTTCCCACAAAGTGTGCAGCACCGTGAAGGGGTAAAAGGCATCGGTGCGGACGCACTCACACAGAATAATGTTGCTGACGCGCATGTGTATACCTTGTGCAAATTGCGAAACTTAACACTTCATGGCATGCTCTGTTAACGTACGTCGACCAAATCGACTTCAAAGACAAGCGTCGAATTGGCCGGTATCGGACCATAAGCTTCGCCGCCGTAACCAAGTTCCGGCGGAACGATCAAAATGCGTTTGCCTCCGACTTTCATGCCTACGATGCCTTCGTCCCATCCTTTGATGACCTTGCCTTTTCCGAGTTTAAAGACAAACGGTCTGGCCTTGTCATCCGCGCTGTCGAAGATCGTTCCATCCTCAAGTTTGGCGACGTAATGAACAAAGACGGAGGATCCTTTAACGGCCGGCTTGCCTTTGCCAATCCGAATGTCGATCGTTTTCAGGCCGGTCTTGCTCGTCAGCGTATCGCCCTCGGTTGTGCGAGGTTTCCCCATGTATACGCTGTCTTTTTTCTGGGCGGAAAGATGCGACGCGCCAGAAACTACAAATAACATCGGAACAATTGCTGCCGCGAGCGCCCACTTTGTGAAGGATTTGATGCGGGCTGCCAGATTGTTTGTGGAATAAGTCATACGATTTGCTGTCTGAGGTTCGACTGTCCGGGAGCGATGCGATTTCAGACGCGTGCGGCCCCGTCCTGATTGCGCCGCCGCACAAAATAGTGCGCGCAGGCCCGCTCGTCTCCCGGTGTCGTCGTCGCGTCAGTCGGACAGACCGGACTTGTATGCCCGCGCTGCTTTGATAAAACCGACAAAAAGCGGGTGCCCGCTGACGGCCGTCGACTCAAATTCCGGATGGAACTGTCCGGCGACGAACCAGGGATGATCGGACAGTTCGATCATCTCGACGAGGTTGCCGTCGGGCGAGAGCCCACTGAACACCATACCGTGTTCTTCCAGCAGGCCGCGATATTCGTTGTTGACCTCGTAACGATGGCGATGACGTTCGTTAATCACATCTTTTTTATAGGCGTCGCGTGCGCGCGTACCGGGTTTGAGCACGCAGGGGTAGTCGCCCAGTCGCATGGTACCGCCTTTGTTGACGAGTCCCTTCTGGTCGGGCATCAGATCGATGACGTTGTGTTCAAACTTGCCGAACTCGCCGGAGTTGGCGTCTTTCAGGCCGCAGACGTTGCGCGCGTATTCAATGACGGCGCACTGCAGGCCGAGGCAGATGCCGAAGAAGGGAATGTTTTTCCTGCGCACCATCTCGATGGCCTGGATTTTACCTTCCACGCCGCGGCTGCCGAAGCCGGGCGCCACGAGCACGCCGTGGATGCCTTCCAGTTCTTTCAGCAGTTCCTCGCCCTGGAGCTGCTCGCTGTCGACCCAGCGCAGGTTGGCGCGCGTGTTGGCCACTGCGCCGGCGTGGACCATTGCTTCGATGATGCTCTTGTAGGCGTCGTGGTACTCGGTGTACTTGCCGACAAAGGCAATCTCAACTTCGTCGGTCGGGTTTTTGATCTTGTTGACAAACCGCGACCAGGTCGTCATTTTGGGGCGCTCGCTTTTCAGGTCGAGTTTTTTGCAGACGATTTCGTCCAGGTTTCGCCGGCGATACGAGAGCGGGACTTCGTAGATGGTCTCGACGTCCAGCGCTTCGATGACGGACTGCTCTTCCACGTTGCAGAAGAGTGCGATTTTGTTGCGCAGGTCGCGCGAGAGTTTGTGTTCGGAGCGGCAGAGCAGGATGTCGGGCTGAATCCCGTACTCCATCAGCGTTTTGACGGAGTGCTGCGTGGGTTTGGTCTTGAGTTCGCCGGCGGACTTGATGTAGGGCACGTAGGTCAGGTGCACGTTGAGGACGCGGCTGCGCCCTTTTTCGATCGTCATCTGACGACTGGCTTCCAGGAAGGGCAGCGACTCGATATCGCCGACGGTGCCGCCGATTTCATTGATGACGACATCGTATTTGCCCTCGAAGGCGGTCATGCGCTTTTTGATTTCGTTGGTGATATGCGGCACCACCTGCACCGTTTTACCCAGAAATTTGCCCTGGCGCTCCTTGGTAATCACATCGTAGTAGATCTGCCCCGCGGTTGTGTTGTTCTCGCGGCTCAACTGTATGTCGAGGAAGCGCTCGTAGTGGCCAAGGTCGAGGTCCGTTTCAGCGCCGTCGCTGGTTACGTACACCTCCCCGTGCTGGTACGGGCTCATCGTGCCGGGATCGACGTTGATGTAGGGATCGAATTTGGCTATCGTTACGGTGTGACCGCGCTCCTGCAGCAACAGACCGAGCGAGGCGGACGCAATGCCTTTGCCGAGAGAGGAAAGGACACCACCGGTAATAAAGAGATAACGCGTATTCTTCGCCAAGCGACAACTCCGGGCTAGAATTGGACAAGTGTATCAGGAAAAGACTGGATTGCGAATAATTTCAGACAGGACAATTCGGCAATTTTCAAAAGCGCAAAACTACGAATTTTTTACCAAGCAGCACGATACTGAAATTTTGTTTCCGGCTCAGGGCATGTCAAAAACGGCTCCGTGGGCGCGGATATGCCGGATGAGGTCGGCGTAGTGCGGACTCAGCTGCAGGATTTCTTCGACGCCGACGAGAATAAATTGTCGACGTGCGCGCGTCATCGCCACGTTGAGTTTGCGATCCACCGTGCCGTCGATATTGAGCGCCGTCATAGAGGGCAGGCGCGCCGGATGACTGATTGCGGTCGAGAGAATGATGACGTCGCGTTCGGCGCCCTGGAAACGCTCGACGGTTTCGACGCGCACGACGTCCGCGAGTTCCTCGCCGAGGGCCTGGCGGATGGCGGCAATCTGGGTACGGAAGGGCGTAATGACGCCGATCGACTGTTCCTGGAAATTTTCGCCCAGGAGCTGTGCGAGTCGTTTGACGATCTCGGCGACGGCGCGCGCTTCGGAGCGGTGAATCTGCGTGCCGTTTTCAATTCCTGAATTCATGAACACGAGGCGTTGCTCCAGCAGCGCGCGCGTCAGCGGACGCTGCGTCGCCGCGTCGATTTCAACTCCGGGGTGAACAGAAGCGGCATTTTGCCAGTCCGCAAAGGTGCGCAGGATACCGCCGTAGAACCGTTCGTTGGGCCAGCGCATCAGGTCGGCATGCATGCGTCCCTGCACGCTGATGGCGCCCCAGGCGTGGTCCCAGCCTTCGGCCTGGCAGCGCTCCAGCAGGCGTTCAAAGAGCGAGCGCCGCAGGTCGCGCAGCCCGATGGCGTTGAGCTCGGCGTCGGTGACGCTCAGGCCGCTCTCGGGCTGCGTCACGACGGAGGGCATTTGTTTTTCATCGCCGATGAGAATGCGGCGTTTGAAACGCGTCAGCAGGCCGGCAATCTGCGGTTCGAGGATCTGAGCGGCCTCATCGATGATTGCCGTCGTGAATTCGCGCAATTCCATCAATTCGCGCTGCGCGGACATGGATGCGGCCGTGCCGACGAGGATGCGGGTGGAGTGGATCAGCCGCGCCGCTGTTTCGAAATCGCTCTCGGCGGTCTGCGCCGAGAGCGTCGTCTCCGGAAAACTCGTGCTGTCGATGCCGCCCAGGCGCAGGAAGGGCAGCGGCGGCTCGGCTTTGAGCAGCACTTCGCAGATTTCGTCTACGGCGCGGTTGGTAAAAGCCATGACGGCCACGGTTTCCGAGGGATCGTCGTAGAGCTGCGCCACGAGCGTGCGGAGCATGCGCGAGGTCTTGCCGGTGCCGGGCGGCCCCTGCAGCAGATAGTAATCCCGTGCGGCCAGGGCGCGCGCCAGTTGCTCGTTTTGCTGATCCGTCAGGCCGTCAACGGTCACTGTGCGAATCGGATCGACGCGCGGCGCTTCAAGGCCGAGGATCAGCCGGCGCGTGCTCAGGTCGGCGGCCATGAACTCGCGCAGCGATTCATACATGGACTTGAAAGGCGTGCCCATGAAGTCGTGCTCCAGCGCCCAGGCCGCGTGCCGCGTCCACAGATTCGGATCGACGCGGCGGCTGCGCACGCTGACGTAGACGCCGTCCTGATCGATCTCGCGCACGAGCACGCGCAGCAGGATGCCCGGCTCGCGGCGCTCCTGCGGATCGTCGGGGCAGGGCGTCAGGATGGCCACGTCGCCGCGGCGAATGGTCGAGAGGCGTCCGTCGCGGCCGTCGAAGTTGAGGCGCAGTCGCAGCCGTTCGAAGTCGCTTGTTTCCGGATCGATCGCGAGCGGCGCAAGGGCGCGCATCTCACTCACTTTTTCGCTCAGGCTGCGCCGCCAGAGGTCGGCAAAACCGTCGTTGCGCTCGCCGCCCAGGCGGCCGGCCCAGTGCTCGCGCGCCGTAAACGCGGTGAAAAGCAAAAAGTATTTTCTTTCGAGCGAGCCGACGGTGGAGTAATCCGTGTGAAAACCCAGCAGATCCGGCTCGGCATAGGAGGGCATCCGGCCGGCGTGGCCGGGGCGCAGGCGTTTGAGCACTTTGGCGCGGCGGTTGGCCAGCAGATATTCGAGCGCGACGATGCAGTTGCGCACGACGATGACTTCGCGACGCAGCGACGCATTGCGCGGGGCGGGGCGAATGGCGTGTTCCACCGCACGCGAATACAGGATGGAACTGGAGCCGCGGCGTCCGGGGATGGAAGCGTCCAGCAGCAGATCGTAACAGGCCACCTGGGCGAGGTGGTTGCGCCAGATGCCTTCGGCGCCGGATTGCGGTTTGCCGCTTTTGAGTTCGACGATGTCGCGGCGCTGCGGCTCATCGGGAAAGGCGAGCATGAGGTCCAGGCGACCCTGCAGGCCGTAGCGCGGCGCGGCAAAACTGGGTTCGACGTCGGCGTGGTCCAGCGGCAGTTCGCGCAGGCAATCGCGCAGGTTGTCGTAGTGCAGGCGCGCCAGGTCGCGCAGTTCCAGTGCCGACTCGGGCCGTCGCGCAAAGACGGTCAGGGTGGTAATCAGGCGTTGGCGCAATCCTTCATTGATGACGTCGTCGGCTTCGCGCGGGCCGTGGGCCACGAGGTCGTCCAGCAGGTAGTTGACGACGTTGCCGAGCACCATCGCGGCACCGGCTTCGGTCAGCACAAATTTGCGCAGCAGCGCCATCCAGGGATTGGTGCCGTTGTGCAGAAAACAGTCGGCCACTTCCGTCGCGTCGATCAGGATGTCGGGTTCGAGCACGACGAGCGAGTTGGTGCTGGTGGACCAGAGCGTCGGATCGTCTTCGGCGCGCACCAGATTAAACAGCTGGACGGAGGCAAAGGGCCAGGCCAGTTTGCTGAGGTCGCTCCATTCGTTCCAGAGGATCAGGCGGAACTCACCCAGTTCGTCGGCGCGGCAGTGCACGCAGACGCGTCGCGCGCCGGAGTCGCGCTGTTCCGGCTCTTCAAAGTGCAGGATGGTGGCGCGCAGAGCGGCGATGCGTTCGGCCTGGTTGCCGACGCCTTCGCGTTGCAGCGGCCGCGCGTTGCGATAGAGCATGTAGAGGTCTGCATCGGCGCGCACGGCGGTAATCTGGGTTATGAGCAGGGCCACGGCGCGCAGCGCGGATTCCAGCGTGGCGTCGGACACGAACGCTTCGGGGTGCAGCTCAACGTGGCGGCCGAGGGCGTCGAGCGCGGCATTTTCCTCGGCCAGGTTGGCGTGGATGTCGTAGCGATCGACGAGGTAGAGGAGGCGCGCGGTGGAGTCGCCGAAGAGCTGCGGGTGTTCGCGCAGCATTTCGACGGCGAATTCGGCCTGGCATTCGCAGAGGCGCAGCAGGCGCTCACGTGGTCCGGCGGCGTGCATTTCGATAATCTCGCGCAGCCGGCTGAAGTACAGACCGGCGCGGCGTTCTTCCAACAGTCGTTGATCGTGATTGCGCATATCTCCCGCAAATGTCGCGAAAAAATGAAGAGGATGGCAGGCTAAAAAATTAAACGGGCGCAGGGCCTGCTCCGGCGGGCCATTTTTGTTGATGAGCGGTCGCGTAGGGGCGACGCGTACATCGGCAACGTCATGGGCAACGACTTGGGCAACGTCATGGGCAACGTCATCGGCAATGGTGTCAGTAACGGCGATGTGCGCCTACCGCGTTGTGCTGATGTGTGGGGGGCCGGGCGCTGTACAATCGGTTGTGAATCGCCAGAACACTGGCGGACAATCGCGTTAACACGGAAAATCGGCCCGTTTGTCGGTGTTGGGCACGCGTTTAACTTTTTGTGGTTGCGGTGCGGCGGTGTTCTGCGTAGACTGCGTGCGTCGACAGAGATAGACGGAGATCGCGTGGAAGCGCAGTTGCGGCCGACCTTGTGGGTGGGTGGGGGATTGCGTGGCTTGTGGTTGTTGATTTTTTGGCGGAGGCGGCGGGGGTAGGGGCCCATTGATTTCACTCAAAGAACCAATGATTTCAAAGTAGTTTCAAGCTTCTTGTCTATTAACTTCACTGTTGAGTTTTAAACATGTTTAAAGACTTCAGACTGTCTTGTAGTTTCAAGACTCAGTCACTGAATCCCACAACAGACTTTGAGTTTAACAACTCGACTCAAATGCTTGAGACCGGACTCGCCGACTCTGTACCGGCGTCCGCCCGGTGCAGCGTGGGCAAAAAGGACTGGTTTTGCTCCGATGTCGCATTCTGAATACAGGTTTTGGCGCCGGCCGGCTCTGTTGGTTCACTCATGGGCAGGATAGCCGGCGCAAGGGAGATTCAACAGCCGGACGGCAACATGAAACTAGTTGCCTAAGCAACAAGTTTGCAGCTTGTTTACTCTGACTCGTCTGCTTTGCCCGCTCAAGAGCACTTCGCCTCCTCGTTTTGCTCGGCGGCTTGTTTCTCGCTTTTGTTTGTCACCGCGGTTTCAGGCATGGCGGCGCATGTAATTGAGGCTTTTTGGCCGGAGTTGATTGGTTTGGGGCTCAAAGACCGACTCGGAGGTTTGGGACTGAGAGACTTGCGGCTCGGTGGTTTGGGGTTTGAGACTCGATGGCAAACAGGAAAGTCAAAAAGCGAGCCGGAAGACCGTCAGGGCGCATCGGCGCTGCAATCACGGCTGGGTTCGGGGATAAACCCACTGGATGGACCCGAATGCCCCGCGATATTTTTTTTACCTCCGGGTGCATTTTTCTTTTGGCGTCGATTGCAAAGGCGCTATATTTGCAGTCTTGTTTTTGCGACGGCGCAGACAAGGTCAGGTAGCTCAGTCGGTAGAGCAAAGGACTGAAAATCCTTGTGTCGGGGGTTCGATTCCCTCCCTGACCACATAAACCCTTGTAGATTCTATATCTGCAAGGGTTTTTTAGTTTCCGTCATACATATATCATACACTTTGTGGCTTTTTTGAGAAATATTTCGATTTTTTGGCAATTTGCCGCCTGCGACACACGACAATACAACTGCACCATTATAGAATTTCGTGGCGACAGTGCTAAAGGTCAGTTCACAACTCATATATTCTTGAGGATAGTGTGAAATACTTACAGGTGTTTTTGAGTTCTGCGATGACTGGAGAACTCAAATCCGAACGACAGACACTACGTACGCTTTTTCAGGTTGAACCAACTTTGAAAGAGTTCTATGAACTTTACGCTATTGAAGATCACTCGGGTCCTCATGACATCGAAACAACATATCTAGATGAAGTCAACGACTCCAGTGTGTTTATTGTACTATTCAAGGAAAAGCTTAGAGAAGCCGTTAAAAAGGAATTTCTGGAAGCAAAAGAAAAAGGGAAAAAGATTTTCGCCTATGTCTGCACGGATGACAGTGACCGTTCCGAAGAATTGAAGCAGTTTATCCTCGACGAGGTGTATAGTTACACTGCGGGCATGTTTCATGACGCTGTTGATCTGTCACAAAAGATTAAGAAAGACTTGGTGCGAGATTTATTAAAGTCTTACGAGAAAACTTTAGCCAATAATAGCTCGGAACAGTCATTCTCAACTGTTTCGATCGATACATCTCCAAGTTCGGAGTATCACTACTATCCTCTGCACACAATCATAGAGTTGGCTCAAAGTGAAGAATTCCGATCCGTGGATGCAGATCAATTAGAAGCATTGGCTCTTGTTTGGATAGATGTCCGTGGAAATTATAAAGAGGCATTGCTGTTGATCGAACTCGCAATGCACAAATTGCCAAATAACTGGGTGCACTATCACAATCGGGGAGTAATACTAGAATCAATGGGGCTGGACAGAGAGGCTTATCACAGCTTTCGAAAAGCTTTAGAGCTTAATCCAGAATCAGATTCTACATTGTATCATATCGGAAGGCACTATTACCTAGCTGGTAGAACTGAAGACGCGATTAAGGAACTTAAGAAATCGATTGAAAAGAATGAGGATCGGGAAAAAGCTTTGCATTACCTGTTCGCGTGCTATCTGTCAAAGGCAGATTATACGGAAGCTCTAGTCTGGGCAAAGATGGCTGTCGAAAAATTCCCTGGCGATGTTTCATATTCAAATTTGGTTTTGTCTTTGAGTCTTCTAAAGCAGTTTGATGAAGCATTGCAACTCGCAGACAGTCACATTCAGGATGAATATGAAATGGCAAATTCCAAAGCCAAAGTTTACTACAAGATGGAAAAGTTTGATAAAGCGTTAGCTGAAACTAACACAGCCATTGGAGACGGAACATCTGACTACAATTTAGTTATCCTCAAACTATTCTGCTTGTCAAAATCTGGAAGAATAGAAGAGGCAATAACGTGGCTTCAACAAATCGATCAACAATTTCCGATTCTCCCAAACGATTATAATGATTTTGGCTACGAACTATTCTCAAGATTCGAGAAGCTTGATCTTGCTGAGTCATTGTTCAGAAAAGCTGTGAAATTAGAGCCTAATTTGATGGTCGCTTGGAACAACCTTCAGGCATTGTTAGGTCAATCCAAGAGATTTGATGAAGGAATTCAAGCCTGTCAAGACGCTCTAAACGTTAATAGATACGATAACAAATCAATAGAGAATATGAGCATTATGCTAATGTATTCTGGGAAAGTAAGACAGGCAATAGACTTTCAGTTAGAACACACTATCGAGAATTCTCCAGGTGATTTTGATAAAGAAACGCTGTTAAAGGAGCTTAAGGCATCCCCGCACTTTGGTGTATTTGAAGATTTAATAAATATTGCTTTGCAAGCAAAAAAAGCACAAGAAAGTGAAAGCTGGGCTGATATGGTGCAAGCACTCTATGGTGTATCGAAGCTCAATGACAAATTCAACAAACTTAAGTAAATTTAAGTCGTGACTACTACATTTAAGCTGTATTCATAACAATTTAACTTTTGTACCCCTCACGCCGCCCTAGTATTTTTCAAAGCTATTTTTACGCAGTATTGGCTCTTCCAAGACAATCTTCTTCACTGTATTCGTTATTCCCGCTCCCTGCTTGAAAAACGCTCGCTTCTTTACCTCAAACTTACAACGAATCGAATTGTACCCACAGTACGCTCGCCCACCAGGTAGCGGATTTTTCCGCACCAAACCGTCATAATCGTGAGTATTACCGGCACAAGTGGTTCTACCCACCTTGGATGGTGTTAGTATTGAGTCGGGTACAAATCGGAAAAAGACCGTTACGGTAGTTTCCCATTGTTGCTGGATTCCGTCACTGTCAATCGGCTTGCGATGAAGCTCTACTCGATCCACAAAAAGATCAATCAAGATTTTCTGTTGTTTTCGGGAAATGTTGTCCAAATTCAATTGAACGAGTTTGGACGCTCTGCGGATTCCTTCAGCTTCCTTGTGTGCCATACCGGCTGTATGAAGCTCATCTGTCAGCCGTTTACTTCTTTTGTCAATTTCTGAAAGCTCAGCATTGATTCTTTCAATTTTGGAATCCATTGCTTCCCGCGTGTATGAGCCTTCTTCGTATGCCAGTTCTATTCGCGACGCTCGCAACTCAATGTTTATTCGCTGTTCTCTCAGTGAAGAAAGTTCTTGCGAAATGTCGTCGAGTCTGGATTCAACAACTTCCTCATTCAGATACTGTTTGATAAATGGCTCTGGTGAACGAAGGGCAAATTTAACCTTCTCCCAAATTGCTTTCTCCAAAGGTTCACAAGGAATCTCAAAAACGGAATGGTGTTGTCCGTCACGTTTAAATTGTTTGCGTCGATAACTTCGACCACCTTTGTACCTTTTGCAGCCCGTGAACTTCTTGTTGGGGCTGGTCGTGGTGTCAAACAGCTTTGTTGACAACAGATACACATGTGTGCTTTGCGTAGCTCCTGATCGCTCGTTACGCTTGTGCTGAGCCATGAGGAAAACCAGTTCCGAAACACAGGGAGGCACGGAAACGACTGTCCATTGGTCTTCACGAAGCAATTTACCGTACTCGTCTTTGCAGTTTGCCAGATACTCCCCGCGATAAATGGGGTGTTGGATGATCGTTTCAATATGTCTGTTCGTCCACCGCTTGCTTTGCTCGCTTGGCTTGGCACACTGACCGCGAGGAACTTTGAGAATATTGAGCTTCTTGGCAATCTGCATGTATCCCATTTCTTCGAATATGTACCACTCAAATATCTTCTCTATCCATTTTTTCTCTGCGGGTATAGTCGCAAGTTTCTTGCCTTTACCGGAAGGGTTCGCAACAGCTTTGAATCCGTATGGAATGGTGGTGCCGGTAAAGTTTCCTAATTCTGCGGAGGCAATGATTCCACCTCTCGTCCGGGTTTTAATCAGCTCACGTTCAAATTGGGCGATAGCACCGAATATCTGAAAAATGAGCTGACCGATTGGCCCGCAAAAATCAATGTTCTCCTGCACACTGATGAAGCTGGTTTCGGCTTTCTGCAGGGTCTCGAAAATCTCCAGTAGATGTTTCAGACTCCGCGAAAGGCGGTCGATTTTCCAAACGAGTATCGCGTCAAACTCTTTCTGCTTGACTCTCTCTAGCAGTGCGTCCAGTCCGGGGCGGCTGAGTTCGGAGCCTGTGTGTACGTCTTCAAAGAACCATTCAGGTTTGGTCATCAAATTGAGTCCCTTGTTGTCGTTGACGTAGGCAAGTAACTTTTGCTTCTGTGCTTCCAGTCCGTACCCTTCGATTTTCTGTTCTTGCGTTGAAACTCGTATGTAAATGGCGATTCTTCGCCTTCGGTTCGATTCTGAATATTCACTGTTCATGGTTTAAACATATTTAAACCATTATTTGGCGTCAACTGTCGAATCACTCTTCTTGACACAAATCCCGCACGCCTTGAAATAGCCCGCTGTATGCCAGGCATTTACTAACATCTGAAAGGTAGGTCGGTGGGTTTGTCTCCGGGTAGTTGAATGTGATGACGTATCGATTGCCTCTGCGTGTGGTGAAACTTGTCTGATCCATAGTGATACACGCTGATAATCAAACTATCGAAGAGAGTCAATGCTATGGTTTAACTGATTTTTAATGCAAGCGTGCCGAAAAAATACAGCCAATGCCCATGCATTGGCTGTAGGTGGATCGGGCTAGTACTCATCAGGCAACATCATTGTCCAGTAGTTGTATTCCTTTTTCTCGGCAGGCGTCAATTCGTTGCCGGCAAGATCGGAAATTGTGAGGTTGTCCACACACCAGACAACTCGTCCATCTGAACACTCATAGATTTCAATTCTTTGTGCTCCGCCGGTACGATGCACCTGACGTTTTATAGCCCATTGGATCGCCACAACTTCTTCAATCGCGAGCACGCTTTTAACACCAACTGTGTAGTAACCGCGTCCGCTGAAAAGAAATTCTGACGGCAAACCGTCTTCCTGTTCCTTGCGTTTCCAAGCCATATACTCAACTCCTTGTTTGGTCTGTAGGCACAGTGAATAACATGGAACGGGATTGAGTTTACCGCACAACTGTAAAGCTGTCGAATGGCTCACCGCATTCAGAAAGTGGTGGTGTTATAGTAGTACCAATCTTCATACAAGCTCTGAACTGCGTCATCTTTGAATTGGAGAGAGCTATCCAAGCAATTGGCATGGATGTCGTATTCCAATTCAAAGACATCTGGGGACTCTGTTAAATGCTCCAGCTCGTCACATTTTTCAGAAAGAAAGTCCTGTCGAATTTTCTCAAATGCAACGTAAATGAGGTGGTTTAAGGTGAGTGATTCTTCAGCTCCCCAATAGAGATATACTTCATCCAAAAATTCTACGGGATCGTATCGTGAAACAAGGCACTCAAAGAAGTGTAGATCGAGTGACCTACATTGTAGAAGTTCGTACAAAAGCCAATCAGTAATAGTTGTCATGTGAAATTAGTGTTAAGAAACTGACGCTGACAAATTCACCGCTCGGAAAGCCGGAAAAGCAAGGTGGAGGCTCTGCACTACCTTGCTTTTCCGGTGCGAGTGGTTATGTTGGTCAAGTCTGTTTCGGGGACTACGTTCACGGATTCAACTTTGCTGTGCTATGGGTGTGTCCAAATTCACGTGGGTCTGCGAGCATATTGAATGCCGCTAAAGTTGATCGAGTGGAAACGCGGACGATAAAGTTGTCGAATGATCTAACGACGGCAGTGCCAGAAATGCCGCCGACTTTGGCAAAAAACATTGACAGACGGTTGATGCGAACCTATAATGAGTGCATAAAACGGAGTGTTGTTAAACTACATCTCGGTTGTCAATAAAAAACCTTGCCCAAAAGCAAGGTTTTTTGTTACGATACGCTCACCTCTGGTTGGTCGGGGGTGTAGTTTAATAGGTAAAACACTCCGTTTTGACAACCGAGCAATGCGGGTTCGACACCCGTCGCCTCCACCAGCAGGGGTACAAAATTACGCCTTCAGCCACATTCTCTGAGCCACCAGAGAGTTGGCACCTCGCCACTTAATTCACGCTTGGATTTGTGAAGCAAAGTAATCCTAATCTACTTTGCTCTCATGTCAATTGAACATCCTCTCGATTCCGATATTAAACAATTTCAGGTTCAGTTCTGTCCGTATGGTTATACGGATGTAAAAGCGGCTGTTGCCTTTTTTCGTAAGTTCGACAAAAGACCAGGTGAACTTTTTGAACACCTTGAAAATTTCTGCGAAATGTACGGCATTGGCTTTGACAAAGCCGATCCGTGTTACGTAGCGTACGAGGCAATTCTCCAAGAGGCACGAACGGCTCTCGATAAAGTTCTGGACTTTGATATTCAGAACGATGCTGAATTTTATACGCACGGTGAATACTGTGCGACATTCTACGAGTCAAGCCCCGGAAGTATGGAGCGATTGAAGGAAGCTTTGTTCTTTGCTGATGAAGACCAGATTAAAATGATCAAGGAAATGGTTCTGTTGCAGAGATTTTTACAAGAGCTTGACATTAATTTGGACAAAGTGATTCAGCCACGACCGGACGAGTCAGAATACGTGTTACAAGACGACCTCCGACAACATCATGACTGACCTCTGCTAAAATGTTTGTTATTGGTAACAGGTGCCGCACGGAGCCGCTTCTTCCTCAATTTACTCTACCAAAAGAAAGGGTCTCCCGTGCAAGTCTTTGACATAGATCGCCCGGACGTGACGGTTGTACTTGATCGGTTTCTTTTGCAGCATTTCATACCCGGCATTGTTTAACTTTTTGGCAATATCATCTAGGTTGCGAACACCGATCATATGGAAGTATGAATAATCTATGGATTTGCTCTTATGCCTGTCTCGCAGATTGAGGTAAGGTGTCGCAGACCACGACTCCTGCTGCGGTATTTCCTCATCCGTTTCATAGAGTACCAATGTTATGGCGTTCAGGTTAAACATCACATGATACCGGCTTTCGGAGATGGTTCTCATGCCTATGATTTCAAAGAATTCGGTACTGTCTGCAAGGTTGTTCACATACATGACCAACGTGAGTTTGGTTTGATCGAGGAGGAGAGAGGACATAATGTTTACCTGATGAAAAATACTATCGGAATGACTTCTTGCCAATATTCGAGAGAAAGACTCCTGCTGCTGGTTCATGCCTCTTCGCCCGGTTCAAAGGCAAACACAAAGCGACCATCTGTGGCAAGCCAGCGTTCAAAGAAGAAATCAATTCGATACAGATCGGCTAATCTGGTTGGATTACTCGCCCCTGAAATCAGTTTATAGGCGTTTGATCCAAATATTTCACCAATTTCGATCCCGTCCAACAAGGTTGTTTTCTCCAGTTTGTGTGCTTGCTCGGATTGATTCGGGAACACCTGGCGACGGTCAGCCAAATCAAGTGCCAGTAGCATGGCAACGCCGGAGCTTCCAATTTCGTGGCAAACCTTCAGCATTATCATGTCGCTGGTCGAAGTATCCACTTCGGTTGACCAGCGTTCAATGGTTAGCAGTGGCGGTGGAATGAGCTGCGTTTTTTCAAATGTTTCTCGCAGCCAGTCTACGAGACTTCGAAACGTGTTTAAGGCAACGTCTCTTAGCACAACGTATTTATTGCTATTGATGTCTGCGACCGTCTGCTCAAGTTCTTGATGAAGTACGTCTGGATCGACAAATCCTTTATGTTTCAGGAGCAGGTTCATGAGAATGCGTTTCCCGGATGCCTGCGGGAAATATTTTTCAGACAGTGGGAGATAACCATCGCCGGAAAGAATGGCAATGAGTGTATAGAATTCGTAGAGCCGGCTCGGCTCGTATAGTACACCAGTCAAGTTCATTCGGGAGTTTCGCCGTTGGTTGTAGCGTCTGGGTTTGTGGTGGTATTGTTCACACAGTCAATGAGAAACCGAATCATCTGATGAAGATTGCCAATATATAAGTAGATGTAAATCTTGTCGTGTGGTTTGAGATGTTGGTCGAAGAATACCGGAATCATTCGTAACGCTAAGCCATGTATATATTGCTGAGACGTTGGGTCATAGTCGTGTCCAACGTGTTCGAAGAACTCGTTGAAGTACCTTATGTAGGTTTGATCGATATACGTTAAGCGGTTGTAATACTCGGCATTTTCGGTTACAAACTGACAGAGCTGGTTGGCAACGTCGAACGGATGTTCTTGTATTAAACGGATATGGCTGGTTTTATCCTGAATAATGTTGCGAACTACCGGATCGGCAATTTCAAATCGTGACATACACTTTTTCCACTGGAGCGAATGCTGGAAATAACTGGTCTATGAATGACACTCCCCTGAGTGTGTTCATTTGGTTGCGTCAGCAAACTACAGTGCCATATTTTTGAAAGAAAATGCCCTTTGTTAAATCGCATTACAATTCTGTTGCTCTCTGACGTGTACTCTCCGCATGAATGCTGGAAAACTTACACTTCATGAAAAAAAATAACAGGATGACAGAAAACGCTTCATTTAAGACGCTTTGTCGACTCCAGCAGGGCTATATACGCAACACGCTCGATCCTGCAGAATCGAGCGTGTTGTCAGTTCATTCACGTACTTACAGTGTCCGGCATGCTACGACGCTTCTTCAGTGGCGTCAAAGTATTGGGAACCGTGGTAGGTGATTTCAATTTCGATGCCGTCTGGATCACGGAATGCGAACGAGTAGTATCCGCCTTTGTAATCCATGAAATCAACACCGGGCGGAACTAACTCGATACCAAGGTTGGAAATGTGGCTTGCCAACCTATCTACCTGGGCTTTCGATTCAGCAAGTAAGGCTATGTGATAGAGACCCACCGCCACTTGATTGTATGGGACGTTCTTCAACTCGTTCTCCACCTGTCCCAGCGTTATGACAACATCGCGATTGTTGGTAATACGCTGGTAGTCTCCGGTAACTCCATCCGCCCTGGCGTACCCCATAGGTTGAAGAACGGCAAGGTAGAATTCAGTCGAAGCCTCAAGATTGGAAACGTTAAGGGAGATGTGGCTTAAACTCACTGCACCACCGTTTCGGCTTGATGATAGTAGAAGACGTTTTGTACGGTAAATCGTAAACGTTTTCCGACCGGTGATTCACCGGACGTTTGGACTACAGCGTCTCGATCTCCCGTTACCTGCACACTGGTAATCGTAGTGCCGGAATCGAGAAACGTAAACGTCGTTTCTCCGGGAAAGAAATTTGCATCCTGCTCGATGTGCACCTGAATTTCTTGTCCGCTTGCTGTCGCTGTAAATACCGGGATCGGCAAAGGCATATCCCACGTTTCCAAATGAAGCTCACCATTGACCGGTAGCAGCGTCGTCGGATCGCGTTCGATGTAAATATAGTCCATTGAGACGACATTTGGTTCAATGCCTCGCGTATAGCACTCCGTCGAATCGTAGCCGTAGATATGCGGCATTTCGTGATTCAAATGCTGTGCCGGTGGATACAAGATTCCTCCTGCTTGGGAATTGCTGGTAAACAACGCCCCATCTTCACTGAGTGCCACCATGATAAGCCCTGCACCGTCAGTTATACCGTTGCCAAATGGGTTGGACAAATTGTCTGGTTCCGGCTTAACGTCTTTTTTGGGGAATCGCTCAACCGCAAATTTATCAGTGAGAGCAAGAACCGTTACCGGTATTGCTTCTACTATGGCATGATCGAGGATAACGTCTGCAATCATGCCGTTGCCTTGCGTTTCATGGCGGGCACCAACGGGTGCGTGAAAATTACCGGCAATGTCGGCCACGACCGGCGGTGATGGCAAGACACTGTATTCAGGATCAAAGGGAAGTACGATCGGCACGAAGGATGTGAACGTTTGGCCGTCGTCTGTCGATTCAGCGATTTTAGGAACGATTTTTCCTCCCACAAACGCATCGATTCGGATAACTACTCGATTGTCATAAATCGCTAATGACGCTCCGCCGATTGTCGGGTCGGTCGTGAGTATCTGCTCCGCGTCCAAGCCTGTCGTCGTGAACCGGCGGTAGTATATGGTTCCGCTGGATCGATCTTTATACGTCAGAACGCCGTATGGAGACGGCGTTGTTTGAGCTGATCCAATTGGAGCTTGGGCCAGATCAAAAAACGGGAAATCAATATCGGTTCCGGCGGTAGCAACTTGAGCACCATCGAAAAACAAGACTTTGCCAGCACCACCATTGGTAATCCAAGCGGCTTTCACAGTTCCTGAGAATTTGTCCAGTACGATGTGACTCCGCCAGACGTTATCGGTTGATACCACCGACTTCGTTTGACCGGAACCGTCAATTTCCCACAAACTCAGTTGTCCATGTTCAATCGCGGTTGCCCAGGTTTTGCCTCTGACTTCATCGCGTACGGTATTAATTTGTGCACCAAGAAAATTCCGGGTCGAATCGATTTGATTGGTTAACACGATACTTTGATGGATTGCATTTTCGGGAATCCAATTCAAGGCTTCAAAGCCGCTGGGAATAGGTATTCCATCGAACAGTTCATCACTTAACGTTTGTGTGTTGTCGGTGAGTCCAAGTGTTTGATCTTGGTCTCCGCGTGTTACGAAATTCAAAGACATAGTGCCTTATCCTTTAACAGGTGTAAGAAGGTTTATTAATTGGCTGTGGTAGCCAGTTTGAGTGCATGGTACGGTAGGGCGTACCAATCCACTCGAATTGAGACTCTTACGTGCTGGTTTTTACCATGAATCTGCGGTCTTCATTTCCACTTCGATGGTACGAAGCTCTTGAAGAACACAGTTCCAAATGTGAGAGTAGGGAGCGATTTCTTCGATTGGAAGTGTCACTCCTTCGTCGGTCGTCGTATCGTTTGCGTGGGCTGCTTCCAGTTGCTCGCAGTAGGGTTTCGATTTCGTGGTTGTCAATGATGAATCGTACTGGCAGTTCACCATAATGGTTAACATTTTCACAAGGCAGTCAGTCCGAAAAAACTGACCTTCAAATTTTGTTGAGCGTGCGTGTTTGTACAGTAAGTCACGCAATGTTCGGATGCGAGATTCTACGAGTGACAAGGATCGTTGTCGCAGCCAGTGAATGATCTGAAAGATTAAAATAGCTATGTACATGCCAAGTTTATCTTTCATCGTCTCGCTTAGTTCTTCCAAGGTATAACTCAGCGAAAACTTCGTCCCTCGGATGGTCTCCGCTGGATTTAAACACGTCTCGCTTAACAACCGGAGATAGGCTTCCAAGATACTCCATACCTCGCGGCGTAATTCATTCGATTCAAATTCGGGTTGGTGAATGCCAATAACGAATAAATCTGCCGCTTCCTGATACTGTTGCAAATGAATCAACGCCATGAGCCGTACTTCTACAACTGCGAACCAGTTGGGCGGTTTCGATTCCAATAACTCAAGGGCCGCGTCGGTATGTTTTAAGACGCCTTGATAGTCGCCGGAGGCAAAGCAACACTTGGAAATAAAGTGAAGTACAACTATTCGTTGGGCTTCGTAGTCAAAGTGTTTATGCTCGTCCAAATAGTGCAAGTATGATTGATAAATCTTCCGGGCTTCCGCGAATCGGCCGGTCAATCGAGCGATTTTACCCGTTACGTTGTAGTAGTTAACATAGAGCGTCCGTGTTCCGTACTGTTTCAGGTCTTGTTGCAGTTCCGGGATTTTTGCGGCGATTTGCCGGACATCTTTTGCCGATGGCGTTAAGTGAACGGAAAGGAGTTTCACAAGTTCGGTACGGACTCGCTCGGACTTCGCTTCGGCGGTATAAACGAGTAGTGCTTCATGTGCAAGGGCGGCGTATTTGTCGTAGTCTGAGACTGAGCCATGTTTACTGTAGTAGTTGCGAAGTAATTCGAAGCACCGGAGTTTAAGCCGCGTAAAATCGTATTTCTGAGCTGATTCTTCGATTCGGTCGCACAGCAGGACGAGCGTACTGTAGAGGTGCAGCCATTCGCATATCTCCGCCGCAAATAACTCTTTCGCCGTTTTGTAGTACACGGAAACAAACTGTCCGCGATTTTCTTTTTTCATGTGGAGAAGATAAAATACGTCAAGCAGTCGATTAATAAGAGAATACTTAAGATTTCGGTAATTTGATTGCTCAAGTGTCTTGTTGTAAATATCTTGTGCGGCTTCGCCATCAGATTTGTATATGCCGCTCGCAACGCCTTCATAGAGCCGCTTTCTCCGACCATCATCTGGTATCAGTGCTTTTCGGACAGCGTCTTTTTGGCTGGTATATTTAGAAATGACGTGACAGAGTTCTTGCAAAATCTTCATGATATGCCCCGAATTGCCTGAAAATCGGCAGTTCTGTCCTTCACTGGTCGTAAGCGTTACAAATAATAGCATGACAGCCGATCCGATTTATGGATGCGAGCTTAATCTGTCATGCCTATTTTTCCTGTTCGAACCAAGCAACTAGAGTCGTATCGAATCGTGAGTGAGCAACAATGGTACTTGAAACACTCCTCTGCATCCTCCTTCACCTGGCCGTAATAGTTAGTCCGGGAGAATACTACCAATGTGAGATCGATACTTTTGAGCAGCAAAATCAAGCCGAAATCGATGCCATCCACAACGATCCGCCGCTTGAAAACTACGTCATAACGACCTACAGTTCTCAAGTGGAGTTCATTGGTATCATCGATGAAGATTGCATCGTTAACTAGCTGCTACAATCGGTCTTCGATCAGCCGCCCGGATTTGGCAGTGTGGCGACGGCGTTCAGCTAGGCTCATTCAACAGAGTACCTTTCTCTCGATTGGAGTCTGTTGTTGAGATTCGGATTCCTCCTGCATATAGAGTGAGAGCGTATGAGTTCTATCGCTCATACCGGCATTTGATTTGGTCTCTTCAGTGGCAGTTTCTGAATACGCTGACCGTTGCGTTATACCAGTATCTTCTGGCTCGGTATGGACGCAATTAACGAAAAATTTTCAGCTTGAGCCATACCGACTCGCAAATTGCTGCCCCGAATCGAATAACAGAGAGTTGTACAACACATGGCCGGCAGTATGCCATGGTTGCACTCCTCCCGCGTGTGGAGCCATTGTATCACGACCTAGAGCCAGAATGACTCTGATAGAGGCACTGCAATCGAGGGACTTTTTGGCAGTGTGGTAAAAGCCCAACGATGCTGCTATTTGGCTGGTCACGAGCGAATATAGACGATTGGAAAAGCCATAACAAATGGCCCGCCCGAAATAGAATGACACCGTCAATAGTCATTTCAACGAATACGCCACCAAGATTTCGTTTTGAGCCACGATAATTTTATTTTCAGCATTACGGTGACTGTACCGGGACCATGCACTATGGTGCCGTCATGTGATTCAGGCTACGTCAACCAGCTTGGAGCTTGATGCCGCCGCTCCTCGGAAACACGCATATAGCGTTATTACTACCGAAGCAACTCTCTCAAGGTGTTGTAACCATGACTCCCGATGCCTACGAAAAAGACGAAGAAATTAACCGAAAACTTGATGACGCTCTCGGTAAGTTGAGAAATCTAAAAATACTTCCTGACAATGCTGTTAGGAAACACTTGGACGAAGTTCGACAACTCGTTCGTCGTGCGACTCGTGGTTTCGAAGAAACGACCGACGAGTATGGTGCTCTTGGGGAAGAGCTGTCGTATATTAACACGCATCATCCTGAACCTTCGCCAAATTGGTATCATGTGACAAGCCAGTCGCTCCTCGTATCAATTCAATATGTTAAACAAGCAACGACTCTCATCAAAGCTCATGAAACCCTTCGGCTCTTTTGCACCCGACAACTCGCGTCTCAGAATCTGAAGTCGGATAAGCTCGTTCGTGATCTTGAAACCCAGAAGCAAGATTCAGACGACTATTTGCAAGATATTCTCAGGAACAAGTTCCTCGTCGACTTCGAAGCCAATCTTAAACACTTCATTGAAAAGGGTTCGCGGTTGATTCAAAGCTACAGAGTGTTAAACCCCGAATTGTGTGCTTTAATCGAGTCCCACGCCTCTGCGAAAAGTTTTCGAATGACTGACGCTGAAGTCGAATTATGTGCAAGGTTGCACGCTGGAGAACCACAACGTGAAATCGAGAGTATATTAGGCATATCGCGAGGCACCTTCAATCGCAGAAGTGCGGAACTGCGGGGGAAATTTGGACTTCCGCCAAAGACGCCCACCCTGAGAGAATATCTACAACACGAATTACACTTATCGTCTCCCTCAATGTGAGTAGTAAATGAGTATCGATTCGTGGTGACGTTTGAGTGGTACATTCACCGATTAGATTACGTATACTTTCCACCAATGAGCGTACGTTAAACGCTCCGAATTCAGAACTCCGTCAAATACGACAGTCTATCAAACCACTCGACAGCCTAGAGAACTATCGAGTGGTACATGGTCGATCTGTCTTAGTGCAAAAGCTGCCACTTGAGCACGTAAGAAACTTGACCGATCCTTGCCCGCATCATCATGATTTTGTTGGTGATGTCAAGGCGTGCACCGTCAAGTGTGTTAATGAAAGTAGTTTAACTCAATCACATAGGTAGAAAAAAACCTCCGACGCTGGAACGTCGGAGGCATATGCATATCCGTTTATGGCTATAAGACATACCCTTATGAACCATAAAAGCTGGACATACTTGTTTTGATTGTCTCACTCTTTAGTGAGAATGTCAATAGCAACTGTCTCGGCTTTTAAGGGAAACTTCATCTTCAACAAGATAAAGCTAGGGTGCTTATTCCACGAACGGAATAGATGTTGCTTTTATTAACATATTTTCAAGGTCTCCGATATATCCGACAGACTATCAAACCACCCGATAGCGACAACTATCGAGTGGTACATGGTCGATCTGTCTTAGTGCAAAAGCCCAAACTTGAGCACGTAAGAAACTTGACCGAACCTTGCCCGCATCATCATGATTTTGTTGATGATGTCAAGGTGTGTACCGTCAAGTGTGTTAATGCAAATTTAACATTTCTGCGATGATCGAAAGGTGGCTTTGGCACGACGTGTCGGGGTTGCCTATTCTTGTTTTACTTACTCGCAGAGGTGTCTTATGTTGGGTTTCTCTCGCAACAAAAAGTCCGTTGACTCCAAGACCTATACTCACGAATGGGGCAACGATGAACTTCGGATCACCGACCGTATTATCGTTGAACGCCGTGTGTACTGCCGTACTGGAATCGGCAAGGATCAATACTATCCGATCAACTTTGTCACGAATTCCAATGGCATTTCTATTCCGTCGCCGAACCTTCAATTGACGCGGTAGTTCTTGTTTAACTCACTGTTTTCTAAAACTTTTACTTGAGAATAGGAAAATGAAACTTCAACGTATTCCGTTGACGGTCTGGCTTTTCTCCGTGCCAATCGTAGCTATCTCGATGGCGTGTGTAGATATGAATGACCAGTCGTTCAACGCACTTTCGAACAAGGTCGAGGCGGTGTTGCCATATGCTGAGAGCATTGCCGTCGCGTTTATCATTGACCGTTCGCCTAGTATGGACTCTTTGTTCATTGCCCCGTACACATTGACGGACGTTGAACCGGTTAAACAGCATATCCTGCGGAATGGTGGGGCTTTGAGCCTAAACTTTGTTACCCGTGATTCGGATCGACCTGGTGTCGCTCTGTATTGCGACCGTCCAGTTTTTCCGAATGGTGCCAGCGTCAAGAACATCGACAATATTCTGGCGAAAGCGTCGGCACAAAAACGGTTGAGTGATAGCCTGTCGCCCGTGCTTGATGCCTACGCGGCCGAACGCTCACGTATTGCACGCAAGTTTCAACGTGACGGCACTGAGCTGTTTGATCGTCAATCGAAAATTGACGCTCGTGGGAGTGACATTCATGGTGCGTTAAACCGTGCCATTACGTTTCTGCATACGCAGCGTGCGATTGCCAAAAAAGCGATAATTCTTGTCTCCGATGGTCAGCACTACAGTGCAACACCGGTGCCATTGTTTCCCAATACGGACAGCCTGTGCGTTCTGCTGGTGCATGGTGCCAATGAACTCAAAGGTGAGTGGGCAAACCGGTTTGACATTACCCGTGTGGTTGATCTTGACGGTGCCTTTCGTATCCTCGGTATTCGTCCGATTGTTGAGGCTGAGATGATTCACGACACCTTAATGGCAGGAGACGACCATGAGTCAGATTAACAAGTTATACGAACAGCACAGGAATCGACTGCCTGAGGTAGCTCGGCAAGCACTCGAACGAGCATTGGTGAAATTTCGCAGAAGTCTGGCCCTTTCGACGTCGGTACGCTCAGAAGCCGTGCGTGAGAAATACTCGCACAAACGCAAAACAAAAGACAACCAAGGATACAAGTGGAACATCTTGCACGATGTTGGCTCCGTATTGATCAGCGGTGCGACCTTCACTACCGACTGTTTCGGTTTGGCAAACACGGTTGCTCGCGTGATTCCCGCCGGATTCAAGTTTGCCGGCAAGGTGGCTATTCCCCTCGTGTTAATACTCGCCTACATTCTTTTGTTTAAGCACTGCCATGAAGCTCGAAAGTCGTATGTGAATGCAAAGCATGAGGCGGAGAAAAATGAGAAGGATGGCAGCCCTCGCCCTGACGCTGTGAAACGCCATCTTTTGCGGCTCCGTTCGAAATATGTTCTGTTATCGCTACTTAAACTTATCCCTGCATTCCTGGCTTGTGGTGCGTTTGTTTATGAGTACGTATTGCTAGCGTCAATGGGTGATCCTTCGGCCACTGCCTATTTGATATTCACGTTGGTCGTGGCGACCGTTCATATCTGCTTTATCCTGAGTAGTACGATGGTTCTTGGGTCGTTGCGGCGTCTAGCATACTTCATTGAGGGGCTGAAAGTCGAACGCAAGGTAAACCGGTATTTTGAGTTGCTTGAAACGGCAAAGCAACAAGCGACGGAAATGGTGGCACACTTGAAATCCTATCGAGCTTCCTACATGCCCCATTTTCAGCTCGAATTGACATCCGAGGAACAAGCGTTCCTGAAGCAACATCTTGGCTTTGACTCCCATGTTCACCGTCGTACGAATCTGAATTAATCGTTTGCTCTCATGCGGGGCAGATACATGCCCCGCACTATCTCTGAACGCTGTTATCAGAAAGGAATAAATATGATGGAATCGCAAGTGATAATTGTCGTGGTGATGAGCATGTTCTTGCTGTCGATCTTCGTTGCCTACCAGATTGACGATACTCCTCGGCAATACAGACCTCGCCGGAAGAGCTGGTGGACGCTTCTTGGCAAAGCATTGTACAACCTCGCCCGCATCCCGTTCCGCCTGTTCGACTCGTTGGTTCGCAGTTCGTTTACGCGGCGGTAGGAGAGTGCATAACTCGTTGACGCACTTTGGCGGGGCGTCAACGATGTGACCGACCAGAGACGCACTGGAGTCAAAACCGTTCCGGTGCGTTTCTGAGTGTATTCTGTTGAATGTTAATAGACAGTTCATTGACGGTTCGTGGAGGAGAGAATGACGTTTTTGGGGAGAAGTGTGGAACTGGCGGCATTGATACTTTTGGTACTCTTTTGTCTGGAGAAAGTGTTTCCAAAGACGGTCGAACGTATGGGTGGTATTTCTGGGATCGTTCTACGAATTGTTGTCCTTCTCTGGCGTCTTGTGGTCTCTTGCGTTAAACTGCTTGCAATGCCGTTCCCGCATATTTTTCGTTGGTTGCGTGGCCCAAATACGCTTTTTGGTGCGGCACGTTGGCTGAAATTTGGTGAACGCCGTCGTGTTCTATCCTCGCGAAACAAGGGACATTTCATTGGACACAAACTGCGTATTTCCAAACAACGGGCTATGACGCACATGGCCATCGTTGGGCCGACCGGTAGCGGCAAATCGTCGTTTGCCTACGCCTATAATTGTGCCGGCTTAACAGAAGACACACAGATTATTACCGATCCCAAAGCGGAATTGTATGACTTAACAAGTGACTATCTCGCGAAAAAGCACGGCTTTCGCGTTCTTCGTTTCAATCTCAATGATCCGTCAAATAGTGATGTGGTGTTCAATCCGCTGGACTACTTTCAAGACTATTCTGAGATTCGCTTGCTAAGTAAGATATTGGTTGAAGCGACCTACGCGAAATCCAGTGGAGACCAGATTTATTTTAATTCAGGGGCGGAGAAACTCATTTCTATTTTGTTGTCACTTGTGAAAGAACTCGACGAAGAGCGTCAGAATCTCATGACGGTCGTCGACTTCTTGGATATGATCGACACGCCGGAGCAAGAATCGCTCGACAAGCTCATTAAACTTCATTTGCCAGACCGCTTGTATCGAGCGTGGGTTGCCTATAAATCAGAGGGCGATAACGCTCGCAAATCTATTACGTCAAGTGCCAGAATTGCTCTTGATCCGTTAAACGATCCGACCTTGCAGTCGGCGACGAGTGGAAAAAGCAATCTCGATATTCCGTCATTTCGACGCACGAAAACGGCTTTTTATATCATTACTTCGCCCGCGAAACCGCACTTAAATTTTATATTAACAGTCTTGTACAAGGTGCTGTTAGACAATCTCATGGTCGCTCCGGGCAAAAAAGATCTAAACGTGTTTTGCCTCTGTGACGAGTTTGCTCAAATGCCGGCTGTTCCGCAGCTCGACCGGTATATCAGCTATGTTCGGTCATTTCGGATCAGCCTTTGCGTCGGGCTGCAATCATTCGAGCAATTAGGTCTCTTGTATGGGAAAGAAGCAGCACAAGTGATTTTCGAAAACATCGGCAGTTTGCTGGTGATGCCCGGTCTGAGTATTGATAGTGCGGAACGAATTTCGAAGACGATTGGAGATGCTACGGTAAGCTATTCTGAAGCCGGTTTTGCCGACAAGTCAAAACGCGATAAACACATGCAACGTCGGCTCTTTACGGCTCAAGAGGTCAGGACTATGTCGGACGGAGAAATGATCTATCTTTATCGTTCGCTCAATCCTGTAAAACTCAGCAAAGTTAAACCCTATTTCAAAAACAAACGCTTTCTCAGAACAATTGGACGGCGGTAGTATCACAACACTTTTTTGGGAGTTTCCAATGACGAATAGTTCACCGACAGGATCAAATCGAATCGTGCTGTTGCCTATCACGCTCGCGGAATTGGAAGAACGGATTAAACAGATCATTGAAGCGTCACTGAACAAGCTTGTTGATTTGTTTGACGGAAACGCCGGACGTGACGACCTGCTTACCATTGAGGAAGTGTGTGCCATTTTCAAGGTCTCCAAAGTGACGATCCACAATTGGAAGAGAACGGCAAAGCTCCCATTTTTTCGCATGCCCGGATCGAAGCGGGTGTACTTTAAACGTGATGAAGTAATGGCGGTATTGAAACGAATCGGTACACGGAAGAACTCGTGAACGTCTAGCGACTCAGTCCGTGTTCTCGTTCATGGTCACGATTCAATTCCGGCACTGATTCACGGTATGTCCTTTCAAAACTCCGGTGTAATCGTCGGTAGTCTTCTTCCAGTCCGATAGTAGAAAGACGAACCTTCATTTGTCCTGACGTTATCACTACATTTGTACCGCGTTGGTGGAGTGAAAGGTTGCCTTCTTGGAGTGCGGCTTCAAGTTCCTGATACGTTCCGACGCTCCGAAAAATCTGTTGGAGCTTTTCTCGCAATAGCTCTTTTTTCGTTTTTCTGTCGGTTCGCCGTGAGAGCTGATATTCCTTTTCTCCGATTGAACGTTCGGTTGTTCGTTCAGTTCGATTGTAGCGTGACGGCAACTCCAACTCTGGGTAACGCTCTTGGGCGTAGCGTTCAATGTCTTTCTGTATGTCCGCGAATTGGGCTTTGGTGAGTCGTACCCGCCGCCGACTGCGATATTCGTTACTGGAAATGATTACGTGATAATGCAATTGCTCGGCCTCTATGTGTGCGTTGCCGTAGCACAACATGTTTCCGGCCCGCCGGTCAATGTAGCGGTTGGTAAGTTCTCGAAGTATTTGCATTTGGACTTCCACGTCAATGGACGGATCACGTTTCAGACTGACAATGGTGTGGTACATCGAATTACCGTTTTGACGCTTGGAAAGGTAGGCGTGATTCTCCAAAAATCGAGCTTCGATTTGTGAATGACGAGCGTTGTCAGGCAGATTGAAGTTGTGCAAGATTACATGTTCATTCGTTTCACGGTCACGATTGATGTAATTGAGCAGTTGTCGAAATGACGGTGACTTTCGGCTGAGTTCCTTTATTATCATACCTTATCTCCGCGGCGGCTTGGTGAGCGTCTCGTTGATGAATTGTTCAATGGCGTGCAGCTTTGTTAATATGCCTTCCACGTATCGTGTCATTTTTCCGACGCTCAGTTCCCGTCCAAACTTCCATCGACTCTTTCGGGCGGTATGAACCTCACGTACCAATTGATTAATGTTGTTCCCGATTTTGAGTAGGTGGTACACAAATTCATCGAGCTTCTTTTTGATGTCTGGCGGCACGAGATATTCCTGAGTGTGATAGGCAAACGCCATAGCTTTTAACTGTGCGGGAACGCTACGAAGATCGCCGGCCAATTTCTGTATCAACGTGTACTCGTCGATGGTTACGGTAACGCCAATTCTGCGTTTAGTTTTTTTGTAGTTCTCGCGGTAGTGCCGCTGGTAGGATTGTTTCTTTTCATTTGATTTGAATGGCATGGTTCTCATCTCGGCTGACTGTTAAACGGCACAACCGCAAAGGGTTCTTAGGGAAGAATTCCCTGAGCAAGTTCGCGTTTTTGTCTACTCCCAATTGGGATTCGTACAAAAAGGCAAACTTGCCCTGCCCCCGCAGGCTCAGTTTAACAGACGACGACGGTAATTGGAAGTTGCGACGTACGCTTGAGCGTCTAAGCTGCGTCGCCTACCTGTATTAACTCTCAATTCCGTCGGTGGATGTTGCACTTTTCACAACAATAGGAATCGGAAGTAATCTTAACAGTTGTTTAATGAACGCGGTGCCAATGAGTAAAGATTTGTGCGTTTGAGTAAACGCACATTTTCTGGCTCATCTTTTACTCCAAATGTGGTTCATTTCGGTTTCTTTCACTGTGTCGCTAATTTTTATGTAGCGGGCAAATGACTTCATTGACCGGTGACCTGTTATAGCCATACACGTTTCGGCTCGCATGCCGCGTTGGAGCGAAAGGGTCACGAACGTACGACGAGCGGTATGCGTTGTGATGAATTGATGTTTTGGTTCGGTCATTTCAATTCGCTCCGAACCTCGGTAGCGGACAATGGTTACGGGTTCGTCAATTCCCACCATTGATGCGATGAGCTTCAGGTAGCGATTGGACTTCTGAGCACTGATGGTCGGCAAAGCTTTATTGTCATTTCGGTACTTGCTGAGAATCTCCAAAGCAAATTGATTCAACGGAATTTTCAGCGGGTCTTTTGTTTTTACTTGTCGCAAATGCCAGTAGCCATTGCGGATGTCAGTATGTTTGAGATTCGCAAGGTCTGAAAACCGCTGCCCGGAAAAGCAGCCAAAACAGAAAACGTCCCGGACGCCTTCGAGCGTTTTGAGTTTGTTTCGCTTTCGCTGGGTGATGACTTGCCGAACTTCCTGCTCGCGGTCTGGTGGGAGAGAACTTGCTTTGGTGAAACGAAGATGAGCTTGCAAGTCTTCGCCGGTTACTTCTATCGGAACGGCTGAAAAATCGAAGTCGAGTAGTCTGAATAGCTCTGACTCGGAAAGATAGACTATGTCGGTTGCTTCGTGTTTGGCTTTGAATTCTTCGAATTCCGTTGAATTGTGATAACCGCGTTTCTTCGACCACTTAAGTAGGGATTTAAGCAATGCTGTATACTTATGAACGGTGCCGTTGACGTGTCCTTTTTCTTCTATGAGAAACTGCTTGAACGAATCAAATTGCCTCAAGTTGAATTGGTGAATTGGAAGTCCTGTTGGTATCGTCTTAGTGGTGACATTGTCACTATATTCTGAAGACTGATGTGGATTGAGCGACTGGTCAAAGTCAATCAGAATGTTCCTGAGTGCCTTGTACTTCTTGATGGTGGCTTGCCCTAAATCCGTCTTTCTGCTTTCCAGAAAGTCGTCCGCTACTTGGATCAGAGTTGAGTGGGTTTCTTGCTCCTGTTCAGGATTCGAAACCGTCTCTTCCTGTTCGCCATTGATGCGGGCAACCAAGTTTTTGAGAATGTTTTTGATGCTTTCAAAACTGGCTGTTTCGTCATTCGTGATCGTTTGGCGATACTCGGATTTGATGGATTCTCGTATCTTGGACAAGAGGGAATTCAGTTCAGGGCTTCCCGTATATGCCCGTTTGGCAATTTGACGTTTCGAGTCCCAATATTTCGCTGGAATCCTTTGCCCGGTGTGAATGACAATGGTTTTACCTTTGCTCACGCCTCGAACGTAGGCATAGATGCCGCACTCTTTGGATTTGGAATGCTCGTTAATATAGAGATTTGTGGTCATTATCCTTCTCTCTTAAATGGCGGAAATACTGGTGGTGAAAACGTATGAGTGTCATACACATTTCATACACTTTTCATTTATTGGGGTGGCGGAAACGGGCGAGTACTTTGCAATAAGTGCCGTTTTTCTTTCGTAATCGACGTTTTACTGTAAAGTATGACAAAGAACAGAATCGATCAATACATGGGTTCAATTCCCTCCCTGACCACAGCGTAGAGCTGACGAACCCCTGTAGGTTAACAACTTGCAGGGGTTTTGTTTTTTGGACAGTCGAAATAGCCAGTTGAATCTGCAGGCCGGTTGAATTGTTGGCAGTTCAAATTCGAAAAATTACCAAGTCGTTATGTCAGGAAAGATGAAACATGTCTGGATTATTGAAACCTATAGTTTGAAATTGAATCTCAAGTCTCTCGCATCATCATCTGATAATGAGCTTCATGTCCAGTTTTTACGAATATCTGCTGAAAAACAACTTTATTTCTTTGAATTTCACTATCAGTAGTACTAACATACAAGTCTTCACCTGCATCGTGGGAGCCCGATTGTAACCATGAAATGAGTGAGTTGCAGATCATTTTATCCTGACCTTCAAATTTACCGGGAAGATCTTTCAGATTGGTGCTGCCTAACATTTTAAAATAGTATTCAAGGATTCTTCTCATAGTGTTTCTTATCGTGAGAGAATTAATCTTGTCACCTTTTATCTCACTCCACAGTAATTCGTAAGATGATCTGATTGGATTGTATTCATAGTACTCAACTTCTGATATTGATTGGAGTTTGCGTACAATCCAGAACGTTTCAGAATTTCGTTTATTCTTCACGCCTCTGTTCTGATCAAACGTGACTTCCTTGTGAAAGTAGATGTTGTGAGTTAAGACAAAGACCTGTTTGATGTTGCCAGTATTGTGCACTGCTTCTTCAATGGATCCCTTGATTAACCTGCACACGATGAACAGTATATCTGCATCAAGACTGGACACAGGATCATCAAACACTACTACTCGATCCGAGGTCGTTCCATCTGGAGAATGGCTTCCTTTTAGAGATTGATGGAAATACAGAAATGTCACAAAGGCTTTTTCGCCCTCGCTGAGTGTTTCCTTTGCGTCCTGACCGTCATTTCGAACTATCTTATATGCATTTGAATTTCCAGCAACTTTCAATTTAAACCCGTTAAATCCGAGTGAAAGGAGAAGTTCGTTGATCTCAGTGACAGTTGAATCTACTCCCGTAACCTGCTGCTCAAGAATTTGTATGTCTTGTGTAATATTTCTGATTTCGTGATCTTTTTCCGAGATTTTTTTGTTAAGACTGCTAATAGCCGACTCCAAGTCGTTTACACTTTCCAAGTGATCATCTATTTTGGCTCCTAACTCATGTGTGACAAGTCTCCATGCCTTTGATTTGATCTCCATTCTCTTTTCATCAACATTGTGAACAATGTCATTGTGGGCTGATATTTCATTGTTTGTGGTCTCCAGAATCGATTCGATCTCGCCTAATTCCCGCTCCAGAGAGTCCAACTCAAATCTCTGGTGGGGGTGGTCTTGCTTCTTGGATATTATCGATGAATTTTTATCCAGTTTTAGTTTAACTCTTTCGGTGACCTGCCTAAGCTGTTCCTTGTCAAGAAAGTCTGAGCTAAGTGATAAAAAGTCATCTAGTTCTTCAACTAGTAGTGTAGCATCACGTTCATATTGGACGCGCAATTCTTCAATCAGCCTTTTATTGTTTTCAGATTGTTCATCAAAGTACTTCTCCATTTCTCGCCGAAATTGATCTGTTGTTTTTTGTTGGCAAAATGGACAAATGCCGTTGTTTTGTTCAAAGTAGTGACGCCCCGTGTTTACCCAGCCATAATTGTCAAGATGCTCAATCATTGATGCAATGTTTATATCCTGTCTGCCGACAATGATTATCTGTAATACCGAATTGTTTTCATGTCCAAGAACCTTTTTATTCTGTAGATTGCGAATAAGTGGGAAGGCGTTCAGTTCATTGCTGAACAGTTTTTCCGCTTGCTCCTTGAGATGCTCAAACGATTCAACTACAGTGTCATCATTGTTGTCGTGGCGATGGAGCACTTCTTTTACGAACCTCTTGCTGTCACTGTGAAACCCTCTGAAAACTTCATTGGGCAATTCCCCAAAACTAAGCTTTGAATTCCAACATGCTTTCCGAAATGCCTCCTGAACTTGAGCAAGCTCGTTAGTCTTGCCATTTGTGTTGTCATTCCCTTTGAGTGTGATGAGAAGTCTTGCTTTATCTTTGCGGGCAGTTTCGAGATTATTTTTTAGTTCAGTAATTTTCCGTTCTAGTTCAATACTGTCTTGCCCAAGTGTAAATACACCCGGTATTTCAACAGACTGATTGAAATTTCGATTTACGTAGTCACTGTTGTACACAAAAGAATCTAGGGGGGTGTTGTCTTTCCAGGCAACGGTACAGGCCGGGTACTCTCTGTAATTGGCAATTACTCTGGAAATGGTCGTCTTACCTGTGCCATTAGCCCCGAATATATAGTTGATGCACTTCAGTTCTTTCAGAACTTGCGGAGTCTGTGAATATGAAGCAGTATTGGCCAAAGAGATGGAGTCAATCATTGGGCAGCAAATAATTACTTTGTAGTGTGCTGAAAATAATCAGTTGATAAATATAATAAAAGTAGTAGAAATTGTAGCTATTGTTCAGTGTTGAACGACACAATAGAGGGAGGGATCGTTGAATAGTATGGCACAAACCAAACCAACTTGGTCGGCGACTCTACAGCATGGCCGCTCACATCGGCGTTGTCAAGCGTATTTCGTCGTTTGTATTCGGCGGATTAGACAGACTTGCACCTCTGCGCTTTTCTACACCACCCCAACTTCACATCAGCATAGTACACAATACTAATTGCAGGTATCTATTCACATACCTGAACTGCAAAAGTCTCCAAAACCAACTGTACTCTTTACCGATCCCTGAAAACCAATCATTGAAAACACTATGAGTCCAGTAAGGTGACTCGATGACACAAGTCAGAGTTACGAACCTTTCCCTGCGGCTAATGACGTCCCCAAAAGCCGGCACTTTTTCACCGACATCGTCGCATTGACGGAGATGGGAGAACAGCCCTATGCTACTTGCGGCGAGTAGGGTGCGCTGATTTTCGCATTGGTGCGAGCCACGGAGGAGCTGGTACCCAGAAGTGGCAGGGCGCGATGGCCTGAACATCCTGACGCGAACGATTCTTTGGAAGCCCATCTCACCATTCTCGTTCCAGGTCTGAAGGCCGTTCCGGCCAGATGTCGTGAACATGATGTCCCAATGCGCTAGGACGAACCGGCATCTCTTGCCGACGGCATTGTGGTGTCTGTGGAAGTCAAAGATCCCGACGGCAATGCGTGGGCTTTTGCGTCAGACGTGATAAAATCAGATACGAGATGACGGCAGCGAAACAGGCAAAGTCTGAACGCGTCATGCATACCCGTTTTGCCATCCCCGAATTTTTCCGCATATAGCGCCCCGCCTGAACCGCGCCATTGCGCCGCAGGCCGCATGTCTCATTAGCTGCGATGCGCCCATGCACTTCATCCCAACCAAACAAAACGACGATGCGCGCAAACGACTGCGCCTCGTCTTTTTCCTGAATTTCGGATTTACCATCATCGAAGCCGTCGGCGGCGTGATGACCAACAGCATGGCCATCCTCTCCGATGCGCTGCACGATATGGGGGACAGCCTTACCCTCGGCGTGGCCTGGTACCTGCACCACAAGTCGGGACGGGGAGGCGACAACAAGTTCAGCTTCGGTTATCAGCGCTTTTCCTTGCTCGGAGCGCTGTTCAGCGGCATGGTGCTGATAATCGGTTCGCTCTTCATCTTTGCCAACAACATTCCGCGTTTGTTTAACCCCGAACCGGCTTCGGGCGAAGGCATGGTGCTGCTGGCCGTCCTCGGGATTGCCGTCAATGGTTTTGCCGCATTTTTCCTGAGCAAAGGCAAAAGTTTAAATGAAAAAATGGTCAGTTGGCATCTGATCGAAGACGTGCTCGGATGGGTGGCGGTGCTCATCGTCGGCGGATTGTTTCTGTTTACCGACTGGTATATCCTCGATCCGCTGCTCTCGATGTTGATCACCAGTTACGTCCTGTTTAACGTGCTGCGCCACACGCGCAAAACCGTCCGTATCTTCATGCAGGGCGTGCCCGAAACCGTCCATATACCCTCGCTGGAACACAAACTCATGACCGTCGACAACGTCAAGTCCGTCCACGATCTGCAAGTCTGGTCGCTCGACGGCATCGATCACGTGATGAGCGTGCACGTCGTCGTCAGCCCCAGCCTCAGCGTCAGACAGATATTTACCATCAAACAGTCCGTGCGCGGCATGCTGCGCAAAATTCCGATCAGCCACACGACCATTGAAATCGAGTTCGAAGACGAAGATTGCCACAACGAACTTTCGGGCATCGACGCCCACGCGCATCACAATCACAGTCACTGAGCCCCGCGTGCAGGCAAGTCGAATAGCTGCCGATAGCGCCGCGCGCCCTTAAACAAAAAAAGCCCGACGCATTTGCATCGGGCTTTTGTATTGCATCTGCCGGGGAAGCGCTGTTACATGTTCCTTCGATACTGACCGCCGACCTCGTAGAGCGCCTGTGAAATTTCGCCCAGCGACGCCACCTTGCACACGTCCATCAACTGCTCGAAGATGTTGTCATTATTGATCGCCGCGCGTTTAAGTGCGTCGATTTTATCGGCCGCGCGATTGCGGTTGCGCTGCTGAAACGCCTGCACCGCTTTGATCTGCGCCTGCTTTTCATCTTCGGTCGAGCGGATGACTTCCTCCGGCGTTTCGTAGCTGCCGCCGTCCTTGTTCAAAAAGGTGTTGACGCCGATGATCGGCAGGTCGCCGTTGTGTTTGAGCGTTTCGTAGTAGAGCGATTCTTCCTGAATCTTGCCGCGCTGATACATCGTCTCCATCGCGCCGAGCACGCCGCCGCGCTCGGTGATGCGTTTGAACTCGCTCAGTACCGCTTCTTCCACCAGGTCCGTCAACTCTTCGATGATAAACGCGCCCTGCAGCGGGTTTTCGTTTTTGGCCAGGCCCAGTTCCTTGTTGATAATCAACTGGATCGCCACGGCGCGCCGTACCGACTCTTCCGTCGGCGTCGTGATTGCCTCGTCATAGGCGTTGGTGTGCAGCGAGTTGCAGTTGTCGTAAATCGCGTAGAGCGCCTGCAGCGTCGTGCGGATGTCGTTGAAGTCGATTTCCTGCGCGTGCAGCGAACGGCCCGACGTCTGGATGTGATACTTCAGCATCTGCGAGCGCTGGTCCGCGCCGTACTTCAGTTTGAGCGCCTTGGCCCAGATGCGCCGCGCAACACGACCAATCACGGCGTACTCGGGGTCGACGCCGTTGCTGAAGAAAAACGAGAGGTTCGGCGCGAACTTGTTGATGTCCATGCCGCGGCTCAGGTAGTACTCCACATAGGTGAAGCCGTTGGCCAGCGTAAAGGCCAGCTGCGTGATTGGGTTGGCGCCCGCCTCGGCGATGTGATAACCCGAAATCGACACGGAGTAGAAATTTCGCACGCCCCTGTCGATGAAGTATTCCTGGATGTCGCCCATCAGGCGCAGCGCAAACTCGGTCGAGAAAATGCAGGTATTCTGCGCCTGGTCTTCCTTGAGGATGTCGGCCTGCACCGTCCCGCGCACGCTCTGCAGCGCTTCGGCTTTGAGCCTGGCGTAGACGTCCGGCGGCAGGACTTCATCCCCGCTGACGCCCAGAAGCATCAGCCCCAGGCCGTCGTTGCCCTTCGGAAGTTCACCGTTGTATCGCGGACGTTCCGCGCCCAGCTCCGCGTAGATTGATTCGATTTTCTGTTCGACTTCCTCTTCCAGGCCCTCGGCGCGGATGTACTGCTCACAGCGCTGATCCACCGCGGCGTTCAGGAAAAAGCCCAGCAGCATCGGCGCCGGGCCGTTGATCGTCATCGAGACCGAGGTCGTGTTTTTGCAGAGGTCGAAGCCCGAGTACAGTTTTTTGGCGTCGTCGATCGTGCCGACGCTCACGCCCGAGTTGCCGATCTTGCCGTAGATGTCGGGGCGCACCGCCGGATCTTCGCCGTAGAGCGTCACCGAGTCAAAAGCCGTGCTCAGGCGCGCCGCCGGCATGCCCGCGCTCAGATAGTGGAAGCGTTTGTTCGTGCGTTCCGGCCCGCCTTCGCCTGCAAACATCCGCGTCGGGTCTTCATTCGTGCGTTTGAAGGGATACACGCCGGCGGTGAAGGGGAATTCGCCGGGCACGTTTTCCTGCATCGCCCAGCGCACGATGTCGCCGTGGTCCCGGTAGGTCGGCAGGCAGATTTTTGGTATGCGCTTGTGGCTGAGCGATTCGGTGTAATTCTGCACGCGGATTTCACGGCCGCGCACCGTGTACACAAATTCGTCGGCCTGGTAGCGCGCGCGTTTGTCCGCCCAGTCGGCCAGCACGGCGCCGGCGGCCGCGTCCATATTGCGCTCCACGTCCTGCAGCTTGGCGCTCAGCTCTCTGTGCGCCGCGCCGCCGGCCTCCAGCTGCTCCAGCGCGTACGAAAGTTTGTAGCGCTGCGATGCCAGCTCGGCCTGCCGGTCGACGTATGCGTCGTAGCGCTCGATGTCCTCGGCGATTTCAGCCAGGTAACGCGTGCGCTCCGGTGGAATCACGTAGACCTTGCGGCTCATCTCCGCCGTGATTTCATAACGTGAGGTCCAGTCGAGTTCCAGCCGTTCGACAAGCAAGTCAATCAGGGCGCGGTAGAGCGAGTTGACGCCCGCGTCGTTGAATTGGGAGGCGATGGTGCCGTAGACCGGCATTGAGTCGACGGCCCTGTCGAAGAAACGGTGGCTGCGCTGGTATTGCTTGCGCACGTCGCGCAGCGCGTCGGCCGCACCGCGTTTGTCGAATTTGTTGATGGCGATCAGGTCGGCGAAGTCGATCATGTCGATCTTTTCGAGCTGCGTCGCCGCGCCGAACTCGGGCGTCATGACGTAGAGCGAGACGTCCGCCAGTTCCGTCACCTGCGTATCGCTCTGGCCGATACCCGCCGTCTCGACGATAATCAGGTCGAAGCCGCTCGCCTTCAGGATGTCGATCGTCGGCCTGACATTTTTGTTCATCGCCAGGTGCGCCTGCCGCGTCGCAAACGAGCGCATGTAAACGCGCTCGCTGCCGATGGCGTTCATGCGGATGCGGTCGCCCAGCAGCGCGCCGCCCGTCTTGCGTTTGGACGGGTCGACGGAGATGATCGCAATGGATTTGTCTTCGAAGTCGTTCAGAAAACGCCGCACCAGTTCGTCGGTCAGCGAGCTTTTGCCCGCGCCGCCCGTACCGGTGATGCCGATAATCGGGATCGTGCGCGTCGTTTGCGCGCTGCCGTTCAGCGAGGCGATGACTTTCTCGGCGCGGTCGGGGTGATTTTCAAGCAGTGTGATTGTGCGCGCCAGTGCGCCCGGGCGGCGCTGCAGAATGGTTTCCGGTGCGACGCCGTTGCCCGCGGCGGCCGTGTCGTAATCCGATTGTTTCAGCAGGTCGTTGATCATGCCCTGCAGGCCCATGCGCCGTCCGTCTTCGGGCGAGTATATGCGCGTGACGCCGTATTTGTGCAGCTCTTCGATTTCCTCCGGCAGGATCGTACCGCCGCCGCCGCCGAATATTTTGATATGTCCCGCGCCGCGCTCCAGCAACAGGTCGCGCATGTACTTGAAGTACTCCACGTGGCCGCCCTGATAACTCGTCACGGCGATGGCCTGGGCGTCTTCCTGGATGGCGCAGTCGACAATTTCCTGTACCGAGCGGTTGTGCCCCAGATGGATCACCTCCACGCCCGAACCCTGCATGATCCGCCGGAAAATGTTGATCGAAGCGTCGTGCCCGTCGAACAGGGAGGCTGCGGTGACGATGCGGAGTTTGTGCCTGGGTTCGTAAAGAGCAGTTTCCATAAAATTCACCCTCGGATTGTTCTGCGCTTGTGCGGCGTGATGTGTGGTCCGGCTGCGCTCCTGCTGCGCTCTCCGCCGGTTTCCACCTTCCGCGGCGTCGGCCTCCGGGCCGCGGCCTGCGGGACAGAAGACAATATGGACGACTCAGCAGCGAGTTTACTGTGCGATTGTCGTGTAATTTCGCCCGCTAAGCCACGTGTATCGCCCGCTCGCGAAAAAAGAAATCGATTTAATGTCTCAATACCATATTTTTGATCCTACTCTAGTCGGTCAATTCTCCGGGAGCCGGGCCCGGATACAATGCAATGCCTCAGTGTATGAAGAAGATTCTGATAATAGAGGACACAGATTTTATCAGCGAGAACATCGCTACAACTCTGCGTTTTGAAGGCTATTCCACGCGTATTGCCGAGGATGGCGTGGACGGACTGGAGGAGGTGCGCGACTTCGATCCCGACCTGATTCTGTGCGATGTCTCGATGCCGCGCCTCGACGGCTTCGGCGTGCTGTCCGAGCTGCGCAAGATGAGCGACAAACACAGCACGACGCCTTTTATTTTCCTGACCGCCAAGGCCGAGAAAACCGACATGCGCCGCGGCATGGAACTGGGCGCGGACGACTATCTGACCAAACCCTTCACCACCGTTGAACTCATCAACGCCGTCACCTCCCAGTTCAGCAAAAAGCAGTTGCTGGACGAAAAATACGAGGAGAAACTCGACGAACTGCGCGGCAATATCACCTATGCGTTGCCGCACGAATTCCGCACCGCGCTCAGCGGCATCCTGGGCTATTCCGAGGAGATTGTGCGCGCCACGGCCGACACCTCGACGACGACCATGGATAAAGCCGATATCAACGATCTGGCCCACGCCATCAAGGAAGCCGGACGTCGCCTCGAAAAACTGACCGAAAATTTCCTCGTCTACACGCAGATACAAATACTGCAAACGCAGCCGGAGCGCCTGGCCGAGATTCGCGCCAACAAAGTCTACGGCGCACACGATTTCCTCGTGGAGCGCGCACAGGCCGCGGCCGAACAGTACGAACGCCGCGCCGATCTGAAAGTGGATGTCGACGATACAGGCGTGCGCATGACGTCCGAGAACTACGCCAAAATTCTCAGTGAGCTGCTCGACAACGCCTTTCGTTTCTCCGAAAAAGGCGACCGCGTTGAAATTCGCCTGCGCAATCACGGCTCGACCTGTGAAATTGAAATCCGCGACGAAGGACGCGGCATGAGCGAGGATCAGATTGCCAAAATCGGCGCGTACAATCAATTCGAACGGCAGGTGTACGAGCAGCAGGGCGTCGGCCTGGGGCTGACCGTGGCGCGGCTGCTGGCGGAATTGCACGAGGGCAGCCTGACCATCGAAAGCAAGCTGGGCGCGGGAACGTCCGTTCGCCTCAATCTGCTGGCCTTTGATTCTTTTGCGGAGATCTCCGGGGACTAAACCCGTCACGGTCCGCTCTTTGGCGCTTGCGGACTGCAAAAACTGCTTGATTGCCTTCGCCGCATGCGGCTTGGCCTTCTTTTTGTTTGTCACTGTGTCTGGAGGGTGTTGTCGCACCCGAAGCAATCTGAAATCTGGAGCACTATGTTTTCAACGATTCAGCGATTGCACTTCGTTGGCATCGGCGGAATCGGCATGAGCGGTATTGCCGAAATTCTGTTGGATCAGGGTTTTCACGTCAGCGGCTCCGATATCAGCCGTTCTGAAGTCACCGACCGCCTCAGTTCGATGGGGGCCGTCATTCACGAGGGCCACGAAGCCGACAATATCGGCGACGCCGAGGTGGTGGTCTATTCCAGCGCCGTCGTGCCGACCGTCAATCCGGAATGCGTCGAGGCGCGCCGCCGCGGCATCCCGCTGATTCGCCGCGCCGAGATGCTGGCCGAAGTAACGCGGCTCAAATACTGCGTGGCCATCGCCGGAACGCACGGCAAAACCACCACCACGTCAATGGCCGGCCTCGTGCTGATGAACGGGGACATCGATCCCACCGTCATCGTCGGCGGCAAACTCAGCGGCCTCGGCGGCACAAACGCGCGCCTGGGCCACGGCTCCTGGACCGTCGTTGAAGCCGATGAATACGACCGCTCTTTCCTGCAGCTCGCGCCGACGATCGCCGTGATAACCAACCTCGAACTCGAACACCTCGACATCTACACAGACTTTGAGGATCTGAAACGCACCTTCATCGAGTTTGCCAACAAAGTGCCGTTTTACGGCATCGTCGCCGTCTGCCTCGACGATCCCGGCGTGATGGAAATCCTGCCCGAGATCAACAAGAAAAAAATCACCTTCGGCCTCTCGCCGCAGTGTGAAGTGCGCGCCGTGCGCATCCGCGCCGCCGGCTTCGGAACCAGATGCGACGTCCTGTACGACGGCGAAAAGCTGGGGGAGATGACGCTGAAGATTCCGGGTCGGCACAACATCCGCAACGCGCTCGGCGCGGTGGCCGTCGGTCTCAAACTCGGCCTGAAGTTCGCCGACATTCAGCAGGCGCTGGCCGACTTCAGCGGCGTGTACCGCCGTTTTGAGCAGAAAGGCGAGCGCGACGGCATCGTGCTGATCGACGACTACGCGCATCATCCGACGGAAGTCTCGGCCACGCTCAGCGCGGCGCGCACGGGTTGGGAAGGGCGCATCATCTGCATTTTCCAGCCGCACACCTATACCCGCACGCAGGAGTTCTACGCCGAATTCGGCAAGTGTTTTTCCGACGCCGATGTGCTGGTTGTGACCGACATCTACCCCGCGCGCGAAAGCCAGATCGAAGGCGTCGACGGCAAACTGATTGCGGATACCGCGCGCCGTTTTGGGCACCGCGGCGTGGAATATCTGCCGGCCAAGTTCGACGTGCCGCAGTGGCTGAACGACAATACGCGCTCCGGCGACCTCGTTCTGACCATGGGCGCGGGCGACATCTGGAAATTTGGGGAACAGTGGATCCGCGGCGAACAAAGCGACCAATAGCGGGTCCATGGGTTTGTTCCTTGTTTTTGAGCGCTGCCTTGGCGATTTTTGTGGCTTTGCTCAATCTTCTTACCCGCTTCCGCGACCGGGACATTCCCCCCGTTTTTCGGTCCGGTTTTTTTGTTAACGAACGGTCATTACACGACTTTACGCGAATTACCATGCAGAATACCGTCAAACTGTACACGCTCATGCTGACCGCAATTCTGTGTTGCGGCATGCTGATCGCACCGGCGCAGACCGCTGCGAAAAAAGGCGATGAGAACTACATCAACAAAATTGGTTCAACCGTACTGGCTACCGTGGGTTCTGAAGAAGTAACCTACTCCGATCTGGAACGCGCCTACCGCAAAAACATGAATCGCGGTACTTCCCAGCTGTGGGAAGTAGACAAGGACAGCGTTCTCGATTTCCTCAACCTGTATATCAACTACCGCCTCAAGGTCCAGGATGCCATCAGTCGCAAAGTGGATCAGGACCCCGCCGTCCAGGCTGAGATCATTCGCAATCGCAATGCCATAGCTATACCGACATACTTTGAAAAAACGGTCATGGCGCCGCAGGTCGACGCCATGTGGGAGCGCCGCAAGGAAGAGCGGCAACTGCGCGTGATCCTCGTTGGACTGCAGCAGTCGGAATCGCCGGACACAAGCAAGGCGCATCGCCGCGCCGAAGACGCGCTCAATCGCCTCAAGGGCGGAGCGGAGTTTGCAGCCGTCGCCGCTGAATTCAGCGACGACCCGCTCTCGCGCGAAAAAGACGGCCTGATTCCCTTTGCGACGAGCGGCCAGATCCTGCGTCAGCTGGAAGATGCCATGTACTCGCTGAAACCCGGCGAGCTCTATCCGCATCTCATCCGCACGCGCTCCGGATACTTTATCGTAAAACTCGAAGCCGTGCAGCCGCTCGAACTCGTCAAGGCCAGTCACATCCTGATTATGGAAAACTCGCAGCGCACGGCCGAAGAGGCCATGGCCAAAGCCGACTCGCTGCGTGCATTGATCGACCGCGGCATGCCTTTTGACCAGCTCGTCGGCGACAACTCCGACGACAATCAAACTTCGTCCAAAGGCGGCCAACTGCCGGGCGGCTATTACTCGCGTTCGCTCGGTTTTATCGCCGGAGAGGGGCGTCTGACGCCGGAGTTTGAAGAAGCCATGTTTGCGCTCAAAGCCGGCGAAATTTCACAGCCGATCAAAACCGTCTACGGCGTGCATATCATCCGTCTCGACTCGGTGGCTTCGTATCACGATGTTGCCACGCGCCGCGACATCGAAAAGCGCTACAAGGACCTGTACTTCGAGGAAGACAAGGAAAATCTGCTGCAGGAATTGCGCGAAGAGCATTCGCACAAGCTGCGCCAGACGGTGTTTGCCGAACTCCTGGCGGCAGTCGACACGACGCGCACGAGCAATGCAACCGATTTTGACGCCGATGTCTCCGATGCTCTCAGAAACAGGGTGCTCTTTGATCTGGGCGAAGACGGTCGGTTCCTCGTTGGCGGATTTATCGACTCGCTCAAGTCGCGCGGCGATTTGCGCAATACGCGTCTCAACAGCGGCGGCATGATGACGGCGCTGCACAAGATGTCGGACGAAAAACTCATGGCGCGCGTGACGGACGGCATGGAAGAGCGCTACCCGGAATTCGGCGCGTTGATGCGCGAATTCCGCGACGGCATCCTGATTTTCCGCGTTGAAAACGAAAAAGTCTGGAGCCGGCTGACCTTTGACTCGACGCGTGCCCGCCAGTATTGGGAGCAAAACAAATCCCGCTTTGTGACGGACACGCTGTACGATTTATCGGAGATTTACGTCTACGCCGACTCAACTGCACAGGACCTGTACAAACAGATTCAGAACGGCGCATCCTTTGACGACCTCGCGGCCAAACACACGATGCGTCAGGGATTCCGCGAGCGCAACGGCCGGCGCGATGTACGCCCGCGCGACCAGAGCGCACTCGCCATCCGCGCCGTCAACATGGGGCTGAAAGTCGGCGAAATCGGCAAGCCCTTCCAGTTTGAGCAGGGCTACAGCATCGTGCGCGTCAACGCAATTACGCCGCCGCGCGAGAAAACCTACGATGAAGCGCTGCCCGAGTTTGCCGCTGAAGTTCAGGACATGATGCAGAAAGAGTTGATCGAGGAATGGTTGAGCGAACTGCGCGGCAGTCATAAAATCGTCGTTAAAAACGATGTGATCAACGACATCTGGGAACAGTGATGTCGTCCGGCGCTTCGGCCCGGCCGCCTTCGGAACGGTGCTTCAACAAGTGAGAGGGAAGATGATACGCAAGTTCAGTATTCTGGCCGGCCTGCTGGTTCTGGTCTGCTCCGCCGCACTGGCGCAGCAACCGCGTGAAGGTGAACCGCTGGACCGCACCGTCGCTCAGGTGGCCGACGACGTGATCCTGCATTCCGACGTCATGGCGCGCCTGGCCTACAATCGCCAGGTCAACCCGGCGCTCGACATCAACGATCAGAAGCAGTACAAATCCGTGCTGAACGACCTGATCAATGAAAAGCTCGTGGTAGCCAAAGCCATCCGCGACAGCGTCGAGGTGACCGACGAAGAACTGGACCGCGCCATCGACTATCAGCTGGAGCAGTTGCGCCGCGCCTACGGCTCGGACGCTCGCGTGCAGGAAGTCTACAACATGACGATCTCCGAAATCAAGGCGCGTTTCCGCGAGACCATGCGCAAAACTCTGCTGGGGCAGAAAATGGCGCAGCAGCAGTTCTACAGCCTGAAGGTTTCGCAGCGCGAGGTCGAGGACTTTTACGCCAGGTTCAAGGATTCGCTTCCACTCGTGCCGCCCTCCGTGGATCTCTATCACATTGTTAAGTACGTCGCCTCGGAAGCCGCTCGCGAAACCGAAGTGCGCGACCTGGCGCGCAAAGTCCGCGATTCCATCGCCGCAGGCGGTGACTTTGCCGAGTTTGCCGCGCGTTATTCCAGCGACGCCGGCTCGGCCAACAACGGCGGCGACCTCGGTCGCGTCAGCCGCGAGACCTTTATTCCCGAGTTTGAACAGGCCGCTTTTGAGCTCGCCATCGGTGAGATTTCGCAGCCCGTTAAAACGCCTTTCGGTTATCACGTGATAGAGGTGCTGGACAAATCCGAGAACGATGTGCACGTGCGGCACATTCTGTTTAACCTCGGCCAGTCGGATTCCGACGTCCAGAATACCCGCCGCTTTCTCGATTCGCTCGGCACGGAAGTGCGCGGAGGCATGTCATTTGAAGACCTGGCGCGCGAGCATTCGGAGGAAGAGGAAACGCGTGCTTTTGATGGATACATGGAGCGCCGCTGGCCCATTCAGCAGCTCTCGCCCGACTTGCAGAGCCTGGTGCTGGAAATGCAGGAAGGCGAGGTGACCGAAGCTCTGACCTATCCCAAGAACCCCGCGCGTCCGGCCTTTCACATCGTGTACCTCAAGAAGTTCCTGCCGGAACACTCCATGAATCTGGAGGACGACTACACGCTGCTTGAGGATCTGGCCCTGCGTCGCAAACGCGCCGACAAAATGGAAGAGTGGTTTGTTAAACTGCGCGATGAGATCTTCTGGAAAATTACGCTCTGAGCGCAACCGACCTGCCCTGAAATTCTGAAAAACGCCGCTCTGGTTTGTCCCGGGCGGCGTTTTCTGTTTTACTGTGATTCAGCTTCGTCGCCCTGTATAACGTAGGCGGGCGCTTCCTGTGCATTGGCCGTCCGCCACGTGGTGCGCGCGCAGAGTTCCGCCGCCCGCGCCAGTTTGTCGTAGTTCAGTTTGTGTGCTTCGTCGCCCGGTCGGTGATAATCCTCGTGTATGCCGGAAAAGAAAAACAGCGATGGGATTCCGTATTTGGCAAAGTTCCATTGGTCGCTGCGTTTGTAGAAGGTTTCGATATCCTCTGCCAATATAAAACTCACCGGCAATGCATCATTGGAACTTAAACACATGTCGCGAAGTTGCGGTGAGCGGTCGCCGCCGCCCAGGTGCAGGCTGTCGAGAGCGTTGCGGCCCACCATGTCCATGTTTAACATCGCTGTGCATGTCTCGCGATTAAACAGCGAATCCGCCATGACAAAAGCCTCGGAGCCGTACAGTCCGCGCTCCTCGCCGCTGAAAGCCACAAAGTAGATCGTTCGTTTTGGCGGCGTCGGAATCGACGCCAGGCTGCGCGCGCACAGAATTAACGCGGCCGTGCCCGAGGCGTTGTCGTCCGCGCCGTTGCAGATAGAGTCGAGAATTGCGTCCTCGCCGGTGTCAACCGCATCCAGAGCGGTCTGACCAAAGTAGTACACGCCGACGTGATCGTAGTGTGCGCCGACGACCACGGAAGCCGGCTCGCTTCGGCCCGGCAGAACGCCGACGACATTGTTGGCGATGGCGATTTCTGTCCGCAGGCGCACATCCAGATCAACAGCCGCATTCTGGATGGTCATTGAGTGCGGTTGCCCCGTCGAGTCAATCAGTTGTTGCAGGGCCGTCAGACTGTCGGCATTGTTTAATAGGATTTTTACGCAGCGCTCGCCTACGTGCACAACCGGAATAAGACGCTCAGATTTGAAAGCCGGGCGATAGGGCAGTTGTTTAAGTCCCGCTTCCGGATACAGCGCGGGCCAGTCGTACCCGCGCGGCTTGAGCGAAGCGGACTGACGCGGCCCGTTGACCAGCAGAACCGCCGCCGCGCCGCGTTCGCGCGCCGTGCGGACTTTGGTTTGCAATTGCGCCGCGGTGGTAAGTCGCAAACCATCAAACGGGGAGTCGGCATCGCTCATCGATGGTTCGCCGCGCATAATCATTACCGCCGCGCCCGTTACATCGATGCCGTCGTAGTCGTTGTAGTTGCGTGTGCTGTCGTCGATGCCGTATCCGGCAAAGACGACCGGCAGTCCGTCCAGCGCCGCCGCCGCACTGAAAGCATAGGGAATAAAGTCGTCCTTCAGCTGTAGCCGGCTGTTGCTTCCCTTGAATTGAATGCGCATGCCGGAGTTCGTGTCCAGATGCAGCCTCTCCAGCTCATAGGGATGCAGAAAACCGGGTCGCAGGGCTTTGAGGCCCGCCGCATCAAACTCGCGGGCAATCAAACGCGCCGCGCCGTCCAGACCGGGACTGGGTGTATTGCGGCCCTGCAGACTGTCGTGGGCCAGCGCTTCCACGAGCATCCGACCGCGTTCCGGACTGAAATCCTCGGAAAACTCGGGCGAATGCACGCTGCCGCAACTGAGCGGCAGGATCAGACCGGCGCCGACTGTCGCGGCGATGAGTAGTAGAATCTGACGGCTGATTCCGGACATGGCAACCTGCAGGCGTTCAAAAATCAGTTCAAAATTGGTTCATCGAATTCGTGACGCAGGCCGTCGGGCAATTGTTGCACGCCCGCGGCGCACGATAATTTCCGCGCTCGCACGTCGTGGGCTTAAATCGTGAATGACAAGTGAATAATACAGAAAGGACACGGGGTCATGTACGATCCGATTTTGGTCCAACCGATGCGCGATGAGCTGACCAGCCTGGGCATCAAAGAATTGCGGACTGCCGATGACGTTGACGCCGCCATGGCGCAGGACGGCACCACGCTCGTGGTGATCAACTCCGTGTGTGGTTGCGCCGCGGGCGCCGCCCGCCCCGGCATCGCTCTCTCACGTCGTCACCCGGTTCAGCCGGACCATACGGTGACGGTATTTGCCGGACAGGATAAAGAAGCCACCGAACGCGCGCGGACCTACTTTACGAATCAACCGCCTTCGTCCCCGTCCATCGCGCTGATGCGCGACGGCGAACTGGTGCATTTCATTCCGCGCCATTTTGTTGAAGGTCGCAGCCCGGAAATGATTGCGCAGGCGCTCGAATTTGCATTTGACGAGTTTTGCGCCGATCGCATGCCCAGCAAGGCGGAGTAATCGACGACTCACAGCAGAATCAGACTGATCGCAGGCGGCGTACAAAAGTGACTTTGTACGCCGCTTTTGTATTTTTGCACTCAGGCAGGAAGGGCTGGAAAACGAGGTAGGCGGGGGCAAGCGTGAAAAATTGGAACATGAGTCAGGCGGTCACGATCATTACGGTTGCGGCGGCGCTGGTGCTCTACTGTTTTTTCCTCTACTTCAGCGGTATCGGTCTGAACTCCTTCGTGCTCTTTGGCGCGATCATCTTCATTCTTGTACCGTTCCGCGGTCAATCATATCTGGTCCGCCGTCTGATCACTTTGACGGTGTTAACCTTTACCATCTGGATTTTTAACGAGGTCATCGCCATACTGGCCCCGTTCATTATCGCCTTTGTGCTGGCCTATGTACTCGATCCCTTTGTGACGACCCTGAAAAAGCGCTATCGCGTGCCGCGGGTCGTGCTGGCCGGTGTGATCGTAGTGACAGTTGTCGGCGCAATTGCCGCTTTGTCCATTGTTGTGTTCCCCGACCTTTACGTGCAGCTGAATACAATCCAGAAGGAACTCGGCCAGGTCGTCAACGATGTTAACAATTTCCTGGACGTCGATCAGCTCTACGTCTTCTTTAAACCCTTTGGCGTGGAAAAGGAGATGCTGCGGCAGATCATCGCCACGGAAGTCAGCCCTGCAATTCGCGACACCACGCAAACGGTCATCACTGCTTTGTTGACATTTTTTACCAGCTTGTCCGGTCTTGTTAACCAAATCGTGAACATCATTCTGGTGCCGATCCTGTTTTTTTACTCACTGCGCGATTTCGACAAAGTCAAGGATCTGATCCGGACTGTACTTGAGACCAAAAACCAACGTCTGCTGCACAATCTGGGGCGCATCAACGGGCTGTTGAAAGCCTACGTCAGCGGTCAGTTGCTGGCGGCTCTGCTGGTGGGCGCCGGCGCTTCGATCATTTTTGAGATTCTGAATATTCCCTACGGCATCGTGCTTGGCATCGTGGCGGGATTGCTGAATCCGGTGCCTTATGTGGGCATTTTCTCGAGTATTCTCGTCGGCGGTCTGGCTCTTTTGCTCACTGGCAACGATCAGTTTCTGCTTAATATCAGTCTCATCAGCGTCACGATTCTGGCGCTGCATTTTGTGGACAACTACTATCTGCAGCCGCGCGTCGTCGGCAAACGCGTCGGTTTACACCCACTGCTGCTGATCGGCTCACTGTTTGTTTTTGGCTTTTTCTTTGGCATCATCGGATTGTTGATCGCGGTTCCCACCACCGCCGTTCTGGTGATGTTTTTCAAGGACTGGATGGCCAGGGCAACGGACAGCGCGCATCACGACGCGGTGGATATTGCGCCGGAGACAAGTGTGCAGCCGCCCGCTTCCGCCTGATCTGTTGCGCCGGTTTTGACACGTGGCAATTCCCCGGTCCGTTTACCCACGTTTTCCCGACCGCTCAGCGGTGAAACTCTCCCGTTGGCGTTTTTCTGGTTGTGCAGTGATGTGAGAGTCCACACATTGCACCTGTTGAATCTTCCGGAGGTTTCAACTGCGCCGCAGAGGGCATTCCCGTGGGACGGGAAGCGAGAGCCCGAGGTATGCCCGAAAAAAACGCCGTGAAAAACGGGGGCGGGCGGTCGTGTTCGGAAGTGACGAAAAATTGGGAATTTCGGACAGGCGGAGGAGGGGGTGGGGCCCATTTATGGGCCCAGGAAGTTTTCCGTGTTAAACTAAAAGTCTTGAAGTTGTACTTCCAGTCTCAAGGCATCAGTTTCGAGCCTCAAGTATGCATCGATCAGTCCGCCGGCTACACCTACCCGCCTCAAGGTCTGACGTTCGAGCCTCAAGTATGCATCGAGCGGTCTGACGGCTTCATCTCCCGCTTTAACATTCCACCCTCAGTTCTCAGGATATTAACTTGCGGACTCAATACTTCCGATCCCGATCCTGGACCCGCGCCCCGGAGTGTTGTCTCCACCCTTAAACACAGCAGTGTTGAACCACCGGGCCTCAAACCAGACACTCATTGACAAACAAAAGATGCATTCCGTAGAGGTCGGAAGCAGATCAATTAAAAAGCCGTTATTGCAACAAAAACTTCCGCCATCCGGGAGACCGCAAGAGCAACGTATCAACACGTAGATGACCCTCAGCGCCTGGAACCGCTATGGCGGCAGATTCCGCTTTGTACGCCACTTTGCAGGAAGGGGAGCGCCACGCCGATTAGTCCCGCAAGAATGTTTGACGCGCCGGGTCGCCCCAACACACACCAGTCTCCCGTGATTTTCTGGAACAAATCGTTGCCTGCGACGTCTCTACGCCGCCGGAGTTACGAAGATCGAATGTGAGAGTTTTTCGCTGAGGAAAACATTGAGGCCGTCGAGTTCAATGTGCAGGCTGTTGTCAAATGGTACCGATTCCTTGACCACGATGTGCTGCTCCAGCCTTAAACCGATCTGCGCCAGGTATTGCAGAATCTCGGGGTTGTCGTCCGATACGCGGGCGATGCGCGCCGGTGTGTGGAGCGGCAGATCCGTCAGTGCGACAAGCTCGCGGGTGACAAGTTCGCCGTCGCGTGGAATCGGGTCGCCGTGCGGGTCGGTCGTCGGGAAGCCCAGTTTTTCGTCGATGCGCCGCTCCAACTCCACGCTCGTGGCGTGCTCCAGTTTGTCCGCGATGGCGTGCACCTCGTCCCAGGAAAAATCCAGCGTCTTGACCAGAAACATCTCCCAGAGGCGGTGCCGCCGCGTCACAAGTAAAGCGTTGCTGCGCCCGGTCGGCGTCAGCGCCGCACCGTAATAGGGTTTGTAGGTGATGAACTTTTTGCGGGCCAGCTTCTTCAGCATGTCCGACGCCGAAGCCGATGAAACGTTCATCGCCTGCGCCAGCTCGCTGGTCGTGACGGAGCCCGACTCACTCTGAATTTTGTAAATCATCCGCAGGTAGTCCTCGACTACGGCGGATTGCAGTTCCTGATTCGTGCTCACGGACGCGTTCCCGGCGCGAAGGATATTGTTAGGCAGTTATGCGCTGGGACGATCCGTGCGTCGCGGCATTGCCGTCTGAATGAAAAATTGAGGCGCGGCCCTCGCCGTTCGATTGACTTGATTTTGAGCACGTGTGTGATGTAATTTGGGACTTTTTGCACATCCTTCGGTCAAATGCAGCCTCCGCTCCGCCGAAGTGTGTCGATTGCCCGTTTTGCGCGGGCCGCAGCGGTTCTTTTCACGCCGCTCAACCATTGAGTCAGTGGTCGCTTGTCCGGGCGGCTGCCGTATTACAACGTCATGAACTATGTGAATATGTCAACAAATCATTCAATTGCAAACGCACCTGAATGGTAGAGGAACATTATATGTCGGTATTACCTAGCAAAACGATGATCGATGCGCGCGGGCTCTCCAAATACTACGGGAGTTTCGTGGCCATTGAAGACATCAGTTTCGCGATACCGGAAGGACAAATCGTTGCATTCATGGGGCCGAACGGCGCCGGGAAGTCGACGACGATGCGCATCCTGACCGGTTATTCGGCGCCGTCCAAAGGAACGGTGTCCATCGCGGGAATTGATATTCACAAGGACAGACTGAGCGCCGCCAGGCGCCTGGGCTACCTGCCCGAGAACGGCCCTTTATACGACGACATGACGCCGCAGGAACTGCTGAGTTTCTTTGCGGCCGCGCGCGGACTGGATGAAAACACCGCCAAAGCGCGCATCCACACCGTCGTGGAGCAGTGTTCGCTGCTGGAAGTTCTCGATAAACCCACGGGCAAACTCTCCAAGGGTTTCCGGCAGCGCGTCGGTCTGGCGCAGGCCCTCCTGCACGATCCCGACGTCCTGATCATGGACGAACCCACCAGTGGTCTGGACCCGAATCAGATCCGCGACTTCCGCAAAAACATCTCCGAACTCGGTAAAACCAAGACGATTCTGCTGTCGACCCACATCCTGCAGGAAGTCGACGCCGTGGCCGAACGCGTCATTTTTGTGCACGCCGGCCATCTCGTGTTCGACGGCAAGGTCGATGACCTGCGCCGCAAGGGCTCGCTCGAAGAATCCTTTTACGAACTGACCGATCACGGACGCAGCGTAGCCGCCAAAGCCGAAGCGGAGGCCGCCGAAGCCCATGCCGATTACGCGCCCGGATCGGACGAAGCCGATGACGACAGCAGGGAGGGCGCAGCATCATGAAACTGAACTGGACAATCGTCAACGCAATTTTCCGCCGCGATATCGCGCGCTACTTTACAAGCCCGACGGGCTACGTCTTTATTACGCTCTTCATTTTTATCAGCGCGATCGGCGCGTTCTGGCAGGCGGACTTCTTCCGCGAAAACCTGGCGAACCTCAACCAGCTCAACGCCTGGTTCCCTTACCTGCTCATTTTGTTTGTCCCCGCGTTGTCAATGGGGATCTGGTCGGACGAGATCAATGGCGGCACCGACGAGCTGCTGCTGACTCTGCCCGCCACCGACTTTGAAGTCACGCTCGGCAAATATCTGGCCGCACTCGGAATTTACACCGCCTCGATCGTGCTGTCGCTCAGTCACGTGGTGGTGCTCTTCTGGCTCGGCGCGCCCGACCTGGGATTGATGCTGGCCAACTACATGGGCTACTGGTTGTTCGGCGGTGCGCTCATCGCCGTCGGCATGCTCGCCTCGCTGCTGACGCCCAACTCGACGGTGGCATTCATTCTGGGTTCGGTCTTTACGGCCATTCTGATGTTCCTGCCGGAAATCTTCGGCGTCTTTGGACCGGACACGGAGCGCCTGCTCTACGAAGTCGGTCTGGTCAGTCACTTCCAGGACTTTGCGCGCGGCGTGGTCACATTCTCCGGACTGTTGTACTTCCTGCTCGTTGCGGCGCTGTTTTTGTATCTGAATGTCGCGATTCTCGGCCGCCGTCACTGGCAGGCCAAAAAAGAGGGATCGGGCATGCTGCTGCATTACATCGTCCGTTCCGCGGCCATCGCGCTCGCCCTTGTCTGCCTTACGACCATTGTCGGTCGCGCGGGCATGCGTCTGGACGTCACGGCCGAAGGCCTGCACTCGCTGTCGGATCAAACCTATTCGCTCATCGATCAGCTCGACTCGGATCGCCCCGTCTTTGTGCAGGCTTTTGTCAGCCCGCAGGTGCCCGCCGAGTTTGTGCAGACACGTGAGAATCTCATCAGTTTCCTGCGCGAAATCGACGCCGAAGCCGGCGGCAAGGTTCAGGTCGTCGTGTACGACACCGAGCCCTACACCGAGGAAGCCCGCGAGGCGCGTGAGAAGTTTAACATCCTGCCGCGCGAAATCAGCGACCCCAGCAACGCGCGCGCCGGTTCCATGCAGGTCTTCCTCGGCCTGGCATACACCTGCGGCGCCGAAGAAGAAGTTGTGCCGTTCTTTGATCGCGGCCTGCCGGTCGAATACGAACTGGCGCGCAGCATCCGCGTCGTGGCGCGCACCCAGCGCAAGAAACTCGGCGTCGTGAAAACCGAAGCAAAAGTGTTCGGCGGTTTTGACTTCCAGGCCATGAGCAGTAACCCGCCATGGGAAATGGTGGAAGAACTGCGCAAACAATACGACCTTGTTGAAATCGACCCGGCCAACCCGATTACCGAAGATCTGGACGGCCTGCTGGCGGTCCTGCCCTCATCGCTCGGGCAGCCGGCTATCGACAATGTGAAAGCCTATATCGAGCAGGGCAATCCGGCCGTCCTGCTGGTGGATCCGCTGCCGCTCGTCAATCCCGCGCTTGCTCCGCTCGAACAACCCGGCGGCCAGCAAAATCCTTTTCAGCAGCGCCAGGGACCGCCGCCGACGCCCAAAGGCGACATCCAGACGATGCTGAACTCGCTCGGCGTCAGCTGGAACAGCGGACAGATTATCTGGGACACCTACAACCCGCATCCGCAGTTGCAGAATGTGCCGGCCGAATTTGTCTTCATCGGCCCCGGCAGCGGCAACGAAAACTCCGTCAGCCCGGCAAGTGTCGCCAGCTCCGGTCTGCAGGAACTCGTCCTGCTCTATCCCGGTTCGATTTTCCCGTCGCCGGGTTCGAGCTTCAACTTCCAGCCGCTGCTGGAAACGGGGTATACCTCGGGCGCGCATAACTACAATCAGGTGATGATGCGCACCTTCTTCGGATCGCAAATCAATCCCAATCTGCCGCATAACAACCCGACCGGCACGGCATTTACCGTCGCGGCGCACGTCACCTCCGGCAAAGCCGCCGCGGACGACGAAGAATCTGACGACGACGAAGCCGCTTCCGCAGCCGATCCCGGCATGAACCTGGTGGTTATCAGCGATATCGACTTTGTGTCCGAACAGCTCTTCCGCCTGCGTCGCATGGGCATCGAAGGACTTAACTTCGACAACGTGACCTTCTTCCTGAACTGCGTCGACCTGGTGATGGGCGACGACTCCTTTATCGATCTGCGCAAAAAGCGGGTTAAACACCGCACCCTGGAATTGGTCGAGAACCAGAAGTCCGACTTCGTTGAAGCCAGCATCGAACGCGAACGCGAAGCCGAGGCGGCCGCCCAGACCAAACTGAACCAGGCGCAGGCCGAACTGGATCGCAAAATCGACGAAGTGCGCACGCGTAGCGACCTGGATGAACAAGCCAAACAGATTATGGCGCGCAACATCCAGGAAGTCGAAAACCGCAAGTTCGAGGTCGCCAAAGAGCGCATCGATCAGGAGAAGGAAGCCACGATTGCGGAAGCCAAGGAAGACATGGAAAGTCAGATCCTGGACATTATTAATATCATTAAATACATCGCCATTTTGATTCCTCCCATTCCCGTTCTCGTCATCGGCGTCGTCATCTTTGTCCGCCGTCAGCGCCGCGAACGCGAAGGAGCCGCAATGGCGCGGAGGTTGAGAGGCTGATATGAGTGAATTAAACAAAACCCTGGTGTTCTCCGGCGGCGCTGTTGTCCTGCTGTTGCTGGCAATCGTCACGCAGCCCAAAGCCGCCGCCCCCGAAGAGTTCAGCGACGTCGGTGAGATTTTCTTCCCGGATTTTACAGATCCCAACGCGGCGACTTCGCTCGAAGCCATCCGCTACGACGTGGAAACAGGCTCGCCCTTTGCATTTAAAGTGGCCAACAACAACGGTATCTGGACGATCCCTTCGCACAATAACTATCCGGCCGACGGCAAGGACCGCCTGGCGCAGACCGCCGCGGGACTTATCGGCCTGACGCGCGACGACTTCCGAACCGACAATCCGATTGACTACGACAAACTCGGCGTTTACGATCCGCTCGACGAAACCGCTCCCAGCGAGGGACGCGGCCAGCGCATCACAATTCGCGGCGAAGGCGACAAGGTGCTCGCCGACCTGATTGTCGGCAACAACGTCGAAGACCGCGAAGACATGTTCTTTGTGCGCCTGCCCGAACAGAAACGCGTCTACGCGGTTAAAATGAATCTGGAACTGTCCACGAACTTTGCCGACTGGATCGAGACCGATCTGCTGCTGCTGGACAAAGCCAAAGTCAACCGCATTACCGTCGACGACTACTCGATTAACGAACTCACCGGCACCATCGAACCGGGGCAGGCATTCCGAATTGCCAAAGACGGCAACAACTGGAAAATGGAGGGCATGCCCGCCGGACGAGAGTTAAACACGAGTAAAATCGACAACATGCTGAAGACGCTCGACGAGCTGAAAATCGTCGGCGTGCGCAAGAAACCCGAAGGTCTGACCGCCGGGCTGGAAAACTTCGGCGAGTCCGCCATCCAGCTCGACGCAAGCGCTCAGCGCAGTCTGCAGGACAAGGGTTTTTACATCTCCGGCTCCGGCCAGCTCGTTTCCAACGAGGGGGAGATGCAGCTCAAGACCGAGGAAGGCGTCAGCTACACATTGCGTTTTGGCGAGGTGGCGTACGGCAGCGGACTGGAACTCACGGCCGGCGGCGAGCAGGCCGACGCCGCGGGACCGGCTGAAAACCGCTATCTCTTTGTCACGGCGGAGTTTGACCCGTCCTACTTCCCCGAGCCCGCGCAGCCCGCCAACCTGGATTATCAGAACAAACCGGACAGTCTGCGCACGGAAGCCGATCGCCAGAACCAACAAATGCAGATTGCCTATGAGGACTGGCAGCGCAAGATCGAGCAGGGCCGCGAGCGCACGCGCGAGCTGAACCGCCGTTTTGCGCAGTGGTACTACGTGATTCCGGCCGCCAGTTTTGACGCGCTGGATATTAACCGCAGCGACCTGTTGAAGGATCCCGCCGGCTAACTTCACGCACGTGACGTGTTTAACGCCGAGCCGCTCTCCGATCCGGGGGAGCGGCTTTTTTTTGCTTGTTTTGGTGTTGAGCCGCCGACGTGAGAATCGCGCGTATTAATCTTGTTGGCCCGTTTAATCACGTGAAACGCGACGTTCAGGGGCTTAACTCGCCCGCTTGACTTTTTCCGCTTGTTTGCTGAACCCTGCATGATTTTCTTGTTTGCCACAGGGTGACCAGGGCCAAACAAAAAAATCAGTCAAAAAGGGAGGAGGCGACATGCAATACGGCATGCCCGACGGAATCGGCGGCGTTTGTGAGCGGCGTTTCGTGGACGTGGCAGGAATGAGCGACGCGCAGCTGCTGCACAGTTTTGTTGCGCCCGGAAAAGTTTTCAGCAGCGAACTGGGTGCACAAATGGAACGCCTGTGGCGCCGCCTGCAGACCGCGCGGGACGGATACAACTGACTGCTGGAAGAGGCGGTGAAAGCAGATGTCGAACCCGCCGAGCAGGACGCGATGCGTCGCCTGTTTGAGTTGGTTCGTCGTCAGACCCGCGGCGGGACGACCATAACTTCGCCGGGCGATGTGGCCGTTCTGCTGCGCAATCGCGGTCGTCCCGACATCGAAAATCTGTGGCTGGTGAGTGTGAACGGTGCGCACGAAGTCTGCAACGTGCATCATATCGGCATGGGCCTGGCCGATTCCGTGCTGGTGCACCCGCGCGAGATTTTTGCTCCGGCAATCTGCGACCGCGCCGTCGGAATTTTCCTGGCGCACAACCATCCCTCTGGCAATCTCCAGCCCAGCCTGACAGACCACAGCGTGACCCAGCGGGTGCGAACCAGCGGAGAAATTGTCGGAATCGAGTTAATTGACCATGTGATATTCTCCGACGATGCGTATTTTAGTTTCGCGGAGCACAACCAACTTTCAATCGGTGATGGGAATGAGCTTTCTGCAGGAGACAATAGACGAAGACCTGTCGGCGCGTGAGCGTAAGCCGAGCATCTTCCTGTGGAACTGCTTTTTCCGCTTCCGCAACGTTGCGCGGTACGCCATTCCCGTGGAGCAACCCTGGTTGATAATAGTATTCATTGCGATCGCGGGAATCAGCCTGTGGGCTTTGCTGAACAACTGGATTCTGGTTCTGTTTTGGCCTTCGCTCCTGGAGCAGACGGCAAATCTCTACACCTACCTCTTGCTTCTGCTGCCCTGCGGCTTTGCGATGGGCATGTTGTACTACTGGGTTGCCGGCGGCCTGATGGGATTGTTTGTGTCGATGACCGGCATCAATCTGAGCGTGCAGTCGGTGCGGCACCTTGTGTTGTTTGCCGGAGTGCCGGTCTACATGATATCTCTGATTGCGGCATTCTGGTTGTCCTTTTTTGGTGAAATTGACAGTATCCTGCGTCTGTCGAGCGGGCCGGACGCGTCAGTCGTGTTCAAGATTCTTGAATTCGGCGTTGCTCTGTGGCTCCTGGCATGTGTCGTCCTTTCGGTGCTGCGCCTGTACGGCGCTTTGAGGGAGCAGCGTGGACCAGGATTTTCCACCTTTCTTGTGGGAGTCTGCGCGCCGCTTATTCTGTTGGCTGTGCCGACGCTTCTGCTGCGACTGCCATCCTTTGCGACACAGCAAATCGCCGATAATCTTGAACAACTGGCGCACGACAGCGAGTCATCCAAAAATCCGGTGGGGCAACGCTACTTTGCGCAACTCGGCATGCGCCTTCTTCCAGCGAGCGATCCGTCCAACTATTTGCGTTTTGCCATGTTGGATCTTGCGCCCGGCATCGTCTTCGGCACGCACAGAGATCAGGAGTTAAACTATCTCGACTCGCTTAAACAACTCGCGCCGCCGGACTCGCGTGTGTACCATCAGATCGCCGCGGAACTCGGCGAGCGCAACGGCGATTTCGAATCCGCACGCAGGAGTTACACCGCGATCGTCGAGCGCGACAGCCTCGACATTTACCACAGGCGCAAACTGGTCAATCTGCTGCTGAACGAGGAAACCACAGCCTTTGATCCCGGGGCCGCTTTTCCACATGCCCTCTACCTGACCCGCTCCACCGGACTGCGTCGGGATGAAGCGCACTACGGCGTATGTCGATATCACATGGGCGACTACAAAGAGGCCTACGCAATTCTGCATCCCTTGATGATGAGCGACCAGCGCGACTCGCAGGTCGTCTACATGTTGGCATTGACCAGCATGGAACTGAAGCGCTACAAAATGGCCATTCGGCTTTTTGACATGTCGCTTAACAGCGAAGTTCGCAACCAGAGTTTTGTGTACCGCTACGGCCGCTATGTCAACGAGTTAAAAGACAGTATTCAGGTCTTGGTGCGGCAGAAAACGTCGGCGCTGGATGTCAAAGCCCCGGGCGAGTCGGTCGTTCGGACTGACGAAGAGTAAAAGCATCGACATAGTAATCTCGTCGACACATTCCAGACGGGCGACTGTCGGAGCTTTAAACTCACTTTGCACTCATTTGTTAACCCGTTTCCGGCTCGCGGATCTACCGTGCTGTTGGACTGGAAGTCGGAATGCCAACCAACCCTCTGCCGTCAGGTTGAGTAACATTCACACTTTTTAACAAGTGATGAATCCGCCGGCGTCATGTCGATCGCTGCTGTCAGGACGGCTCGGCCGGTAAAACATCCAGCTTGTCGAACATTTCGTTCCAGCCCGGCCTGGCCATGTGAGTTTCCCGTTCGGTGAACACGGTGCTGTCGGTTCTTAAAATCATGTGCGTGCCGCCGTTTTCTTCCGTGAAGGTCACCGTTACCATAGAGGGCGACAGGTCGTCCGACTTTATGCCGTATGCGTAGGGAGGAATGACGTTTTCATCGGCGTCGAGAAAAAAGTCGCGGTGTACAATGCGCTCCGGTTCGACAATTTCCAGGTATTCGCCCTTGGCCCGGAACCCCTGCCCATCCGGCGTACGCATGCAGAAAACAAAGCTACCGCCAATGCGAAAGTCAATCCTGACAGTCGGAGTTGTGAAGATTTTGGAGCTCCGCCGACGCTCGAGCAGGTCCGCTCTGGTCCATGTCTTAAATACCAGCTCGCGCGGCGCTTAAAAAAATCGCGTCATCAGCACCTGGGTGCTCTTGACCGCTTCGTCCGGATCAGGTTTGTTCATCGCGGTTTCCATCTTGTTGATCCCTGGATTGTAGTTCGTTTAACAAGATATCCAGCCTGTCAAAGCGGTCGTTCCAGATTTTAAACAGGTTGTTGACCCAATGTTGCATCGGCTTTAATGCTTCGCCGTTCAGGGAAGTAGAGTCGGCGGCGACCATCCTCGCGCACGGCGACCAGCCCGACTTCCTACAGCACGCGCAGGTGTTTGGACACTTGCGGTTGTTTAAGTCCCCGCTCGTTGGACATGTCATTGACGGGGTATTCGCCGGTCGCCAGCAAATCCAGGATAATCCTTCGCTGCGGTTCGGCGATTGCGTTGTACACATCGGAAGTGGTTGCTGCTCGTGCCATAACACAAACACATTCCCATATGGGAATGTATTCCAAACTCTTGTTATACGCTCCCTGCAAAATCCGCTCTTGTTTTTCATCGAATGATCAGTCGTTCAGTCTCAAGTCCGTCCGCCAGGCGTTCAGTGACCAACCCAACGTCGTCGATCCGCGAGGCGTCATCAAACACCGCGTACCGGGCAGCCAGCCCAACATCGTCGATCCGCGAGGCGTCATCAAACACCGCATACCAGTCAGCCAACCCAACATCGTCGATCCGCGAGGCGTCATCAAACACCGCATACCAGTCAGCCAACCCAACGTCGTCGATCCGCGAGGCGTCATCAAACACCGCGTGCCGGGCAGCCAACCCAACATCGTCGATCCGCGAGGCGTCATCAAACACCGCGTACCGGGCAGCCAACCCAACATCGTCGATCCGCGAGGCGTCATCAAACACCGCGTACCAGTCAGCCAACCCAACGTCGTCGATCCGCGAGGCGTCATCAAACACCGCGTACCGGGCAGCCAACCCAACGTCGTCGATCCGCGAGGCGTCATCAAACACCGCATACCAGTCAGCCAACCCAACGTCGTCGATCCGCGAAACAGCAGATCCAATTCATCGCGCGACAAAACAGGCAGAATTTTTGGAGGCGCGAATCGTTTAGTCTCTGGTTGCGTTTTTGACTGAGAAGCCGTCGGCAAGTCTCGGAGTTGAAGAGGGAGTGGGATGGAAATGTCGCAATTATCACTGTCCTGCGCCGAAAGGGCGCAAACCAGCAAGCCCTGGCCGCAACTGGCGCTCGTTTGCTCCGTCCTTGCTGCGATTGTTTTGCCTGTTGTGTTGCTGCCTGCCCGTCTCGCCGCACAGCCGCAGGCATACGAACTGGATCGCATCGAAGTCGACAACGTCGAAGACCTGCTCGACCTGCTGGAAGATCCCATCGATTTTGTCGACGTGGTGCTGGCGCCCGGCGAATATCACTTTGACGATCCGGAACTGATCTCCGAGCGCATGGCCGCGCAGGGCTACGCTCTGCGCCTCTCCGGGGAGCGCCTCAACTTCGGCGCTGAAAAGGCGGGTACGGTGAAGATAATTGTTGAGGCGCGCCACGGTCTGCGTTTTGAACGCTGCAATCATTGTTCAATGAATAACCTCGACTTTCTGGTTAAACCGGCGTTTAATCCGATCGACACGCTGAGTTTTGTCTCGATCGTAAACAGCGACGCCGACATTCTTACTTCAACCTTTCAACTCGATGCGCCTTTGCCGTCCGATCCGTCCGATGCGGAATCGCTCGTCATTGCACTGGAAGCGGGCGAGGGCGGCCGTGTCTCAATCAAAGGCAACAGATTTAGCGCGTTTAACGGCAGCTCCGTCGTTGTCGGCGCGGACGCGCGCGCCACACTGCGCGATAATCTCATCGACGGCAGTCTGGACGTCAACACAGATACGACGCGCGTTGCACCCGGAACAAGACCGAGGGCGCGAGTACGCGGTGAGAGCACTGCGGTACTGCTGAAAGACAACGCCACCGGCCAACTCAAAAACAACCTGATTAAACGCTGCTACAAGGGCGTCGGAATTCGCGACAACGCCGACGGAATCGTGAAAGACAATATCATCGAGCACATTACTACCTGGGGCGTGGCGCTCTGGCAGACGGGCGATCAATCGCCGGTGGGAATGATTCAACACAATATCATCTACCACACCGGAGCCTGCGGCGCAATGATAAGTGTGACGGGTTTTGAGGACGACCTCGGGTTGTTTAACGACAACCTATTGGTGAAGACCGGACAGGATGAGCGCCTTGACGCCGCCGAGTTATTCTGCTATCAGAGTCCGCTCGCCGGGCATGCGGTTCCCGAGGGTTTTGAGATCAGCGGCAACATTATGTACGCCAACCGTTCCGGCGATGAAACACTGCCCGATCTGGACGTAGAAGGTGACGTCTTTGAGCGGGAGCTGTCTGCTTTCTGTGCGTTTTTTCAACGGCGCGAGTTGACCAGAGACAATTCGGACTTTGTCCGGCTCCTGTGCAATCTGGATCCCGGCGCTTTCAGCCGCGGCGAGTAGGGAGTAAAACTTGACTCATGATCGGTTCATTCTGGCTTCTGCCGGCTGCACGCGACGCCGCTGCGTACCAATTGCAGATTGATCTCTGCGCGCGCGAAGTCAGTCGCCCGTCCTTTGCGGCGCATGTGACCCTGGTTGTGCAGGCGCATGCCCTGGACGATCAGTCGCTGAGTCGCATAGTCAATCAGTTTCTGCCGCTGCGTCTGCAGGTCGATGAGTTTGTGCGGAGCGACAAGTATTTTCGCTCCCTCATTCGCCGCGTGCGGATCAGCCCGAACGTGCTCGATCTGCGCCAGGCTCTGCAGGCGGCGGTGCGCCCCGGCCCCGACGCGCAATCGTATGCGGCCGAAAAATACGATCCGCATGTCAGCCTGCTCTACGGCCCCGCTACGCCGCAGCAAAAAGATGCAATGCAGGTGCGCGCCGCAACAGCGCTCAAAGCAGATGAACTTGAGTTTGACGCCATCGCTTTTGTGGAGACCTCCGCCGAGATCGGAAAATGGAATTTTGTTCAGAACATCAAACACGATAGAAAAAATGTCTGATACCATTATTCCCGACGAATTGCGTGAAGCGCCGGCCGGCGATGCCGCCGCCTCGGAAGAATTTGATCGCCTGCCGCCTTCGCATAAACGCGAGTACAACGACTGGATCACCAAAGGCTTAAAGCCGATACTCGCCAACGCCGCAGCGCCAAAGCACTGGTGATGTTAAAAGAGCCTGCTGTGGCGCACGCCGATAAAAAGGCCGGGCGCGCCTGACGGACGCCGCACCGCCGCCGCGAATACCCGGTACTGATTCATCTGCCCGCGACGTGCAACCGCGGGACGAACAAAAATGGATTTGGTCGGGTTTTATTGGTCAAAAAAGAGGTCGAGCCGGATGTTGGCGCTACCCGGACTGATGCTGGATGGCAGGGGAATGCCGAGGTCGAAATTCAGCTTCATCTGAATGTGGGAATTGTCGCCGGCCGGCCGCACAAACTCCACGTCTGCGGGAACGTATTGGGTCACAGTGGTCGAACCCGGATAATTTTCAATTGGTCTGAACACGACGCGCACAAAACTCGAGCCCTGTGGCTGTGCATTGATCGTTCTGCGTCCCACGCTGTTGATGCCGCCCAGGCGCAGTTCTATTTCCGTGATGCCGTAGCGTGTAAACGCATCCGTGGCGCGCAGCAGAAGATTGGCCGACAGGTGCAGATCGTCGTTGTCCTGCCGCAACATCAGCAGGTCCGAACGCAGTTCCTTGTGTTTCCAGACCGAAGTTGAATAGGTCTCGCCGCCGCCGTTGCTGTAGCTCACGCGCATGATTTCTTCCACCTGAAGTTCATAGCGCGTCGGGATCAGCTCCGCACTCTCCTGGTGATGTTGCGTCGTGTCCACTTCCGTCACCTGTTCCTTGCGCGGCGTTTCGATGTCCAGCGAGTTGCTGCAGGACGCCAGGCAGAGAATCGGTATGAAAAAAAGGAGCGTTTTCATGGGTCAGAAATGTAGCGTGATGGAGCCTTTAACCTCGTATTTGAGTGCTTCGGCCGGACCGTCGATCGTCGTTTCAAAGGTGATTTCAACCTGGCGTTGACCTTCCAGGCCCGCCGGCAATTCGCGTTCCGTCATTTCCAGCGTGAACTCGGCCTGGTGGTTGCGCAGCTGTTGCTGTCCATTCATTTCCAGCAGGTATTTCAGGTCGACGTAGGATTCCTGGCCGTTTGACTGCGTGGAAGAGCGGCAGGTTTTCACCACGCCCGCTTTCATATCGTCCAGGTGCAGGCGCATGTTGCGCAGCGCAATCAGTTCATTATTGTCGGTTGATGAGGGCAGTTCGATCAGTTCGACATCGGCCGAACAGATCGGTGCGCCGTCGGAAGTATCGATCGTAAATGCCTTGTGTGAAGCGTTGTGGTTCCAGAGCCAGGCGTCGGTTTTGTTGTAGTACACCAGCTCCGTAATCTCAACATTTATCTCCGTCTCGATTGGCGTGATCCTGGCGGGATTTGTCTTGAACGGCGTGTCAATTTGTGTTGCCGACTCACATGCGCTCATAAACGTTGCGGCCGCCATCAGCAGCGCGATTGCCGTTGAGCGCATCCATGTTCCCGTCCATGCCATTCTGTTCGTTCTCTGCGTCATGCTTTCCTGCTTCTCCTGCTTACAGTCGGTAGGAGACGCCGTAATTGAGATTCAATTTGCCCGAACTGAACATATTCTGATCCTCCCAATACAGCAGGTGGGAATACTCCGCGCCCAGGTACATGCTCAGGCGGCTGTTGTCCGGCGTAAACCGCAGTCCCGTCGACGGTTTGATCACCGTCCCGAAAAAGTTAAAGCCGAATGTCAACTGCGTGTAGGGCGCCAGCATAGCGGTATTTTCCGTGAGCGGATATGCTCGTCCCGTCACGCCGCCCCAGAAGAGGCGCGGCCGCTGCTGATATTCGATGCGTTCGCCATTGGCCTCGTCGCGGTAAAACACCTGCGAAAATACTTCCTGACCAAAAGTGACGCCGAATTCAAAGTGCTCGTTGACCGGCAGCAGCATCGAAGCGGACATTTCGTTGAACCAGGGATCGCCAACGGATTCCACGTCGGTTTTCTGGAAAAATTTGGCGTCGCCGTTGCCGCGCAACTCAAAGGTGACGCTGGGCATACCTTCCGGCGTGAATTCGTCCGAAAGGTTCATGGCCACGGGAACGGATTCGATCGTGTGGAACTGCGTCGATTGCTCCGCGTCCGTCGGCCTGGACAACCTGGACTCTCCGGCCAGAAGCTGCGATGAAGCGATTGCCTCTTCAACAGCGATTTCTGACCAGGCATGATTTTCTTGTTTGTCAACGTGAGAGGAGTGTTCAACCGGTGTCGTGGCGCTGAATCCGCGCCTGTCCGCAGCGGCCGGCAGTCCGTCCTTGCGTTGCGTGTCAACGGTGGGCGCTGCGGTTGCCGCGGCAATGCCGTTGTTGAGGACGATGGTTTCCGGCGGGCTGACGAGGGTAAATTCGATCGGGTCGGCTTCGAGGATGCGAGCGGGCGCATCGGCCTGAGCCAGGCTGCCGCCGGTCTGGTCGTCAAGCGCCGGCATGATGAGGCCGACAAAGACGAGACTGGTCAGCAGGGCGGCGCCGGCAAATACTCCGGCCATCTGCGCCAGACCAAATCCCGAGGCGGCAGCGACGGCGGTCGATTCTCCGGCGAGCGCAGCCGCTCCGCCGGCCGCCGTCGGCGCGGCGAATCCCAACTGCGAAAAGATCGCGTTGGTGCTGCTTGCCGAAGGCAGGAAGGCCGCTTTGTCCGCTTCCACGGCGCGGCGCATTTCCAGCAAATCTTTCATTTCCAAACGGAGGTGCTCATTTCGCTGAAGCGCACCAAAGAGGGCGTCTTCGTGAATGGGATTGAGCTCACCGTCCAGAAAGTCGTGAAGAAGTTCCGAATAATCCATAGCAGAGAATGTGTGTTAGAGGAAGTTGGCGTTCCGGCTCAATGCGCCAGATCCTCGAGGTACGGAGAGAGAATGTTCCGAATTTTTTGTTTTGCCCGGAACACGCGCGTCTTTACCGCGGAGACGGAATCACCGACAATTGCGGAGATTTCCTTGTACGACAGTCCGTCGTACTCGCGCAGGACAAATGCCTCGCGGTAGTCGAACTCAAGCAACTCGAGAGCGGTTGCAATGAGGTCGAGCAGTTCGGCGCGCTCATGAGAATGCGGCTTGGTGGAGAAGTGGAAATTTTCGAGTGTGACCGTGTCGCGTTTGTCGCGCTTGTAATTGAGGCACAGGTTGCGGGCGATGCGCAGCAAAAAGCCGGGGACGTTTGTCATTTTACGGTCGACCTGAGCGCTCTTGTAAAAGCGCAGGAAGGTCTCCTGAAACAGATCCTCGGCTTGTTCCATATTGCCCACTACTCGCAGGCAGTATGCTTTGATGCGCGGTGAATATCTGTTGTAGAGTTCACCAAACGCTGCTTCCGACTTCGCTTTCGGCCCTCTCAACATTGCAAAGAGCCTTTCATCCGAATATTGCTCAATGTTGCTGTTCATGATATTTCCACCCGCACTGTTTAACTCTCCGCTTGCCGCTTGTCCGATGTAGGCAGTAACACGAAAGAGACAATTTGGTGCACAATTATTTTTATGGACAGTAGTTTTCAGGCTCTGTAACGCCCGCAGTCAGGCAGTGTTAGTGCTCGCTGCAACGCCCGGGTAATTCCCGCCGCGTTTCGGCCATTGAGTCCTGAGGTATATAGAATGACGCAAGCGCGATTTGGATACATTATCAGCTGCATAATTTTACCGCTCTTCCTGCTCGCGTTTGCGTCCGCCGGGCTGTCGGCGCAGGAGCCGGAACCCGTTGCCAATCTGGAACTGCATTTCAGGAACGAAGGTTCCGCAGTCGTCGATGTGCGCTGGGATGCTCCCGCAACGCCCGTCGATCACTACAGCGTTTTTACCGGCTACGGGGGGGAAGGACACGTCAGATTTTATTCGGTCTGTCGCGGCACGCGCCATCGCTTCCCGATTGCCATGGCCGGACGGTACACCGTCGTCGTCGTTCCGCAGTACGGCGAGTTCGTCGGTGCGGCGCGCATGGCTTCCATCGACGTCTCGCGCGACGACATGGATTATCCCGCCGGTGGTCAACAGATTGTCTTCATCAGTCCCGCTCCGCGCAAAGCCGTCGCCGGGCAGCCCTTTGAGTTTGTCGTGACGGCGCGCGAAGAATACAACAAGCCGCTGCACTATGCACTGGTCGAAAAACCATATGGCATGAGGATCGATGCCGAAACGGGCGTCGTCGCCTGGCAGCCCACTGCGCCCGGCATCGTCCGGGCCACGCTGCGTGCAAGTGTCGCAAACGACCCGCAGATAGAAGCATTTCAGTCCTGGCAGATCCAGGTCATCGCGGCGGAAGACAATCCGCTCGAAGCCTGTATCCGCGTCACCGCGGAAGTAGTCAACGAGGACGGTTACGCGCTCTACGAAGGCAAGGTGACCGCCCTTCGCACCGAGCGACTCGTCACGGCCGCCGAAGACTACGCCGTGCGCGCCGGCGACGTCGTCTGCGCGCGCGTCGAGCAGGGCTACGCCACACTCGACCTCGCCGCCGGCGACTACATCTTCAAGGCCGAAGGCAACTCGATCAACACAACCTGGAATGGCGACGTCGAAGACCCGCGCGAGGCGGTTCCCGTCAGTCTGCGCTGCGGACAGCAGTCCGGCGGCGGCGTTGTCAGGATCAAAGCCGCCGCACGGCGCGGCAGCGGCAAACGCACCGTTGTCCGGGGGCGTGTCGTCAGCGAATCCGGCAGCAAGGGCATTCGTTCGCTGGTGGTCTTCCAGCCCGCGCCCGGCCACCCCGTACCCGATCTCTACGGTGCTTCGGACGTATATGCCGCCTTCACGGAAAACGATGGAAGTTTTTCCGCCGGCCTCTTTGACGATGTCGTCTACGTGGCCGAAGCGGTGTCGCTGCACGTGGACCCGCAGACGGAATTGCCCGCGCACGCCAACCGTTTCAACGGCGGCGCCGACTCGCCGCTCGAAGCGCCGCTGCTGCATCCCGCACAGATTGAAGGTGAGATACACTTTCGCCTGCGCGAACTGTCGCAAGCCGGCAACAGCATTTCCTTCGACGTCAACGATCCGGTGCAGAGCCTCAGTCTTGGCGGCACCGCCGTTTTTCAGCGCGTCAACCGCGATGAGACGCCCTGGGAAGTGCAAACCTGGCGGCCGGAATCCGCCTCGGCCGGGCGTACGCTCACGGCCTACAACCTGGAAGCGGGCGACTACGTGGTGCAGTTTGTGCCGTGGAGCGCCGCTTATCCCGTGTACTATTACAGCGCGTCCGGCCCGGTAATCGATATCAGGGACGCGAAAGTTTTCAGCATCGACGACAGCTACGAAGGACAGTTCAGCTTTATCAGCAGAGCGCTTGCGCCCTATCAGGGCATACTGAATACGCGCGGCCGGGTACTGTACTTTCCGGCCGATACCACCGTGACCGAATATGCGCACGGCGCACTCGCTTATGCATTTGACGAAGCGGACAAAATGATCGACTACGCCGTTGTCGACGAGCAGGGCGAATTTGCTCTGGATCGCCTCGGGCTGGGCAGTTATCGCATTGCCATCAATCGAGATGTCTGTAACATCGAATACACGGCGGTGCCGCGCGACTACGAAATTTTCACGCTCGAGCTGCCGACGGTCGCACTTGACTGCGATGGAGAGGTTGTGTCGGTCGAAGATAACAGCGCGTACGCACCTGATAATTCCGGCCTCAAATGTTATCCGCAGCCCGCGGACGGACGCCTGCACATCGCGCTGGACGCCGCGCCCGACGGCGAACGCACCCTGCGTCTGTACGACATCACCGGTGTGTTGCAGCTGGAGCGACGCATTGCGCGCGGCTACGGATCCGATCTTGAGTTAAACACATCGAATCTGGCTGCCGGAATGTACATCCTGCATGTCGACGGCTCCGGCCGCAGCGAACGCCGCGTTGTACTTGTTAACAGATGATCTTAACGAGGTTCGGGACATGTTGTGCGCGCCGCGCCGGCAGACTTGTGCACAGGGGCGCCAATCCGGGCTTGACAGCTGCTTGATGCCGTGTTGCCTTTGTTGTGTGTTGAAACGGCACATCCCCCCTTAAACATCAATATCCCCACGGAATTGCACATCTGATCCGGTCGGTGTTCGACTGCGGCCCGTTAAGCGCTGTCCGGTTGTGCCCGCACCTCTGCTGTGCGATTTGTTAAATTCATTCGTCCGCCTGCGAGCTTTGTTGCGGCGCTGGACCGCGATTGCCGGCGGTCTGCTTTCCGCCGATTTACTCGGCCCGGTCCGGCCGCTGTCGCGTCCCGGCGCGTGGGAGCATTTTGTGTTAATGTTAACTTCACCATGGACTGCAATTCGCTGCAGGCGCTTGACGGCGCGTTCCTGCGTTGCGTGCCGACGCGCCCGCCGGTCTTGCCGGCCGATCAGTTCTCCCCGCTGGTTTGCCGTGGTTTTGCGTCTTTTTTTGTTTGCCGATCGCTTGAGCGGGCGCGCCGCAGACGGCTCCCCTCTATGAATGCCATTGTTAACCACGGAGTCGGAATCCCCGGAGTTTCGGGTTTGCCGGATACAAAAACACCGCAAGTGTTAAGTCGGTGTTTGAGCTGGAAAACCGCTCATCGGGCAGCGCGTTTAAACCGACGGGCAACACTGCGCCGAGTGGATTTCAACAGCGCGAGGGTTCTGTGCTTCGCTCCCGCTGACAAACAAAAGCGGATTTAAAAGGCTGTTGCTGCGGTCTGTGCTGCGAGTGTTTTGCAGGTAAAAGCCGATCCCCATGCGCGGGGGACGGCCAATCGCGGTGGCATTTCCTGTTTTCTGTGTTAATTTTGCGCAAGCTCAACGTTCACGATAACGCGGAAACTCCGAGTCCGCCCGTTTTCCCCGATTCCATCTATGTCCCAGCAATCCATGTCGATCGATGCGGCGCGTGCACGTGTGCAGACATTGCGCGAAGAAATCCGCGGCCACGATTACCGCTATTACGTCGAGGCCGATCCCGTCATAAGCGACCGCGAGTACGACCTGCTGCTGCGCGAGCTGTTTGATCTTGAGGCGCAGTTTCCCGAACTCGTCAGCCCGGACAGTCCCACCCAGCGCGTCGGCGGCGAACCCGTCAAGGAATTTGCCAGCGTGCGGCACGCCCGCCCGATGCTCTCGCTGCAGAATACCTACAGCAAGGATGAACTGGCCGACTTTGACCGGCGCGTGCGCGAGGGCCTGGACACGGACGACTACGCCTACATGGCCGACCTGAAATACGACGGCGTGGCGATCAGCCTGCTCTATGAAGACGGCAAATTTGTGCGCGGCGCTACCCGCGGCGACGGTGTGACGGGCGACGACGTCAGCAGCAACCTGCGCACGATCCGCGCGATTCCGCTGGAAGTCAAGCACGTGGAAGTGGGCGGCGTGCCCCTGCGCAATTTTGAGGTGCGCGGCGAGATTTACATGCGCAATGCCGACTTTGAAAAAATCAACGCCGAACGCATCCGCAACGGCGAAAAAACGTTTGCCAATCCGCGCAACCTGACGGCCGGCACGCTCAAAATGCAGGACCCGCGCATCGTGGCCGAGCGCAGTCTGCGCATCGCCTGTTATTCGCTGATAACCGACGGGGTCGAGTTGAGCGGGCAGACGGACAGCATGCAGCTGATGCGCGCCATGGGTTTCCCGACCGGCGCGGACTACCGCCTTTGCGCGGACATCGAAACCGTCTTCAGTTACATCGAAGAGTGGGAGAACCGCCGCGGCCGGCTGGAGTTTATGATCGACGGCATCGTGCTCAAAGTCGACAGCCTCGAACAGCAGAGCATCCTGGGCCGCGTTTCGCGTTTTCCGCGCTGGGCGATAGCGTACAAGTACGAGGCCGAAAAAGCGCGCACCAAACTGGAAGATATTTTCATGCAGGTGGGGCGCACCGGCGTCATTACGCCCGTTGCCGCGCTGAGCCCGGTGTTTGTGTCCGGGTCCACCGTCAGCCGCGCCACGCTGCACAATGCCGATTTCATCGCCGAGCTGGGCATCCGCGTGGGCGACACGGTCATCATCGAAAAAGGCGGGGAAGTGATCCCCAAAGTCGTCGGGTTTGTACCGGAACAACGCCCGGCCGACGCCGAGCTTTTTCAGTTCCCGACCGAGTGTCCCTGCGGCCTGGGCCAGGAGCTCAAACGCTACGAGGGCGAAGCCAATTTTTACTGCGAGAATCCCGAGTGTCCGTCACAGCGCCTGCGCAAAATCATTCATTTCGCTTCGCGCGGCGCGATGGACATTGAGGGCCTGGGAGACAAAAACGTCGAGCAGCTGCTCGAGGCGGGCCTGCTCAAAAACGTGGCCGACGTGTACGACCTGGAGCAGCACCGCGCGCAGATTCTCGAGCTGGAACGCTGGGCGGATAAAAAGGTCGAGAGAATGCTCGAAGGCATCAACCGCTCGCGCGAGCGGCCCTTTGAAAAAGTGCTCTACGCCGTCGGCATTCGTTTTGTGGGCGAGGAGATAGCGCGTCTGCTCGTCGGCGCTTTCCGCAGCATCGACGAGTTGATGGCGGCGGACCAGGAGTCGCTGGCGGCCATCCACGGCATCGGCCCGCGCATCGCCGAGTCGCTGGTGAAGTTTTTCGGCGTCGAACGCAACCGCGAGCTGATCGAGCGCCTGCGCGCGGCCGGTCTGCAACTGGACCGCCCGGAGACGGCCGCGGATGAAAACGCCGGAAACCGGGCTCTGAGCGGCAAGACATTCGTGATTACCGGCACGCTGCCGAGTATGAAGCGCCCCGAAGCCAAAGCGCTGATCGAAGCGCAGGGCGGCAAGGTGACGGGCTCCGTGTCCGCCAAAACGAGTTTTCTGCTGGCCGGGGAAGACGCCGGCAGCAAACGCGACAAAGCCGAAAAGCTCGGCATCACGATCATCGGCGAAGACGAACTCCGGGCCATGATCGCGGGATAATCGGACTGCGGCCGTGTTATGCGCCGAAGCCGAACATCAAGTCCATGCGGTCCACTGACTGTTAATCAGTGGGCCTCGCCGCACGTGCGGCGCAATTATTACGATTCCAGGCAGGCTCACTCCATGACTTTTACCCGACGCGAACAGAACATCATGTGGATCGGCGGCGCGTTGTGCCTGCTCTTTCTGGCGCCCTGCCTGCTTTTCCCGATTTCGTCGGACCTGGCGCTTTTTGCGCTGGGCGGGCGCGTTCTGCTGGACGGCGGCGCCATGTACGCCGACTTCGTGGACATCAAACCGCCGCTGGTGTTTTACGTGCTGGCCGTGGCGCAATGGCTCTTCGGGGAAGGCGAGTTGAACATCCGCATCTTCGACTTCTTCTGGCAGATCGGCACGGTCGTTTCGATCGTCGCGGTGCTGCGCCAACAAAAGTTTTCTGTTCTGCAGGCGGTCAGCGGGGCTTGCCTCTACACGCTGGCGTACACGGCGCAGAACTATACCTCGACGATGCAGTGCGAGTCGCTGGGGGCGCTGCCATTGCTCTGGGCGGTGCACTGGTTTCTGGACAAACGCGCGAGCGGCCTGCATCGCATGCTGATCGGATTTCTGGTCGGTTTTGCCTTCTGCCTCAAATTCACGCTCGGCATCGTGTTTGTCCCGCTGCTCCTCAGCGACATTTTCATCGACAAGGTCGGCTTCGGCGCACTGGTCAAACGCTGGCTGGGAATCGGCGCGGGATTCCTGATTTCCGTGGCGCTGCTGTTTGTTCTGCCGCTGATGAAAGGACAGGCGATGGAGGGTTACGCCCTGATGGCGCAATTCACCGTCGGTTACGTCGAGATTCAGCAGTGGACGCTCGACTACATCCGCACGTCGCTCAAACTCATCCCGTATTACTTCGGCGAAAAATTCTCGATGGCGCTCTTGCTGGGTCTGGGCGCGGTGCTGTTGCAGTATTTCCGGGGCGTGCGCTCCGGCGCGAACGCGGAGGACCGCTGGACGCCGACGGCCTTTCTTGTGGCGATTTTTTTGTTTGTCTCCGTGTTGGTGGAGAAAAAGTTCACCCCCTATCACTTCGGCCGGATGTACGTCTTTCTGCTGCCGCTGGCGGCGGTTGGCCTCGTGGCGGCGTATCACTTTCTGCGGGACGTATTCCGCGCGGGCGACGCCGGCGTCAGGATGCTTGTCGTTGTACTGGCGGGCACAACCTTCGTGTTCTCGCCCGTGACGCGCTTCGTCAATATCCTGCGGCCGAGCGTGTACTACTTTACCGACCGAGCCAAATACGACGCCATTTACGAGCGCGGCATGGAGGACGACAGCAGCGTGATTCGCGAGCAGCAACTGGAGGTGGTCAACTACGTCGATTCGCTGCGGGCGCCGGGCGAGCGCACATTTGTTGTGGCGACGCAGGCCGGCCCCCTGTACTACTTCCTGAACGAGGAGCCGGTGCCCAAGTTCCCGAGCAGCCAGTTCTACGGCACGCCGATGAGCCCCGAAGCCTGGGTGCGCGAGTTTGCGCCGCGCATGGCCAAAGCCGACTGGATCATCGTGCATACCAACGACCGCTACTACCAGGTCAACGGCACGGACAAAACCGGCGCGGACGTTATCAACGATAATTCGGCCGCGGCAAAAATTCTGCGCGAGGATTTCCGTTTGCAGCATGAGTTCGAGTCTTTCCGGGTATACAAGCGCATCTGAGCCCAGCACCTATGGAATACCTTTGCAGTCGGCCGCTGAATCCGTCGCCGACCTCCGTTCTGCACGCTCTGCGGAGCGACGCCGATTTCAACGAACACCGTTTTCCCGCCAATGCGCGCCTCGACGATCCACGCCGATTTGAGGACGTGGCGCGGCGTTATGGTTCGCGCGCCGCCGCACTGAAGGTTCTGCGAACATCGATGGAAGGCTTGCAGCTGAGCGCGGCGCAACGCTCCAATCTCGAAGCCTTCGGCGGGGAAGAGACGCTGGCCGTCGTCTCCGGTCAGCAGGCGGGCATCTTCGGCGGGCCGGTGTTCACCGCACTCAAAGCCGCCGGCGCGATCAACATGGCGCAGCGCCTCGACGGCGTCTCAACTGATTTTAACGTCGTGCCGATCTTCTGGATGGAAGACAACGACCACGACGTCGAGGAAATTTCAGAGCTGGACTTTCTGGATCGCGAGCAGGAAGCCGCTCACATGCAGTTGCGCTGGCCCGGTCTGCGTCGGCGAACGATGGTGTCGCAACTGGAATTTGGTCCGTCGCTGGACCAGTTGTTTACGGACTGGGAAATGCTGACACTGCGCAGCCTGCACCTCGACGAAACGGTCAAAGTGTTGCGCTCGATTTACCGCGTGGGCGTTTCGCCCGGACGTGCCTTCCGCGACTGGCTCCACACACTGTTTGCTGAAAAAGGCCTCTTGTTTGTCATGGCGTCGGAATGCCGAAATGCCGGCCTGTTCGCCGAAATCGCCGGGCGCGAACTCGCCGAACCGGGTGCGTCGCGCGAGTGCATGCAGCCGTTGCTGCGCGACCTGGATACGCGAGGAATCAAGGCGCAGGTGGAGCCCTCGGCGCTTAACCTGTTTCTGGTTGAAAACGGCCGTCGTATGAAAATGGACATCGACGCCGATCACAACGTCACGGCGGAGGGTTTGCCGGTGGACCGCAGGCGGATTGAAGAGCGGGTTGCGTCCGATCCTTCCGTGCTGTCGCCCAACGTTTTGCTGCGCCCCGTCATGCAGGACAGCATTTTTCCGACGCTGGCCTACATTGCCGGTCCCGGCGAGCGCAGTTATGCCGCGCAATTGCGCGAGCTGTACGAGCGCTACGACGTGCCGATGTCGGCCTGGATGGCGCGTCCGCACGCGACACTGCTTTCAGCCGGTTTCCAGCGCCGCCGCGAGCAGCTGGGCCTCGACTTTGACGATCTGCGGCGCGCCGCGGACGCGGTGAATGGCGAACTTGTGCAACGGTGGTCGCCGGAAGAGTGGACAAGCCGGGCTCACAGTGCCGAAGCGAATCTGAGGGACATCTACGCCGCCCTGGCCGGCGAAGTCGGTCGCATCGATTCCAGTCTGGACGCTGTCGTTGAGCAGGAAATGCACAAGGCGCTCGATGGTTTGACCAGGCTGGACGCCAAGGTGCGTCGCGCCGTGCGCCGCCGTCACCAGGACGACCTGCGCAGAGTGCATCGCATGCATTCGGAGTACTACCCGCGCGGGGGACCGCAGGACCGCAACACCAGCTCCGGCTTTATGGCGTCGCGCTACGGCATGCAGGTTTTTCGCGATTTTGTGCTGCGCGCGGCCGAAATGTGGGAAGAAGGGGAAATGATCTTTGCCATTGGCGAGTGATCAAAAGACGCCGTATTGTTGCGTTTTATCCGGTCGGCTCAAGCAATTTTCCGTATATTTGTCACAATTTCCCGTGCCGGAACTGCGGCGCGGTTTGCACCCGATCTTCTCGAAAACGCAAGATCGCTATCCGGCAGTACAAATGTCCGGGGAAGGCAGCGGCCTGGCTGCCGCGCCATCAAACTCGTGAATCTCCTGTGAATCTCCTGTGAATATCTTAGAGTGAAGCCGCATGAACAGTAAACCGTTGGTGTTGGTCGTAGACGACAACAAGATTACGACCAAACTTCTGAATCGCTATCTGACCCCGGCCGGATTTAACGTCAAGGAAGCATACGACGGTGTCGAGTGCCTTGAAAAAGTTGAAGAAGCCAAACCGGATGCCATCGTCCTGGACGTGATGATGCCGCGCATGGACGGATACGAGACTGTGCGGCGTTTGAAGGCGGAAGCGGAAAATCGCAATATTCCCGTGGTAATTGTTACAGCGCTGAATGACGTCGCCAACCAGGTCAAAGCCATAGAAGCCGGCGCCGACGACTTTTTGAGCAAACCGATAGAAGACAAGTTGCTCATTGCCAAAGTGCGCCTGCTGACAAATCTCAGTTTGCAGCGACGCCAGGTGGCGGTGCTCAACGAGCTGCTCGACAAGGCGCTGGCGGGAACGCTGGACGCCGGCGAACGCGAGCGCGCACTGGCGGAGTTTTCCGCTGAATAAACTTTTTGGCGCGTAGATTGTCTCTGCATTTAACGGGCAAATCCTTCCGGCGGATTGCAGCCCCCAACGACGTCATTTCCAATACCATGAAAAAACAACGCTCTTTCAACTGGACCCTGCTGGTGCTGGCGGCCATGCTGCTGCCTGCCTGTTCGATCAAGGACATTACGCAGACGCTCAACAACATCAAAAGCCTGCAGTACAAACTCGGGGCGGTGGACAACTACCGACTGGCGGGCGTGCGCCTGGACGACAAACGCTCGGTCAGCGATTTCAGCGCGCTGGACGCCCTCAAACTTACGCGCGCCTTTACGAGCGGCGAGCTGCCTGCGACCTTCACGTTAAACCTGTTGGCGCACAATCCCAACGACGGCAAGGAGGGGCGCACTTCCACGCCGGTGACGCTCAATTCCATTGATTTCCGCCTCTACATCGACGACAAACAAACGATTCAGGGCGACATCAATTCGCCGGTTACGGTGCCGGGCGGCGGACAGACGCAGACCATTCCAATCCAGATGACGGTCGACCTGGCCAGGTTCTTCGGCGACAAAAGCTACGAGGACGTGGCGCGCCTGGCGCTGGCGCTGGGCGGCGTGGAAGGATCCGCGGCGCGGCTGACGCTGGACATCAAACCGACCGTTGAGACTTCGATTCTGGGCAAGGTGACTTACCCGGGGCGCATCAAAGTTATCGACAAAGAATTCCGACAGTAAACTTGTACCACCTGATGGGGCCGCCCGGAACGCAGCAGCGCGCTGTGCGGGACGCAGTGCAACCGGCATGATACTTTTCTGGTTAGTCATCGTGATGTGCATTGTGCTGACGGCGCTCTGTTCACTTGCTGCGGCGGCCTTTACGGAACTCAGCTTCGCCCGCATCGCCGAACTGGCGGCGGGCAACCACCCGCGTGCCGGCCTTTTACACACCTGGAAAACAGAATCGGAGCGACCGCTGCTGGCGGTGCGCATTCTTGCCGGCACGGCGCACATGGCGGCCGCATTGCTGGCGGGCATCGCCGTGATGGATATGATCGGCAGTCAAAACGCGCCGTGGGGCATGGCGCTTGTCGCCGCCGTCGTCTATATTCTTCTGCTTTTTGTGCGCGCCGCGGCCGAAGGCGCCGGTGAGCGCAATCCGTCCGCCCACGTCAACCGCATGGCGCTGACCATCGACGTGGCCGACAAAATTATGCGTCCTTTTGCGGTGCCGGGTACCTTTCTGAAAAACACCATACGCGGCGGCGACGACTATACCGAAGAAGAAGCGCGCGAGGACATCGACGACATCCTGGAAACGGCGCACGAGGAAGGTTCGCTCGACTCGGATGAATACCGTTTCCTGAAAAGCATCATGAAGTTTCACGAAGTACTGGTGGCCGATGTGATGACGCCGCGTACGGTCGTGTTCGGCTGTGACGCCGATCTGACTATCGAACAGACCCTGCCGCTGCACGGGCTGCGCCAGTACTCGCGCTTTCCGGTCTGGGAGGCCGGATCGCAGGATCGCATCCTCGGATACGTGCGCACCAAAGACGTGCTGTGGGCCGCCATCAACAGCGCGCCGCAATCGACGCTGCGCGAACTTGTTCGCGATGTGCACATGATTCCCAAAACCGCCCCGTTGGACGACGCATTGGAAGACTTTCTCAAGCGCCGCGGCCACCTCTTTATTGCCGTGGACGAATACGGCGGCGTTGAGGGAATCATAACGATGGAAGACGTGCTCGAGACGATCCTGGGCGAGGAGATTCTGGACGAGGACGACCGCATCAAGGACCTGCGCGAATACGCCAAACGCCAGCGCGAAAAACGCCTCACCGACCGCAATCCCTCTGCTGCAGCCGCCGATACGTCCGGCGAATTCTGATTCGACCAATCCGCATAAGCCTTTGTATTTTAATAAATTACCGTCCAGAGGAACCGGGCGGAACACCTTGATTGTTGCACTCGCGAAATCAGGCCGCGCCGCAGAACGTGTTCATTCGAGCTGAGAAATTCTGTAGATTATCGGCATTCCGTGCAAACTATCCTGGGAATCACAGACATGAAACTGCGCCTCTGCGGCATTGCTGCTCTGCTATTGACTTTGTTTACCACGCAGTCCGAAGCTCAATTAAGCGCGTGGCACGCTGCCGTGCAGCTGAATGCGGTCGTGACCGGACCAACGAGCATTGAGCTGCAGTGGGATCCGACCATTTCACCCGAAGGTACGATTCACATCTGGCGTCGCGTTCCCGTCTCCACGGGCCTCGGCGAATATCTCGGTGAAGCGCCGGTATCCGACGGCAGTTTTGCAGTTGAGGGCGCCGACCTGAGCCGGGTGGAGGAATACGTCGCTCAGCGCGTGTTTAAGGTGAACGATCAGGACCGTTCGGGACTTGGCTACATTACGGTCGGACAGGAACTGCCTGCGGTGGACAATCGCGGCCGGATTATTTTGCTCGTCGACGCGTCAGTAGCGGATGAGCTTGAGAGTGAAATCGAGCGCCTGAAACGCGATCTGATCGGCGACGGCTGGCAGGTAATACGTCGCGATGTTGCGCGCGACGCCGCCGTTCCGGATGTGCAGGAGACCGTGATTGAGACCTGGCGCGAGAATCAGGCTGAAACAAAGGCGGTGTACATTCTCGGTCACGTGCCCGTTCCATACTCGGGCCATACGGCGCCGGACGGTCACCTTGATCACATCGGCGCTTGGCCGGCCGACTGCTTTTACGCAGATATGAACGGTTTCTGGACCGACAACTTTTTTGATCAGGACAGCGCCCGCCGCGATCAGAACGACAACCTCATCGGCGACGGTAAATACGATCAGTCTTTTTTTCCGAGCACGCTCGAACTGGCCGTCGGCCGGGTCGACATGGCCAATATGCCCGCCTTTGAAAAGAGCGAGGTTGAATTGCTGCGTCAGTATCTGAACCGCGCGCATGCCTGGCGCTTTAAAGAATTTACGGTGCAGACGCGTGCGCTGATCGACGACAATTTCGGCTTTTTCGGCGGCGAGGCTTTTGCTTCCTCCGCTTACCGCAGTTATGCGCCGCTGGTCGGCCGCGAGAACATTTACAACAATGTTTCTTCGGAGATATTGATCGACTACATGCCCGTTCTGCGCGAGGACGACTACCTGTGGAGTTACGGTTGCGGCGGCGGAACCTACCGCAGCGCCGGCGGTATCGGCGACACGGATGGTTTTACGCAGGGGCACTTCAAGACTGTCTTTACCATGCTTTTTGGTTCGTATTTCGGCGACTGGGATGCGAGCAACAATTTCCTGCGCGCACCGCTCGCCGCCGATGGTTATTGCCTGATGAACGTCTGGTCCGGTCGTCCGCACTGGCACATGCACTTCATGGCGCTGGGCGCTACAACGGGCGAAGCGACGCTGCGTTCGCAGAACAACGGAAACTCAGTTACGACGTATTACGCCGCCGGCAACAACAGACTGGGCATCACGATGGCGCTGATGGGCGATCCTTCTATCCGCATGCACGTCGCCGCGCCGGTTAACAATCTGAGCGCCGCGGCAGGCGACAATGTGGTTGGATTAAACTGGGAAGCACCTGAAGACGAAGACGTGGCGTTTTACAATGTTTACCGCTCTGCCGAAGCCGACGGACCGTTCCTGCGGATCAACGACGAAGGTATCACGGCTACGAGCTACGACGATGCCACGGCTCAGAACGGCGTCAACTACTATATGGTGCGCGCGGCTGTTTTGCAGGAAAGTCCCAGCGGCTCGTATTACAACCAGAGCCAGGGAGTTTTTGCCGACGCCGAATTTGAGCGGACTTCAACATCGGTGGCGGAAGCGACGGAACTGCCCGGTTTCCGCGTCGGTCCCAACCCGGCTGTCAACTACGTGGATGTCAACTTTGGTCTGGCGCAGAGTGAGAGCGTCACGCTGCGGTTAATCGACGTGCGCGGAGCAACGACCTTCGATACGGAACTCGGGACGGTGAGCGGCAATGTTAACTACCGCGTTCCGCTGGACAATCTGCCGGCCGGCATGTATATCCTCGAGTTAAACGTCGGTGAGAAGATTTATCACACGAGGGTTGTGCGTCAGGACTGAGTGCGCCCGGGTAGTTGAGAATCTGATTTCAGTTGCAGAAACAAAAAGCGTCGTAAAAGCGGCGCTTTTTTTTGTGGCCGGCATTTTGTGAGGGCGGGGGGAGAGGCATTGATGTTGGAGTGGGAGTCCAATACTCTACCACGTGCACAGCCGTCAGCGACCGGCAGGCGAAGCACGTCCACCGCAAATTGGTCACTTCAGTAAATCCACTTCTTGCAAACAATCTGCAAGTTAATGCGGCAGTGTGCGCCACGACTGAAGAATTCAGCATCGACAATTTGCCGACAGGAACATATCGTGGCTACGGCAATCATCATTTTACCTGTGAGCACGGGCGCATATTAACGTGGTACACCCGCAACAGCATGGAAGATCCGGCGGTGCACAGGATTGCGGTTCCGGTATTGTCCGCGGTGGTTGTGTTTTTTCTCGTCTACGCGATTTTCGACGAGGCCCATCGCTACCGTTTGTTGGCCTTTGCGCTTTTCAGCGTATCGGTACTGGCCTTCCGGATCTGGAGATTCCGGGAGGTTTCTTCTCACGGAAGTTGATACCATTGGTTTGTTGGTCGTGTAATATCAGGGCAAACTGCTGATGCGATTGTTCCCGCCGCAAACATGTGAGTCTTCAGACGTGTTTCGAACCGCCGGCCAACACGTTTAACATGGTTTACGCTGCGTTTAACACGATTCCTGTGCCGTTTACTTTTTTCTGCTGGAAAATGAACCTGAAAGCTTGTATGCTTGTGGAGTATCCGGCCGGATATGCGGAAAGTTTAATGGCCTCCAGGAACCCGCGTGAATCAGCGCGGGCAGGGAGAGGAGTGTCAGGGGGTGAAAAAAATGTTGGCGGTGGTGGCGGGCGTAGGGCCCAGATTGATCACCCAAAAATGCGTTTAATCCGCTCCGAGGTCCGTTTAACCACAATTACACGGCGTTTAATTTTTTGTCATTGGATTTTTGAATAAAAGAACAGAACGTCATCGGAAAGAACAGAACGTCGTCAGAACAGATCAATTCGTCTGCGAACTTGAACAGCACTGAACAACCCCGAGTTAATCAACCGGAAATGGCGATTCTTCGAGTTCGGATCGACAAGTCTCTGTGAGAATCCAACAGAAAACGTCAAAGGGGCCGGGAGTTGAGTGTTGAGTTTCAACGTGGATCCAAGGATCAGAAAGCTCCGGGGCATTGTCGGCAGGTCTTCAACATTCAGTAGATTCCACGTAGCCGCGTGGTTTCAGTCTCTGCAAGTCGCACGCTGAAGTCAAATGAAAGTCAGGTAATAGAATCGAACAAGCACGATGACCCAGGCAAGTATCCAAAAACTGAGCGACTCGTTGTTTCAACTTTCGGAACGCGTAAAAATCGATGAACAATTGACTCTTATGACATTCCTGGGACGGCTGCTGACGCATTTGCGAGTGCATTGCCACATGCCGGGAATCTCGCGGCAGCGTTTAACTGAAATTCTGAATACGTCGCTGTGTTGTGCCTGCACGGCTGTGCCGGTTGCGCGCCGCGATTGTGTTCAGGAATATTTTCAGTTTGAGACGACCCTCAAACGCCAGGTCTCCGATCTTGAATCTTTTGAGTCCACCGCAAAACTGCAAGACCTTGAGCGCAGCTTCGGTTTCGAATCACACACCCGTGCGGGCCGGGACAATTTCTCGACGGATGCATTCCTCGGCGCTGCCGCCGCCTGCCTCGCCGCTCAGCCTCCGGCTACTCTGCCACGAGTGTGCAATAATCAACAGATGTTAACAACGGCCCGTACTCAATCACTGGATGCCGACATCCAGATCCTGAGTTGGGAACTCGTCGAATTGCTGCTGGTCCTCGGCCGAATTTATGAGTAGACTTTTTGCTCGTCTGTCCTTGCGTTCGCGCCGGTGGCAAACCTGTCCTGCACGGCGCAGGTCATCTTCGCAGATAGTGTTATATTGAGACTTGCCCACCTGAACTGGTTGAAAACTCTTGCTGCGAGACTCACATGTTGCGACGTACGCTCATTGCTCTTTTGCCTGTTTTTTTGGGGTTCAGCGCCTGCACAACCGTTACGCCGCCGATTCCTCTCGCGACGCTCGGCGGGCCTGAAACCGTTGCGCCGGGTGAAGGAGAACTCACGCTGGCCGGCGGCGGCGGATTTGTTAACCTTGAGAATCGCGATCCTGACGACGGTGCAGGTTTTGGCGGGCGATTTGCCTATGGCATCGGCGAAGACCTGGACATTGGAGCCGATGTTCTCTGGGTTGACCGCGGTGACTTTAACGCGTATTTTGGCGCCAAAATCTTCGGTCGGACGATGCTTGCTGAAAACGTGCGCCTGGAGGCCGGGCTGGGAATGATCGACGATTCCGATCTGGATGCTCTCGGCGGCGACATCGGTCTGACCTTCGGCAGCACAAAGGACGAAACGATTAATTTCTACGCATCGCCGCGTTATGCTTTCAGCATCGGCTACGAGGACGGCGAACTGTTCAGCGGCTCGGTATCCGACGTGGCCGACGTACCGGAAGTTCCAAACACGCACACACTCCTGTTGAGTCTTGGCGCTCAACTGGAATTGCACCCGCGTTATCAGCTTTTGCTTGAAGCCGGTCACGGCTACATCTTTGCCTCTTCGGGCGACATCGACGCGGTGCCGCTCTATTACCTGGCGCTTGCCACGCGCATTGATCTTTTTGGTTCAAAGGAATAACACTCGGGCTATTTGCACGCAGAGCGCATTGTTCAAGGGTTGTCAACAAGTTCGGTGGTTTTCGGCATCAATCCCGCTGACAAGCAAAAGGAAAAAGCAAGCCGCCGAGTCCCAAACGAGGAGGCGAAGCGCTCATGAGTCAGAGGTCGTTGTTCTCAGTAGAAAAGCCAAAAAAACGAACCTCTCACAGCTGCGCCGTGAGAGGTTCGTTTATTAACACCTGCACTTAAACAAAAGTCTGTTTAAATGTCCGCGCGTTTCCACTTGATATTGCAGCCGATGCTCGGCTTCTGGTGTTTGCCCGGCTGATGACCCTCCAGAAGTGCGTCGATCGCCGCGCGAAGGTCCGCGCCCGTAACCTTGACGTCGTTGCCCGGACGGCTGTCGTCATACTGACCGCGGTAAGCCAGCTGCATGTCCGAGTCGTACACAAAAAAGTCGGGCGTGCAGACAGCTTTGTAGGCCTTGGCCACTTCCTGCGACTCGTCGTAAAGATAGGGGAAGGGATAGTCACCCTCCTCCGCGTATTCGCGCATTTTGGCGGGCGAGTCCTCGGGGTAGTGTTCGGCATCGTTGGAACTGATTGCAATAAAGTCGACTTCCTCTTCCTCGTAGTGCCGCGCACATTTGACGATGTCGTCAATGAGGTGTTTAACAAATGGACAGTGATTGCAGATAAACATAATTACGGTTACGCGAGCGCCGCGCAAATCACTGAGAGAGTCTTCCTTGCCCGTGCGGGCGTCCAGCAGAGTAAAGTCCGGCGCCGGAGAGCCCAGCGGAACCATCACCGATTCAGTTGCTGCCATGTGTATTTCTCCTTTGTAGTCTACCGATTCGCGTGTTTAACCGTGGAGCGTGCCGATTAGACCTGCGGCCGCAGCCGCGTTAAAAACGACGTGTTAAACAAATGAACTTAAGGGCGATATTTTGCCATGAACGTGCGAACTTCGTCGCTCGTCAGGTCCTCGCGGCGTTGACGCGTGAGTAGACGTCCGTACACCGTCATATCGCGAATAAACATTTCCAGGCGTGCCTGTTTTGCCGGCCGTATGATGCGGTTTTCTTCGTCCACATCGTCATTGCTGACAGCTACGCCGTAGGGCAGGGACCAGCCGTAACACTGCCGCACCACCGTGCGGATCTGATCCATGGCCGTTAAACCTTTCTCGTGTGAAGCGCAGATATAGCCGAATGTTTTACCGGCAAATTCCGTCCAGAAATAGTCCAGAAAATTTTTGAGCATGCCGGACATCGAACCGTGGTAATCCGGCGTGGCCAGAATCAATGCGTCCGAGTCGTCCACCAGGCCTTTGATGGCCATGAAGTTCTCCGCCGCGTCCGCCGTCTCCGGAGTGTAGAGCGGCAAGGCCGTTTCGCGCAGATCGAGAATCTGGAATTCCGCTTCAAACTGCATGGCGACGGGAACGCAATACTGCAGAGCGGCTTCCGAGAGCGACTTCTGCCTTGGACTCGCGAGGACTGCCAGAATTTTCATAATTTGCAGGCTTCGTTTGAATGATTGTAAACAATGACGTGGCAGTTGTTGAACATGTCGAGCCGCCCGGCCCCACAATCGCAGGCCTCCGCTGCGGCCGCAGCCGAAGCATCGCTGGATGCCGTCCTGCGGGAACTCTATGGTTTCCGTCGCTTCGGAATGCGCCCCGGACTTAATAATATTGCCGCTTTGCTCGAATTCTGCGGCAGCCCTCAGGACGAATTACGGTTCATACATGTTGCCGGCACGAACGGAAAAGGCAGTGTCTGTTCACTGATTGCGTCCGTTTTGCACGAGGCCGGCCTGCGCGTCGGTTTGTACACCTCGCCGCACATCCTCGAATTTAACGAACGTATCCGCATCGACGGCAGGAAAATTTCCGACGCCGACCTTGCGCGGCTGGCCGAGCGACTCATGCCCGAGGCGCGGCGCATCGGCGGCACCTTCTTTGAGACCACGACCGCCATGGCCCTGCGCTACTTTGCCGACAACAAAGTCGACGTAGTTGTGCTCGAAACCGGTCTGGGCGGCCGTCTGGACTCGACCAACATCGTGCGGTCGGACATGGCCATCATTACCTCGATCAGCCTCGACCACATGCACGTGCTGGGAGACGATCCGGCCGGTATTGCGGCCGAAAAAGCCGCGATTATCAACGAACATTCGCTTGCCGTCTGCGGTCTGCGCGAGCCCGAACTTCGGGATGTAGTACTGCGCCGCAGCGCGGAAGTTGGCGCGCGTTTTGTGCAGGTGGATCACGACGACCCCTTTGAACGCGCCAGTATTGAGCCCGATTTCAGCATGTCCGTCGATATCAGGATAGGCGAGCGCCGCCTGGAAAACCTGCGCGGCATGCCGGCCGGAATGCAATATATCGACAATCTGCGCACGGCTCTCACGGCGCTTGCCCATCTGGATTTCTGGACCTGGAACGAGGACCAGGTGCGCCGCGGCATTCTCAATCTTCGCCAGAACGCGGGCTTTCGTGGACGCCTGGAGGTGCTGCGCCGCGAGCCGCACATGCTGATTCTGGACGTGGCGCACAACGCGGCCGCATTCGAACGCCTGGCGCAGACATTATCGCTGGCCGGCCGTCCCGAGCACAGCTTCGACCTGGTCATGGCCGTCATGGCCGACAAGGAAATCGAAAAAATGCTCACTGCCGCTCGCCCGTTTATTAACAGCCTTTTTTTGCTTGTCTTGCCGGAGAACGAGCGCGCGGCGGATCCCGCAGAAATTGCGCGAATCGCGCGAAGGCTCGGGTACGACAATGTCAGCGAACCAATGTCTGCGTCCGAAGCCTTAAAGAAGGCCTGCGCCGGCGGGCGCGACGTGCTGGCGGCCGGATCGTTTTACCTGGCCGAGGAAGTGATGCGCTGGTTTAACAGTCAGACGCAGCCGAATTAAACAGCAAACGAACATTTGAATACAGCACACAGCTTAACATGTGAATCGTAGCGGGAGAACCTTATGATGCATCCGGATACCTACAAAATCCGTCGGGCGCTGATCAGCGTTTCAGACAAAAGCGGCGTTGTTGAACTGGCGCAGGGGCTGCGCGACCGCGACATAGAAATCATTTCCACCGGCGGTACGGCGGCCAAACTGCGCGAAGCAGGGGTGGAAGTGCGCTCGATATCCGACGTGACAGGTTTTCCCGAAGTGATGGACGGGCGCGTGAAAACGCTGCACCCGCGCGTGCACGGCGCGCTGCTCGCACTGCTGGACAACGATCAGCACCGCGCGCAGATGGACGAACACGGCATTGAATCCATTGACCTGCTGGTCTGCAACCTCTATCCTTTTGAACAGACAATTCAGTCGGGCGCCGGCCATGCCGACATCATCGAAAACATCGATATCGGCGGGCCCGCCATGGTGCGCGCTTCGGCCAAAAACTACCGCTGGACCGCGGTTGTCACCAATGTAGATCGTTATGCCGATCTGCTCTCCGATCTCGACGCACATGACGGCGCCGTGACCGAACAACTGCGCATGGATCTGGCGCGCGAAGCCTTTGCACATACGGCGCGTTACGACAGTCTTATCGCCGATTATCTGACGCGCGCCACGGGTATCTCCGCCGTCGAACGCGGCGAACTCAGCTTCGGCGGACGCCGTCAACAGAAACTGCGCTACGGTGAAAACCCGCATCAGACGGCGGCGTTGTACGGGCGTTTCACGGAAATCCACCGGAAGCTGCATGGCAAGGAACTCTCGTACAACAACATTGTCGACATGGACGCGGCCGCGCGATTAATCCTCGAGTTCGACGAACCCGCCGCGGCGATTATTAAACACACCAATCCCTGCGGAACGGCCATCGGCGCTACGCCGGCCGAAGCCTACGAGCGCGCCTTTGCGTCGGATACGCAGTCGCCCTTCGGCGGGATCATAGCGTTTAACCGCGAGCTGGACATCGAAGCCGCGCAGGCCGTCGACAAGATTTTCACGGAAGTGCTGCTCGCTCCGTCCTTTGCGCCGGACGCGCTGGAATTGCTGCAGAAGAAAAAGAACCGTCGCCTGATTCAACTGGATCTGAACACACTGCGCGAATCGCTCGGCATGGAGTTCCGCAGCGTCGCCGGCGGATTCCTGGTGCAGTCCACGGACGAGGAGTTGATCGCCGAATCTGGTCTGCGCGTCGTGACCAAACGCGCTCCGAGCGACGAAGAAATGCAGGCGCTGATGTTCGCCTGGCGCGTAGCCAAACACGTCAAGTCCAACGCCATTGTCTATGCCGCCGCCGACCGCGTCCTGTCCGTCGGAGCCGGTCAGATGTCGCGCGTGGATTCGGCCAGCGTCGCCGCCGCCAAAGCGGAGCGTTTTGGCCTGAGTCTGCGGGGTTCGGCCGTGGCCTCAGACGCATTTTTCCCTTTTCCGGATGGACTGCTGCAAACGGTGGAAGCCGGCGCGCGGGCGGTCATCCAGCCCGGCGGTTCTATCCGCGACAAAGAGGTTATCGCCGCGGCGGACGAGCATGACGTGGCGATGGTATTTGCGGGGAATCGCCACTTCAGGCACTGAGCGCGGGGACCGTGGTTTGATGCCGGAATTTGAATGATTTCAGTATTCTGTCAGAGGTGTTTTAACAAAGAGCTGTGAGCCCTGAGGGCACACGGCTCTTTTGTTTTTGCGTGGTTTCTGTCTCGAAGCCAAAACCTCCGGCCCTCACGCGCTCCCATAGTGTGCTCCGCACCCGCAAACTCCGGTCACAGCCTCGTTCGGGCGCTTTTTTACATCAGACAGCCGCCGAAGGACCGGACAAAAACCTTTGATCTTTCGACGCATTCTACACGATCAGATCGGTTCAGAGCGGTGGCGCCGGTATGTGAGGTGAAATTTTATCAGAGAAAGTGGTTGATGCGTTTGCGGCGCAGGAAGTCGATGATTTCCTTGACTTTCTGAGACTCGGAGCGCTTGCAGATCATGATTGTGTCGTCCGTCTCGATGATGATCAGATCGCTGACGCCGACCGTGCTGATCAGTTTGTCGCGTGCGGAGATCAAACAATTGCTGGAGTCAATGGTGATCACGTTGCCGTCAATGACGTTGTCCTGCGCGTCCTTCAGGCGCAGGCGGTGCACCTCGTCCCAGGTGCCGACGTCGCTCCAGCCGAAGGAGACTTCCAGTACGTACATGTCGCGCGCTTTTTCCATGATGCCGTAGTCGAGCGAGATGTTGCGCATCTGGCGGTAGACGTTTTCCAGGGTCTCGGCGTAGCTGTCTTTGGCCACGTGTTTCTTGAGCAGTTGAAACAGGGGATAGTGGTCCGGCAGGTACTTGGCAAACGCTTCCCAGATAATCGAAATCTTCCACACAAAAATGCCCGAGTTCCACAGGAAGTCGCCGGCGACAAGAAAACGCTTGGCCGTTTCAATGTCGGGTTTTTCGGCAAAATTGGACATCAGGCGCAGGCCGCGCTCGTAAAACGCGTTTCGTTCGCCTTCCTGTTCGTCTTCGATCTGGATGTAGCCGAAGCCCGTTTCCGGTCGTGTGGGCGTCACGCCGAGCGTGACCACGCCGTTGATCTGTTCCGCGACGTCGGCGGCGGTTTTTACCGCGACCTGGAACTCACCGACATTCATGATCAGGTGGTCGGAGGGGAAGACGGCCATGACGGCGTCTTCGCCAAGTCGTTCTTCGATGATGCAGGCCGCCAGGGCGATACAGGGCGCCGTATTGCGGCCGAATGGTTCGACGATGATGTTTTCCGCCGGTATAGCCGGCAACTGCTCACGCACCAGTTCTTCGCCGTCAGGCCCGGTGACAATAAAAATATCTTCAGGGGCAAACAGCGGGCTCAGACGGCCGACAGTTTCCTGAATCATCGTGCCGTCGCCGATAATGTGAATGAACTGTTTGGGGCGGCGTTCGCGACTATAGGGCCAAAGGCGCACGCCGTAACCACCCGCCATTACTACCGCAACTCGTCTCATGCTCCGAATTCCCTCGACTGATTCTCAATACCGGAAGCAGCTTCCGTGTGGTCTGAATAGTGACGTGGTACGCGGGCTGAAATACCCGCCAAAACTTCGTAGGCGATCGTTCCGGCTTCCTCCGCAACGCGGTCGGCTCCAATCATTAGATCCCCCTGCCGACCGATGATGACGACTTCATCGCCGGTTTTAATGCTGTCGTCGACGCGCGCCATGCATTCGTCCATGCAGATCGTGCCGACCAGGTCGAACACGCGTCCGCGAATCAGGCAGTGGCCGCGGTTGCTGAGCGAGCGCATCAGGCCGTCGCCGTAACCCAGGCTGAGCGTTGCAATCCGCTCGCGCCGCTGCGCCGTATAACGCCGTCCATAGCTGACGCTTTCTCCGGCCTCGACAATTCGGAGGGCGTTGACGCGCGCGCGCAGTTCGAGGACGGGCTGAACGGCGGGAGCTTGTTCAATTTCCGCCGAGGCCGGATAGCCGTACAGGGAAATCCCGAGACGAACGAGTGAAAAATGACTTGCAGCTATGTCGCTCATCGCGGCGGTGTTGGCGGCGTGCAGCAAGTCAAAAGAATAACCCGCCTGTTTAAGTTGTTCCGCTGCAGAATTAAACAGAGAAAGCTGCTGCAGGGTAAACGTTTTATCGGCCGCGTCCGCGTGTGCAAAGTGCGTGCAGAGCCCGCGAAACGCCAGATGAGAACAGCGGCTCAGTTTGTCGGCAAATTCACAGGCCTGTGCCGTAAAAATGCCGTCGCGGTGCATGCCGGTGTCGATGTACACATGGGCGTTCAAGGTCAGATTGCGGGTGCCGGCCTCGTGGTTGAAGGCATTCAAGACCTCGGCGTCGCAAGCGACAAATTCCAGGTTGTATTCGCAGAACATGGCCGCTTCCTGCGGCAGGGGCGGGGAGAGCACCAGAATGTTGCCGGCGTCGCCGGCATTGCGCAGGGCCTGCCCTTCCTCGGCAAAGGCTACACCGAGATATTCAACGCCTTCGCCGCGCAGCACGCGCGCGCATTCAATCATTCCGTGGCCGTAGGCATTGGCTTTAACCATGGCCATGACCTGTTTGCCGGGGGCGTGACGGCGCACCGCCGCAAGATTGCCGCGCAATTGCGCCAGGTCGATACGTGCGTGACAGCGCAGAATTCCGCGCGCGGGAGAGTGGCTCAACGTGTTTCCAATCGCCAGTTCTATGTTGAAGTCAGTTGTTTAATTAAACGCAATGCGCCCGATCAGAGCGGGCCGTCGCCGGAGTTCGACTGAATGCTGCGATACGAGCGTTTGCGCGCCGTCAGGCAGAGGGCCAGACCAAAAATCCCGCCGACAAGCATGAGGGTATCAGCAAGGCGCGAAGCAAGGCTGAGCCAGTCGGCGCTGAAAACAATCAGGTATGTGTAGAATCCGCTCAGCGTAGCGCAGGTAAACGTCCCGATCGTGAAGCCGCTGTGCCGTCCCGAGAGCAACATATAGCCCGAGTAAATCAGCAGCGTTCCAAAAACCGCGCCGAGGACCACAACCAGCGAGTCCTGGGCGTTGATGCTGACGGACGAAAAAGCGAGGGCGGAAAATACGCCGTATCCGATTAAATATATTCCGCTGGCTCGCATGCGTTTCCGTGTGTAATAATGCCTCGGTCCACCTTTGCGCGGAACCGATCAATCCACGTGACTCCATTCAAAGATGTCACGCAATTCCTGTTTGTCGATGTTCGCCCCGACGGCCATTAACAATTTGATCCTGGCTTTCTGGGCGTTGATGTAGTCGGCAAAAATCAGCCCGGCTTCGTAGAGCATTTTGCCCGCGCCGTCATAGGAGTAAATGCGCTCGACGCGTCCCACCAGACAGCGCGAAACCACGATAAGCGGGATGCCGTCTGCCGCGGCTTTCATCAGGATCGGCGCGACCGAAGGCGGTACGTTGCCGACGCCCATTGCCTCGACGACGATTCCATCTGGTTGTTGATTGACAATAAATTCGGCGATTTCCGTTTCCTGGCCGCTGTACGTGGTCAGAATCGGAACCATGCGCGGGATTGTTTTGACCGGAATGCTATCGCGGTGCACGGCGCTGCGGTAGATTTGTACTGCGCCCTGGACGACGCGCCCCAGGGGACCGAAGTCGACGCTCTCAAAAGTCTGGATGTTGCTGGTGTCGACTTTGGACACTTCCGATGCGGCGTGGACGGTTTCCGCCATGCAGACCAGCACGCCCATGTTGCGCGCTCGCGGCGATGTTGCGAGCAGCACGCTGTCGCGCAGATTGCGCGGTCCGTCCCAGTCCAGATCGCTGGCATTGCGCATTGAACCGACGACGACAACGGGTTTGGGCGAATCCAGATAACAATCGAGGAAACAGGCGGTTTCTTCCAGTGTGTCGGTGCCGTGCGTGATCACGACGCCGGCAATTTCGTCGTCGCGCAAATATCCGCGTACGATCTCGCCCAGGTTCAGCATCATGGTCGGCGTAAAGTGCGGTCCGGGGTACGCACCGAATTCGTGCAGAACGATGTCGGCCAGTTTGTGCAGGCTGGGACTGAGGTCCAGGATTTCCTGGGCCGAGAGGGCGGGCTGGATGCCGCCGAAGGTTGGATCGATCTTCATGGAGATCGTTCCACCCGTGAAAATGATGACAACTTTTTGTCTGTTCGGATTCGCCTGTGCCATAGCAGTTCGTCCACCGGAGGTTCAGGTGTTTCAGGCCGGGCCTGCGCAATTGTGCAGCCGCAAGTTAGGCAGGCGACGACAACTGAACGGCCTTGATGCCATTTTATTGATCACTTTTCTTAATTTTTGTATATGCGCAGCAACCCGACCCTCCCGTGGATGCAAGCCTGCGGGCTTGTCTGTCTGGCACTTCTGGCAAGCTGCCGGACGCCGCTTTATGAATGCGGCGACATCTACGCCGAGCACAATTTAGGCAGCGACGTCAACTCTCCGTACGACGACTACGCGCCGCTGATGTACAACGACGACCGCCTGCTGTTCACATCGAACCGGCCGGCCGGCGATCACGACCTCGAGTTCGTCGACTCGCTGTCCGCCTACGGTGAGAACATCTATGCGGCGGGATTCAAGGGCGGTCTGCCCGTCGATCCGATCCTGATCGAAGATCCGCCGCTCAATACGCTGCGCAACGACGGTTCCGCCGGCGTGTACATCGACCCGCGCAGCAACCGGGTGGAACTCTACTTTGCGCGTTTCCGCAACGACGGGCCGCGTAGCGATGCGGACCTGTTCATGACGACCTACATCGACGGCCACTGGACGCCGGCGGTCAGCCTCGGGCCGCGCATCAATTCCACCGAGTGGGACGCGCAGCCCGCCATTTCGGCCGACGGCCGGTTCCTCGTGTTTTCCTCCGACCGGCCCAATCGCTTTGAAGAAAACGGCGCCGAAGTCAACGACATCGACCTCTACGTTTCGCGTCGCCTGCCTGACGGGTCGTGGGCCGCTCCGGTGCGTCTCTCAAACCACATCAACAGCGAATCGGACGACATCACCCCGGCCTTCGGCATCGGCAACGATCTGTATTATGCGCAGCGCAGGGAAAGCGCCAACCAGAATTACGACATCGCCGTGGCGCGCAATCTGGGAGCGGGGGAGTGGGGCCCCGGCGAATTTCTGCCCTGGCCGTTTAACGATCCGGTGGGCAACGACCACAGTCCGGCTCCCTGGGCCGATTCGCTCTACTTTGCCTCGGACCGCGCCGGCGGCTGCGGCGGCTACGACCTCTACGCCGAGCGCGTGTGTGAAGCCGTGATTGTGCGCGGCGTTGTGAATTCAGCGCCCGAGCTGCACAAGCGCGAGCAGATTCTGGTAACTGATGATTCAGGCATTCAGGTGGCCGCACTCGACGTCAGCCACGACGGCGATTTTGAATATCGCGTACAGCCCGGCGGCACGTACACCTTCGAGTACTACAATCCCTGTAATCCAGCGGCGGTGGAGCCGATAACAGTTGAAACGATGTGTTCGGCGGACCCGACGATTATTCGCATGGGATTCGACGCGCCGCCGTCGCGCCCCGGACCGCCTGACCTGCCGGATTATGCCGTTCCCTTTTTTGTCACCGGGTACTACAAACCGAGTACGCCGGAGAACATTCACGATCTGCGCCTGAAGTTTGCCTATAACCTCATCGGTGAAGACAGCACGTCCTACATTGAATTTCCGGGCGAAGTCTACGACAACATCGCGGAGGAAGTCGAGATAGCGCTGGAGCGCACGTCGATGCTGCTGGTGGACTACATGCGCCAGTTTCTGGATAATTGCTGGGATGGCACGTCAAAGCTTGTCATCAGCGTCGAGGGTTTTGCCGATCCGCGGCCAATTTTCGACGCGGCGCGTTATGCCGATGAAGCAATTGCCGATCCGGGCTTAAACATGTATATCGACCGCGGACAGCGCGTCGACAACCAGATTCTTTCGCGCATGCGCGCCTATTTCACAGCCTGTGAACTCATCTCGCGGCTTGAATGCACCGATGTTTACCGCCAGGTGCGCGACCGTGTGGAATTTGAAATTAACGGAACGGTGGTTACCGAGGCTGACCCACTGCCGTACGAATTGCAGCGCAGGATCGTCATCAACGCCATGCTTCGCGAATAAAACACGGGCCGCATTTGATTTCAACCAATTTCAAATGTGGAAATCGCGCGGGCTTTTTGTAATTTGCCTCTTCCGCAGAACGTGAATTTTTGGGCAATTTCTGGCAGCTAGACGGTATGATTCGACTCCCGGAGCACATTCAATCACTCAAGCCTTATAAACCCGGGAAATCCATCGAATCTGTCCAGCGCGAGCTGGGCCTGACCGAACTGATAAAACTCGCTTCAAACGAAAATCCCTTTGGCCCCTCGCCCAAAGCGCTGGCGCGCATGGCCGAACACGCCGCCAATCTGCACTACTATCCCAACAGCGGGCTGGACCTGCGCAACGCACTTGCCGAACGGCTCAAATGCACGGCCGAGAATGTCGTATGCGCGGCGGGATCGGAGAGCGTGCTGATGGCGGCCTTGAAAGCCATGCTGGAACCCGGCGCGGAAATGGTTTCCAGCCGCGGCACATTTGTTGGATTCCAGGTACTGGCGCATGCGAGCGCCTGCCGGACGCACTACTGCGATCTGACGCCAGATTTTCGTTTTGACGTTGAGGCGATAGCCGATGCAATCACGCCGGCCACGCGCCTGGTGTACGTCGCCAATCCCAACAATCCCAGCGGCACGTACTTAACCGCCGCCGAATTCGAATACCTGCACAGCCGCGTTCCCGACGACGTTTTGCTGATCTTGGACGAGGCCTACTTCGAGTACAGCTGCGCCGTCGTCGATGACTATCCCGACAGTTTTGCATATCGGCACGAAAACGTGTTGACATTGCGCACCTTTTCCAAAGTCTACGGTCTGGCCGGTCTGCGCATCGGCTATGGCCTGGGCAGTCCGCGCGTGATTGAAGCGCTGCACAAAGTTAAACTGCCCTTTGAACCGTCCACGGTGGCGCAGTCCGCCGCGCTGGGTGCGATGGACGATGATGAATTTCTGCAGCAGACCGTAACGGTCAATCGCGACGCGCTGCAATATTTTACCCGCGAGTTGTCGGCCATGGGGCTGGAGGCGCCGCGCTCCGTTGCGAACTTCGTGCTGCTGGACCGCGGCACGCCGGAGAACGTGTCGGCGCTGTACCACGAAATGTTGATACGCGGCGTTATTACACGCCCGCTGACAGGTTTTGGACTGCCGCACTGCCTGCGAATCAGTACGGGAACGGCGGAAGAAAATGCGCGCTGTATGCAGGTATTGAAAGAAGCGATCGGGGCGATCGCCCCGTAAGTGCGCGCAGCCGTCACGGCCGGGTAAATGAGCTGATCGAGGAATACAACAGAATTGATTTTATACTCTGAAAAAACATCGGAGAGAACTTATGTCTACGGCTGCACCTGAAACGAACGGAAGTCCCGCTAAGGACTTGTTTACAATCAAGGGAACCCATCACCTTGAATTTTTTGTCGGCAACGCCAAACAGGCCGCCTACTTCTACCGCCGCGCCTTCGGCTTTGAGTTGTTCGCCTACAGCGGGCCGGAAACCGGCGTGCGCGAAGCCTGTTCCTACGCATTGCGCCAGGGCAAAATCGTCCTTGTGCTGACGACTCCGCTCATTGCGAACCACCAGGCCAACGACTTTATGCGCAATCACGGCGACGGCGTGCGCGATATCGCCATGCACGTTGAAGACGCCGAGGAAGCTTTCCGCATCACGACGGAGCGCGGCGCCAAAGCCGTAGCTGCACCGCATGTGATCGAAGACAAACACGGCAAAGTCAAACTGGCGACGATTGCAACCTACGGCGACACGGTGCACACCTTTGTGGAACGCGGCAGCGACTACACGGGTCCCTTCCTGCCGCACTTTGAGGCGCGCGACGACAAGGGCATGGGCAAATCGGTCGGTCTGCAATTTGTCGACCATGTCGTTGGTAATGTGTCGTGGGACGAGATGAACAACACGGTCGAATTCTACAAAAACGTCTTTGGCTTTTCGCGCTTTGTCTCCTTTGACGACAAGGACATCTCGACGGAATACACTGCGCTGCGCTCGACGGTGGTGGCCAACGAGAATCGCTGGATCAAATTCCCGATCAACGAGCCGGCAGAGGGCCTGCGCAAGTCCCAGATCGAAGAATACGTGGAATTCAACAACGGTCCCGGCGTGCAGCATATCGCCATGCACACGAACGATATTATCAGCACGGTTGCCGCGCTGCGCGAAAACGGCGTGGACTTCCTCGAAACGCCGGATACCTACTACACGGAGCTCAAAGAGCGCGTCGGCGATATCGACGAAGACGTGGAGCGTCTGCGCTCACTGAAAATCCTGGTGGATCGCGACGACAAAGGCTATATGCTGCAGCTGTTCACAAAACCGCTGGAAGATCGTCCGACCCTGTTTATCGAGATTATCCAGCGCCGCGGCGCGGAGTCGTTCGGCAAGGGCAACTTCAAGGCCTTGTTTGAATCGATCGAGCGCGAGCAAGGACTGCGCGGCAATCTTTGACGAGAAACCGTCCGTTTTCCGGCGGGTGGGGCGCTCCACGTCACTCTATCCCGGCCCGCCGGATGACCCCAAAATCGACCTTTCCAAATCCCGTACATTTCCAGTTCGAGTAACGATCTATGTCCACAACCCAGTCAAGCACGGGGCAGGCTGAATCGCATGTGATTCCCTTCTACAAGTCGGTCAGCGAGAACTTCGAAAAAGCCGTAGCCGTGACGGAATACCCGCGCGGCCTGACCGAGCAGATTCGCGTTTGCAACTCCGTGTACTACTTCCAGTTCCCGGTGCGAATACAGGGGGAAATCCAGGTAATTGAAGCGTGGCGCGTGGAGCACAGCCAGCACAAACTGCCCACCAAGGGCGGTATTCGTTTCAGCAACCTGGTGGACCAGGACGAAGTCATGGCGCTTGCCGCGCTGATGACCTTCAAATGCGCCATCGTGCACGTGCCCTTCGGCGGTGCAAAAGGCGGCGTCAAGATCAACCCGGCCAACTACACCGTGGAAGAACTCGAGCGGATCACGAGGCGCTATGCCGCCCAGCTGGTCCAGAAAAACTTTATCAGCCCTTCCGTCGACGTGCCCGCACCCGACTACGGCACCGGCGAGCGCGAAATGGCGTGGATTGCCGATACCTACGGCGCTTTTACCTACGGCCAGGACATCAACGCGCTGGCCTGTGTGACCGGTAAACCGATTGCACAGGGAGGCGTCCGCGGACGCACCGAGGCCACGGGCCTCGGCACGTACTTCGGTCTGCGCCAGACCGTCGAAGATCCCGAAGTCATGAAGCCGCTCGGCATGGAACTCGGCATGGACGGTAAAACCGTCATTGTGCAGGGTTTCGGCAATGTGGGTTACCACGCCGCCAAGTTCATCCAGGAGATGGGCGGCGGCGTGATTACGGGTATCGCCGAGTGGGACGGCGGCGTGTACAACCCCAAAGGCATCAATGTGGAGGCGCTGCACAAACACCGCGTCGAAACAGGATCGATTACCAATTTTCCCGGCGCGGAGACCATCAAGGACAGCGCCGCACTGCTCGAATACGAGTGCGATATTCTGATTCCGGCAGCGCTCGAAAATCAGATCCACTACAAAAACGCGCCGCATATCAAAGCCAAAATCATCGGCGAGGCGGCCAATGGCCCGATTACCTCGCAGGCCGAGCAGGTGCTGCTGGACAAGGGCATTTTCATCGTGCCGGACATGTACCTCAACGCCGGCGGTGTGACGGTATCGTACTTTGAATGGCTCAAAAACATCTCGCACATTCGCTTCGGCCGCATGGGCAAACGCTTTGACGAGGGCGTCAACCAGCGCATGATCGACTCGATCGAGATGATGACCGGCAAGACCTTCGGCGAGACCGAACGCAAAATGCTGATCACCGGGGCGGGCGAGCGCGATCTGGTTTATTCGGGGCTGGAAGACACAATGATGTTCGCTTACGACGAGATCAAGGGCTTCTGGCACGGCAACAAGAAAATTCAGGACATGCGCACAGCGGCCTACGTGTCGGCGCTGGACAAAGTCGCAACGGCCTACATGCAGCTGGGACTGTTCCCCTGACAAGGCCGACCGGACTGACCTATAATTATCACTGAGTCCGGCGCGCCGTCTTGACGGCGCGCTTTTTTCTTTAGAGTCGGTGATTTTACTTGGTTTTTACAGACCGGAATTTTAAGTTTGTAATCTTGTTCTACGCAAGCTAAAAGGGGCCGAAAATGGCTAAGAAACAGACATTCGGCGATAAGCTCAAAAAAGGCAAAGAAGCCGACAGCGGGCTGAACGTCAAGGTTATTCAGGGCTACCGCTCGGAAACCGGAACCGTCAAATACTACGAGCGCTTTGTGCGCGTTGCCGATATCAAGGATGTCGATTCAATCGATCTGAGAAAACAATGAAAAAAGATTTACATCCCGACTATCATACCGTCGAGATCGTCATGACGGACGGCTCGACTTTCAAGACGCGTTCCTGCTACCCGGGGGATCGCATGGTGCTCGAAATCGACTCCAAATCGCACCCCTTTTTTACGGGTAAACAGCGCCTGGTCGATACGGCCGGTCGTGTGGATCGCTTTAACAAGCGCTTCGAGAAAACGAAGAAACTGCGCGACCAACGCAAAACTACCGGTGATGCAGGCGATGGCGCCGCAACCGAGACGGCTACGGCGGCAGGCGATAATTGATCGAGAATATCATTTTTCAACTCATAGTGTAAGGTGACTGAACCGTGTATCCACGCAGAGGCAGAAAACGTCAGGATCAGCGGAATCGCAAACGACCCAATCCGCTCGGCGAAGCTCGCCATGTAGACTACTTCGATACCAAACTTCTCCAGAAGTTTATCAATGATCAGGGCCGCATCCTTCCGCGTCGCCTGACCGGAGTGACGGCGTTCCAGCAACGCCAGGTAGCCCGCGCCATTAAACACGCTCGTGCGTTGGCGCTCCTGCCTTTCGTGGCCCAGGACATCAACTGATCCGCTCGCGGCGGTGCGCAATTCCGTCGCCTGAAAAGACTTACAGAACGACCGCCCTGTCGCTTGCGAGGGGGCGGTTGTCGTTTTAAAGCGGTTGTCGGTTCACTTCCCGGCATGCTGGTTCAGACCTGACGGAAAACTCCACCAAAGCCATTCTTGTTTGTCATCGAGTTGCTTGCGTCGAGTCAGGGGAAGAGTCGGTCGAGCTGCCAGTCGCTGGAGGTGACCGCCGTGCGGCGGAAACGCCAGCGATCGTGCAGGCGGGATGCACGGCCCTGCCAGAACTCGTATTCCAGCGCGGTGATGCGATAGCCGCCCCAGTGTTCGGGCAGCGGCACCTTGCTGTCTTCGGCGTGGCGTTGTTTGAGTTGATCCATCCGTGATTCGAGCAGTTCGCGGTTTTCCAGTACGGCGCTCTGCCGGGAGGCGATTGCGCCGATGCGGCTTTCGTAGGGACGCGAGTCGAAATACTCTTCGGATTCGGGGCGCGGCACTTTGGCCAGCGGCCCGGAAATGCGGATCTGGCGTTGCAGTTCCGGCCAGAAAAAGAGCATGGCGGCCTGTGGATTGGCTGCGATGTCCTGCGCTTTGCGGCTGTTGTAGTTGGTGAAAAAAGTAAAGCGGTCGTTCGCGGCGCCCTTCAACAACACAATGCGAACGCTCGGGCGGCCCTGATCATCGGCTGTCGCCAGGCTGAAGGCCGTCGGATCCAGGCTGACTTTGTCCAGAGCGTTCCTCATCCAGCGTTCAAATTGTTCAAAGGGTGTGGAACTTACATCGCTTTTTTCCAGTCGGCCGTCATTGTAGTCATTGCGTTTGTCGGCGAGTTCCTGCATAACCGTCATCCCGATTTCCAGATTTCCACAAGAGCAGTTCAAATTCTTCAGCTACAACGATTCATGGACTTATATCGTTGAAATTTCCGGCAGGGCATTCGGAAATGCCTTGAAAAGCGGTGAAAATGTCGGAAGAGTGTGCCGATTGTTGTCCGCATCAGAAAAACCCTTAGATAAAAATAATAGATTGTCCTACAGACATCTATAACAAAAAATTGTATATTGACCGCCGTACAGAGGCTTTCAGAGTCGTAAAGTCCTGATACACCCAAGTCGTTTCCACTGTATTTCAGCGAGTTATCAGAGCGTTCAGTCATTTTTTGTTTCATCAACTCTGGTTAATATCTGAGTACAAGTCTTTTCCCGGATATCAGCTTCATATTCGAATGAAATGGAATGTAACCATCTGTTTCTTTTCTGGTTGTAGGAACTGACGAAGGCGGTTTTTAAATTCCGCAATACTCCAAAGTTTGCGTCAACGAGCGCAGCCCTGAATGAAAGTTGGCTCCGTATCCAGCGGATTCGGAGTTGCACACGCAACAGACAGGCAGAATACCCGGCGGAAGGGGATCAGTGACGAAGGAATGCCCAACAGCATTCCTTCGTCATTTTAAACATGTTTTAAAGCACGGGGCGTGGATCGGGCGAGGAGAAAGTTGCGGGCGCAACACAACTGCGTCCGACTGCGAGGCCGACGCCGGCATGCGGCGAAGCGATGTTCAGACCTGACGCAGATTCAATGGCGCCGGGTTTGCCACCCGGCGATTAACAAAAGCGGATTTGGTATGGTCGGGGGAAAAAATTCAGCCGGGCTGCGTCAGTCGTGGAAGAGGCGTTTGAACTTGGCGCGGAATTCGCGGATCTCGCGTTTGGACAAGCCGTGTTCGCGCAGGGATTCGTCTTCCACGGAGTCGAGAGCGTCGGCGTTGAGCATACCGCGGAGGGCTTTCTGTTCGGCGCCGGAGAGGAACATGGAGTTGAGGCGATAGTCCTCAAACGCCTCGTAGGCCATCGGAGTTACCTGGCGGACGATTTCGGCCATGGCATCGCCGTAGACGCGGATTTCGTGCTGGGCGTGGTCGTCCAGGCGCAAACGGAGGAAGTGGAAGAGGTTGTGCAGGTCAATTTTCCAGTACCACTCGGTGTACATTGAGAGCGGCAGGTTGATGCGTGCCAGTTCGCGCGCGAGGTCCTGCTCCAGCAGTTCTTCGTATTGGTCGTAGGAGCGGCGCTGGAAGTCCTGCAGCGAGGTGCGGATTCGTTCGGCGGACTCGGCGGGGAAGGCTTCCTCACCGCGTCCCTGGCGGTTGGAGCGGCTCTGCGGGCGGATTTGTTCGGCCTCGGGCACGTAAAATTCATCGCTCATGACGGAGTAGCGACCGCTGTACTCGTTCACGTTGGCGGTGCGGTGGCGGATCCACTGACGGGCGACGAAGATCGGCAACTTTACATGAAATTTTAACTCTACCATCTCAAACGGTGTCGTATGAGCGTGGCGCATGAGGTAGCGGATAAGACCGCGGTCCTCGTGCACGCGTTTGGTGCCGGCGCCGTAGGATACGCGCGCCGCCTGGACGATAGCGCTGTCGTCGCCCATGTAATCCACGAGGCGCACAAAACCTTTGTCAAGACAATCGATACGCATCCCTTTGATCGAGTCAACGGAGGGAGGCGATTGTTGTTCGTGTTGTTCCATTCGTCAAGCTGAGGAAGAAATAAAGAGTGAGGCGCATGCCGCCGGACGGCCCATGCCGGCGCGAATCAGCAACCAATTTTTCATGCGGTACGACGTTTCCACACCGTAGCATTCCCGTGCAAACGTGTAAGATACTATTTTCCGCGGTTGCGGACCGTGCATTTCTCGTTCAATTCCGGGCGGCGAGCAGAATTCTGCCTGCGGCGTTTTCACGTGAATCTGGCTTGACGTAGCTTTGTACATTATGAATCAACTCCTGCCAAACATGCCTGTTCTGCGCACTTTCCGCTTTGTTGCGATGGTCGTGGTTCCCTGTCTTATTCTGGTTTCCTGCGGCTCGGGCCGCGCTGGTTCGCGCGATGAAAGCGTCGATGAATTGTACACGCAGGCCATGAAGCTCTTTGAGGATGAGGACTGGCTGGAAGCGCGGCGCCTGTTCGACGTGATCAGTCTGCAATACCCGGCCAGCGAATATGCGGACGACGCGGATTTCCACCTGGCGCAGATCCACTACGAGATGGGCGAGTACATTCTGGCGGCTTTCAAGTTTTCCTCGGTCTACCGCTCCTATCCGCGCAGCGACCTGATGCGGCGGGCGCACCTGCAGGAGGCGATGTGTTACTACTCACTGTCGCCGAGCTTCAACCGCGACCAGACTTACACGCATCAGGCTATCCTGAAAATGACGGAATACCAGGCGCTGTTCCCGGGCGACGAGCACGCGGATGAATGCACGCGCATTATTGAAGAGCTGCGCGAGAAACTGGGCCGCCGCGAGTTTGAGACGGCGGTGCTCTACACCAAAATGCGGCTGCGCGGCGCGTCGATTGTGTACTACGACGGCGTGATCGACAACTTCGACGACACCTCCTACCTGGAGCCCGCCTTCCTGGGCAAATTGCAGTCGCTCATGATTCTGGAGCGCTACGACGAAGCGCGCGAGACAGTACGACTGTACAGAAAGCGTTTTCCGTCCGGTGAATTACTTGATGAAATCAACGACATCGGGCGTGAAGTGGAAGAAAGATTATCCCTTGGAGAGAAAGGCGAAAAATGAGCCAGTTGCAAGCGCGCAGACCGAAGGACTCAAGTGTTGAAATGACGGAGCTGGTCCTGCCGAACGATACGAACCAGCTTGGAAATCTGTTGGGCGGCCGCCTGATGCACTGGATCGACATCGCCGCGGCGATGGTGGCCATGCGTCACTCGAGCAAAGTCTGCGTCACGGCCTCCGTAGACGAAATCAACTTTTTTGAGCCGATTAAACTCGGGCACGTGGTGACGCTGCAGGCGATGATAAACCGAGCGTTTACCACGTCGCTGGAAATAGGCGTGCGCGTCCTGCGCGAAGATCCGCTTAACAACTCCAGCGTACATACCAGCTCGGCCTACCTGACCTTTGTCGCGATCGACACATACGGTCGTCCCTTGAAGGTGCCGCCGCTGGAAGTGGAAAGCGATGAAGAGAAGCGGCGCTTCAACGAAGCCGCGCTGCGCCGCGAGCAGCGCCTGCAGCATCGCGAGATGGTGAAAAAGCTGCGCGCCGACGGCGCACACAGTTCCTGACGGCGGCCCATAGCCGGAAGGATGGCCTGTTTACGTCCGGCCGCGAGCTCCCGTTTGCGCCTCCCGCGCGGATTGGAATTCCCGGCCGGACGTTGCATATTTGGCGCGCGGTCCGCGGCGACCGCCGACTGTTCTACTCCGAATGTTCTTCCAGACCTTACACACTGATGTCCTATGAGTGCTACCCGGCGCGCTTCCCGTCGTTCTGCTGCTGCTGCTTCATCCGAAAAAACAGCTGAAAAAACGTCCGCGTCCGCCGCGGGCTCCATCGACTCCGTCATGCAGGAGACGCGCTGGATCAAGCCCGAAAAGGATGGGCCAAAACACGGCAGTATACCCACTGCGGCCAAACTCAAATCAATGCGCAGCAAAGCGCTCAAGAATCCCGAAGCATTCTGGGAGGAGCGCGCGAGCGAACTGGAGTGGTTCAGCCCCTGGACCAAAGTACTCGACTGGAAGTACCCGCGCGCGAAGTGGTTCACCGGCGGCAAACTCAACGTGGCGCACAATTGCATCGACCGGCATCTGACGACCTGGCGGCGCAATAAAGCCGCGATTGTGTGGGAAGGCGAACCCGGCGACGTGCGCACGCTGACCTACCAGCAGCTGCACCGCGAAGTGTGCCGCTGCGCCAACGGACTTAAAAAACTCGGTGTTAAACGCGGCGACGTCGTTGCGATATACATGGGCATGATTCCCGAAGCGGCGATTGCCATGCTGGCCTGCGCGCGCATCGGCGCCACGCACAACGTCGTATTCGGTGGTTTTTCGGCCGACGCGTTGCGCGAGCGCATCATCGACTCAAACGCCGTTTGTGTGATAACGCAGGACGCCGCCTGGCGCCGCGGCTCACATGTCATGCTCAAGGAAGCCGTGGATGCGGCGGTCAAGGGACTTAAACACGTGGCCAACGTGCTGGTGGTGCGCCGCGTGGGCGTGGACATCACCATGAAAAAAGGGCGCGATCACTGGTGGGACGAGACGCTGGACGGAATGAACGACAGCTGCGCCGCCGCCAAACTGCCGGCCGAACATCCGCTGTTTATTCTGTACACCAGCGGTTCCACCGGCAAACCCAAGGGCATCCTGCACACCACCGGCGGATACCTGACTCAGGCCACATATACAAGCAATATTGTTTTTGATCTGCAGGAAGACGACCTGTACTTCTGCACGGCCGATGTGGGCTGGATTACCGGACACAGTTACATCGTTTACGGGCCGCTGAGCAACGGCGCTTCGATCTTCATGTATGAAGGTGCGCCGAATCACCCGGGGCCGGATCGTTTCTGGTCGATGATTGCGCGCCATCGCATCTCGATCTTTTACACGGCGCCGACGGCCATCCGCGCGTTCATGAAATGGGGCGATCAACACCCGGCCGGCCACGACTTGTCTTCACTGCGCATTCTCGGTACCGTCGGCGAGCCGATCAATCCCGAGGCGTGGATGTGGTACTACAAACACATCGGCGGCGAGCGCTGCCCGATTGTCGATACCTGGTGGCAGACGGAAACAGGATCGATCATGATCTCGCCGGTGCCGAATGTGACGCCGATGAAACCGGGCACGGCGACCACGCCGCTGCCGGGCATCGATGCCGACGTTGTGCGCCGCGACGGCACGCGCTGCAAAGCCGACGAGGGCGGCTATCTGGTGGTTAAACATCCCTGGCCTTCGATGTTGCGCAATGTCTTCGGCGATTTTCAGCGCTATAAAAAGACCTACTGGAGCGAGTATCCGCCCGCGGGCGACCGCCCGGCCTACTACTTTACGGGCGACGGCGCGCGCCGCGATGCCGACGGTTATATCTGGATCATGGGCCGCGTCGACGACGTGGTGAACGTCAGCGGCCACCGTCTGGGCACGGCCGAAATTGAAAGCGCGCTGGTCTCGCATGCGCGCGTGGCGGAAGCGGCGGTGGTGGCGCGACCGGACGAAATCAAGGGCAATGCTCTGGTGGCGTATGTGACGCTGCGCGGCGCGAGCGCTAAAATGTCGGGCCGCGCACTCGAAAAACTGGCGGCCGAATTGCGTGCACATGTGGCGGCTGAGATCGGGCACATCGCCAAGCCGGACGACATCCGCTTCAGCGAGGCGCTGCCCAAAACGCGCAGCGGCAAAATCATGCGTCGTCTGTTGCGCGAACTGGCCGCAGGCGGATCGATCAGCGGCGACACGAGCACACTTGAAGATTTTTCCGTACTGGAAAGTCTGCGCGAAGACGAGGATTAAGGAGCGCCGCGGGGAACCATGAGGATTGAACTGGACGGCGTCAGCCTGGTCTACAAAAGCGAACCCTTTCCGGCGCTCAACGCCGTGAGCGACAGTTTTGACGAGGAGCGTCCCTGTCTGCTGCTGGGGCCGACAGGCGCGGGAAAAACCAGCCTGATGCGCGTGTTATACGGCGATTTGAAGCCTGGCGCAGGCATTGTGCGCATCGACGGAGTCGATATTCACCGCATCGGCAAACGACGCCTGGCGGCTCTGCGCCGACGCATGGGCATTGTGTACCAGGACTGTAAACTCTTTGATGACCTGACAGTCTACGAAAACGTCGTGATCCAGATGTACGCGGTGGGCCACAACCGGCGCGAAGCGGACAAACGCGGCCTGCGCGTACTGGGCGAAGTCGGCATTTCCTACCTGCGCAACCGCATGCCCTCCAGTCTTTCCGGCGGTGAAAAACACCTGGCGGCGCTGGCGCGCGCCATCGTGCACGAACCTGAAATGCTCTTTGCCGACGAGCCGACGAGCAACATGGACGACCAGACGATGGAAGCCGTCGTCCGCGTGCTCAACGAAGTGCACGGCAAGGGCTGCGGCCTTGTGCTGGCAACGCACAGCCAAACCATGCTGGACGCCTTCCCGGAGGCGCGTCACCTCTACGTTAACGAAGGCAGGCTGAGCCACACGCCGCCGGAGGCTTTTCTCTCCATGACAAACAAGGGGACGGCCAAAAGTGAGTGACAGTCGGGAAAATATACGCGTCGCGCTCGTCGGTCACGGCGTGATGGGGCAATTGATCGAGCGTCTGGCGCCTGGACACAACTGCGAAATAACGGCTCTGTTCGATGAAAATCGACCGTTGCACGGCGATGTGGATGCAAATTTTGACGTGGCAATCGACTTTTCGCTGCCACATGCTGTGGCCGGAACAGTTAAACACCTTGCGGAGCTGGGTAAACCGGTTGTCATCGGCACGACGGGGTGGGATGCTCGGCGCGACGAGGTGCGCGACCTGGTTAAACGGGCCGGGATCGGCTGCGTGGTCGGATCGAATTTTTCCATCGGCATGAACATGTTTTTTGCGATGGTGCGTCACGCGGCCGCACTGACAAGCCGCTACGATGAATATGACGTGATGCTGCACGAGTTTCATCACCGGCGCAAAGCCGACAGCCCCAGCGGCACGGCGATGGAGCTGGCCAACATCGTTCTTCAGGAACACGGCGGCAAACAGCGGGTTTTAACGGATCGCAGCGGCGGCGTCATTGACGCGGCGGACCTGCACGTGTCATCCACGCGCGGCGGGGACATACCCGGCACGCACATGTTTGTCATCGATTCACCGGCCGACAGCATTGAACTGACGCATCGCGCCCGCAATCGCGAGGGTTTTGCGCACGGTGCTTTGCGGGCAGCGCGCTGGTTAAACGGCAAACGCGGCTTTCACGACTTCAGCGACATTTTTCCGCAGCTTTAATGCGCTTGAAACGGTGGTTTGATACCGTCTTTCGCCTGCGCACAACACATAAGAACTTAAACAATGAAAAGAGTACGGCTCAAACCCGCCGAATCCTCCGATTCTGTTAATACGTCCTCCGACGCTGCGGTGCGGTCCCTGCTGGCCGGTTTAAACAGCGAACAACGCAAAGCTGTTGAACATCAGAACGGTCCCTTGCTGATTTTGGCCGGTGCGGGCAGCGGCAAGACGCGCGCATTGACTTTTCGCATCGCCCATCTGATTACGCGCGGCGTTAAACCGTGGAATATTCTCGCGTTGACGTTCACCAACAAAGCTGCGGCGGAAATGCGCGAACGCATTGCGCGTCTGGTCGGCGATGATGCGGCGTTCAAAATCTGGGCGGGAACCTTTCACTCAATTTTTGCACGCATTCTGCGCCGCGAAGCAGATAAACTGGGCTACACCTCGTCGTTCTCGATTCACGACAGCGAAGACTCGCTCAATCTGATCAAGCTGATCATGACCAATCTGGGCATTTCGCAGCAGGAGCACACGCCGCAGGCCGTTCGCTCGGCCATCTCTTCGGCCAAAAACTCCATGACGCCCTGGGAAGAGTACAGCCGCAATGCCGACTCCATTTTTGAAAAACAGACCGGACTGGTTTACAAGGAATACGAACAAAATCTCAAGCGCAGCAATGCGATGGATTTTGACGATCTGTTAATTAACATTATTCGTCTGTTTGAGGCTTTTCCGGCAGTTCTCGACAACTACCGCGAGCGCTTTCAACACGTGCTGGTTGATGAGTATCAAGACACGAACAAACCGCAGTACCGCGCGGTGCAGTTGCTGGCCTGGAAACACCGCAATCTCTGCGTGGTCGGCGATGACGCCCAGAGCATCTATCGCTGGCGCGGCGCGGACATCGAAAATATCCTGACGTTTGAAGCTGATTTTAAAGATGCCACGGTGGTGCGACTGGAGCGCAATTACCGCTCGACCAAGCGCATCCTGGCCGCGGCCAACGACGTGATTGTTAACAATCGGCGACAATTGAAAAAGGAACTCTGGACGGAGAACGACGACGGCGATCCGATCTACCAGCGTCGCTGTCGCGATGAGCGCGAGGAAGCGTCTTCCGTCGTGGATGTGATCCGCGAAAACAAACGCGAACACGGTCTCAAGTACAGCGACTGTGCGGTACTGTACCGCATCAACGCGCAGTCGCAGGTGTTGGAGGACGCATTGCGTTCGGCCGGCGTTCCCTACAGAATCGTGGGCGGCATTTCGTTTTATCGCCGCAAGGAAGTCAAGGACGTTCTGGCTTATCTCAAACTGCTTGTCAACCCGAGCGACAGTGAAAGCCTGCTGCGTGTTATCAACGAGCCCGCGCGCGGCATCGGTAAAACAACGCTGGGGCGTTTAACGCGTTTTGCGCAGGAGCAGAATCTCTCCGTCTTTGAGGCCTGTAACAACGTCGAGCACGTGCCGCATCTGCAGAAGCGCGCCCGCACCGCCATTCAGGAATTTGCGCGCTTTGTCCGCACGTACATCGACCAACTTAACAACTTGCCGGCGCATGAGCTGGCGCGTGCGTACATCGACGAAAGCAAGTTGTTAAGTTATTACGCCGAAGCAGGCGGCGAGGAAAACCTGGACCGCTGGAACAATGTACAGCGCGTGATTTCACACATCGCGGAGTTTACCGAGGCGCGTCCCGACGCGGGCCTGGCCGAGTACCTGCAGGAAGTTGCGCTCGTGGACGATACCGAGCAGATGGTCGATGCGGACGACGTCGTGACGTTAATGACGATGCACGGCGCCAAGGGGCTGGAATTCCCGGTTGTCTGCGTTGTCGGCATGGAAAAGGGCCTGTTTCCGCTGTCGCGCGCGGAGCAGCAGCCGGACGAGTTGGAGGAGGAGCGCCGTTTGTTCTACGTTGCTATCACGCGGGCCGAGCAGCGCGTTTATCTTTCGCACTGCGAGCGTCGCTATCGATTCGGCGAACTTTCATATCCGATGCCTTCGGGATTTCTGGACGAGATCAGGCCGGAGTTGGTAGAAAAACTCGGAATTGGTCGTCAGCGCGATCTGGGCGCTCTCTCCGGCAATTTCCGTGCGGCTCGTCCGGGCGACGGGGTGCGTCGCAAACCAAAAGAAGAGACCTTGTTTAACGACATTCCGGCCAACGAGGACGAAAGTTATTCGCAGCTTCCGCCGGAAGAGAGCGGCGGCCGGGCGAAGATACGTCCGGGCATGCGCGTGGGCCACAGCTCTTTTGGCGAGGGCCAGGTTCTGCGCGTGGCCGGCAGCGGCGACGGACAGCGCGCGATCGTGCGGTTTAAGTCGGTAGGGGAGAAGACTCTTTTGTTAAAATATGCAAAGTTGCAGGTGCTGGGTTAGGGGAGGTTAAACGCGCTTTTGTGTTTGACTTTGAGGCTGCCTTGCAGGTCGGGTTGACTTGCGGCCATACTCAAAGACCAGGACTGAAATACTGATCGCTTTGAGCCTCGTTTACACTTCGGCTCAGGCTCGATGACTTTTTTGCTGGTCGTGCAGATTCGAGTAACGAATATTTGTGTCGGTTTACAGTCGACGAGTGTGTGATGTCGAAGCGAGTGTGAGGGCGCGGTGATTTTGAGCGCGAGGGAGACTTCAAGTTAGAAGTCAGTTTAAAAAGTTTGGACCTTTGCGTGATCAAAGGACCCACCCCGACACCACCACCTTTCCAAAACGATACCCACCAATATAGCTTCCCTTACCCGCTCCGCGCGGGCTCGTTCAGCATGCCATCAACCCAGTGACCTCCCTGCCGACGCGCACAACCGGTCTGCCCGCGCCGATTCAACGTTAATCATTCCGTCAACCCTTTCACAGCCGAAAAAACTGAACGGCGCTCAGAACGTGGGTGAACGGGTCGGTTTCGCGTGTGAACGGGCGAAAAAACCAGGCGTAACACGCGTGAGCCGCCGTGAACCGGATTGCGTCGAGCCGCAAACGCCCGGTTCACAGACTACAGTCTCAAGTGAAGTTCAGTGTCGCGCAGCGCAAGGTGACGAGCCGGTGCGCGCTTCGGATGCGTCAAACCAGCCCAGCACAGCGAGTTCGTATGGTGAAAACATACCCGAAACTCAAAGCCTCCGCACTGCGGGGCTGACAAAAGCATAAAGCAAGCCTGTCCGCAGGCGAAGCGCTCAAGCCGGATTGGGAGGTGTTAAAGTCTGCCGTCTAAAATGTCGTCGACCTTGACAATCTCGATCCTGCCGTCGATCATACGTCCGACCGTGCGGTGTACCAGCCAGTCGCCCAGGTTGATGTAGCGGCCGCCGTCGTGTTCCTCGTCGATGGGGATGTGGCGATGTCCCATGACCACGTAGTCCCAGCCTTCCTGTTTAATAGTGGCGCGCGCAAACTGGCGCATGCCGTCGTCCTCGCCGTAGTCGCGGGCGTCCGTGTGAGCGCGGCTTGTACGAGAGGTTTTGGCCGCCAGCCCGATGCCGATGTCCGGGTGCAGTGCGCGGTAGAGTTTCTGGCAGATGCGGTTGCGCAGGATGGCGCGCAAAATCAGGTAACCGCGGTCGTTGGCCACCTTGCCGTCGCCGTGGGCGATGTACACGCGTTTGCCCTGCAGCTCCAGTTTAAGATCGTCCTGGTAAACCCGAATGTTAAGTTCCCGCTCAAAGAAGTCGCGGTGGCCGAAGTCGTGATTGCCAATTAAATAATGAATCGGAATGCCCGCGTCGCTCAGCTCCGCCAGCGCGCCCAGCGTGCGCACGTGGTAGCGCGGAATTACGCTGCGGTAGTCGAACCAGAAGTCGAACAGGTCGCCGACGATGTAGAGCTCGTCCAGATCCGGCGCGATTGTGCGCAGAAACTTCACCAGGTCGCGCTCGCGTTGGCGGTCCGTCGCGCGGTCGCCCAGGCCAAGATGTACGTCGGAGAGAAAATAAATCATGCCGCTGTGTTTAAGTCGCTGTTGCCCGAACGGCAGGTACTGTGCGCCGCTGTTGTGTTTAATACACTCGCTCCGCCGAAGCGTTCGGCCGGCGAACGCATTCTGCCTGTTAAACAAACTGCGTCGCGCAGAAGGAACGCAGCTCAGTCGGCCATGATCGATGCCAGCGCCATGCTGACGACGATGTCTCCGGCGGAACAGCCGCGCGAAAGATCAAGATACGGTTTTTTTAAACCCTGAACGTTCGGGCCGATCGCTTGCAGGCCGCCGAGGCGCTCGGCGATTTTGTATGCGATGTTGCCGGAATTGAGGTCGGGAAAGATAAATACATTGGCGCGGCCCGCCACGGGAGAGTCGGGCGCCTTGCGCTGTGCCACGGCCGGAACAAAGGCCGCGTCAAATTGCAGCTCGCCGTCAACCGTCAGCTCCGGCTGTTCGCTGCGGAGCAATTCCAGGCAAGCGCGAATTTTGTGGAGTGAGGCGTGCTCGGCGCTGCCCAGAGTCGAGAAGGCCAGCAGTGCGGCGTAAGCTTTCTGTCCGGTGAGCCGCTCGTAATTGGCGCAGGTGGCAATGCTGATGTCGGCCATCTGGCGTGCATCCGGGTCGGGCACCACGCCGCTGTCGGCAAACGCCAGCGTATAATCCGGCGCGAGCATGAGGAAAAAACTGGAGACCGTGCTGAGCCCCGGCGCCAGGCCCACCGTGTGGATGCCGGCGCGCAGGACGTCGGCCGTCGTGCTGAGCGAACCCGCCACGCAGCCGTCGACGAGGCCCGCGTCGAGCATCAGCCCCGCCAGGTAGAGCGGCTCGGCGGCGAGAGTTCGCGCCTGCGCTTCCGTCAAACCTTTGTGTTTGCGTTTGTCGTGCAGACGCCGCGCCAGATCGTCAAAACCCGGCAGGTCGGCGGCGCTGACTGATTCCAGAGCTTGATTGTTGTTTGCAGAGCCGCCGTCGGATCCGACGACGAGCACCGGGCGGCAGATCCCGCGTTCGAGCGCGATGTGTGCGGCTTCGATGCTGCGCGGATCGCCGGAATCGGGCAGGGCGATGCGTTTGCCGGCCTGTGCGGCGCGGCTGAGTATGGATTCCAGAACTGGAGAGGTTTCGGGCATTCTGTCTCGGGTTCGCTGCTAGCGCGGGCTGACCGCCTCAATCGGGCGCATCGGCAGCGTGTACGTTTCAATTTCCGCACCCGTGGCCGAATGGATGCGCAGGCGCTGGCGGCCTTCCTCGATCATCAAAATTTCGTCGCGGATCGGGTTGTATACAATCGCTTCCATCGGTCGGCCGAGAACCTTGGTCTGGCGCGCACGGTCGCCGCGCAGGTCGATCCGCAGCACCGTATTATTTGTCGGAATGAAAGCGTAGTCGCGCTGCGTAATCGCGATGCCGCGCGCTTCCGTTGTAAACTGCGTCGATTGAGAGTCGAAGATCGGCGTCGGCGCACTGATACTTTCTTCCGCCACATTGATGAACGTCGCCATGCACTCGGAGAGCTCGCGCGTGTCGCCGCGTTTGCCTCCGCCCAGGCTGATCACGACAACTTCGTCGCCGTTCGGCACCGCCTCGAGATACATCGGCTGCGGCGGTAAATTTTCAAAGGTCTGTACTTTTTCCGTGGTCGTCGCGAAGAAGGAAACACGGTCGGCTTTGGGGTTCGTTGCAAAGACGCGGTTGCCGACAGCCGTAATGGACGAGGACGGCACACCCAGGTCGATGGCAGAGCAGACGCGGCAGCGCTCCGAGCCGTCGCCCAGAAAGTGAATGTCGACCACTTTGACTTCGTTGGAATTGCGGAAAATCACGTAGGCTGTCGTGGCGTTGCCGAAAGCGATGTCGATCGGCTCAATTTCCTCTTCGCTGAAATCGATCGTTTCGACCTCGGCGAAGTTGTCGCCGTTGACCAGCGACAAAACGACAATTTTGTGCTCCAGCGGCACAAAACAGAAGAGATAATCGCGGAAGTTGACCATGCGCGTCACCGGGCTGTTGGTCGAGAGCAGGTTCATATTCTGCGTGCGGATTTCATTGGACGGTATGTCCACCAGCGAGACGTCGCCCGCCGTTTCCGACGAACTGACAAACATCTGCCAGGGGCTGGTGCCGCCGCCGCGTTCTTCTTCTTCGGGTCCGCAGGAAGTGAGTGCCAGCGCCGTGCCGAGCACAAGAATGGTCAGAATATATCTGGAGATATTTTGTCGCATGCCGTAAATCCCGGTTAACTGAAAAGCCCGGTTGGCGTGGCCCCGGGCATTGCACATTTGTTGGATCACAAGTCACTAACACCGCTGAGCGCTTCGGGATGCATATATAATGAATCAATCATTCCGCGCAAAACCTTCGTCATCTGTGGTTCGGCGCCCATAGCCGTCGCGATAATCTCTTCCACATTGACCGGCCGCAGCGCTTCCGGGTAACATTCGTCCGTGACGATCGAAAGTCCAAAGACTTTCATCCCGGCGTGCACGGCCGCGATCACTTCCGGTACCGTGCTCATTCCCACCACGTCCGCTCCGATTCCGCGCAGGAAGCGATACTCGGCACGCGTCTCCAGCTGCGGTCCGCTCACGGCCACGTAGACGCCGCGATGAATTTTTATCCCGGCTTTCATCGCCGTTGTTTCCGCCATTTCTATTAATGCGCGCGAATAGGGCTCGGACATATCCGGGAAGCGCGGGCCGATGGAATTGTCGTTGGGCCCGATCAACGGACTGCCGCCCAGCAGGTTGATGTGGTCGTCGATAATCATCAGCGCGCCCTTGCGAATCAGCGGGTTCATGCTGCCGCAGGCATTCGAGATCATCAGGTGTTGCACGCCGAGGCGGCGCAGCACGCGCACCGGAAAAGCGATCTGTTGCAGCGTCCAGCCCTCGTAGACGTGGAAACGCCCGCGCATGGCAATCACCGGCCGCCCGTCCAGCCGGCCGAACAGCAGGTCGCCCTTGTGTGTTTCCACCGTCGCCAGCGGAAACCCGGGAATGTCCGCATAGGGGATCGCACACTCCACTTCGATCTCGCGCGCCAGACCGCCGAGCCCGGTGCCCAGGATGATTCCAACGGAGCTTTCAAAGGACGTTTTTTCCCTGACGGCCTGCACGGCCTTTTCCAAATCCATTCTTGTTTGTCCCTGTGTCGTCAATGTCGCGTCCCGGTATGTGTTTGATTTTGCTGCGTTTACAGTTTGTCAGCGCGGTCCGAAGAGCGCGGTGCCCACGCGGATGAAGGTCGCGCCTTCCGCTACGGCAGTTTCAAAGTCGTGCGACATGCCCATGGAAAGTTCGTCGAGCGGATGTTGCTCGCTGCGTCTGTCGGCCACTTGATCGAGCAGGCGGCGCAGCAGGCTGAACTCACCGCGCGCGTCCTCGGCGCGTTCCTGCGGCGCGGCGATCGTCATCAGGCCTTTGACGCGCACGGCGGCCATCTGCTGGACTTCGTCCATGAGCGCGGGCAGCGCCGCCGGCGCAACGCCGAACTTGGAGTCTTCACCCGAGGTGTTGACCTGAATCAGGACGTCGATTGTGCGGCTCAGTCTGGTCGCCTGTTTGTCGAACTCGGCGGCCAGGCGCGCGGAATCCAGTGCGTGGAAGAGCGCCGTATCCGCCGCGATGTACTTGACTTTGTTGCGTTGCAGGTGGCCGATAAAATGCCAGTGCGTCGCCGCCGCCTGTTCGGGTGCGATGCGGTGCAGTTCTTCGGCCTTTGCGGCCAGTTCCTGAGCGTAGTTTTCGCCGAAGTGTTTAAGGCCGAGTTGCAGTCCGGCGGCGACCAGTTCCGTTTCCAGCGTCTTGCTGACGGCCACGAGTTTGACCGAGGAAGCCGCGCGGCCGGCCTGCCGCAGGGCGCGCTCCAGGCGTTCGCTGAACTGTTCCAGCCGTTGCGGCAGTCGTCTTATGCGTTCCGCCGTACTCTCTCCAACTTGCTGCTGCATTCGCCGTCCCGATTTTTTCCGCTTTTTCCCGACTGCTCAAGGCAGGTTTACCGCCGCGAACCCGCGATTCATCGCCGCCCGCAGATTAACATTGGCGGAGCGGGCGGACGAAATTAGCACAAAAGGCAGTCGTGGGCAAGGGAGGCATTTTTGTATATTGCCGGTCTTTGACGTCAGCTCTGCGCATTCAAATTCAGACAGAAGGAACGATACCGATGGCAGAACCGATCGGTCCCGCAAAGGACGCCCCGGACGGGAACGACTCGCAGCCGCAACCGGCCGCTGAACAGCACGATGCAACGGCCGCCGCATCCGGCACTGAACATTCACAGACTTCCGGCGATGAGGCTGCCGCCGCACCCGACGATCCATCGGCTGTAAACGACGCGGCGGCTGAACATGCCTCACCGCATGACGAACAGGAAAATAGCCCCGACGAAGTTTCTGCAGCGGTCGGTGAATCAGGCTCCGACGACGCAGCGGGCGCGGAGTTTGCGAAAGACAACTCCGACGCCGACGACGGTGAAGAGGACAACTCCGACGCCGACGACGGTGAAGAGGACAACTCCGACGCCGACGACGGTGAAGAGGACGACTCCGACGCTGACGACGGTGAAGAGGACGACTCCGACGCTGACGACGGCCGGGAAGAAATCGCCTGGGACGACACGCCCATCCGCGATCTGTTTCCTACCGAGAAAGTCAGGCAGGTCGCAGATCCGGCGTTGAATTACGGCACCTTGTACATTGTTTCGACGCCGATCGGGCACGTGGACGACATCACATTGCGCGCGCTGGAAATCCTCAAAAAAGCCGACATGATCGTGTGTGAGGAAATTAAACCGGCGGCGCGTCTGCTGCACGAACATCGCGTCAGCAAGGATTTAACGGAGCTGAACGAACACAACGAAGCAGAGGCCTCCGCCGAAGTGCTGGAAGCCCTGAAAGAAGGAAAATCCGTGGCGCTGATTTCGGATGCGGGTACGCCTCTGTTGGCCGATCCGGGCGAAGTTCTGGTGCACCTGGCGATTGAAAACCGCGTTCCGATCAAAGCGGTGCCGGGCGCTTCGAGCGTGCTGGCCGGTCTGGTCTGCAGCGGCCTGCCGACGAGACAGTTTATTTTCGCCGGCTTTTTGAGCCGCGAGCCGTCCGAGCGCCTGCGCGAGTTCGGCGAGCTGGCGCGCGAAAAACGCACGGTTGTTTTACTGGAAACGCCTTACAGGTTAAAACCGCTGCTGGAAGCCGCGGCGGAAGTGATGCCGGAGCGCCGGGCTTTTCTGGGTTGCAAGTTAACAACCTCGTTTGAGACGATGCATCACGGCACAATGGCCGAGCTGAAAGCCAAGTTCGAAGGCCTGAAGTTTAAAGGCGAGTTTGTGCTGGCTTTTGCAGGCATAGCTGTCGACGAAAAAGTTAAACCCGTCCCGGCCGGCGCGTTTGACGACGACGAGGACGAAAAACCGCGTCGCGGTTTCCGTCGCTCCGACGATGAGCGCCGTCCGGGCGGCAGGAGTCGCTTCGGCGATGACCGTCGCTCCGGCGACGCACGCAAACCAGGGCGCAGCTTCAGATCGCGCGGCGAGCGCGGCGGCTTCGACGGCGGCAAACGTTCCTTTCGCGACGACGACAGACGGCGTGACGATGACGGACGGCGCGGCGGCTTCGACGGCGGCAAGCGTTCCTTCCGCGACGACGACAGACGGCGTGACGATGACGGACGGCGCGGCGGGTTCGACGGCGGCAAGCGTTCCTTCCGCGACGACGACAGACGGCGTGACGATGACGGACGGCGCGGCGGTTTCGACGGCGGCAAGCGTTCCTTCCGCGACGACGATAGACGGCGCGACGACGAGGGGCGGCGCGGCGGTTTCGACGGTGGGCTTGAGCGCCCCAAACGCTCGGACTTCAACAAACGGGAAGACGACGGCCCCAAACAGGCGCTGTTCAAACGCAGCGATTCCGAGCCCGGCGGTCCGCCGCCGCCCAGCGAGGAGCGCAAAAACGACAGGCGCAAAGGAGATGAGGGCTGAACGGGTTGATATTCAGTTTGTACGGGCGGGAATTCAGTCTGAGCGGGAAGCTCATCGTCAAAATTACGCAAAACTACGTTTGAGCTTTGAGCCCTGAGGGCTCAAAGCTCAAAAATCTGTCGTGCCAAAAAGCTGGATTTCAGTCTCGCAGACAAAAACTACGTAAAACTACGTACGTGTTGTGTGCCTCCGGACCACGCAGCTCAAATTCCCACCTGTGAACGCGAAGCCCCAAACCCGCCGACGAACAAAAAAATCATCGAGCCTGAGACGCGCAAGCGGCTCAAAGCGATCAGTAAAAAATCCGGAAGTTTGCCGTTCAGTGTGGAGCAGCTGTACCAGTCTTAAACAACAGACTCAGAATTCCTTGCGCTTGAAACTGAAGGCCGCAAGTGAGAAAAACAGCAGCCCTGTAAAACTGGCCTGAATCATCGGGAAGTAGTTGGTGACCGTCTTGCCGTACATAATGTCGCCGGCGATTTCCGCACTCTCGCTCGTCTGCGGCATGATCACGTACAGCAGGTCGATGACCGTGTGGCCGATGTCGCTGGGAACCAGGCCGTATAAAGTCGTCTCGCGGTTGGCCAGAGTGGCGCTGACCAGGCCCGCCAGCAGAAAGACAATAATGATCCCGAGAAAAGGCGACTCGCTCGTGACGCCGATAAACACCAGGATGCCGTACATACCGATGAACGACACCATAATCGGGAACATCGAAGCCAATGGCGCCGGGTCCCAAACACCCGTTTTTAAACCAAAAATTAACCAGACGCCGCCAACAAAAAAGATGATGCAGGCCAGCACGATAATTAAACCGCCAAGCACCTTGCCAAAAAGAAGTTGCGTGCGCGAAATCGGTTTGGACAGGTATAAATCTATGACGCCCTTGCGCATCATCGACGGAACCAGCCCGGCCGTGATAATCGTGGCGACAATCAAAAACGAGTTGTAAAACAAAAAGCCGACGCTGATCGAGAACCACTCGCGCACAAAGGTCTCCAGCGCCGCGCTGTCCGGGAAGTCCGGCGTGGGCTGCAGACGCGCAATCTTGGCGGAGGTGTCCGGCATGTTAATTGCGATAATCATTGCCAGCAGGCCCAGACCCGCGATGACAAAAAAACCGATTAACACTTTGTTGGAGAGTACTTCAAGGAGGGTTTCGCGCAGAATCGCTGAAAATCGTCTCATTGTTGCTCGATAACGTCAAAAAAGAGTTGTTCGAGAGTGTTGCGTTTCGGGCGCACGGCTTTTAACAAAACCTGATGTTGCCGCAAGGTATCGATGCGTTGATTTAACACGCCGACCGACTCTGCCAGCAGTTCCAGCGTGCCGCTGCTGCTGTCCATGTGTTTAACGCCTTCCAGGCCGTTGATGGCGTCCGCCTGCGCCGGATCAAATTCCAGCGTGTACACATTCGGCGTCGCCGTTAATTCTTCCGTCGTGCCTGCGGCTACGACCGTTCCTTTGTTCAGGATCGCGACGCGGTCCGTCAGCAGTTCAACTTCGGAGAGCAGGTGAGAGTTGAGGAAAATTGTCGTGCCCTGATCGCGCGCGTGGATAAGCACGTCGCGGATGCGTTTGCGTCCGACCGGGTCGATGCCGTCCGTCGGTTCGTCGAGAAAGAGCAGCTGTGGTTTGCTGATGAGCGCCTGCGCCAGGCCGAGGCGTTGCTGCATGCCTTTGGAGTACTTGCGGATGGCCGTGGCGCGCCATTCCCGCAGTTCCACCAGTTCCAGCAATTCGTCGATGCGCGCGTCCAGCTTTTTACCGCTGACGCCGCTGAGCTCACCGAAAATGCGCATTAATTGTTCGCCGCTCAGGTGGCCGGGGAAGCGGTGGTTTTCCGGCAGATAACCGATGTGCTGCCGCGCTTTGACCGACCCGACGGGGTGGTCCAGGATAAATGCGCGGCCGGAGGTGGGGCGCACGATACCGAGCAGCGTTTTTACCAGCGTGGTTTTACCGGCGCCGTTGGGGCCCAGCAGGCCGAATATCTCACCGGCCTGGAGTTCCAGGCTGAAGGATTTTAACGCTTCGACCGCGTCGCCGCGTCCTTTGCGATAAGTCTTGGAGAGCTGTTCAATGCGAAGAGTCAGGGGTGCTGTGCCGTTCTTCATGTTTGGCCTGGTCCCAGAGCGCATCCATTTCCGCCAGAGTCATGTCCTTGAGCAGGACGCCGCGCTCGGCGGCTTTGTCTTCAATAAACTGAAAGCGACGGATGAATTTATTGTTCGTAGCCTGTAACGCTTCTTCGCCGACAATATTTTCGTGTCGCGCGGCATTAATGAGCGAAAAGAGGACGTCGCCGAACTCCAGCTCGACTTCATCGGCCTTGCCGGCTTCGGCGGCGCGCTGCAGTTCGTCAATTTCCTCGTGAACTTTGCGCCACACGTCCTTTTTATCGGACCAGTCAAAGCCCACGTTGGCGGCCTTCTCCTGGATGCGCTGGGCGCGCAGTACGGCGGGCATGTGGCGCGGCACTCCTTCCAGGGCGGAGCGGCGTCCTTCGCGCATTTTTATCTGTTCCCAGTTCTGTTTAACCGCGTCGGCGTCGGCGACATCCACATCGCCGAAGACGTGCGGGTGGCGTTGTACCAGTTTGTCGAACTCGGCTTTGATGACGTCGCGGACGTCGAAAGCGCCGCGCTCTTCGGCCATGACGGAATGCATGACGATGTGCAGCAGCAGGTCGCCCAGTTCGCGCGGGAAATCGCGGTCATTTTTATCGGAAATGGCTTCGAGTGTTTCGTAGCACTCTTCAATCAACATGTGGCTGATGGAGTCGTGGGTTTGTTTGCGGTCCCAGGGGCAGTCGGTTCGCAGGATATGGACCAGCTGATCAAATGCTTCAAACCAGGCGGCGGCGTCCTGGGGTTCCCGGACAGTAGGGACGTCTCGGCTCACAGTGTGGATAACTCCTTGGGGGACTGCACAAATCCCTTTTATGCTTGTCTTGCAGGTGGAATGCTGCGAATTCTACGGCGCCAGATGCAAAAACCACAAGATAACACTTGTATTTCCGCGTTTCAAGCAGTATTTTTGCAGGCTTTCCAATAAATGTCAAATAATAATCGCAAGCGATTTAACAATGGCCGAAAAAATCCTGCATCCGACGGCGCGCGTGACGCGATCCGTGCGAAAGGAAGACGTTGCGCCGAATTGGTGGGTTATCGATGCCGAGGGTAAAACGCTCGGGCGTTTGGCAACGCAGGTGGCCCATCTGATGCGCGGCAAACACAAGCCCGATTTTACTCCGCACGTCGATGGCGGCGACTTTGTCGTTGTCGTCAATGCCGACAAGGTAGTCCTGACCGGTAAGCGCGAGTCCCAGAAAGAATACTTCCGCCACACGGGTTACCCGGGCGGTGGAATTTTCACGAAGTATCGCGATGCGATGCAGACCAAACCCGAGTTTGTGATCCGCCAGGCCGTCTGGGGCATGATCCCCAAACACCGCCTCGGTCGTCGCATCATCAAAAAACTGAAAGTCTACCGCGGTGCGGACCATCCGCACTCAGCGCAGAAACCGCAGCAATACGAATTGCCTTACACGGCCTGACGCCGTTTGAATATTAACGAGGATTTTCATGAACGAATATCGCGGTCTTGGCCGTCGCAAGAACGCCGTTGCGCGTGTGCGGATTCTGTCCCCGGGCAGCGGAAAGATTACGGTCAACTCCAAGACGCTGGAAGAATTTTTTCCGGTAGAGATTCTGCAGAAAGCGGTCCGCAAGCCTCTGAAAATTGTTGATCAGGAAGGCGCTGTCGACCTGCACATTCGCTGCCACGGCGGCGGTATTACCGGACAGGCCGGGGCTGCTCAGCTCGGCGTTGCTCGCGCCCTGGTGCGCATGGATGAAGCGCTGAAAGAATCGCTGCGTCCCGCCGGCGTTATGACGCGTGACCCGCGCATGGTCGAGCGTAAAAAATACGGTCGCAAGAAAGCGCGTAAACGCTTCCAGTTCTCGAAGCGTTAATACTGCTTCCCGGGCCGATTCGAATCTCTTTTTGCCAATACTCATGCCTTGGTGATTTTTCGGTGTGTGGCCCCCGCAAGTCGGCGGGGGTTTTCCGGAAAAGGCGATCCTGGCAGTCGTGCAACACAGTAACATAGGAGCCATACAATGGCATATCTCAAGATCGAGCAACTGCTCGAAGCAGGCGCTCATTTCGGGCACCTTACCCGCCGCTGGAATCCCAAAATGCGGCCCTTTATCTTCGGCGAGCGCAACGGAATCCACATCCTTGACCTGCGCAAAACCCAGATGCTGGTCGACCTCGCCGTCGACGCCGCGCGTGAAGTAGCCGAACGCGGCCAGAGGTTCCTCTTCGTCGGAACCAAAAAACAAGCCAAACAGATCATGTCCGCCGAGGCCGTCCGCGCCGGGTCCTATTTCGTGACCGAGCGCTGGTTGGGTGGTATGCTTACCAACTTCGCGACGATTCGCCGCAGTATCCGTCACCTCGAAAGCATCGAGAAGATGGAAACCGACGGCACCTTCGATAAACTCCGCAAAAAAGAACGCCTGACGCTCTCCCGTGAGAAAGATAAACTCATGCGCGTCTTCGGCGGTATTCGCGACATGTCCCGCCTGCCCGGCGCGCTCTTTGTCGTGGACATCAAGAAAGAACACCTGGCCATTAAAGAAGCCAACAAACTTGGCATTCCCGTCTTTGCCATCGTCGATACCAACTGCGACCCGATGGAAGTGGCCTATCCGATTCCGGCCAACGACGACTCGATCAAAACGATCGAGCTGATCTCCAAGGTCGTTGCCGACGGAATCCACAACGGCTCTCAGACCTCCAAAATTCGTCGCGCGGACGAGTTCGCGGGCGATGATCGCGAGTTCAAGGAAAGCGACGGCGGCGATGACGCTTCGCCGCAGGTGCGCCGCAAAATGCGCAGCCGCGGTCGCGGTCAGGGACAGGGCGGCGGTGGTTCGCGTCAGGGCGGCGGTCGTTCGCGTGACGCAGCCAAAGACGGCCAATCCCACAGCAAAGCAGCCGCCGCTCCCGCAGCAGCGGAGGCGCCCAAAGCCGCTCCCGCAGCAGCGGAGGCGCCCAAAGCCGCTCCCGCAGCAGCGGAGGCGCCCAAAGCCGCTCCCGCAGCAGCGGAGGCGCCCAAAGCCGCTCCCGCAGCAGCGGAAGCGCCCAAAGCCGATACCGGCGCCGGCGCGTCCGAGAAAAGTGAATAAGCAGGCGCTGTGTCCGGCTTCCCATCATCTGTTGATTGTTTTTTGCGAACGATAAACGACCTGGAATAATTATGTCCATAACTCTCGAACAGATCAAAACCCTCCGCGATCAAACCGGCGCCGGCATGGCTGATGTGAAGAAAGCCCTGACCGAGTCCGACGGAGACATGGAAGCAGCGGTTGCCTACCTGCGCAAGCGCGGCGCCGCCTCGGCTGCCAAGCGCGCCGACCGCGATTCCAACGAAGGGCTTATCCTGACGAAAACGTCTGACGACATGCATACCGGTGCGATCGTCGAAGTCAATTGTGAGACTGACTTCGTCGCCCGCAACGACGAGTTCACGGCCTTTGCCGATAACGTGCTGAACGTGGTGTATAACGAAGGCCCGGCCGACGTGGAAGCCATCAAAGCTGCCGCCATCGACGGCGGTAAAACGATTGGCGATGCCTTCAACGAAACGCTGGCCAAATTCAGCGAGCGCATCCTGATTGGTCGCTTCCACCGCGTTGCCGACGTGCCCTGCGTCGTGACGTACACGCACGTGGGCAACAAACTGGGCGTGATGCTCGAAGCCGACGGCGTTCCCGCCGACGAAGACGGCCAAAACCTGCTGCGCGACATCGCCATGCAGATTGCCGCCATGAGCCCCGGTTACGTCGACCGCGACGCCGTCGATGCCGACGTAATTACCAAAGAGATGGAAATCTACACGGAGCAAGCCGTGGCGACCGGCAAACCGGCGAACATCGCCGAGCGCATCGCCAAGGGCCGCCTCGAAAAGTTCTTCCAGGAAAACTGCCTGGTCGATCAGACCTTCGTTAAGGACAGCGGTAAAACCGTGGCCGAAGTGCTGGCCGGGGTTAAAACAGCATCCGGCGACGGCATCAAGATCACCGGGTTCAAACGGTTCTCACTCGGCGACAGCGTGCCGTCGGAAGACTAATTTTTTCTGACATCTTACTACAAAGTCTCAGGCCCTCGCCTGGGACTTTTTTTTGAACTATGCAGCCACAATACAAACGCATTCTGCTCAAACTCAGCGGAGAAGCGCTGCTGGGGGAAGAGCCATACGGCATCAGTTCCGACGTATTGAGCTACATTGCCGACCAGGTGACCTCGGTCTACCACCTGGGAGTTGAAATCGGCCTCGTCATCGGCGGCGGCAATATCTACCGCGGCGTCCAGGCGGCCGCGCAGGGCATCGACAAGGTGTCCGGCGACTACATGGGCATGCTGGCGACGGTGATCAACGCAATTGCACTGCAAAATGCACTCGAACTGAAAAACGTGCCGACGCGTCTGCAGACCTCGATTGAGATGAAGCAGATCGCCGAGCCCTTTATCCGCCGCCGCGCCGTGCGCCACCTCGAAAAAAATCGCGTGGTAATTTTCGGCGCGGGAACCGGGAATCCGTATTTTACGACCGATACGGCCGCCGCGCTGCGCGCCATCGAGATCGAAGCCGACGTGATCATCAAAGGAACGCGCGTGGACGGCGTCTACGATCGCGACCCCGAGAAACACGACAACGCCGTGCGCTTTGACGAGATTTCCTACCAGGAAGTGATCGAGAAAAACTTGCGCGTCATGGATTTGACCGCCATCACTCTTGCCAAGGAAAACAACGTGCCGATCGTCGTTTTTAACCTCAACAATCGCGGCGCACTCAAAGCCCTGATCGAAGGTGAAAAGGTCGGCAGCCTCGTCCGTTGACGGTGCGGCGCGCGGGCAAACTGAATTTATTCACTCTTTTTGTACAGTACCGCTGTTATGGACGAAATTTTCTTTGAAGTCGAAAGCAGTATGCAGTCCACGGTGGATCATTTTTCCGCTGAAATGGCCAAAGTCCGGACGGGACGCGCCTCTTCCCACTTGCTGGACGGCGTCAAGGTCGAATACTACGGGGCTCCGACGCCTCTCGCTCAGATAGCTTCCGTTTCCGTACCCGACGCGCGCATGATCCTCGTGCAGCCCTTCGAAAAATCCTCGCTGGCCGCCATTGAGCGCGCCATCATGAGCGCGGACCTGGGCCTCAACCCCAACAATGACGGCAGCGTTATCCGCGTCCCCGTGCCGCTGCTGACCGAAGAGCGCCGCAAAGAGTACGTCAAAACCTGCGGCAAAATCGCCGAAGACAGCCGCATCTCCGTGCGCAACTCGCGCCGCGACGCCAATGACGGTCTCAAGAAACTCGAGAAAGCCAAAGAGATTTCAGAAGACGATCGCAAGGGCGGCGAGGAAGAAGTGCAGAAGCTGACGAACAAATACATCAAGAAGATCGACGAGATACTCGAAGCCAAACAAAAAGAAATCATGGAAGTCTGAACAGGCGCTGCAATCAGCCTGAATTGGATTAATGGGCCGCCTGTCGCTTGGATAGGCGGCTTTTCTGTTTTCTTGGATTCTCTTCGCCCTTTGGTCAGGTCTTTGTGGTTTGGATTTGGCGCGCCGCATCGGTAAAATTGCAGACGACAAAGAGCGTCAATGCAAACGATCAACAGGATAGATTGGATTATATGAATACGTTTGACTTTGACGACGATCAAATGGGCGGCTCCCGACCGGAACGCAAAAACCTCGAGGAAGAGGTCAAGCGTCTGCGCGAAGCCCTGCGTCGCGGCGAAAGCAAGCACGGCAACGTGCCCGACGTGGAAACGCTCGAAGAACTGATAGAATACTGCCTCGACAAGGACAAGCTGGAGGACGCCCTCAGTTTTGCCGATCTCTGGGTTGAGTTTGCGCCCTATTCCGGCGACGCCTGGCAGAAAAAGGGAATGGTGCTGCACAACATGCTGCGCTTTGAAGAAGCCCTGGCCGCCTACGACTCCGCTCTCACCCTCAATCCGGCCGATATGGAAACGAACGTCCACCGCTGCGTCACCATGGCAAATGCCGGCGACAGCGAGGGCGCCATGCGCGAACTCGAAAAATTGCTGGCCCTGGAGCCGTCCAACGAAGACGCGCTCTACACCAAGGCCGTCATCCTCGAACAATTCGGCGAGTACCGCAAAGCCGTCAAGATTTTCACCTACCTGGCCCAGACCGAGCGCTTTGGTCCGGATGCCTGGTACGAACTCGGTGTTTGCTACGAAAACCTCGGCATGCTCGATCAGGCCGTCGCCGCCTACGACGCCTTCCTCGACGACGATCCTTTTTCCGACAACGGCTGGTTCAACCGCGGCGCGATTCTGAGCCGCAAGGGCCGCTACTACGAGGCCATTGAAAATTACGACATGGCGCTGGCCATCAACGCCGCGCTTCCGCCGGCCTGGTTCAATCGCGGCATCGCTTTTATGGCGCTTGGCCGCATGAACGAGGCGCTGGCCTCATTCAAGGAAGCTCTCGCGCTCGAACCGGACGACGGCACCATCTGGTACAACATGGGCAGCGCCTATGAGGAGCTGGGCCGCTACCGCGAGGCGATCAAGTGTTATTCGCGCGCAACCAAACTGCAGCCGGACAACGCAGAGGCCTATTTTGGACGCGGCTCCTGCTACGACGCGCTCGAGCTGTATCGCCAGGCCCTGGAGGACTACAACCACGCTCTGTCCATCGATGACGAGTCGTCCGACATCTGGTACGCCAAGGCCGACGTGCTCTACAATATTCGCCATCTCAACGAGGCGCTGGAGTGTTACCAGAAGGTGCTTGAGCTGGACGGCGCGGACTTCGAGTGCTGGTACGACTACGGCGAGACGCTGATCGATCTGGAGCGCTTCGACGACGCCGGCGAGGCCTTTACCCGCGTGTGCGAGCTGGCGCCGGAGTGGGCCGAGGGATACTTTGCTCTGGCCCGCATTTCCGCCAAACGTCGCCGCACCTCCGACACGATGCGCTACCTGGTGCAGTCGATCAAGTGCGACGACAGCAAACTCATCGACTTTCAGCGCGAGTTCCCGCACTTTTTCAGCGGCGAGAACGAACGCCTGCTACATGAGGCGCTTGGCGACGGCCCCACAAGTCCCGACAATTCAACCGTTTAATCGCTCGGGAGCGGCGGTCGTGTTTTGAGCGGACTTTTCTGTTTGGCGCGACTGCAAGGCATGCGCATGCGTCTTTGCCGCCTGCTTTCTGACATTTTTGTTAATCTTCGGGTTTCAGGCTTCCTGCCGCGGAGTACACGTGAACTCACCGAATCTCTCATCCGATCCGCACATCAGTATTCTGCCGTTTGAAGGCATTGAGCCGCAGATCCATCCGACGGTGTTCCTGTGCGACGGCGTTCGCATTGTCGGCGACGTCAGCATCGGCGCGCATTCGTCTATCTGGTTTAATACTGTAATTCGCGGCGACGTTCACCACATTCGCATCGGCGAACACACGAACGTGCAGGATCTCTGCATGCTGCACGTGACGCACAAAAAGTATTCACTTAACATCGGCAGTCACGTCACAATTGGACACAGTGCCGTGCTGCACGGCGCCACAATTCACGACACCTGTTTAATCGGCATGGGCGCCAAAGTTCTCGACCGATCGATCATTGGTTCAAATTCCATCGTCGCGGCCGGCGCCGTTGTGCGCGAGGGTTTTGAAGTACCCGAAGGCGTATTGGCGGCGGGTGTTCCGGCAAAGATCATCCGACCGCTCAAAGCCGCAGAAATCGAGCAACTGACGCGCCAGGCGGCGGGCTACAAGAGTTATGTGGAGCGCTATCGCGCCGGCGGTGCCGCGAACCCGCAGAATGCCTGATATTTAACGTTCAGGCCCCAAGTGTTGCACCTGAAAAAATGAGCTGTGAGCCCTAAGGGCTCACAGCTCAAAGATTGCGTCAAACCGACCTTCAGAAGCGAATCCGGAACGTTTCCACCATCAGAATTTGGATTGTTCCAGGCTGTGTTATCCACAGATTTGATACGCTCAAACCTGGTCGTTCAGACTGAGTTTGCAGCCGGTTCGGCGAATCCTGCCGGGTGTTTTACATTATCACCCAGATCTGTGTGTCGCGACGGCAGAAGCGCGTCGGCGGGGTTGAAACACACAGAGCCGGTCCGGCGTTCAGCGCGGCGCAGGTACCGACGGCGATATTCGGATCGTTGCTTTGACCATTGATCACGATACGAGCAATCGTTTCGCCGGTCGGGACTTTGATGTCGTAGGAGTCGTTCGGTCCAACGCTGGCCGGACCAAACTGCGTGCCGGCATCCGTGTAGATCGTGATATTGTATTTGCAACCGGAATTGTTGTATACCGAAGCGGGGCTCGCGGCCTCGACGATTGTTACGTTTAATCCGGCGACAGCGACAAAGGCCATCACAATCATGCTGATGAGAAATTTCACTTTCATGGGAATATCCTCCTGTGAACAGAGATGAAAAGTACCGTGTGCATTATTACAGGTGCGGCAACTTCTGTACATGATGATTAGGGTAAATGTACGGCCGCGCAGACACGGATCGATTGTAATTGTTTAATCGATTGCTTGTTGACTCTTAAACACAACGCTTGAAACAAACCACTTCCGTCCGCAATTGTTGTGCAACCGCAGTGTTAGTGAGAACAATCAAATGATGACATCAATGTGCAGATCACATTGAACGGAAGGCGTCCGCCCGCGCTTTGGAACGGATGGTTTGTTGGTTAAACAGCAGTTGTATGTTTGAGATGATGACAGTTTATCGGCAGATATGCGCCAAATATACGTGAAGAGTCTTTGCATGTCAAGCGCATGGCCAATTTTTAATTTTTTTTCCGGAGGCGCCGATCCGGATTCGCAGTTTGAAACACCCAGCCGCAAACCGCCTGTCCCCAAACTGAAAGGCATGAACACGTGCCGCCGGCGGCGGGCCAAACAAGAGAACACAAAAAGGGCGACCGAACCAGATGTCGATCGCCCTGCTGCATAGAAGGGATCAAAGTTCGTCAGCGGATGAGGCGCATGCGGCCTTCCGCCGTGAATGGCGCGTCGGCGGACTGCGGAAGCGCTTCAATGCGATAGACGTAGATGCCGGCCGCCAGACGGTTGCCGCCGGCGTCAACGGCGTCCCAGCGGAAATTGTGCGTCCCCACCTGGAGTTGGTTGTCGACGAGCTGCGTCAACAGCTCGCCGCGGAGGTTGTAAACTGACAATTTAACACGAGCCTGCCGCAAAAGGTCAAAGGAAATGACGGTCCCGTCGCTGAAGGGATCCGGATAGTTCGGATGCATGCGGAAGGGCAGAGGCCCGGCCGGGTTTTGTTTAATATCGACATCCACTACAAGCGGCGCCTGCGCATCCGCAAACTCCTCAAAGGTCATTTCATTCAGTCCGATTGCGTGAACCGCCAGATTGCCCAGGCTTAACGGATCGTCGGCAAAGTCGGCGTGAAGATTCTCGGCGACAATGCGGATTTCATTGCCTGAGGCGATCGCCGTATTGGCAAGGTTAAACAACTGAGTTTCACTCCAATGCAGACGGTAACCGGGCATGCCGTCGCTGCTGTTAACAAACGCGCCGCCCGCAACAGGCCACTGGTCGGTTGTTCCGATGTTGCCGGTCAGACCGCCGGAACTGTGCGCCGGGACGCCGTCCTGCAGGACTTCAACCCGAAAAGTCGCCGCGCCGACGGAATTCATTTCACAGTTAAACGCAAGGCCGTCTTCCTCCGGCTGAATGCGCAGCGAACCCAGAGTGCGCGCGCCGGAAGTCGTGAAGGTGCCGTCGGCCGAGAGCGCCAGATGCGCGCCGTCGGCCAGGTCGTCGGCCGCAATAGTTTGCCAGCCGACGTCGCCGAACGAAGAGTTGTCGATTTGCACGTTAATGCCGAGCGTCTTGCGCATGTGCAGTGCCGAGGTCTGTACTTTTGAGCCGCCCTCCAGGAAGGTCAGCCGCGGATTGCCGTGCGGCGTGATCGTGCGGTCGAATGCGCCGGCGCTCTGCCGCGTCATGTGAAGTTCCGACGGGCCGTCCGTCGCGATCCGGGCGGTCGCCAGGTAGTCAAGTGCGAAGTTGACATCTTCCCAACGCAGCAGCAGCTCGTCGCCGTTAACAGTTTTAACGCTCTGGCCGTGAATTTCCATTGGCACGGCGTCCGGAAATTGTACGCGGCTGTAAATTTCGCCGCCGAGCCCGATGCAGGGAGTGATCAGTGCGTCGGCCAGATCGGCCTGGATGTGCGCCGCTTCGCCGTCGTTGTCAAAGTCAGAGTAAATGAACGCGCCGTCATTGTAGACCAGAACGGTCAGGTCCGAAGAGGACACGGGGCCGTAGTGTTGTTGAAGGACCAGATAGTTTTGTTCATCCTCAAACGTCAGTTCTGCGATCGTCTGGTCGGCTGCGCCGCCGTCCATTGAACCGACAGCCGAGAATTTAACATACTGTCCATCCGTTAACAGGGCGGGATCAAAAGACTCGATCGCGCCGCTCCAGTGTCGGGCCTGGCCCAGGCGTATCTCAACGCCGTCGTCGCCGCCGCCATTCATTTCGCGCATAATCAGGACGTCGGGGCGGGTGTGCAGCCTGGCCTGCCCCAGCGCTTCGCAGCGCAAACCGTCGAAGTGTTTAACATCCGGCGGGCGCGGCGTGCCGTTGCGATTCTGGGCTATCAGGCGCACGCCGCCGAGCGACTGTGGCCCGTCGGCGGTTTGTTGCATCACCTGGACGTCGACGGGAACTTCATCAACCGGACTTAAACCGGCGGCTTCCATTTCCATGACGACCGTAACGGGGCAGTCATCCTTGACGAGGACAAAGGACGGCCGGTCGATGTTAATATTCCAGCCGATCAACTCCAGTTCATCTGCGCCGGGATCGGTTGTAATTTCTATGTCGGCATCTTCACTGGTGGGATTGACGGCGCGCATGGTGAAAACGGCGGGGGAGTGCGTTTGTTGAATCTGGATGTTGCGCTGGGCGCAGTTGTTGCTGCCGTCCGTATCGCCGGGAAAGATAATGTTGGCCTGGAGGTCGGCCATAACCGTGGATGGATCGAGGCCGTCGACCTCCGGCGTCCATTCAAACTGAACAAACGTCTGCCAGCCCGGAGCGAGTGAAGGCACCACGACGTAGCCGATTTCAAAGTCCGCCGTGGAATTGCAGAAGTTGTTAACACCCAGGCGTACTCCGAAATTGTAGGCGGTGGCCGGCCCGGCGTTCCTCACCTTGACGCGTACCCAGTTTTGCGTGCCTTCGACGATCTGCGGATTAACGAGTTGAATGTCGTTGGAAATCCACCAGATATTGTTCCAGGGGTGGTTGCAGAAGTCGGTGAAGTAGAGGTCGGTCGTCAGCCCGTTGGCCGCCTGATCGACAGCCGCAAATCCGTTGATGAGACCGTGCCCCCAGTCTCCATCCCAACCGGGATCGCCCTTGTCTTCCGCCGTCTGCCGGATCAGTTCCTTGATCGATTCATTGTCCATGTAGGGGTTAACTTCCTTGATGAGGGCCGCGAGACCGGCCACGTGCGGGCTGGCCTGGCTGGAACCGCCGTTGCGTTCGTCAAAGTCGTCGGGGTCGAGGTTCTCAGGCGCGGTGATAAAACGACCGTGTGCGGCGACGTCGGGTTTTTGTTCATCCTGAGTGACGCCGTCGCCGTCGTTCTGGCGCGGCCCGCGCGTGGAAGAGCCGTAGATGTAGTCGTCGCCGCGGTCGATCGTTGAGTTGTCGGTGGCATTGGCGACGGAAAAAGCCATGTCGGCAGATGCGGGCGGCGTCTGTCGATACGTTGTCCCGTCATTGCCGTTGGACGTGACGACGAGTACGCCGGCGCGCGCCAGCCTGTTTACCGTCTGGGAGATTGCATCGGTGCCGTTGGTTGGCGTGCCTTCCTGGCCCCAGCTGCAGTTGATAATGTCGATGCTCCAGTCCACGCGTCGTTCGATCACCTTGTCAAGCGCGCGCAGTACCTCTTCCGTTGTGCCGGGTATCGCTTTGATGTCGATCAGGCCGGCGCCCGGGGCCGCACCGCGGAAAACGCCGCCGGGGTCGCCGGTGCCGAGAGCAATGCCGGCCACGTGTGTGCCATGACCGTTGAGGTCTTCCGGATCGCCTTCTGTATCCGTTTCCGCATCGTAGCCGCCGATAAATTTCCAGGCGGGAAAGCTCGCGTGACCGTCCGGGTTTTCAGCGCTGATATTGTCGACGCCGCTGTCCATGATTGCAATGTTAACTCCTGTTCCGTACACGCCCGGAAACTGGTCTTCGACATTGACGCCCGAATACTCGGCGCTGGTGTGAATCCGGGCAGCGGCCATGCTGACATCCAGATCCGGAACGCACATGCGTTCCAGTTCAACAAAAGCAACGCGTTCGTCCTGTCCGAGAGCGATTGCGCCGGCGATTGATACGTTGCGCAGCACCAACAGTGAAATATAGGGGCTGCGGTAGCCGATTTGTCCCACCTTGGCAAAGCGGTTCAGGTCCGCCTGTTCAGCGCAGGCGTTTAAACACAGCACGACGTCGATAAGGTCGTCGCTCAGAATCGCGTCAATCTCGTCGTCCACAAAATTGCGGTTCATATCCTGACTTGAGACGTAGTTTTTTGGGATCCAGTCGATCGGCGTCAGGCATTCATCGGCCATGACGGCGGGAGAGTTAAACAAAACAGGCAAGAGGGCCAGGACGAGCGCCCCTGCGATGCGGATTGCACCGGACATGATTATACCTCGTTGTTGGGTTGTTAGTGCGAAGGTTAAACAGAAAAAACACGGGCAGCCGACGGGGATGGGGCGTCAGTGGCGGTCGGGAGTAAAACAACAGGCCCGGCGAACGACTCAACACTCGCCGGACCTGTAAACAACAACGTTAACGAACAACCTGCAGCGGAGCGGAAACCACACCGCCCGGCACGCTCAGACGCACAAAGTACGCGCCCGTGGCGAGCGTCGACACGTCGAAGTCCAACGTGTACTCGCGGTGTTCGCGATAACCTGCGTCCAGAGTGGCTACGATTTCACCGGTGGTCGAATAGATCGCCAGTGTAAGGTCTCCCGGTTGCGCCGGCGTGTAGCTGATCTTCGTCATGCCGTCCGTCGGGTTGGGGCCGACTTTGATAGCGCCAAAATGCGCTTCGGGTGCGCTGACGTCCACATCCGTCACGTTGGCGGCGGGAGCGTCTTCCTCGTAGAAAGCGACCATGGGGATCAGTTTTTCTTCGGACGTGCTTGATTCAAGCGCGCCGTCGGTATAGGTCGTGACTTCAACAGAAGTAAGACCCATCACCTGGTCTTTCAGGCAGCGACTGAACTCGGCAATGTTGTCGAGCTGGTGCGCCTGACCCGTCGGCGGATCGGCGATGTACACACCGGAAACGGAGAGCCATGGCGTTTGTTTAAACGTGTCCCAGACGTCGTGCGGATACACGTCGTCAAGCAGCATGGGGTTGTCCCACCAGATGACGTCGAAGTTGCACCAGGCGATCTGTTCCAGCGCCGCAAACATGCAGTTGGCGTCGTACATGTCACCGCGCCACGCAGTCCAGTTCTCGGGGTCGCACACGTCGAACAGACTCGCGTCATTGCCGTTTTCGTCCTTGATGTCCATCGTGACTTTCTGTACAACAAAGGGGAAGTCCGCCGACGTATTTGTCGAGTTGTTGTGGTTGGCGTAGACCGGCGAGCCCCACTTTTCGTGGTAGAATGCTGCACCGAGCGCCAGCTCGACTATCATGTCGCTGTGTTGCGTTGAGAAGTCGTCGTAGCGGTTGTGATACCAGTCGCCGCCGGGATTGTTGTTGCCGCCGCCCGTATGCGTAAACTCGGTCGCTTCCAGATCGTTGAGTTTCTGGGCGTCCGGCGCGCGCACAACCTGTTGCGGCGGTACGGAGCCGACCGGCGGGGGGAAAGTCAGGTCCAGCGTGTGATTGGGCGAGCTGGCTTCTTTCCAGCACAATGCATGCCAGCCCCAGAACGGGTCCATCCAGTCGATACCGGATTTGCACGGGCGCGTGATGATGTTGTCCATCGTCGACGTGTAGTTGCACTCGTCTTCCGGGCCGTCGCCGCAGGGCGTACCGGCGCAGGGACCATCGGCGGGCGTGCAGCCGACCTGCAGACGCGCACCGATCGTCGGACCTTCAAAGGCCACCTGCTGGTTAATTTTGCTTGCCGCCGCGTCCACAATGCCGAGAAAGTACGTTTGCATCGTGGCTCCCGCCGGTGCTTCCGGCAGCACGGTTTTGAAGTTCAGTCCCGTCAGGCCGACGCTCTGCACGTCGTTATCGGAAACGCCGACGTAGAGAATCTCTCCGTCCGCGCCGATCGCAACGTCGTGCACGGCGACGCGGTCGCGTTCCGAGATTTTAACTCCGCCGTCAATTCCGTTGGCGTCCTCATTGAGGCGCATGACAAAACCGTCGATACCGTCGGCATCGCCAAGCTGCGGAAAGTCATCCGAATCCGTTTGACCGGAAACGATAATGTCGTCGATGTAAGCGCCATTGTTAACAACCACAACACCGTACGCGCGGTCGTTGCCCGAACCGGCCAGAACGGTTGTCGAGATCACCTGGTCTTTGTCGCTGTTCAGACGCGTAATGATGACGTCGTCGCCCGAGAGCTCACCGCCGATTTGAGCCGAATTGTAGGCTGTGCTGACCGCCACAACCTTGTCGTTGTTGTCATTGACGGCGTCGTATTCCAGCAGAAACGGTCCAAGCGTGATTTTGACGGTAATGACGGCGTCTTCCGTATCGGCCAGTCCGTCGACGTCCAGGTTGAGATTGTCGTCGGCGTCGAGTGTAAATTCGCGCAGAACGATGCCGGCTCCGCCGACGACGACCTGGGCGGGGTGTACCGTGATCCAACGCTCCGCGGAAGACGGCGAGGCCTTGAGTTTCCACGAGTAATTGCGTTTTTCTGCCTCAAGCGGCGTGTCGAGGTTGAAGTCCAGCACGATGTCCTGGTTGGTCGAGCCGCCGTTCATGTTGTACGTGATAATCAATTGACGCCCGTTGGCGCTGAATTCGGCGTCAGTCTGATCGTACAAGCCCGAGACCGTCACCTTGTCGTAGTTTAACACCCCGGTCGGCAGATCGAGACCTTCGCCGCCAAAATAGTTCGTCACGCTGTTTAACTGCATACCGGCGTTGAAAGTAACGCTCGGCGAGGCGCCGACGTGTTCGAGCGTGCTGGAAACAGCCGCACCGCCTTCGACGCCGCGCATGTACAGGTCGATGCTGCCGTCGTCGGTAAAGTACATTGTGTTGCCCGCCGGTCCGCATGCCGCGTAGTCTACTTCCGTCGGCAGTTGACCGTCGTTGACAATAATCGGAACGTCAAATCCGCCGCCGATATCCGAATACTCGGTGTCGGCCAATTCGGTCGCTCCGGCGGAAAGGAGCGGCAGGACGGCAAAAGCCAATGCCGCCGACATCAGTCGGAGCTTTCTGCCCGACACTTTAAACAGGCCGGACAGAGTCTCCTTCCGGTGCGTGCGGTCCTTACTCTGGGCTTCGGCCGCAAACAGTGAAAATCGTGTTAACATGATTTGTCCTTGGTACATCAATAAAACAACAATACAAATGATGTCTGAAAGCGGAACGGCGAGTGAACTTTTCTCCTCCCGTTCCCGCGGCTGTAATGTGAACTCCGGGCACTGTCCGAAGGTGTGTAACGCCCGGGTGCAAATGCCCCCGGTTAAACAACGGCGTCGGAACCGTGTGTCTCCACGTGTGAATTTCTCCGGAAAAGACACGACGGTGCACATGCGGCAACCCGAGCGGTCAACGCCTGCCGTTGTTAACAGAATGTTTAAGTGCTGTTCCACTCTTGCGCTTGAGTGCGCAGGAGTTTAACGCCCGGCAAGGCGCCGCCCGACGGCATGCTCGGGGCAGGCTGTCCTGAATTGCTGCGGCTGTGCCGGCTGATGGTACTGCAGAACGCGTTCGCTGAACGAACGAATTGCCAAAGAGGGTAGACTGTTACATGAACGGCAACTGTCGTTTAACAAAAGCTGTCAATGAAACGGATAAATTAACCGACTTGTCGGGTAATAGTCCTATGCTCTCCAGTTTTTGCGTTGTCTTCAGACAAGGCCATGTCCGGTGGAAATTGGCCGGGACAATGATCTTGCAACTGTAACTGTGTTTTGGCAGTGTGACAGGGTGCAACCTTCCGGGCTGTTCCCTCGGCGTCGATAGCGTAACCCTGTCATGGATATCTTAGTTACAGCGATCAGGGGCGAATATACACGGTTTTGGCTGGTTCAGTTACTTGACTTCACCAGCGTGCACATATGGCGTACGAACGTGCAGGCTGCCGAAAAGAGAGGTGCATATCCGCCTGGCGTATCGGTTGGTAATTGCCGGCCTCGCGTGCTCGGCAGGGTAATGCTCAAGAGCTGATTGGGTGCAAAGGCTGTGGACTGTGTCTAAAACAACGGCGGCCCGTGTGGGTACACGAGCCGCTGTTAAACAGATGTGGCGTTAATAACTTCCGCAAGGTCCGGAGCGTCAGGACTGTTTCAGTTTGTCGTCGTCCTTGGCCGGATTGGTCGATCCCGGAGGAGCCGGTCGATCATTTTTGTAGTAGCAGGGCGTACCGTAGCTGGACGGCACCGCAGTCGGGGAGTGGCAGTAGCGTCCGCCGCGACCCCATTTGCTTTCGATTTTAATCCCGCCGTTGCCGTCGCTTTGCACGTGGCCGCTGTGCGTGATTTTACCGTCTTTTTTGTACACCACGATGTCGCCCGGTTTGGGGTCGGTCGTTTCCTCGTATCCATTGTCTTCCAGGATGTCATCCACCTGATCGTTGTTGATCCAGACTTTGCCGCAGGTAAAAGTCCAGCCGTGGCAGTTGGTCGTATCCGTCGGGTCGCCGGTGCTGGTGACGCTGTCTTTGAGATTGATGGCTTCGAGGATTTTACAGACGGAGTCCTTCGTCAGGTCGGGGCAAGCCGTGTAGCCGTCTTTTTTGGTTTCCACGCAGCTGTCCTTGTCCGTGACCCACTTTTTCTCCTTGGGCTGCGGAACCGGTTCCTGATCGCTGTCGGCCAGCTGTTCCATGTTGCGCTGGGCGACCTCCTCGTCGACCGGGCAGGCTTCCACGGCGTCGCCGACTTCGACCATCAGCTCGTTGGACACATAGGTCATGATCGTCACCGTGCCGGATGCGATGCCACGCAGTTGGTCGGATGTAAAGAAATCGCCGAAGGTGCTGACGCGGCGTCCATCAACCGTGATGCGGCCGTTGTAGTTGTTGACGGAATACGGAATCAGGGAAGAGTTAAAACGTCCGTCCCGCGTCGGATAACTTACCATCAGCATACCGTCCGTGGTTTCGGAAACACTACAATCCGACGAGAGAATGGATTCCTGTTCGCCGGGCACAGGCGCTTTGGTCACGGCAAATGAGGTCTGCTGCCAGCGGTCGGGAGCCAGGTGATAGACAAATGCGCGGCCGTCCAGTTCAATATTGTCGCCGATGGCCGAGGGATTCTGGACCGGGTTGGTCGTTTCGTCATCGCAGGCCGCCACGACGAGCAGCATGCACATCGTGGCCAGAACAACGGCGCGGGCCTGATGTCGCTTAAAAAATTCAGTAAACTTCTGCATAAAGAAAACTCCGGTAAAAGATACAATGTGGATATGCGGCGGCTGCGCAGGCGCTGCCGCGGTAGTACAGAAAAAATTGCGGGAATACAGAACCGCCGATTCAAACAGGCGGCATGTGCGGCACTTCACCCGAACAACGGCGGGGCTGCGTGTTTGTGCCGCTGCCGGTTCTCAGCAGGGTTGATAAAACAATGGCGCTGTTTACATGTTTAATACATGCTGGTTGCTGTTTTCACTGGGAACAACATGTCGCATTTTTTCACAGGCGACCGAAGGCCGTGAAATCAATCCGCCCGTACTTCGGGAGTGTGTTCAGAAACTGGTATGGCTCCGCGGCGCACTATTTCCGCGGGTAGACTATGGTTAACATTTTGGCAGTGCTGCGATAATAGGGAAAGTTGGCGTGACGCGCAATAGTTTTTTGCAGAAACCGCGGCTGTGGGATATCCGAAGTGCACAGCCGAACCGAATGTCGAGCGTCCCGAAACGGACTGCACACTGCACACACATCGACATTTACGCGTATATTGCAGGCTTCTAATACGCTGACAACCAAAATCGGGTTGGGGATTGCAGCGGTATCCTATCGATCTATTGATGTTTCCGGGGAGCAAAACATGCTATCGGCAACCAAAGTGTTTTACTGCACTGTAGCTTTGTCCATTTTAGTCCTCCTGCCTTCCTGCACGCCCAGGAACGGCGCGTCTGCCAAAGCCCAGCGCGGGTGGGTGGAGAATCTCTGCGGTTCGGGCACGCCAACATCCGCGGCGTCCAGCGCCTGCAACGACGCCGGCAATATCGTCAAGATCGTTCCGAACGGATCGACGCGGTCCTATCGCAGTTTTTCCCTGGGCGACGACAAAACCATGACTTTGCAGATCAGCAGCATCGGTTTTGACCTGCAGGGTAAAGACAGTGTTAAAGTGCGCGTGCACGTACAGGCTTATGACAAGGACGGCAATTTTATTTCCAACCTGGACCGCAAAAACTGGTGCGTGCTCGACGATGACAGCCAGACCAAACACGAAGTCGGGCCTGCCGATGTGATCACAACCGAGATCGACGGCGGCAGCGGCCCGCTCGACGTGGCGCTGATTATGGATCACAGTGGTTCGATGGGCGACGCGCGCGTCTGCGATGTGCAGCAGGCGACGTTCCTGATGCTCGAACAGAGTGTGATTGACGGTAAAGGCGATCGCTTCAGCATTTTTCCCTTTTCGGCCGATGTGCGCAACGTGGCAAATCCGCTGGACGGCGTCAGTAAACAAACTCTGAAGGACAATGCCGCGCGCCAGGCCCTGCTGATGCAGTTTTGCAACGAATGCGGCCCCTCCGGTGGAACCACGGCGCTCTATGACGCAATCGGCGTCGGGCTCGACAGCCTGGAAGCGCTGGGCGACGAGAACATTAAACACATTATCGCATTTACCGACGGGATGGACACGAACTCCGATCCGCAGAACCTGCCGAGCAAACTTGCCGGCATTGCCTTCCAGCGCGGAATTGCGATTAACACTATCGCCTTTGGTCAGAACGCGCCGGAGTCGATTCTGCGCAACGATCTTTCGCGCGCCAGCGGCGGCAGTTTTTACCGTCTGTGTCGCAGCGACGGCTTCCGCGTGATGTTCGACGACCTGAAAAATCGCTGGCGCAACAGCTATGTGATTGAGTACGTGACGCGCAAAACCAACAGCGTGCATCGCGTGACGGTCACGCTGTGCGATGAAGATGTTAAAAAACGCACGGGCGATTTTCCCGCGGCGCGCCAGACCTTTATTCCCGAAAAGCCGATGGAAGTGATTCCGGTGCAATTCAAAACCGCGTCCTACGCGCTGCCCGGTCCGGACTCTCTGCGCGCCACGAACACGGACGCCGTCGAGCGCGTCTGCGCCATGCTGCGCGACGACAAGAGCACGATCGTCGCACTCGTCGGCCACACGGATAGCGTCGGGGAAGAAGAGTCGAATCTGACGCTCTCGCTGAACCGCGCCAATGCCGTGAAAGACGAAGTGGTCAAGAAACTCGGCATCGATCCCGAGCGGATCTGGACGTTTGGTTACGGCGAGGAGTTTCCGATTGCCGACAACGAGAGCGAGACGGGCCGCGCGCTGAACCGCCGCGTGGAAGTCACGCTGAATCCGCTGCACAGGGAATTCTACGTCGAGCGCCAGAATGCGGTTTTCCTTGCGCCGCACGAGACCTCACTGTAAATCGGAATATTTCGGCCGAATGCATTGTGCGCGGGCGTGCTGAACGCTTGCAGGATGAGACAGGCCGTTTGGTTGAGAATCCGGAACAAAAATTTTTTGGCACGCGAGATTTTTGAGCTGTGAGTCTTGGGGCTCACAGCTCTGATGAATTTTCGTCACGAGGCCGCCGCGATAGCGACCGACTGCCTTGTTTGCCGGTTCTGTCTGTCCGCGCAAATCAGCGTACATTCAAGTTTTTTGCAATTTCCCACGGGACTTGCCATGCAGAGGTTCGCCGCTCTTATTCTGATTCTCCTGTTAGTCTTGCCGTTGTCTGTTGTTGCGTCTGAAGACGGTATTCAGTGGGCGAGCGAGGTGCTGGAAGTTTCGAGCGAGCGCGCGTCCAACGGCGTGCCGGGTCAGTACGCCGCCGCCCGGGCGCTGGGCCGCCCGAGCGTGCTGTCCGATTACGGCGACACGCCCTGTGCATGGTCGCCGCGCAAGGCAAACCGCAGCGGCAGTGAATTCCTCGTTCTGGGTTTTGCCCGGCCGCAGCGGGTGCAGCAGATTCTCGTTCACGAGAACTTTAACCCCGGCGCGGTCAGCCGGATCATCCTCGTTGACAGCGACGGCGCATCGCATACGGTGTACGAGAATTCAAAATTTGCAGCGGCCGAAACGGGGCGAGTGTTGCAAGTGCCGATTGAGCGGACCGCCTATCTTGTGAAGTCGCTGCGACTGGAGCTGAATATCTCGGAGGCGCCGGGCTACAACCAGATCGACGCGGTCGGCATTGCCGACAATACCGATCCGTATTCCGTTGAAGTTTTGCTGGCCGACAATCTGGAGTTGATTGAAGAACCGCAGAATCTCGGACCGCTGATTAACTCACCGGCGGAAGAGATTTCACCAGTTATTTCACCCGACGGCTCGATGCTGTATTTTGTCCGCCAGAATCATCCCGGCAATACGGTTCAAACCGCACAGAACATCTGGTATGCGGAGATGCGGAACGGCGAGGTGATCGGCGAGGCAAAAAACATCGGGCCGCCGCTGAACCACAACGGCAACTCGGCGTTGACCTCAATTACGCCGGACGGTCAGTCGATTCTGATTATTAACAAGTATCGCCCCAACGGCACGATTACCAACGGCGTTTCGATTGCGCGGCGCGACACCAGCGGCTGGTTGTGGCCTGATGGTTTAAAGATTCGCAACTTCTACAATCAGAGTCGCTTTGCCGAATTCAGCCTGTCCAACAGCGGCCAGGCAATTATCATGTCGGTCCAGCGCGAAGAGAGCATCGGCGGCAAAGATCTGTTCGTGACGTTTAAACAGGAAGACGGCAAGTGGTCGGTGCCTGAATCGCTCGGACCAAATGTTAACAGTGCCGAACACGAGAGCGGACCATTCCTGGCTTCGGACGACCGCACGCTATATTTCGCTACGAGCGGACGTCCCGGCTACGGCTCGGCCGATATGTTTGTGTCGCGGCGGATCGGTGATTCGTGGACCGAATGGACCGAGCCGCGCAATCTCGGCCCGCAGTTAAACACGCGCGGATGGGACAACTACTACACGCTGCCGGCCAGCGGCGAATACGTGTACTTCGTCTCAAACCGCAAGAGCGGCCTCGGCGGCAACGATATTTATCGGGCGCGCCTGCCGGAAGCGCTGCGTCCAACGCCCGTGGTCCTGGTGAGCGGCCAGGTATTGAACGCACGCGACTCGCTGCCGCTGGCGACGTCGATTTCCTATACTTCGCTCACGGCCGGCAAACGCATCGGCGAGGCCAACTCCGCTGCCGCCGACGGCAGCTACAGCATCATCCTGCCTTCGGGCGACCTCTATGGATTTTCGGCTTCAAAAGAGGGTTTTTTGCCTGTCTCCGAGAACCTGGATCTGCGCGGACTCACGCAATACGAAGAAGTTGAACGGGACCTGTTCCTGGTTCCCATCGAGTCAGGCGCCACCATTGTGATTAACAACCTCTACTTTGACACCGGCGAATTTGGCCTGCAAAAGGAGTCTTTTGTTGAACTGCGGCAGCTGGTGCAGTTGATGATTTCCAATCCCCAAATGACGGTGCAGATCACCGGGCACACCGACAACGTCGGCACGCCGGAAAACAACCAGGGACTGAGCGAGTCGCGCGCCAAAGCGGTACGACAGTTCCTGATTACGCAGGGCATTGCCGCCGGCCGTCTCTTTTCGTCAGGTCTCGGCGAACGCGCGCCGATCGCGCCGAATTCAACCGAGGAAGGACGTCGTCGCAACCGCCGCGTCGAGTTTAAAGTCCTGGAAAAATAGCGCCTTGTTGTCAACGCCGAAGCGATTTATACAAATATTAAGAGGGGCAACGTGAATCAGTCGCACAGCGAGCACAATGTGTCAGACCGCAACCACGACGGAAGCCGGCAAATACTCTCCGTGCCGGAAGTCATCAAAGTTTTTATTGACGAGTTTACCGGCGAACTCAGCAAATTTGTGATTGTCGACAGACCGTTCCCGGGAGCCGTTACAGACAGCACGGAACAGGAGTTGTGGAAGCCCGGCTGTTACGTCTGGTGGACGCCGCGTCACGGCGTGATCAAGGTGGGGGGCTCGCTGGTTAACACGCGCAAACGCGCGCTGGAGCACGTCGCTGCGCAGACGAAATGCGCCGAGTTTAATATGGCCGATCTGGCTGATCCTGAAGCCGGCGCGCGGCTTTTGCTGTTTAACATCTGGCCGTCCGACGCACGACTGGGCACGGAGACTGAAAACCAGGAGAAAGCCTTGCAGGCTCGTCACCGGGCGGCGTCGGTTGAGATATTTCTGGAGGAGAGATTGAATCCTCTGATCCGGTCGAAGCGAGAGGGTTGAAGGACGCTGATGCCGTGGTTGGTCGAACTGCGGACGATCAGACGTTTTGCGGCTCCTGATTCCACTCCCGTCCGAGCAGCGTGCGGCCATTTGCCTTTTTACTGCGTTTTAATCCATCTGCGCCCCATGCGCCCCACTGTTTAAAAAAGAACGATACTTCTTGTTGTTCGCATTGATGTTTAATGTCGATTGCCCATTGAGGCTGCATTGGGCGTGCTTTGCGTCCACTCTCACCGCCCACGATGACCCAGTGAATATCTGTCAGGTCCAATTTTCCCAGATTAGCCAACAGTGGCTCGCAGGATAGAAAACGAATTCTTGCGTCGATTCGACGCAAGACGTCAATTCTTTTGGTAGTTTTGGAATTTTCAACGGTCACGCCGAGCCACACGTTGTCGGGCGCAGTCTTGTGACTGAAGTACTCCGTCAGTCGATCTTCGCGTTTTGTTAAAATCTGGTAGGTGTGCTGCGGCGTCAATCTGATGACTTCAAATATCTGATCCAGATAGTCAAAGGGCATTTTTTCGTGAAACAGGTCGCTCATTGAGTTGACAAAAAATTTTGTCGGCTTTTTGATCCGGAGCGGTTGTTCCAGACGTTCCGGCATGAGGTTAAACTTAAACCCATTTTCGTATCCCCTGGCGTTCATGTGTTGCAGTCTGATTGCCATTGTTTCGGCATAACAGTTTTTACAACCGGCCGAGACTTTGTTGCAACCGGTTGAGGGATTCCATGTTGCTTCCGTCCATTCGATTTTGGTCTTTTTCATGGTCCTGTCCACTTGATTTGTTTAATCTCAGACTTAGTCTTAACAAGTTTTACTGTCGGTTGACTTCCAGTATAGCTTATCTTCCCATCTATTTTCAGCTTCCTCAAAAACTCGTTGGCGTGCCGCTTCGGGTGTCCAAACTTAAGACAAAAATGATAAACCTTCAAATTTGTTGATTCTTCTTCTGAGCGCAGAAATTCTTCTAATTGTTGTTCGAAAAGTTTTCGCTTGGAAAGCGGGGACCCAAAAAGATCTGTGTCGGGTCGTCCCACCTCGTTGTCGATATCAAAATTGGCTTCGCCATTCAGAGTATTCAACTTCCATGAGATGTCCAAGAACTTTTCTACTGCCAAGGGATGAGTCGCGGCAAATACTATTCCATAGATGTTCGGGCTTTTTTTGATAGTAAATGGATACAAAGTGAGTCGGCTGTTGGCCGGAATCAGGTTGTTTAATTGATCAATGAGATTTCTGTGAACATTTGAAGGAGAATCTTCCCTCAATGCTTCCACATCGATATCTATTCGATTTCCAAATTCAGGTGTCATTCCAAAACGGGTGAAATATGATGAAGGAACAAATATTAATGTGTCGACTCTTTGTAGACTGGAAAGTTTGTGCAAGTAGTCTGGGGAAATGTAGTCAATACCATTCTGGTCCAACATAACTAGGCTAGGAAATTGTCGGAGGGAGTCTTGGTGCCGATCAAACAAGGCATCTTTGTCCTCACTTGTGTAGACCACATTAACAACCTTGGCAGTTTTAACATTTTTTTTCATGAATTCACTGCAATTGTCTATTAGTCGCGTCAGCTTGGAGTGTTTGAACTCGTTTAAGTAGACTACCGCCTTTACTCCGTTCTTTATCATAGTGTCGGCGTAGTTGCCAATCTTTGTGAGTATCCTGATAGGGCTTCCCGGTGCTCCATTTTTTCCATATCCAGGCCCTGCAAAAAAATCAAAAATCTGGAAGATTCCACGTCTGTGTATCCATACAGGAATCCAGGATTCCATGTATTTTTCAAACAATTCAAGTTTGATGAGTGTGCCGTCATCAAATGGTTTCTCGTGATGATCCCGATTTGGCATGGTTGGCCTCTTTAACATTGTCAGTTCAGTGATTCTTTTTCGGCTGGGAATTACCAGCTCTTTCCTGCCCATCACGTTACATGATGAGCTGCAACTGTAAATAGCAAATCTAGAGTTTTGTGGATAACTATCAAGAATATGTTCGCTTGAAGGGGAGGCAATTCAATTCAGGTGAGCACACTTGCGGGCAGAAAACAGCCTTTGGCCATAGAAGACAGATCGTTCACTTGAATTTGTGTTACCATCGGCGGAATTGAATTTATATTGTCGGCTATCTTCCAGAATCAGGAGCACTCAAACAAGTGACCGTCAACGAGTGTGCCAGACGCCTCACCCAACAACAAACAAAAGCAAGAAGCCTGCCGCCAAAGCGGCAAAGGCGCTCAGGCAAGCAAGCCGCACGAAGCAAGGCGAAGCGCTCAAAGCGCCACGCCCCCGGCAACGATAAACCGTTAACAACGTGATCCTCTCAGCGGTCGCGGCTCAGCAGTTCCACCAGAGCCGGATGCCCGCTGGCCGCGGCGATTTCACCTGCCGTACGTCCTTCTCTGTTGCGGAGCGTGTCGTCCGCGCCGGCCTCGTACAGACTGGCGGCTATATCGACGCAGCCCTGACTCATGGCGTACATCAGCGCCGTCATCCCGCGGCGGTCGCGATCATCAAGATTGGGTGAGAAGTTTAACAGTAGTTTTAACAATGGTGAGTTGGCCTGCCGTGTGGCGCGGATCAGCGCCGTCCGCCCCTTGTTGTCGCGTACGTTGATATTCGCGCCGTTTTGCAGCAAAACGCGCACACATTCCATATGCTCATACTTGACCGCGTACATCAGGGCGTGCCGGTCCGCATTGTTGGCCCCCACCTTGGCGCCGTGCTCAAATAGACAAGCCAGGATTTTTGGATGCCCGTGCAGGGCCGCATAGGTCAACGCATTCCAGCCGGTCGAAGGCTGACGGTAGTTAATATCTGCGCCCTTGCCCAACAGGTACTGCACCATCGGCAGGTTGTCGTGATGCCAAATGGAAATCATCAGGAGGCTCATGCCGTTGTTGGCGACCGTATTAACATCGATTCCCGAAGCAATGCCTTGCCTGATCCGTTTAATATCGCCCTGAAAAGCGGCCTGAAGAAAGTCGTCGAGGTTCATGTTGTTTACCGGTGTCGAAGTGACGGTTGGCCGTCAGTGTGCAGCCCCGGGCCTTCCGTCGGTTGTTTAATAAACGCTCGCACCGGACGGCCAGTCCAAAACCGTCCGGTGGAGCGCGGTTGACAGTGTGTGTCTCCTGATGACACTGTCCCGGCAGGCAGTCTCGCCGGTGCGTCAGTTCGAGCGTTCCAGAACCTTGGTGGCGCAGTGCAGAGAGCCGCTTTTTGCGAGTCCTCCGGGAAAGTCCCCATCGATAAACGCGACGTCGAATCCACGGCTTGCAAAGGCGCTTTCCACCGCGGCGAACACGCGTTCGCCCGTCCGGCTGGATTCCGTATCCGTCGTGAGGCGATACTGCGGTACATAGGCATGGCGACGCTGTCCGTATATTTCAACAAGGCAGTTGTTGAAGGAGTAAAAATACGGACTTAACAAGGTCGGTTTTTCAACAAGCATTGGCAGGCGGACCACGTCGAAGTGCAAACCGATTCGGTTGTAATTACCGAGGCGTTCAGCCGTGCGGTCGAGGATCTGCGCAAATGCGCGCACGCGTCCATTGTCCCGCAGCGACGTTCCCAGGCAGAATTCGTCGGTAATTTCGGCCACAAAAAGTGTATAGCTGTCGTCGTCGTTTAATGCCGGACCGCCGGGCGTTATGATGCGGTCCACGTGGCAGGGAGCGCCGGCTGCGAACGGCGCAGTGTTTAAGTACCCGCTGCGACCATTGCCGGCGCCGTTGCGGGTTCTGTCGGGCGTATCGAACTGCGTCCAAACGATCTGCGACACGCCGAGACTGCGCCGCAGAAAGTCTTCCGCTTCTTCCCACCGGTCGATGCCGTAGCGATTGTGGCCGCCGAAACTGCCGCGAAATATCGAGTTGCCGACGAGCGCAAAATCGTTGCCGATCAGAATATCGCCGCCGACAATCCGCTCCCGTACCGGTTTTATCATGTAGCCGCACTCGGCCGCCACGACGTCCGCCACGTGGGTATCGAGGATGTTTGACATCCCGGGGTTAATGTCGATGGATTCCAGCAGGGCCGTCGCGCCGTCCGTCTGGTTGTGCAGGACGCAGAAAAAGTCCTGCACCCAGATGCCGAGTTGCAGGTTTGGCCGATTCTCCAGAAAGATCGGAACAACCCGCACGCGCGGCCTCGCCTGAACTTCCTCGGCCACCCGTTCCAGGTTGCGGCGCACGAAGTTCTCGTTTTCGCTTCGTCGATACCCATGGGCGCTGGCGTCCGCATGTGTCACGACAATAAACTCAACATCACTGTTGCGCATGGCGTGACACAGCCCGTGAAAATGCGCGCGGATCTGCCGGTAGTTTTCCACTTCCACCGGAAAACTCACGAGAATCCGTTTAATGCGTCCTTCCACGGAAGACAGTGCTCTGTAGGATGTAGAAGTGTGTGTCTGCATGCAAATCTATCTGTTCAGGGTGTGAGTTAGTTGATCGCAACGATGTTCGTTGTGAGCAGGTGGTCGAGGCCGTCCTGGAGATCCTTTTCATAGGAGACCACCATTTCCGCTCCGCTGGAGCCTTCAATGATCCTCAAAGAAATTGCCGCGGCTGAGAGCCGGAAACGGTACATGTTGCGCGGCTTGCCGACCAGGCCCAGGTCGCATTCGTCGCGATCGTCGCCCGCACCGACAAATTCAATCTCCCTGGCGATCTCCGTCAGCCCTTCGAGCTGGGCGTCGGGATCGATAACATGTGAGAAGAAACTCTGCGCGTGCTGTTTGTAGATCCGGAGTTTGTGCGGGAGTTGTGTCGGCGCTGTCAGTGCCACGCCTTCACCGATTAACAGTTTGCCATTGTCAATCCTGAGTCCGATGTTGCGTTCGTACAGGTTGTAGTTGTATTCCACACCGGGATTGCACTTGCGCACTTTGATGATCTTTTGATCTTCCAGAAAATAGACTCTGATTTCACGTACGTCGTACTCGTCAACGCCTGGTACAAGGTTTGTCTGTTGCACCTTGAGGTCGATGGATTGTTGCGACGGCAAGGTCGAATCTGTAAGAGAATTCTGCATGTGTTGCTCCTGTGTTAAACATTGATGGGTTCCCGAAATGTGCGCCCTGCGGCGCGTTTATCTGTTTGTTGTTATTGATCTTATCAGCACTTTGCTCGTCTCGAGTTCGATTTCAATAATGTGATCGGTAAGGGTGAGAGTAGAGTTCAGACAGTTATCATTGACATCGACGCCGCGAACCCGCAGGGTCCAGCCGTCTTCGGTGGGAATAAATGTTAACATCTCAGCAATTGACTCCGGCCGCCGCAGCGTCATCTGTTCGGGCGTATTGCGGTAAATGGCTTTGCCGATACAGAGCAAGCCGTTGACGGCATGCAAACCGAGTATCTGGTTGTCCAGGTCGATCCGCAGCAACTCCGTATCCGTGTATTTGTTGCCGATTACCACTGAAGCGCCGTGCACTCCGGCGGAGTGCGACTGGCTGTCAAATTCCACATGATGAATGAACACGTCAGTTTCCACGGGTCTGTTGGGCCGGATGAGAAATGAGCGGAAACCGACCGGCGTTGGGCTCGCCGGATGGGCGCGTTTCCACGAGTTGATGGTGATAATCTAGCGGAATGCATCAGCCATTTACAAACCAAAATTCGGCTAAAATTACATTGGTAAGAGCGGCGGACGGTGGTCTGATACCGGGGAGGCGACGCGTTTTCCGCTGAGAGCCCTGGTCCGCAGAATCGCCTGAAATAGTACAGAATCGGTGAAAACGTTTCGATTCGGTAAATTCAATCTCATGGACAGCATTACGTAGATGTAACATCGCAACATCGCAGAATATATTCCGTGGTTAAGAGCTTGTGCCGGAGCGGAGCCCGGCTTTTTTTAACCAGAATTTGGCGGCGCCCACACATGAAGAACCCCAGTTCCGAGCTGCATCAGCTGATCTTGTCCCTGTCAAAACACGATAAAATCTACCTGAAGGTGTTCCTGCGCAAACGCGGCATCGAAGGTTTGCCCGTCGAGCTCTTTAACCTGATCGGCACGCAAAAGACATACGACGAAGCCGCCATTCGCAAGCGACTGTCCGGGCGCTACAAGGTGGGAAACTTTGCCCAGCACAAGCTGCGGCTGTACGAGGCAATCCTCGAGAGTTTGCGCATCCGTCGCGCCGGTGCGACGCAGCACGAGGTCATCGACATCCAGATCGCCAATGCGGAATGTCTGATTGAAAAAGGGCTCCTGGCCCAGTCCAGGAAACTCCTGCGCAACACGCTCAAGCTGGCGGAGGAGATCGAATATCACACCGCAATCCTGGAGATCAGGATTAAACAACGCCGGATCCTGCAACACAAACAGGAGCGCGGCGTGGCCGAGAAGGTCAACAATTCGCTTGAGGCGTCCGAGGCCAGCCTGACGGCGCTGGAACGCGAGCATCGCTATCAGATGCTATACGACCGCATGCTTCTGTACTCGCGCTTTTTTTATAAGCAGCGCCGCCCGGAGGATATCGCCGAGATGCAGATTTTCATTCAGTCGCCACTGCTGCGCGACGAATCGATGGCCATTACGCTTGACTGTCGCGTGTACTTCTGCGCCATTCACGCCCGTTATCACCGACTGCTCAATCGCAATGAGGAAGCCTGTAAATTCAGGCTTAAACTTGTTAAACTGTTGGAGGAACATCCCGAGCGCAAACGCGACAACTTCCTGGGGCTGCTCAAGGCGCTGGCAAACCTGGCCAACTCCTGCCTGCTCTGTGATCCCATCGACAAACAACTGTTGAACACCACGCTAGCAAAAATACGGGCGCTCAAACCCGGCAACCTTACGCAGGATGTCGAAAAATTCCAGAGCGAGACTCACATCAACCTCCTGAGTGCGCTTAACAGTCGCAGTCTTGATGAAATTGTCGAAGACATTCCGGCAATAGAACAGGGCCTGAAGAAGTTTGACGACTACCTTGCCGTCTCGCGCAAACTCGCCATCAGCTACAATATCGCCGCCATTTATTTTATCCGCGAAGAGTACAACGAGTCGCTGAAATGGATTCTCAAAATTATTCACGAATACGAAACGGAGAGCCGCCAGGATATTCAATTGATGGCTCAGGTTCTGTTTGCCATTAACCACTTTTGCCTGGGCAGCCACGCCTCGCTGGAGATGTTTCTCAGAAAAATTCACGACTACTTTAAACGCAAACGCCCCAGCCTCGAATTTGAAAAGGTATTTATTGGTGAACTTAAACAACTGGTCGGCGCGGTTACGGAGCGCGACAGGGAGGCGGTTTACCTGCGTCTGTGCAATCAGCTTCGCGCCATTGCGGCCGCACCGGCTGAGTCGCATTTTCTGGGTCTGCGCGAACTATTGTTCTGGTTTGAGAGCCGCGTGCAAAAGCGGCCGATGGAAGCAATCTTTGCCGAGTACAACGAAGCACGCACCGGATGATGATATGTCTTGTTTAATACTTTTTTGCCGGGTGTTGGACAAATCGCGGGTAGTGGGTTGACTCCCTGGCGGAGCGCTTCGCCGTTGGTCTGCGCCCCGGCTTGCTTTTTTTCTTGTTTGTCAATGAGTCGGAAGTACGGCGTCGGCGGGATTGAAGAACTTTTGTTCAAAGCCGGCAGGCGAGATTGTTCAGGCCTGTACCTGTACCTGCCGGTGAACAGACCTCAGGAAGTCGGCGCAGTCTTGTGTGTGCGTCATTGTTGGAACGTGTCCGGCTTTCGGCAGAATACAATCACATTTTTTCGGGGGGCGGATCATCAAATCGCGTTTGCCGTGCAATTGAAACAGCGGGGCGGAAACCTGCTCATTTCCTTGCCAGTGTTTAATGTGCAGCGCCATTGCGCGCATGAACTCGGGATCACATTCGGCGAACATTCGGCAGAGCGGGTGCGGAACCACTCCGATGATGGTTTGCAGCAGTCGAACAGGCAGGTGTCCGGCAAGCGGGGAGAGCGCAACCAACGGGCGTCGAACCATGCCGGCCTCCGTACAACTGCCGAGCAGAACGACGGCTCTGACATTGACGATCTTTGCGATTTCCAGTGCGATCATCCCGCCGAGTGAAGCGCCGCCGACTACGTCGCCTTCGCGAATGCCACATTCGTGAATGAAGCGCTGTGCAAGTTCGCGGTAGCCGGTTTCACCGTGGTACTTCGGCCAGGCCGGGCATATCAGCGAGAATTCCAACGCTTCCCGCAAATCTTTGAACATGAACTCCGTAGCGCCAAGTCCCGGAATAAGAAACCAGTTTGACTTCATCACACTCTCCGCGGACAGTACGCCAAATGCTAATGTGTACCGCATGTACAACGGCAAGCGGCGTCATCGGCATAGCCGACATTCACCGCAGACGGCTTGCATTGCAATGTCTTGGCTGTATGCATCAAAACAGGTTCAGGGTTGCTCTGCGGTAAATCTGACTTTGGGTACGCCTTCCACCATTTGGTAGGCAAACTCCGCCGGCGTAACATCTGCTCCCGTCAGTGCGCTTGTCAGGCGTTGCTCCAGAGTTGCCGTATCCACGACGCCGCTGCCCGCAATTCGGAATGGAATCCGCACCCACTTGCCGACGTCAAACTCTGTGGTGCGGTCTTCACCGCAGGGCAAAGGCATTGGTTGGATCGGGTTGCCCTCCTCGTCGCGCAACAGCTTCAGATAACAAGTCGATGGAATGCCGTTGCCGGCATCTTCGGCGTAGTAGTCTATCCCAAAATGGATGGTCTCGGCATGCAGGTAGATTTCGACGCTTTCGATCGCACCCGCGAACAGACAAAACAAGGTATCCTTGCCCGGCCTTGCGCGGTACTGCGTCAACGGTGTTGCGCCGCTTTCAAACGGCGGATTGTTTCCCGCCGGCGGTTCTGCGTCAAATCCATTGACCAGAAGGTGCGGCCAGCCGCTTACGACCGGCGAACGCAGCAGAAATCCGCTTAAACCGGTTGGCGCCGGCAGCAAATCAAACAATGCGTCTTCAATGCTCTCATCGCTGGAAGCGATATCGCCGACGGCAAATGCCCCGCGCACAAGCAATTGCAGCCATTGCACATCGACCGTAAAAAAGCGAATCGACTCCTGCGGCAGCAGCCTGTCATCCGCCACAAGATAGTTAAACGGAACCTGTTCCAGGCGGCACAGCCCAATGAACCAATCTTTGACGAGGTCGGGCAGCGGAGGCTGCACTGGTGGATGTTGCGGCAGATGTGCTGGTACGTCGGCTTTGTTCGCCTGGACGCAGGCGCGTTTCCATTCAAATAGCGCCTGCGATACGCGCCTGTTTTCCAGCATCAAACTCCTGCCGATATTCCAGGCTGCGGCGTACGTGACGTCAAACATGCCGATTTCTGAGTACACGCGCACGAGGCTGTCGGGCGAGCGGATGGTCGATGGAGCGGGTGGACTCTGCGGTATGGGCGCCGCGCCGGGCAACAACGGACCGCGGTACCAACTGATCATTGTGTTGCCCTGCCGGCTTTGATGTTGCAGCGGCACGTAGCCCTTTTCCAGGAAGGGATCGGCATGTACATCGCCCACCGACGAAAGCCGCAAAGCCCCCGTCGTAGTGCCGCCAAAGCCATTGGCATCGAGTAAGAGCTGCTCAAACGTCAGGTCGGGCGTCACCGAGGCAAAGCGCCAGTTGTTTAACACCGCAAAGCGATACAATTTCGGTGCGGCGGACGGCGTGGGAATGCCGCTCAACGGCGTGGCGGCAGTGAGGTGCGCGTACACGTCGGTTCTGTTTTCCAGGGAGAGTAGCAACATGGTGTTCTCCTGGCCGGGTTGCGGCAACCGGTTGCAGATCACCACGGGAAATTTGGGGTTTTCACTTCCGTCCGGCGTCGGATCGGTCGACTGCCGGACATTGGCCAGTGTCGGTAACTCATTTTCTGCGGGCAGGATCAGTTGCAGCAGCGGCTCGGGAATGTCTATGTAATTAACAGTTTCCGTTGCCGACTCGCCGTGCACGAGCGTGATGTCGGTCAACTCGGGAAAGATAATATTGTTCGTTTGTGCATCCTGGCACACATCCTGTAGTGCGCCGCTGCGGATAGTTAAGACATCGCCATTTCCGGTCGAAGCCTGCCATCCCGTGATTTCATCGTGTGTACAGGAAACCAGCGTCAGCCAGGGCGTCGCCGGAGTTGTGGAATCCAGCTTTCTCTCCCAGGGTAAAATCGCCCTGGTAAACATGATGTGCGGCAGGATGTTGTAGTAGCGTCCGTTCGTTCCGGGAGGCGGGAATTGCACGGCAATTTCTTTGGGATCGAGCGCGTACCTTGGTCCGAGGGCCGCAAAATAGCGGGTCTGCGTCGGTACTGTCGCCGCAGCGCTGCCGCTGGCGGCCTGAAACAAATGCTCGACTTCGATTTTGTATAACCCATCTTCGAGCACGGGCACGTTAAATGATGAAAATGTGATGTTGCCGGTCGGTTTTTCTGCTTGAGTTGATGTGCTGCCCATGTTAAATTCTCGCCTGGTTTGGAGGTTCAACTGCCCAGTGTTCCATACTGCGGCAATTCGGGTGTGTCAAGGTTAATCGGCTGATTGTAGTTTTCCCTGTAATCGGTAAATCCCATCTTGTCCAGCGCGGCGGTGCGAAGCGACTGCGTCGACTGGATCGCATTTTCGATGGCCGTCCATGTTGGTGTTGCAGGCTGGAACGTACCGGTTCCCGCAACCCACTCATAGCCGTTCTGCTGAGTTGTTTCGTACGCCATTGTGTTTCTGGCAACCGTGAATGCGTCGGGATCGTCGTATGATTCCCTCGTGGGAACAATGCCGAATCCCGCAACCGAGTCCAGTACGTCTTCACCGGGGGCGGGGTTGAGCGGCCTGCTGCGTGTGTGCCCCCACAGAGCGCTCGGAATCTTCCTGCTGTTTGCAGTCAGTTTCAACTGCTCGCTTTCGACGGTAATGCCGGCCGGCGGCGGGGACGGCGGACCGCTGCTTACTTTTGTTATGTTTATGCTGTGCGTCGAGGTGTCGATGCTGCCCACGTCCATCGGTGCGACGCCGGGAGTCACCGGTTCAATTGACGGCGTCATTGCCGCGACGCCGTCAAGTGTGAATGCGACCGTCTTGACCGGGAAGACGGAAGTTGTGTTTAAGTGAATTTTATCGCGTTTGACAATCCACACATCCACGACCGAATCATCCGGCAGAGTACCTTTTACTGTGCGTATCAGCCCGCCCGGAATGTTCACTCCCAGCCACTGCTGATTATCGGCCGGTAAAAAAGAACTCTGAAATTCACTCCACGACAAATTCGGCGGCACTGTTGAAGATGCGCCGAAGTCGATGTTGAAATGAAAGTGAATACCAATAACGTCAACGCTGATCCGCGCATGGCCGCCAAACTGTGGTCCCCAGACATCCAGCTCGGCAGAAGCGTCAATCGAAACATGATGCGTGCCGAAGAAGTGAATGGTCAGTTGAGCGCCCATGTTAACGTGAATTTGCGCCTCGTAGTGGAGCGGTTTCCATTCGATGAGGAAATTGGCGGCCATCACGAACCAGGCTTTTACGTCGCCGCTCTGCCATACGGCGTTTAAGCTGCCGCCGGCCATCATGGCATGCGGCAGCAGCGCAAAGTACCCGCCGCCCTTAACATTGAGTTGGCCGTTGACCTGCCAGTTAAAGCCCGTTGGCGGAACCTGCGGATAACAGGCGGGAACCTGAAAACCACTCGCATAACCGCCGATGGTCAGCACGAATACTCCCTCGTGCGGCCCGCTGTCCCAACAGGCCAGTGCGAAACCACCCGTCAGGTGACAGTTTCTGGACAGAATGAAAGAGTTGGGAGTTAATTGCCCCTGAACCCAGATAGCGCCCTCGGCCGGCGCGTAGTGTGCCACCACAGCCATTTGAGTTTCGGCGATCGGGTTGCTGTTGTTGTCGGGCGGCAGCGAGGCATTGGCGAGTCCCAGAAAGTCAATCTGAAATTCATTGCCAAACTGCACAACGGCCAGCAGAAATCCATTGACCAGTTCAAACGTTGTGAATTTAATTCCCGCGGCTAAGAAATTTTCGCCTGCCGCAGGAACGATATCCTGCTGCATGAGCTGCAATTGCTGCGCCACGTAGTCGCGTACACCGCTCAGATCACTGCCGTTCGGCGGTTGAGGCGACGGACTCATGGCCTCCGCTATAAGCGGAAAACTCTGGACCTGTGAAACGGCGGGGGTCAGCAGTGTGCGGTTGTAGCCAAATCCCGCTGCCAGACCGGTGACAAAAAAGAAAGCCGGTCCGCCCAGCGGTTCGCCCAATACGGCATAGACAAAGAGCGAATCCTGGCCGTCGTTCATCTGCGCGAACGAACCGACCGCGCCTGTTTCCAGTGATTCGGTTGCAATGGTTACAAATCCATCGAACTCGCTTGCACCATTGATAGTCGTCTTAAACAAGGCCCCGCCGATGTTTACCGGTCCGTTGTTATAATCGAGGCCCAGGCCTTGAATGCCGAACGTCGGATCAAACTTGTTGGTCCCCGTGAGCGGGATGTTAACATCCAGACCGATCAGGTCGAAAGTCAGCGGGCCGACTGCGATAGCGCCATCAAGATAGCCGACCAGGCTTGTTTCGGCACTGTCAAAAGCCAGGCCCACGCGATTGATGTGCACAGGACCGAAGGTCTTGTTTAAAGGAAACCAGGTAACACCCTGGCTGCCGCCGGTTGTGGAAGTCCTCGGATCGTTGCTGCCGATGGAGTTTGCACCCGTGGATGAGAGCGCGCCGCTGTCGTCAGCCGCAACCGGAACCGTCATGTCGATTAATTCCTGACCGCTGACGCGCATTGATGTTGAGAGTGAAACGCTTTCGGCTGTAAGTGCCGCTTCCGGAAATTTAAATGAAGGATTGTTTAACAACAGATTGATTGACTGCAACTCACTTGCGGCATAAACGCCTGTGGCGTAACTCACCTGGAAAGCCAGGTCCAGACTGGCGGCGGCAGTCAGCGCCTGGCCCACCAGCGGAAGGTCGCCGAGTTTTGACAGGTTGACCTGTGCGCCCATGTCCACCGCGAACAGGGATTTTGCCGGCGTGCTGCCATTGGCCGCGCTGTGCGCAAAGAGGGCATTTTTGATTTCGATTTCAAAGGCATCCAGCCCGGGGGCGGAAGGGACGATCGCCTGTACCAGCTTGTCGAGGTTTAGTCCTTCGCTGTTTGTGTCGGATTGGAAAGAGGCGATCAAATCGCTCACAGCGCCGGACTTAACCAGCTCGAGTTTGAACACAAATTCGTTCGGTCCGCCGGGGTTGAATACAAGTGATCCGCCAAGTTCGTATTCTTTGCTGCTTGTTCCATTCAGTGTTTGTGTTGTGATGTCGATGCCCAACTGAACCAAGGCATTCTGCCCAAAGTTGAGATAGGCCGTAAAGCTGTAGTTTGCCGTGGCCGCATTGTATGCGGCGCTCAATCCCTTCAATTGTATTCCGCTGTCGGTCAGCGCGGACGGCAAGTCAACAGTCAGGCCGAGCGATTGGCTCAGATAGGTCGTCAGTGAATCGACGCCCTGCGTCGCCGGGCTGGGAGCGCTTGCATCAAAGGAGAACGACGTACCCGTTCCGTTGCGGCTGAAGTTGATCACCAGGTCGTCCAGCTCAATGCCGTTAAACTGAGCAACGGATGTTAGATCAAGCGAAACAACGATCCGCCAACTGGCGGAGCCGCTGCTGCTCGACTGATACTCGAGAAAACATCCGTCGACATCGACGGAGTGAAATTGGGCCAGAAAATCAGCGGGCGCTTCCAGGTCGAGCGCCTGAGTAATATCGGTTAACAAATCGCCCAGATTTACCGTTTCCGCCGGAATCGTGCCGCCGGCAAAGGTCCAGGTCCGGCTGTCCCCGTCGTATTCGGCATCCAGGTTAAACACAAGTGCGCCGATCTCCAGCGTTCCCCGGGCGGCGGCTTCTCCCAATGTCCAGATCGCTGTTGCATCGGCCTTGTCAAATCCAATGGACAAATTGAGATCGTCAATTTCGATGTCAATACCGTCAAGACTCCAGCCGGCGGCGACGTCGAGTGACATGTTGACCGATTCGGAAGCGCTTGTTCCGCTGCCGTTCTTTTGTGCGACAACGTCCACGTCCGACAGAATCAGGGCCGGCAGCCCGGCGATTTGTTTGTGAAAGAGCGCCGCGGCAACGGCGCTCAAATCTACGCCGGCGCCCAGGGCCAACCTGGCGGTCAAAGTTGTACTGTCGTCTGTCGCAACGCTGCCGCGCTGCACCACCAGATTTGTGTCGAGCGCTGCGCCCTTGCAAAACCACTTGCCGACGACATCGATTGCGGCGCCGTAGTACGAGGCAAATGGGTTTGTAAAGGAAGCGACCAGGGCCGGTTGAACGCTGATGCCGTCAAAAAGCGGAAGTGGTTTTTCAGTTGCAATACTGAAAGACAATGCGCTGACGGTAAGTCCATAAACGTCAATCGTCAGGTCCAGGCTTATTATCTCAAGTGTGCCCAAAGAGGCGAGTACACCATCCGGCAACGAGTTGCCGAGAATGTCGTCGAGCGAAGTCCCCGAATCAAACTTGTGCGCCAGATCGGCAAATTCGGGAAGCTGCGAAAATTTGACCTGGATTTCTTCCGTGTAAGGGTTGAACTGCATGTCGACGTCGGACGGTGTGGCCGTCAGCGACAGTGTCCCGTCAAGAACCAGCGAGGGTATCTGTTCGATTCCGGCTCCCAGCTGAATGGCAATCCCTACGGCTGTCAGCTCCGGTGCAAGAGGAATGCCGCTGGGCAGGGCGCTTGACGGAAGTTCATGCAGCATTTTCAACAACGGTGAATTTTGGCTGAACGACAATTGGCCGGTAATACTGAATCCGGTGTCACACAGATCGCCCAGTTTGAGAGCGGTCAACACTGTTGACATGTCTATGGTGATTTCTTCCGCATCGGGTGGGGGATTCGGCGGTATCGGGATTGTGATGCTCGTCGCCAGTTGCGCCGTCGCCAAAAAAGAATAGCCCTGCGCCAATTCCTGTTTAACCTTGTCTACAAAGTTTTGGACATCTGTGGACAAGCCCGCGTCCTGTGCCGGCGGAAAAGGCGGGTTCACAAAATAGCCGAACTCGTACGGCAGCGTTGTAAACAAGAGGTACGGATCGCCGACCGCGAAGGTCAGCGATTGCAGCGCCGCCGCTTCGATGGGCATGCCGCCGCCGGCGCCGCCGAAGGGCGCCAACAAGTCCGCAACTGTGAACCCCGGCGGAATTGTGGTGAACAGTACAATGGCATGTCGTTCCGTCGTTGAAAACACGGTCGCCGCTTCATACAGGTACAAACGAACCGACGCGTCCCCCTGGCCCAAAAAAGAAGGGAGCGTGCCGTCGATTGTAAACACGTTCGCGGTCGCCGGAACGGGCTGGCTGCAGTTGGTCAACTCCAGGTCGGTGCTGAGCTGCAAGGCGTTTTGGATAGCAAGGTATGCGACATTACCGAGATCATCCAGCGTCAGCGTTAGTACATTGCCGACCGTGTCGATGTTCAGTAGTGGTGTGCTCATAGTATTGTGTTTTATGCCCCGATTTCTATTTCCATGTCCGCTTCAGTCTGATCTACGTACCAGGTGCTGAATGCATACTGCCCGGCCAGGCAAAACCAGGCGGCGTGTTTAAGAATGTTAAACTGATGCAGGTCCATGAATTCACTCTGCCCCGCAAAAATATGGTCGAACAGCTTGACGAACTGCGCACGCGTCACTGCCCCGCCGGCATCCGGATCAGCCATGTACCGGTACATCTTGTATCTGAAAAGGGCCGCAAAAGGCATGACACTTCCTGCTTTACCGGCCGGCGGCGGCACAGCCCTCGGTTTGTTCAGCGTCGAATAAAGGGATTTCATTTTATTGTACGCGCTGTCACTGCTCAGGTAGTTGCCGTTTAGTAGAGCGGCCCCGTCGTTAAACAAATAGGCCGTGCTGCGCAAAGAATAGGCGCCTTTTGCCGCGAGTTGTGTAATCTTTCTACGGTTCTTCGACTCCATTGCCAGTTGTTCCGTGTTGCAGTGGAAGCTTCCACTTGCAAAGTTGCCCAGACGCTCGTCTCCGCCGTCGCCGTGACCCAACAAATGACACCATTCCTGGTCGGTCGGCATTACATCCCTGTCGGACTGGATCAGCAGTTGCCAGGCCTGCCGTGCATCGGTCGATTGACTCAGTTCCCAATTGCTCATGGCAGATGCCGGAAGAGAGCTGTTGGTGCCCGGTGCGTCCGGAGGTGTATTGATATAGTTTCGCAGTTTTGCCATCACGCTGCCTGCTGCAAGACGTTTTCCTCCGGCGCGGTACAGATTGTTGCCCTTGTTCAGTAGTTTGACTCCGGCCGGTGCGTCGGTGTTTGTGATGTGTTTAAAAAATGAAATGTTGTGTGAAAGCCTGAATGACAATGGGTTGTTGATTGCAAGGACTTGTTGACATTCTGGCGGGCGGTTGGGGTACGATGCCGATACGTCTGTTCCATCGGCCGGTGATGCCGGGCGATGGTTTGCCGGCAGGCATTTAATTACTGTTCCGGTTTCCGTGTCAATTTTTCTATAGTAGTGAAAATTCAAAACAAACAATATCGCACGTGATTGTTCGGCCAGCGGTGTGGATGAAGTATCGCTGCGGGATTCCCGACCCAGGACGTCGTCGATTGTTTTCGGCAGATTGCTGCCGGGAGTATTGGTCAGAACGTAAATCTCGCTGCCGCCGGATTCATCCAAAATTGCATATTGTACGGCGGAGCTGTATCCATTATCGGACGGTCTGATACAAGTCTCGATTCTACCGGAGAAATTTTCGATGTTTCTCTCAGCAGGCAGCCCCAGGAGTTCCGGAATTTGCGGGAGCCTTTCTTTAACATCATCAGGAGCCAGCCAATGCCACAGGCACCAGTCATTGTCAATCTTGTCCGTTCGGTTAAGGTCGCCCGAACTCAGATACCAGATCAGGTGTGTTTTCATGCCAATATTGTCCGGTGCCGCGTAGTTGGTCTCGTACAGTATATCGTACTGTAGTCTCCCATTGAGACTTGTCCACTTTGACACATTTTTTATGACATTGTAAAACACTATGTTTGAAGTACTGTTTCCGTTGAATGTTCGGTACGCTACACCTGCCAGATAACCGGCAGCACCCCCGGCGGGAACGACTTTTGAATTGTTGATCGTCGCATCAGAAAAATTGAATGTTAAAGAGTCTTCCGGCGCGGGATCCTGAAAATAATCCTGCTGAACTCGCTGTGGATCGTCCGGATAACTGAAATAAAACGTTCCGTCCTGAATGCCGTCAATGTTGAAGTACTTCAGGTATGTTTCATGAATTCCTGCATTGTTAATCGTGAAGACCCCAAAAATGGGGCGACTGTATACAGTGCCGTTTTCTTTTGCATCAGCGGCAACCAAAATGTCGTCAGAATTGTGCGCCGAGCCGCCGGGTGAAAAGACATTGCCCGAGAGTTTTGGCGCAATAGTATCAAAATTTGTAAATGCAAATGGACTGACGTTTGTGTTGCGAAATGTCACCGGTATTTGTAACAATTGATCCACCACCAGCTCCATGAGTCCATCAATTTCCGAGTAGTCGATTGTCGTCGGAAGCGGCAGGTTGATTTCGTCGATCCAGGCAGCAAGTGTTTGAGGGTCCGGGTTTAACGTTTCTGCCATGCTGACGCAGGCCGACTGGAGACGCAGCAACAAGTAGTCGGGGTTACTGGTTGTGTGCCCGTCAAATGCATCCAAAATCATACCGATTCGATTCCGTGCCGCTGCTGCTGTAGTTGCATCAGAAAGAGCAAGACCAAACAGCTCACTGATTTGATCAAAAGTCGCAACTACTTGCGAATGATTCTGCAGGATTGCAACGGGGCTTTTGGCGTTTATCCGGCCGGCAAGAATTTTCAGCGTTGGATTGGTGTGCCAGATTGTCGTCACATCCTGCAGGTCTGTCTGAACATCGTTAAAAAAGACTCTATTAGCGCTCCATTCTTCAGTCGTCACCTTTTCGGTACCCTCTTTTTTTATCTGCCTGATCAGAGCCGTTGTAAACAAGTCAGTCGATACATTTGCAACGGGGACGGCGCCAAATACATCCGTGAGAATATCGCCCGCTATGGTTTTTGAATGCAATGTATTCAGCGCGACTATTTGGGGATCATGTGCGCTGATCCAGGTTTGCAAGTCATTGATGGCGCTTGTGACATCAACTTTGGCAGGCGGGTCTTGCGGGTTTGTGATTGCAATTGCAGCCGGAATACCGGCGGCCCAGGGTAGGGCGGCATATACTCCGTGGAGGGCATTGTACTGGTATGCGTAATGGAATGCGCGTACCGCATCGACAGCACTCTGCAGGGCGGCCTGGGCGGCGGGGTCGTTAAACGTTCTGATGTAACAGGCGTTGTTGCCAATCGTTCCCGGGTCGGTCGGTGCGGTGTATTGTTCATACATAACCTGCGACACAGGATACTGCAGATCTTCCGGAATCAGGTTAAGCAAATAGTTCAGTGAAGCTTCGTCCGGAATTGCCGTTATCGCCGGATCGGGCTCAAATGCCCCGCTGCGATATTGTTTGCCTGACAATTTTAGCGCGTTCATGAACAGTTCAAGCAAGGCCGTGTGGCAGTCCATCGAATTCTGACAATTCGCAATCGAATTGAAAATGATGTCGGGACCGCCTGGGCCGGCGTACGTAAAAATATCGCCAAAACTACTGGGCATTGATGTATTCCTTTAGCCTAGTTCTTTCTCTGTATGTGGACTTAACTTTAACCATCCTTCCAGAATGCGTTGCTTCAGGTATACGGCCTCCCGCGATGTATTCTGAATGTCGGCAACGCGATTCCAGGTGACTCCGCTCGGCTTGTCGAACCAGGTCCAGCCGTAGCCGGCCTCCGTCGGCAGGGGATGCTGAACACTCTGCCGCGGCGTTATGAGGGGCGAAGCCAGAAAGGTAATAGAGAGCGAACTCAACACTTTGGCAAACTGGTCGGGCGGGATTGCAATTTCCTTAACCGGAAGGAAACCGCAGGTGGCGTGGACCGATCCCCTGGGGTCGACCAACATGCTGAGCTTCAGGGCGTCGCCGGACAATGTTAAACCGAGCGTGTCGGCTGCCGATCCGCTTTGACCCGACTCGGGAAAATGAGCGGGCCCGTTTACTCCCGACGTGAAACCGCCCGTCCCGTCTTCAACAAAGTAAGCCGCCAGGCCGTCGTTCAGTTGTTTGGCCTCGCCGAGTCGTACCGGAACGACCACCTCGTCAAACCCATTGGTCAGGCGTGTAAACAGATTGTTGGAGTGGTCATAGAGAAAAGCGGCGACTGTTTGATCTACGTCGGGATACCCCCTGGTTTGAATCTGCAGGTCGGCGCGCAGCAATGCCATGGGGCGGCCAATCAGCAGGGAAAGCGCCGGGTGCTGGGCAAAACTTTTGGGTTCGATGTTTTGCAGAGCAGTGTTTAATCCGGAGAGAAAGTCCTCCCATGTGTTTTGACTGGCGGATGCCCACGTGATGATGTTGTTGACAAAGTCGTACAGATGAGGGTTCGGCAGTCCGGACAGCGGTGTATAGTTGTTTGTGCCGGGAGCGGATTGCCAAACAAGTGCAAACGCGCCGCCGGCAACGCTCTGCACAATTGAACCGAGCGCCGCACCCTCGGCAGAATAAATTGCCAGGCTGACATCCAGATTGTTGGGCAACACCCAGCCGCAAACCGGCGTGGTTGCAGGGTGATCGTTCATTTCCTGCTCGTCGCCGACGCCGGAAGCCGTTCCCGCATCGGCGGACAGCCAGCGAAAGTTCAACCTGGTTTCCTGAGCGAATCGCGGCGGCAAATACAGGTAGTCCTGGTTCTCAGCAGTCGTGGCAATGTCGGAAGGATTACCGACGGAGGCCGCCACGTTGTTGAGAATTGTCATGCGCTCCGATTTTTGCGTCCCGGCCGCACCGCCGTAATTCAGTGCCAGATATTGACCAAAAGAATCGACAAGCGTTAAACCGGATACCTGCATTAGTCCCGACCGAATGGGCATGAATGCTCCGTCAAACACGGGTGCGGTGCAGACGCCGTCCAGGTGGCCCGCCAGGTCCCGCGCATATGTCTTTTCATCGGGGATGTTCATGACACGCCAATCCCAGACCGGCAGTTGAAACTCGCGTTCCTGCGTTAACAGGGCGTCGTTAAACCCGCTCAGGGATTGCGACAGTATAGACGTGCCGCCCAGTGTGTTGTAGGCCTGCACGGCCGTTAACACCGGATCCTGCGCCTGTTCGGCAGTCGTGAGTGAACTGAATACTCCCAGTGCCGCGCCGTCGAGGATTATGGGGCGCGAATCAATCCAGTCGGGGTGTGCCGTAAGCAGCGTTGCCAGATCATTCAACGGTTCGCTGCTGTTGACTTCTTCCGCAAACGGATACTGTTGTTTTAACCAGGCGGCTACCTCATTCTGTTGCGCCGCAATTTCTGCGGGCGTCAGCGATGCCGGGTCCTGCAGACTTGCGGCAAATGGAGGCATAGGAATGTCGAAAATCGTATTGGCCCAGGTGAACAGGTTAATGTCGTAGAGGTAGTCGGTTTCATTACTGACCGTCTGACCTCTTGTGCCGCCCAGTTTCAGGTCAAACAAGGTCAGCGGCAACAGGTAGTTTTGAATCGAGTTTTGCAGGCTCAAGGGAGCATGTGAAAGCAGAACAACTCTGCCGGTGTAGTCATAGGGCGCTTCCGCGTTGGCAAGCCCATAGGGTTTTGTTTTGATTTTCAGGTCGGCCGCATCGACATCCAGTTCATACGTTCCCGTAGTGTAGTCGGTGTTGTATTGAATGCCTTCGCCGGAGAGACCCGTAGCCGTGTTGCGCTTTTCGGGCCACACCTGCGTAGACCATTCCAGGGCTATTGGTTGCCAGGGGGGCGCCGATTGAATGTTGTAGCCGGGGCCGTTGTTCTGGAATATCGTGTCGATCGCGCTGCGAATGCTCGTGAAAACGGCTGAAGCCGGACCATTGTTGCGCAGGTTTTCCGTCAGGGAATTGTCCGGGTTAGTCACTGTACACAGGCCGCATTCGAGCGCGCCGTCTGAACCGAGCGGTGCTGTCCGGGCCAGGGCATCGCCATCCAGCAGAACTGCGGGATCCGTCGGCGTGTAAAACCGCGGAGCGCCCTTGCGAATCATGTAGTACTCCAGGTTGGCGGCTTTGGCGCCTGCGCCGGAGTTGTACAGAACCAACTTCTGACTTAACTCGGTGACGGCATTCAGCAATTGCTGCGCTATGCTGAATTGAACGGTCAGATCGTATGCCTCGATGCTGTCTTCCGCACTGACGCCCGCGTTGCCATCGGCATCAAGCGTATAGCTTATTTGTCCTGTGTCGGCCGCGCGTTCCTGCAAGGGGGTTAACACACTGTCCCGGGAGTAGGCCAGGATGTCGTTGAGCGAAGGCAATTGCGGGTCGACGCCGGGCTCGGCCACACGTTTAAATTCGAGTCGGTACCAATCCGTAAATGCTCGTCGTCGCAGAGAGTTGATATTGTCCCATGAGTCATCATACGCGGCCTGTAGAACATTGACATTGTTCAGCAGCTGCGCCAGACTGTCCGGCAGAGTCACCTGCGCATTTTGATCCTGGCTGGGCGCCTGCGCCGAAGTGGCGCTGTTTCTGGCTCTGACCGACCACAGACTGCCGCCGTGCAATGTGTTAAATCCCTTTGTGTGGCGGGCTGATTTAAACTTTGCGCCCAGGTCGATGTTTTCACCTTCCAGTTGAGGTTTCAGGCCCATTGCCTCCAACTGTTCTTCCGCCACAATCTGGTCGGCGCCCACGGTCTGAAGCGATTGCGCCAGATAAGCCGAGAGAGCTTCAGTCGCCGTATTGCCGACCGTGAGCGATGCGCTATCGGATGGAAGGCTGCCGCTCAGTGCCGCGTCCAATTCCAACCTGGAGTAATAGACACTTAGGCTGGGGAGGTTCCCCTCGACGTCGTTGCTGGTCCAGTTGTATTCGGCTTTTAACGCATCCCAGGCGGTCATACCCGCTGTCAGATTCTGGAACAGTGCCAGGCAGTCGCTGTCCGCATCCTCGTACCATCCAATCAGATCGTAGCGCCGTGGGAATGTTGCGTTGTTTAAGTCATCGTGAAAACCAAAGACACTAAAACAATTGGAATACACGGCGGCAAAGAGCGGATGGCCGTAGCCGACGGCGGTCAGACCGGCCGGATTGAACTGAGGTAAATACTCGTTTGTTTCGCTGTCGTTTGTCCAGGTTGTCAGTTGAGTCTTTCTGCCCATGCATCGGAAGGGCGCCTGGTACATGAAGGGGTAGTCGGCCAGGTCCTGCGCCGTGGCATCGTCTTCCGGCGGCGAAACAGGTGTATTCAACAACTGTTTCAATGCTTCCGGCGGTGCGACTGGAAATGAAATGGCCTCGACGCCGCAGGGCAATGGGTTCATTTTGGGGTCGGGATACAGAAAGTCGCTTTCAATGATCCAGGCATCCTGTTCCGACCAGTCGCCGCCGCTTTTTGTTGAAAGTACAATCATCCAACGGTTGGGCGTCTGCGGAAATCGGGCTTCGTCGCCGCCGGCCGGATCTTTGCGCCGCGTGGTCAGCGCACGCGGAAGAGTCCAGTGCAGATGCAAACCCGCGGGCGGCGTCCAGGTGTCGTTGGAACCGTCATGGGCGGGATTGGGCGCGCGAAACACGGTGTCGCTTAAAAAGGCCTGATCGCCGTTGACGCCGCTTCCCGACGGCGGCGGGGGAGGAGGAGGTTGGCCTTCCGCTTCCTGCGACTCGGTAGATTCTTCCGCCGGTGGATCATATGAATAGTATGGCAGCCTGGTGAAATCAGCCAGCGGTGCGGCCAGTTTTGTCGTTCCGTCCGTTTGCATCGCTGTTAAGTCCAGCGGGACCAGTAGTATGTCGCTCATTGAATATGCGTTCCGATCAGGTTACTATAGGCAGGTAGTTAAGTGGCGATGATCGCGCATTAACGTTTTTCAAGGTGGTCGATTTTTGATTTCAGGGTTTCTATCTCCGCGTGCAATTCCTTGACGGCGTTGATCAGCATGTAGGTCAACGGTCCGGGATCCATGGCCAGATACTCTTTTTCACTGTCGGCTTTCAGCCTGGATTTACCCATCATGTAGGGTGCGATCTTGTTAACTTCCTGGGCGGAAAGTCCAACGTGCTTGCCCGCACCAAGTTCAGCTTCATCTTTGTAGCGGAAACTGATGGGATCGATCTTGAGTATGCAGTTCAATCCGTCCGCAAAGGGTTCCACCTGCTTCTTGAGATTGATGTCGGAAAACCTGTACCAGGAACCGCTGCTGTTAATGCAATCTCCGGTGACACTGAGCGCCCACCAGTTGTTGCCCGAGGATAAACCGGGCGCTTCGATTATTACGGCATAACCAGTGCTCTGATTATTGACCACCCTTAACATAGTATTGCCGGAAGGTGTTGGTGAACCTATGCTGACAGTCCCCGAAGAGTAATCCGGCGTCCGGCAGAACAGGACGTAACCATCGGCATCCATTCCGCTGCTCAGGGAGGCGGTTTGCGCCGTAAGATTGCCATTAACATTGGCGCTGCCTGCCGCAAGGTTGCCGGAGACATTGGCGCTGCCTGCGGTAAGAGTACCGGCAGCATGGGCGTTATTGGCCGTTACATCCCCATAAACGTTTGCGCTGTCGGCCGTAAGATTGCCATTAACATTGGCGCTGCCGGCTGCAAGGTTGCCGGAGACATTGGCGCTGCCGGCTGTCACATTGCCGGAAACATTGGCGCTGCCGGCTGTCAGACTGCCGCTGATATTGGCATTGCCTGCCGCTGTAATATCACTGCTTAACTGTACGTTGCCACCGTCGACCTGCAAGGCATAGCCGGCTCCCGATTGGACGATGTGCGTCAGGATGTCGTCGCTGTCACCCGAAACAACCAGTGCGCTTTGCAAACCAAGCGACCCGGCAGCCAGAGTCATTCCGCTTCCCGGACTGCTATTGTAAACCAGCGGTGTTTTCTCCAGGGTAGCTCCGAAGGCCTGCGTGCCAATTATCGCAAAACGATGCAGCGCGACCTGTACCTGAACGATGCCGGGAGCCAGGCCGGAAACTACATTGCTGAGTTGAAGTTCAATGACGCCGTCTGTCGGAATATTCGTCGTCATTGTAATGTCTGGTTCCAGTTTTATCGATCCCGCCGTCGTGGCGCTTTTGTTTACTTGCCAACCCGCGGAAGCACTGCCGCTCAGGGCTACCTGAATTAAATCCCATGCGCTGGTGTTGCACAGCGCCCACAGCTCGTCTTGCTGCTCATCAGAAATCGGCAGAATCACTTCGATGTAGCTTTGCGTTGGTTCGCCCGACGGCGGCACAAGCAATTGAACCGGGTCCAGAGAAGTGTTAAGCAGGCGAAGTGTCAGTTGGTGTTGTGTGCTGCCGTCGTTCAGGACAGTTCGCGCTCCGACGAATTCTCCGATCAATGGCGATGGTCGGCCGGCGTTGGCCATCAGCACCATGGATTGCGTCGGTGCGGTCCCACTGACCGGCGTTCCGGACGAATCGGTGAAATTCTCATAGGCGACTTCCACGAGTATGTTCAGCGACTTGGGATCATTCGGTACGATGTCGCTGTAGTTGATGACCAGCGTCAGAGTGTCGCCGGCTTGCCCCATGGGATTGAGGATGCTCGACTCGGCATTGGCCAGATATATCGTATCGATCCATCCTCCGTCCGTTCCCGGCGCAGTCGCCAGACTCCAGTTGCCGGGGGCTGTTGATGCGTCTACATCAGGAGCGTGGTAAAAGTACAGTTTGCTGTTCGGCAATTTAAACATGACGTTGTAATTGCTGGAGGAAGCCTCGCCGGTCAGCTTGTCAATCGTAATTTCATTGTTGGTTCGATTGCTTATCGAAATGATCAATTTATTGTCTGTTGCACTGCTTTCTGATGCACTGTCAATGTGAATGACGGCTGCGCCGGCGGCATCTGTTACGGTCGTTGTCAACTCTGGTGTATTTGCCATTTTATCTTTGTTTGTTCGTGAGTTTGAAAAAGTAAAATCTGGTCGCTGAACTACAGTGCCGGCAGAGCCGTGTTAACCCCCATCACTCCTGGATGGCGGCCGACATGTTGGGATAGATTGCTGTTTAACAAAATGTTAACAACGATCTATGCTACATGTATGGCAATTGCTCGACATGTATCTGATTGAATCAGCGCAGAGAATCAACAAATGGCAGTAGTAAGTGTTGATCGGTTTTCTGAACCAGATTCCGTGTAATCCACCAGCAACAATTTGGGCTGACAACTGATTGCCGTCTGATCAGGACAGGGTGGTCTGAATATGGTAATACTTCTACTGGTAGTTGATCTCAATTACCTTGGAGAATCCAAACATTGGTCGTGGCATGAACATTTCCGTCGCACTTCCAATCGTAGTAGTATAGCAGTGATTGAAGGTACAACATTCTCAAATGCACAGCAAAACAAAAAATCATCTTTCGAAAAAAAATAGCCGAGTGACAATCTTGCCGGATATCGTGATGGATTGCTCGAATGTCTGTCACGCAACCAATTCGTCCGGGATGCCGACGGAGTTGATGTTTGATTGCCTGCGTACAGTTTGACTGAGCGGATTCGCGGACGGGGAAGTGCATATCAGCGAGAATTTCAACGCTTCCTGCAATTCTTTGACCATGAACTCCGTGGACTTCAGGTCCCGGAAGCGAGGTCGGAGCGGACGAACGATATGTGTCTGCTTGTTTAATAGTGCACCCCGCAGTTGTCGAACTGCAAGCGCGCCCGTATTTGTAGGCGTTAATTGACAGTCGCAGTCAAAAGGCCGGATACACCGCGCGGGCGCATCCGACCCTTTTTTCAATCCAATAAGGCTCAGCTTTGTTGCTGCGTTGCCATCGGATCGTGCATCAGGGAATATCGTTCGTTCACGCAGCCGGCCATGTAATTGTAGTTGTCGCCCGCTTCAACCAGCAGATTCAGGCATTCGCCCGGAGAGGGGAATGTCTTGAATTTCCCGGTGTTTTTGAGGTCGGTCCAGAAAACGTTCGGCATGACGGCATCTTTGAAATAGTAGCGCTGAGCGTCGTGCAGCGCCACCGTCGACCACAGCGTCGGTGCGATATTGGGTTGATCCGCCGGCGCTTCCACGCCCAGGGGAACGGCCGTATTGGCCAGGATGGAGAAATTCTGTGCAACTGCGGCGTTCTCGTCTGCTTCAATTCTAACGTGATTGACGAAGTACTCGGCGCGCGCAAAACGGGCGGGCGAGTAGGTCTCGCCCGGCAGCGAATTGGTCCTGTGTTTGTTTGCCGGATCCCATTGCCAGCGCCAGAAGTCGTTAAGCGTCAATTGTTTGGAGAACTCTGGGTCGTTGGTCATCACGCGATACGAGCGATTGCTGGACACCTGATACACCCCGTTAAACACCTCGATAATGGCCGAGTCGCCTTTGGCGTCGGAGACGGACATATGGACTTCGGCCGGTTTGGCTTCGCCGCCGCCTTCGTCCGGCACCGCCGCACCGACAATGACCAGCTCGGTATTGCCGCTGAACTCTGCCACGACCTGTTTAACCGTGGCAAACTTGTCGAGCACGTATTGCACCCAGCGCAGCACGCTGAGTCCTTTCATTCCCGGATTGCGCTTTTCGGGTTCGTAGGAACTGCCGGCCAGATAGAGGATGTTGACCACCAGTCCCGCGCTGTTAATACCGTCTGAGATAGCCGATCCGCCGACTGCCGCAACCACGCTGTTGTGTTCCGACTTCCATGTGACGGGCGGATAGCCGCTTTTGTCGTCGGCCGGCAGTCCCGTGCGCCAGGTGTCCTTTGGAAAAACATTCAGTGTCGTGACAAAAGGATTGGCCCAGTCCATGTTGCGTCCCGTTGACAGGACTGCGCCATCGCGGTTGTTAAATACGCGCGTACACATTAAGACTCCAAATACAATGAGTGATAAGATATGATCTTCGGATGTGTTATCCGTGTGGGCGGCATAATACGGTTTTTTGGCAAGTGGGGGAGTATTCAATTTGTTTGTCGGGTGGAGGGGAGGAGTGAATCCCGGTTAACCAAAGTATGTTGCAGACTCGGGAACTGACCCGTGTTTGACAAGATGTTCCCGATCGATTTTGACTTTCCCTACAGCTGAATACTTCTTTCTTGAGCACATTGCTCCTCCTGGGAATGCTCCTTATATCACCGGGGGAAAGCTTTGTTTCCAACTGAGGCGGAACACGGCGGTAGCGCTTGTTGTAATCCCAAAATTTTGGACCACTTTGCTGTCAAGAGTAGGGGACAGACACGCAATGGCGCGGGCGGTTCCGGCAGATGTTTGCGGACGTTGAAACAGCAATGTCAGTTGCCGCCGCGTTCATTCCCGCAACAATTTCTTCGCCTCAATCCTCTCCAACAGGTGTCGGGCCTCAGCTTCGTCAATTCCGCCGGCCAGATGCACGGTCTTTAAACCGTAGTCAAACTTGAGCATGCCGTTGTTGCCCATGTTCCAGAAACCGGAGCTGTGAAATTCTCTGAAGAACGGATGAATCCCGCCGGTGGAGTTAACCAACAGTCTCTTGACCTCTTTAACATCGTACACCTTTGGATTGCTGAACAGCTGGCCCTGCCTGTGAATCCGGAATTCCGTTTGACTGATTGAAATGATTTCCCTGCCCGCAAGCATCCACACAAGTCGTCTGATGACATGAACACCGCCAACGGTCCAGATTGTTAACCAGACCAGCAAAAAAAGTGAAACAAACTCGCCACCGCTTCCATGGTATCCGCCCAACACGGTGCCCAGCGCAAAGACTTCGCCGAGCAACCAAGCTCCCAGCCATGCAGTCAGGAACAGTATGAGGTACCACTTTCTCCTGGCCGGAATCGTGATGACGATTTCATCCGGCGTTTCAACGACCTGTGCCCGGCCCGGGTATGGTTTCTCCGTTGCCATTCTGTAATCCCCATCCTGTCCAAATCCCCAAAAACACAAAAACCCCGCAAGCAATGCTTGCAGGGCTTTTTAAGCGGGACCGACGAGACTCGAACTCGCGACCTCCTGTGTGACAGACAGGCGTTCTAACCAACTGAACTACGATCCCGATTGTCAAATTTTTTGTGGACTCGAGGGGGTTCGAACCCCTGACCTCTTGAATGCCATTCAAGTGCTCTCCCAGCTGAGCTACGAGCCCCCGCCACTTCAAAAGAGCAGCAAATATAAGGCGTCTATTCCTGCTGCGCAACATCTTTTTTACATGCCGCTTACTTTTTTTGTCCACATTTTGTTTGTGTGCCGCTTCTTTTGATCCTAAGTTGTCCGGGTCAAAGACAAAACCTGACAACATATCCTGAATTTCCCTGCAAGATTGATGAATAGATCCTCCGAGAAAAACCTTCAACGGCTGCGCGAGGCGCTCCAGGCCTCGCCCGACAACCTCATGCTGCGCACGTTGTATGCCGAAGCGCTCTTTCAGGCCGGTGACTTTATTCAGGCCGAAAGAGAGTTTCTGGTCGCGCTACGCGCCGCTCCCGACAGCACGGAATTGCAGCTCGGCCTGGCGCAGACATTCTTTGCGCTGGGCCGCATCGCTCAATCTGAAGTTCTGCTCGATGAACTCCTGGCCGTTTCAAGCCCGCCGGCAGCGGCGCTCCTGCTGCATGCGCGCGTCCAGCTGAGCAATGGCGACGAAGCAGCCGCGGCCGCGTCCTATTTTGCCGCGCTCGCCGCCGACCCCGCGCTGCGCAGTGTCAAGCTCGATAGTCAACTTTCCGACTATCGCAGCCAGGCCATGCGCTCGCCATTCTTCGACGCCGCCGAATCGCCGCTCCGCGAAATGGAGACCGACAACGAATTTGACGAAGACGACGAGGACGACGAGGACGACGAGGACGAAATGCGCCTGCCCAACACGCAGCAGCCCGGCGAACGCGAACTCGAAGCGGAACGTCCCGATAAAAACTTTGCCGACGTCGGCGGGATGGACGACGTCAAAGAAGAAATTCGCATGAAGATCATCATGCCGCTGCTGCACCCGGAGTTGTTCGCCGCCTACGGCAAACAAACCGGCGGCGGAATTCTGCTCTACGGGCCGCCGGGCTGCGGCAAAACATGGCTGGCGCGCGCCACGGCAGGGGAGATCAAAGCGAACTTTCTTTCAGTCGGCATTCACGATGTGCTCGACATGTGGATAGGCAGCAGCGAGCGCAACCTGCACGCCATCTTTGAACAGGCGCGCGACAACAAACCATGCGTGCTGTTCTTTGACGAAGTCGACGCATTGGGTGCTGATCGAACCGATATGCGCCGGCATGGTTCGCGTCACCTCATCAACCAGTTTCTGGCTGAGCTGGACGGCGTGCAGAGCGATAACTCCGACGTGCTCGTTCTCGCCGCCACAAATGCGCCATGGCACCTGGATGCCGCCTTCCGCCGTCCCGGTCGATTCGACCGCATTCTGTTTGTTCCGCCGCCGGACGAACAGGCGCGCGCCGTCATCCTCGATCTGCAGCTCAAAGGCAAGCCGCGCGGTAAAATCGATCTGCAGGCCCTGGCGCGCAAAACCGACAAATTCTCAGGCGCCGACCTTAAATCGCTCGTCGATATCGCCACCGAAGAAAAACTGCGCGAGGCGCTCCGCTCAGGTAAACCCGCACCGATCGAAACGCGCGATCTGAAAAACGCCCTGCGTAAAGTGCGTCCCTCCACCGTCGACTGGTTCAGCTCGGCACGCAACTATGCGCTCTATTCCAATGTCGGCGGTCAGTACGACGACATTTTAACCTATCTCAATATCAAGAAGTAGTCCGTCCGTTCTGAACGCAAACAGGTGATCACAATGCAGGCAGACCTCGTCCGCGCCACTCAACTTCTTTCACTGCATCGCTATGCCGATGCGGAAACCGAGTTGCGTCGGGTGCTGGCGGAACAACCGCAGAACGGCAACGCGTTCTCGTTTCTGGCCGTGGCGCTCTCCAACCAGCAGAAAGCGGAACAGGCGCTGGAAGCCGCGAACGAGGGCGTGCGTTTAAGTCCCGACGACGACTGGGCGCACTACATCCTGGCGAGCGTCCTGCACGAGGCCGACATGCACAAAAAAGCCGACGCGGCAGTGCATACCGCCATTGAAATGGATCCCGAAACCGCTGAATATTGGTGCCTGGCGGCGAGTATTCAGTTGGCGCTGGGCGATACAGATCTGGCGCTGGACATGGCCGATCGCGCGCTGGAGCTGGAACCGGAGAATACCGCCGCGGCGAACCTGCGCGCAATGGCGCTGCAACGCCTTAACCGCAATGACGAGGCGGACGCAACGATTGGACAGGTTCTTGTTCTTGATCCGAACGACAGCTACAGTCACGCCAACAATGGCTGGCTGCAAATGCGCCGCGGAAATGTTAAACAAGCCGCCGATCACTTTCGCGAAGCTCTGCGGCTTAACCCGAACAACGACTGGGCGCGCAGCGGACTGGTTGAGTCGTTGAAGGCGCGTCACCTCGTATACCGCTATGTCCTGATGTTTTTGTTGTGGCTCAGCGGGCTGCCCTTAAAAACCCGGTGGGGAATCATCATCGGCGGTTACCTCGGCTACCGCTTTGCATATGGAGTTCTCGTTGACATCCCCGGCCTGGCGCCGCTCGCGTGGACGCTGATTGGACTGTACGTAGCATTTGTTTATCTGACCTGGACCGGCTCGGCGATGTTTAACTTTTTCCTCCTGTTTAATCGCGACGGGCGTCTGGCGATGGACAGCGACGACAAAAATTCGGCCTGGTCCTTTGCCGTTCTTTTTGCTTCGGCGGCCTGTTTTTCTACTCTGGCGATCGTCACCGAAGACCTGGATCCCTTGTTTCCGGCCTATGTGCTGGTGGCCTTGACCATTCCGATTTCCGTCTATTATCAGACTGACGGCAAACGACTGCGCAAGGCAATGGTTGGTTCCATATTTCTTTTGTCGCTGCTCCTGGCGGCCATGATAACAGCGATGTTCACTGGCGACTCGCCCGCGCCGATGCTCCTGCTTGCCGTGGGAATTCTGTTTGTGACGCTGATTGTTGCAAATGTCATCCGCAGTTAAAAAACGCTCAAGTGTGGTTTGACATTTAACAGTTGAATATTGAACTTTCGTTTACCACAAACCCGCGACGTCGGAATCGAAGCAGTTAAACAGTCCGGCCGCTCTCATGTTTTGTTCCCGATGGTAAACAAGATTGTCAAAGAGGCCACGCGTGCGTGAGCCGGTCAAGCCGGAAGAAGCGGTCCCGCCCCCAGAGAGGTCCAGAATCCGTGTACCCTGCCGCCCGATTGGACCCATTTTCCTATATTTGCCGACGAGAGGCTGACATACGCGCCGGCGGGCGCACTACTACATACATAGATCGAATTTCAGGATTGTACCATGAAGCTTCTTGAGCGCTTCGCGGCCTTGCCGCTTGCTTTTTTTCTTTTGCTCGCCATCGAGTGTCAGGCCCAGGGAAGCCCCGAACCGGCTGCAAATAATGTCGCCGGAAAAATTGTCACGGCGCTGCCGCTCAACGGCGAAACGCCGCAGCTGGATGGGCGTCTCGATGAAGAGGTGTGGCATCGCGCCCGGCCGATAGCCGATTTTGCGCAGAAAGAGCCCAACGAATTCGGTGCGCCCAACGAACTCACCGAAGTGCGCGTGGCCTACGACGAAGACGCGCTCTGGATTGGCGCCACGATGTTCTGCGACGACCCGCAGGAGATGCTCGCCACCGTTTCACGGCGCGACAATGCCGGGAATTCACAGCGCATCATTATTTCGCTGGATACCTATGGCGATAAACGCACGGCCTACAGCTTCGGCGTGACGGCTACCGGCGTGCGCATCGATTATTACCATCCGACCGACGAGGAGTACAACCGCGATTATTCCTTTGACCCGGTCTGGGAGGCGCGCACGCAAATATTAACAGATCGCTGGACGGCGGAGATGCGCATTCCATTCAGTCAGCTGCGCTACAACCAGAGTGAAAATGAGCTGCCTTTTGGACTTAACATCAACCGCTGGATTCCGGGGCGCAATGAAGATGTGTACTGGGTCGTGATTCCGCGCAACGCCACCGGATGGTCCTCGCGCATGGGACGCGTCCTCGGTTTAAGCGGCGTTGAATCCGCTCGCGGCGTCGAACTGCTGCCCTACGTGGCGGGCGACTGGGAACGGCTGACGGATCCCAACGGCGGCGCGGAGACACAAACAAATGTGCGCGCAGGCGGCGACCTCAAAATGGGACTGGGTGCAAACTTCACGCTCGACGCGACGTTTAACCCCGACTTCGGACAGGTGGAAGCCGATCCGGCCGAAGTTAACCTCTCCGCCTTTGAGACCTTTTTTGACGAGCGCCGGCCCTTTTTTATCGAAGGCAGTCAACTGCTTACGGCCAACGTCGGGCCGAGTTATTTTTATTCGCGCCGCGTTGGAGAAACGCCGCGCGTGGGCGCGGTTCCGCCCGGTGAAGCGCCAAAAAATACGACAATCCTGAGTGCCGCCAAAGTGACGGGACGCACGCAGGGTGGAATGTCGCTCGGCGTCCTGGGCGCGTTAACAAGTGAAGAAACGGGCGCGGTCGAAAACGGCAATGGCGACGTGGTCGACCTGGCGCTGGCGCCGCGGAGCAGTTTTGGCGTGGCGCGCGTGCAGCAGGAATTCGGCGAGGAAGACGTGTCGACCATCGGCGCAATGGCGACGGCCGTGCTGCGCAACACGGATGCGGGCGACGACGTGGCGCGCACCTACAGCGAGCAGGCTTTTTCCGGCGGGCTCGACTGGGAACTGTGGACGGGCGCGGGCGAGTACCGCATTCGCGGTCACCTGGGCGGCAGCGGCGTCAGCGGAACAAAGGAATACATCACGCAGTTGCAGCGTTCCAGCGCGCGTTTTTACCAGCGTCCCGATGCGGACTACGTGGAGGTCGACTCTTCGCTGACCTCGCTGGAGGGATACACCGCCTCGCTGCGCGTGGAGCGCCTGGAGGGCAAACACTGGCTGGGCGGCGCGAGCATCTGGACGGAGTCGCCCGGATTTGAAATTAACGACGCCGGATCGATCAACAGCGTCGATGGAATCAACGGGCGCACGTGGTTAAACTACCGCGAGAACGAGCCGGGTCCTCTGCTGCGCAAATACGGCATGCAGCTGACCTACGAGCAGGACTGGAACTACGGCGGCGATCGCCTGGGTTCCTCGCTCGAATTTGCGTTTAACACGACCTTTAACAATTTCTATGACTTTAACGCCGCCGTGCAGTACAACCCGGAGGCGTTTAACGACGATCTTTCGCGCGGCGGTCCACTCGTGCGTGAAAAAGCCGTGTGGGATATCGAGGCAAGATTGAACAGCAACTTTGCCTTGAACACGCGTTTTACCATTGGGGGCGAGTACAATGTTCAGAGCGGCGATCCATACCGCCTGACAATCTTTGGATCCGTGTCTTACCGCGGCGCGGGGCGTCTGGACCTGACGTTTGAGCCCTGGATCCGCCGCGAAATCAACGAGTTCCAGTATGTTAAACAGCAGGCCGGCGGCCGTGAGGCCACGTACGGTATGCGCTATGTTTTTGGTAAAATCAATCGCAGCACGCTGGCGCTGCCGCTGCGCGTTAACTATTCGTTTACGCCGGATTTATCAATTGAATTGTACGCCGAGCCTTTTGCCGCCAGCGGCTCCTACGAGCAGTTCGGGGAGCTGGAAGAAGCCGGAGGTTCCGAACTGTTAATCTACGGCGAGGACATCGGCTCGGCCGACCCGCTCTTTGACGGCATCGGCAGCGCTTACATCGTCGACGGCGAGCAGGTTGTCCTGCCCGCGCCGGATTTTCTGTTTACATCATTCCGTTCCAACCTGGTTGTCCGCTGGGAATGGCTGCCGGGTTCCACCTTGTTTTTTGTCTGGCAGCAGAACGGCGAAGACTTCGCGTTTGCGTCCGAACGTGCCGGATTTCTGGACGCGGCGGAATCAATTACCAATCGCTCCGACTCGTTCCTCGGGTTAAAGTTAAGTTACTGGTTGCCTGTGCGCTGGTGAGTCTGATTACAATGCGATTTAAACGCATTGCAGCGCCGCCCGGATACCTTTGGGCGGCTCGCCTTTTAAACCCTTTCTTTTTGGTCATCGAGTTTAAAGTTAACAATCTATGAGTCCGTCGTCGAGTATTCCGGCAGGGAAGGGGCGGTTCAGTGTTTAATAAACTTGCCGCGCTCCACGGTGCCGTCCAGTCGTTGCGCTTCTACAATGTAGGTGCCGGCGGTCAGCGATCCGATCCTGAATCCGGCGGTTGCACCGCCGTCGACGCGTTGGGTTTTAATGCGCGTTCCGAGCAGGTCGATCAGGGTGATTGAAACCGGCTTGACGTCTTCATCCCACGAAACGACAATCTGTTCGCCGGCGGGATTGGGGGCGATGCGCACCGACCCCGAGTCCACGAGCAAGCCGGGACCGGGTCCTGGCGTGTTGTTCTGTTTAATTGAAAAAAAGGAAAAACTCAGCGCCAAAACAGATGGATTGGCGTCGCTGCTGATGCGTAGCCGGAATTGAGATCCGTACAGGTTTGACGGAATGATCCATTTAAACGCGCCATTAGCGATCGGGATGTTTGCACCGATCGGAATGTATTCCGCCGCGTCCCCATTCCACATGTCGATGGTAACCGTGCCTTCCGCGTCCGCTGAAAGCCAGGTGATGCGCATGGTTTCACCGGCTGTGAACACCTCTCCTGCGCCGGGTTGTCTAACAACGATGTCGCCGCCTTCGGCGCGGGCATCATTCGCGCCGGCGACGAGGCTCAGCACGGCCGCCAGAACAAGAACTGAAAACAGGTTGTGACTGTATTGTAACATTGGATTTCTCGCAAAATTGAAAGATTGAATACTCGAAGTTTAACGGCAGACTCAAGACTTCTGTCTGCGTGACAAACAAGGAAATCATCAGGGCAGCAAAAAGATTGTTTTCCCATGAACGGGCAAGAGTTAAAAGCTGCTCCCGGCAGTACAATTCTGAGTTTGACCGCCGGGAGACAGTATGTTTAACTATGCGGATCAGTTGTCGCCCAGCCAGTATTCGATCATCACGTTGCCGCGGTGTCCGCCGTGGAATCGATCTCTGATCTTGTACAGTTGGGTACAGTCCCACAGGCGATTGGCTTTCAGCAAACGCGTCTCACCGCGGTGCATCGGGAAGTCATCGCAAAGATCGCCGCTAAGAAATGTGAGGATCGCCTGGGCAATAGCGCCTCCAATATTCCAACCGGCGGGGGCACTTGCATCGACTGCATTGACGACTTTAAGCGCCGCCTCGACCGAGGCCATAGCTGTGGCGTAATTGTCGCTGGTATTTCCACCGCCCTCGTCGATCATGACAAATCCATAGGCTGCCGTACCAATGTCGTCAAGTTTTTGTACCTGCAGCATTGTAGTGCCGGGGTATCTGGTTTCGGTAAATTGCATGCCGTCCCACGCGCCGCTCGACGGCCATCGCAGATTCGAGTTGGCCTGTGTCAGAGCGTTTGGAACGTACACGCCATTGTTGTACGCGGCATGGCCAAATACAAATACGTCCGGTTGACCGCCCCAAATACAATGATCTCCCAACATGACATTCTGGATATATTTCATCCTGATGTGCAGTGCCGGGTTCTCGGTTGCAATTTTTACTCCTTCCGTAATTGGATTTATCAGCGCGACATTTGTAGCCGACTTGGCATCCGGCTGAACATAGATCTTCATCAGGTTGGAGTGGCACATATAGAGCCCACTGCCGTCAGAGGTTTTCATGTTAAACACGGCCACGGTTCCTCCGTCCTCCAGCGTTTCACTGTTGGTGCCGATTTTGTAGTCGTAGGTCTGAAAACCGAGGTTGTCGTAGCGGTTCTGGCGGTCGGTGCCGTAACGGAAACCCAGGTCGCGCACGCGCAGGTTACCGCCTTCGAGCGTGCTTTCATCCACGGGAAGGTTAAAACGGAACTTTAACTGCGGATAGTATCTGTGTTCAGGGCGATTGAAGTACGATCCATCTGTAGCGATGTACATATCCACCAGTTTTTCTTCACTGTTCGGGAAGCTGTTGGGACCGGTCACATTGCGCCAGGCAATAGCGCCCGGATTCTCTGAATCGGTGTAGCCGATTTGAAGCAGGCGGAATGTGGTCGCGAACTCGTAGCAGATCAGTTTGTCCCGATCCATCCGAACTGTTATCTCATCCTTTGACGCGTTGGTAATTGACTGGCAGGTCAGGCCGGTGGCGGGGTCGGGGTCCGCTCCCAGGGGGCATTGCCAGTCTGTGTAAGAATATATTCCGCTTGCCCAGGATTCGATTTGCGGAAACCAGACCGCGTCGTCGTCGCACAGATATTCGTATACCAGCGTTTTTTTGATCATGCTGCTGCTCTGCGGAGACTCGGCTTTCCAGACGCCGTTTGCGCCGGACAGAACCTGTTCACGCGCAATATCCTGTTGCAGCGATAATCCGGCCAGATAGGGTATGAACTGGCCATCGCTCATTTTGGCTTCAATCGTAAGTGTTTTTGTCAACCTGCGCACGCGAATGGCCAGGTACTTGTTGCACTGCTGATCGGGTGGATTAACAGAGTTGCGCAGGATAATTCCGTCAACGTCGATAGTCGAGAGTCCCAACGGATCGTCCTGGCTGCCGGCGCGGCGTTCGACAATCGAGCCGTTGCGGTACAGCACAAAACTCTCAATTTCATAACAACCGGTGTAAGCAGGGTTGATTGTCACAGTGACGTCGTGGCTTTCCACGGCATCGTCCGCGGGGTTATCGTTAACATATGACTTATAGTCGGACACATTGTCGCCGTTGATACTCCAGGGAACGCCCAGGCTGACGGTGACGAGTTGTTTGATGTCGATTTTGGCAGCCGGGTCGCATTCCACGTTGACGGTGAGTGTGAGTTCGCTGCAAGCACCGGCGGGAAGAATGTTGATCGGCTTGAAGACAGGGGCGAAATCGCCGGGATTTGGATCGATGTCCACCACGCGCGGATCTTTGATTGGTATCAAAATGCGCGGACTGCTGTTGTTGTTGAAGTCGCTGTCGTCGCTGACCCATTTTTCAAACTCATAGCCTGTCGCGGGAATTGCCACCAACTCAAGGAATTTGTTCTTGCCGCGCAGCAAATTGTAGCAGTTGTTGGTCGACGTTGCATTGGAACTGTTGTAGCCATCGGCAAATACTGTACCAACCGTCGATTTGGCGACACGCAACTTGCGCACCGGTACGGGCGCGTACTCCGCTGTCACGTTCAGCTCCTTCAGGGTTGAACAATCGTACCAGACGTTAAACACGTTGTTCGTCGACTTGTCAATCGTTGGTTCATCGTCACACAACCAGCGTTTAAAGCAGAGGTCGCCCACGATCAGCGGAGCCGAAAATACCATGGTTGTGCTCGGATATATTGGATGAGTTTCTCCGAGCGAAAAGTACATACTACCGGTTGTGACGCTGGCGGCGGTACCGACGACGGCCGTGGTAAAGGTGGCGTAGCCGAGCTCTCTGGCGGAAAAATTAATCGAGAGTTTGTTGTTGGCATCGCCGTCCAGCAGATTCTGATTGACGTACAGAACGTAGCTCTCACCCGGCGTCCAACTGCTGTTGCTGTAAATCGTAACGGTTTTGCCGTCCATGGACAGACTTGGGCTTATCGATTCACTTGACACTGCGTACGTGCTAGTACTGGTCTGGAATGCACCGACTTTCTTGACTTCTACCAGGGGATTGCCGGATGGGTACAAGGTTGACAATGCGCGGTTGAATCCAAGTGTGATTTTGTCCATGCATGATATTGGTTTACCATCATCAAGCGAGTAACTGGTCAGTTGCGGCGAAATATCAGCAGTTTCAAATGCAAAGGCCCAGTCCTGGTTGACATCCGCGGGGCAGCCGTAACTCGCCTCGTAGCAGGTTAAACCGCGAACGGCGATTGCGTATTTTGTGCCTGGGTCCAGCTCTTCTTCCGGCGGTAATGTAATTCTGATCTGGCTGGCGCTTACCGACACTGTGGTTATGTATTCTGCTACGAATTTCCAAGTGCCTTCCGTTAATGTCAAATAGTCATTCTGCCTCAAAAGATAGATCGACGGTGCACACGTTCCTGTTGTGACCTGAATGCAAACAGGTGATTCGTAATTGAGCGAAGCTGCGTCGATTGTGTTGTTGCAGTTAATAAGGATTTCGGGATTCAGGCTGACGCCCGTTGCGCCCGCCGCGGGTGCGCCGAGGCTCAGAATGTGTGTGCAGCTTCCACCTTGCGCTATCAGACTGCCGCTCCAGAATAGTGCGAACAGTACCAGCAATATTCCACACGTATGTTGTTTGGTAAACATATAAACTTGAACTCCAAAAAATCAGATGGTATTTGCAGCAACAAGTTCAGGGCCGGGCGTACCCGTCCACATCACTGTTGCTTTTGTTTAAGTGACCTGAAGGAAAAATCAATACGTGTTGCCACCGCACATGCAGATATGGCAGCAAGTACATGGATGATGTTACCGGGGGGGGGGAAGAGATAGATCTCAGAAAAATAATGGTGGGGGGGAATCTTCGGCTTCTCAAGCCGGCATTTTTGCATCAACAAATCAATATACACAAGCGTACTGGCAGAAAAATATACATGACAAGCAGAGAACTCTGCCGAATGCAACTGCTGGAGGCAAAGCTAAAGCAGACGGATGCAATTTGCAAGTGAAAAATTTTGCACCATGTTGTTAAGTGCTCCCGCATCTATAAACCGGAACGATGTATGAGTTCACGGTGAACTGCGGCTCCCGGTGGCTTATCAGACCTTTTGAATTTGGGTTTCTTTTTCGGTTAACACCTCAAACCCGTCGCGCGTCCCGATCAACCAATAATCCCTGGACGCGCGTACCAGCCCTCGCGCGCCGGCGGCTCTTCGTGCGAGCAGACCTCAACGATGAGCCGCCTCCTGATGAACAGGCAGATACTATTGTGCCCTGGCTCTCCGCTACCAGGTTGCGTTCCGCAGACACGGAATGTGTCAGTGCACCACCGAGAGATTTACCGTCGTGCTGGAGCGGCCCGAATGCACGCGCACGGCGTAGATGCCGCTGGGCCAGTTTGCCGTTTCAATGCGCACCGTCGTCCTCTGTCCCTGCGGCGTCGCCGCCGTCTCGTCGTGCACAACTTTTCCCATGTTGTCAAAAACGACGATGCGCACAGTTTCAACGCCGGTTGAAGGTTGAATCTGCAGCTCAAAGTACTCGTCGGCCGGGTTGGGCGAGAGCTGTGCACGCAACAGCTGACGCAGCACCACCTGGTAGGTCAGACAGTAGGCCGCGTTTGAATAGTGCGCGCCGCGGAATTGCGCCGTCGGAATGCGGCACTTGTCGACAACTTCGTCCATTTTGAAGTTTTCCAGCGTCAGCGTCGTGGTGTCCTGCGCAGTCAAAAGTGCAAAGAACTCCAGATTGCCCAGCAGCGTGCGCGCTTCACTGATGGTCCGCGCCGCATATTCGAGCGTCACGTAGGTCCGCCCGTCCCTGTGTTCCGACCCCAGGAGTGTCGCGCCGGCCACCCTGTCGATGCGCAGCAAATCGTGCGCGTAGCTCAGCGTGACGCTGAAGGAGTTCAAGGGGAAAGGCAGGTCGTCGGAACCCGCCTCAATCGACATTGGAAATGTAACTCTGCCCGGTTTGACATGGTCGGCGTCGCCCACGGCCAGCGTGAAAGGCATCGCGGCGGGCTGCCTTACATTTACCCGGACCTGACCTTCCACATTGCAGCCCTTGTCGTTCTTTGAATAAACGCGGTAGACGGTCGTGTTTGACGGAGAAGCTGTCGGGTTTTTCGCCAGGGGATTGTCCAGACTCTCGCGCGGCTCCCATTCAAACGGCCCTTCGCCCTCAACGTTGAGCTGCACGCTTTCGCCGATGCAAATGTTTAATTCTTCACCGGTATTGAGCGGTTCAGTCGGGTGAGCTTTAACCACAATTCCGGCAATCGCCACGCAGTCTCCCTGTTGCGCTTTTACGGTAAAACAGGTGGTCTCTGGTACCCGTGCAATCGGATCCGCCAGAGTGTTGTCATTAAACAAATGCGCCGGTTCCCAGATGTAACTGTCGCCGCCGGAAGCGTGCAGTTGAACAGATTCACCCGGACAGAAAGGATCTGCTGCTGTGTCGGCTTCAACATGAATAGCCTTGTCGCCCTGATATTCCAGATCAAATATCTGATCCATGAAATTCGGCAGGCCGAACGAGAAGAGCCTTTGCTCGAACTCCAGGACTTTGCGTCGCAGTATCAGGTCATCTCCGTAGGCGTTGGGATTTTCGATGCAGGAAATTGCATAGTTGCCATTGTAGGCGTACAACTTGCGATCCGGTCCAATCTGCAACGTGCCCTCGTAAAATCTGGACCCGTCGATGTGATCCACCACATAGCGCGATTCCGCGATCGCCGCCGAATCGTGCACGTCGACGCGGTACTGCTGCAGGCCGCAGTGTGCCCCGCAGGTAAACAACATGCGACTGTCCGGTGAAAAAGATACGCCGTAGAGGAAGGCGGCATATCCGTTGCATTCGGGCGGAGTTCGCAAATATATTGGATTGCTCAGCAGTCCGCTGTTTAAGTCGAATTCGTAAATGCGCACCGCGCTGTGTCGGGAAGCGTTGTCAACTTCAACAAGTTTCCTGCCGTTGGGCGAGAACTTCAGGTGGCCGGTAATGCTCGAGTCGACAATACCCACGGGTTTAACTACCTGTGGAGTCTCGCGTATACCTTCCGTTCCAATGCGCCAGAGGCAGAATTCACCTGTACTTCGCGTTTTCGTAACGACGATGTATTCGTCCTTATTTCTATCGTGAATTGCCGTGATTTTTTCTGATAAGTGGTACTCCATTCCCAGTACTTTTCGGTCGATGACGTCGCCCAGACCGCCGCGCGCCGACATTGAAACCACCTGATACGAACAATGCATGTGGGCGTCGCGGTTAAACTGCGGCCAGGATGTGTCGAGGGGATATGTTTCGTTGCCGGGGTTGAAAATATAAAACAAATCGGGATCGCCGGGGTGCGGAATGATGATTGCGGACTGCGCCGTCGACGAAGTGGGCGAGAGACTGTAGGCAGTCAGTCCTGCGGAACCGGGCATCAACTGGTGTTCGCGGTCGTAAACTCTGGTGCCGTCGGTATAAAACATGAGTTCGCCGCTGCACGGGTCGGAATATGTGGCGCCGCCTTCATACATCCTGGTCTGTCCGCCGGTAACTATTTTGGGCGGACCATCTTCAAATGACAGACCGTTTCCAAATCCAAAATACCAGTTAAGTGCGCTGCTGCTTTGGCCGTACGAGATTGTACAGACCAGCATGGTCGCAAGCGTGCAAATGGTGTAGCGTCTCAGCATAGAGGCCTCCAGTTGGCGATTGGCACATCTTTCAACTCACTGTAGATTTTTTAATCGCTGAAAGGTTACAGTCCGGTAAATTATTCCGGAGGAGAACCTGCTGTTGTCCGTCCAATTTGGAATGTTCCGGTATCAGACCGGCCGCGCCGCCAAAATCCCGGACGGCGGCTTGCCTTTTCAATCCATCTTGCTCGTCAACGATTTAGAAGTTAACAATCTATGAGTCCGTCGTCGAGTATATGGGCGTGAGGCGTCGAGTCAGTGTGAAATAATTCAGGTGAGAGTCGTCAAGCCACTTCGTCAGAACAGAGTGTGGCTGTAATCATCCGTGTTCAGCGGGCGAACGCACAGTTCCCGGACAAAAATTGCAACCTACCTGGGTGCTGTGAGCCCATGTTTAAGGCTGACCGCTTCTTCACGCCACTCACATCAGCCAGTGTCGCGTATCCGACCAGCCAAGAAATATTCTGTTTGCGATTTGATCGGAGTTGCATTCAAATGTTTGTTGCCCTGCTACGAGCAACAGCAGTTCATTGACGGCGGGATGAAACAGGACCTGGAACTCTGCCCGCTGCTTTTGCAGGTGTTGGCGCATCCAATGACAGAACTCGGCAAGGGTGGACGTTTCGAGCAGCGACAAATAAAACAACATATGGCGCCAGGCGTATGCTGAATTCTTGATGGCAATGAGTCTTGCGTGAACGCGCGTTTGTTTCATCTGAAGACGACGGCAGATCCAGATAAAACAGCGTCGCGCCATGTCCGGCAGATGGTCTTGCAAATCTGCAAACATATTCAGTTGCACAAACAATCCCGCCAGATTCTGGCTGGTAACTATCTGTTGCTGTTCCAGTATCATTCCGTTCATGGCCCGCATGTTTCCGCCGTTTGTTTTTGCCCGTCGGCGGCATAGCGCCGTAAATGCGGCAGAGCTGGACGGAACTCGCGAGTTGGAACTGGCTTTCGGCTCTGTCGGAACATCAATCCGAAGCACTTCCTGATAGTCAATGTCGTAGTAGCGCGCGTACAACGAGTCTTGCAGCAACTCCGCAGCCAGGTGCGCGGCTTTAACAAAGTTAAACGTGAAAGTGCCGGTGAAGATGTCGGCGGCCAGTTCATCTACAAAGGGGATTTGGGCTCCTGCACTCTGTGACAACGCTCGTAATTCGCGCAGAAATTTGTTCGGCAGGGTGGTGTGCGGAAAGGCATTGAGAGCCAGTTTAACCGTATCTTTTAGCTTTGCCATGGCAGCCGCGGCCGAAGCCATATCTTCAGTTCGGAATTCTTCTATTGCAGCGATCCAGGGCAACTCGTCTATCTTTACCTGGCTCTGCAGATTTAACAGCAACAGCGATCTGCGTCGGCGAAAAGAGCGATAAATGGCGGCGTAAAGGTCTTGCAGAGCGCGGTCTGCAAAGCCGCGCGCGCGAATATCAGCCGTTAGCAGCGGCAATTTTGCGGCAACGAGCTCCGTGGATGGAATGATTCCGTCACTCACCAGGTCTTCCATTGTTCCTCGGCGACACCGATTAACTTTGCGTTTTATCGAGTCAGGCACAGGAGACCCTGCGGGTAAATTGAAATAGTCAGATTCTTCCGAGCTGATGTTCTTCAACACCTTGTCAGTCGACTTTAACCCGTCGGTTGGGTCATACAGTTCCAGTCGTTGCACAACCGCGCCGGCAAGTTCACGATGAGTAGCTGCGCTTACATCAGCGGCCTGGCGTTTGCGATACTCCAGATGTTGACGGGAACCGGGAACTCCTCGTTTGTTAACAAAACAGGTTAAGATGTGTTGAATGCGTTTAAGGTCGGCGTTGTTTATCAATTGGGGTGTATCTGCCGCTTTCATCATGAACTCTCGCAACTGCGATGCGTGCCCGCCGGTTTTGTGCGCTTTGCCTCCGAGTTTGTGTGTTGATCGCAAATTGTTGTACTCGCGCTGCAACCGTCTGGCGCGTTTTCGCCAATCTGCCGTAAAAGTTCCGCCTGGGCGTCCGTCGACCAGCGTCTCCAGAAACAGAGCTACCACGCGATCGTGATGAACAGCCCAAACCGTCACCGCTTCCTTCTGTGCGGTCAGGTGTTCGTTGACTTTGACTGAACTTACATCATCAATGGTTGCAGCGACATCTCTCAAAAATATGGTATCATCCTGCTTTCGGGGGAGTGAGCTTGTCCTGGGGAAAAATCGCAGTTTGTGCATGAACGGTGCAAGCGTGGTAATGACGTTGCGAGCTGCGTCAATGCGTCCGTGTCGCATCAGGTATGCAATCGAGAGCAATGCACCTTCTTCCGGATAGGTGACCTTGTAACAATTCGAATCCAGCAGTTTGTTTAATTCATTCAGTCCTGCTTCAGTTAAATACCAGGTGTTAATCGCTTCGCGCTCTCTGCCGGGTTCTATCGTTCCCACTTTTGACAGAAGTTCAATCTCATGTTGCTGAAGTTCACCGCCTGCGGGAAAGTTCTCTGTGGCAAATCCACCTGTGAGTACTTCCAGAGTAACCCAGGCCGGAATGCCTCTGATTGGTGTGCGTGAACCAAATCTACTGCCGCCGTCAAGAATTGTGTGTAGTGCCGCGAGCCATTTTGCTGCTTTTTCCTTAGCGCGATTTCTGGTCGCTTCGTCGTGATCCTGCAGGCCGGTCAGTAAAGCGCGAGCCAGGCGGCTCTTGATGTATTCAAAGCCAACCTGTCGATGCTGAGGTGAAGCGTTGTCTTCCGGCATGCCTGTTTCCGTTCCTTGTCCGGGAGCTGGATTCGAACCAGCGCCTGCTCGGTCCAAGCCGAGAGTTCTGCCGCTGAACTACCCCGGAGTGTGTTCAATGTCGAACATCGAATGACTGTCTTGAGAGAAATCACACACAAGATACTTGAATTCGCGTACTTCACCATTGTGCGCCTCTTCAGCAAGGTCGAGTCTGGAGTGTCGGTTTCTGGTGTAAGCGGTGGATTTTAGCGGGTAAGCGGGCAACTCCCGGCAAAATTACGTAAAACTGCGTACGAGCGGCGTGCCCTTGGGGCTCACCGCTCGTACGCAGTTTTACGTAGTCTTCAGTTTTTAACCCTCAATCCCGTCGCCCATTCCAAACTGCAATTCACACAGATAGGCATATACGCCCTCACGCGCCAGCAGCTCCTCGTGCGTGCCTTCCTCGACGATGCGGCCCTTGTCGAATACGTAGATGCGATTACACAGGCGGATGGTCGAGAGGCGGTGGGCGATCACAATCGTCGTGCGGTCTTCCATCAAACGTTTCATCGCTTCCTGGATCAGGTGCTCGCTGTGCGCGTCGAGTGAGGAAGTCGCTTCGTCGAGAATCAGAATCGGCGGGTTCTTGAGAATCGCGCGGGCGATTGCGATGCGCTGGCGTTGCCCGCCGCTCAGTTTCTGGCCGCGCTCGCCGACGACAGTCTGCATACCCTTTTCGAGCGATGCGATAAACTCGTCGGCATTGGCCAGCTGCGCCGCCCTGTTAACATCTTCGTGGCTCGCGTCCAGCCGCCCGTAGCGAATATTTTCCTCTATCGTGCCGCCGAATAAAACAATGTCCTGCGGCACGATGCCGACGTTGTGGCGCACCGTCGCCAGGTCCAGTTCGGCGATATCCTGCCCATCAAAGGAAATGCGGCCGCTGTCCGGATCGTAAAATCGCTGTAGCAGGTTGGCCAGCGTGCTCTTGCCCGCGCCGCTGGAACCGACAACCGCAATGCGGTCGCCCGGTTTAATATCCATGCTGATGTTCATCAGCGCCGGGCGGCTTTTGTTGTTGGGATAGGCAAAAGTCACATCGTCAAGTTTAACCGAGCGCAGTTGGGGGACGTCCTGCGGCTCTTCCTCCGGCAGGTTCTCCGGCGTTTCGTTCAGGAGCTCGCGGATGCGTACCGAAGCGCCCAGCGTGCGTTGAATGCGGCCCACCAGATCGGCAAAACTGCCCATCGCACCGCCGATAAACATTGCGTACATCAGAAAGGACACCAGCGCGCCGAGCGAAATCTCGCCGCTTTCTACAAGCTGGCCGCCTTTCCAGATCACCGCGCAGATGCCCGCGAACAGCGCAAAGATGATAAACGACACAAAAGCCGAGCGCAGCTTGGCGCCGATGATTCCCAGGCGTACGCCTTCGTCGACAGCGCCGCGATAGCGCGCGCCCTCATAGCGCTCGTGGCCGAAGGACTTGACCGAGGCGATGGCCTGTAAACTTTCCTCGACAATTGTATTGGCGCGCGCATGGGCGTCCTGCGTCTGCGTGCTGTAGCGCCTTATCCAGCGACCAAACACCACCGCGATCAGCACGAGCGGCGGCACACTTAACAGGACAAAACCCGTTAACTGAAAATTCATGCCGGCGATAAATATCACGCCGCCGATCAGCACCACCGTCTGCCGGATGAATTCCAGCACGGCAAAACTCAGCGTGTCCTGAATGAGCGTCAGGTCGTTGGTTAAACGCGAGGAAAGTTCGCCGACGCGGCGCTCGGCAAAAAAGCGCATCGGCAGGCGCGTAAGACGCTCGAACAAACGCGAGCGCAGTTGCGCCAGCACATTTTCACTGATGGTCGCCAGGTTGATCGACGTGAAGTAGCGCGTGACTGACTGCACGAGCAGCAGCGCGCCCATCGCCACGGCGAATTCGCCCAGCGTAAAAGTAAATCCGCCGATGTTAAACAGGCTGGCCGAGCCCGGTAGTACCACGTCCACCAGTTGGCCGATCAGGGCGGGGAAGGCCACGCTGACCGCACTGCTGATAATCATCAACAAAAGCGCCAGTGAAAAGCGCACTTTAAACGGACGTAAAAACGTTAACAGAAAACGCAATTCGCGTTTGCTCTGGTCCGCCGTAAGTTTGGGCGTCGGTTCCTGATTGTATCGACCGCGTCGTTTGGCCATGCCTTAACAGTCTGGGTTGGTCTGGAGAAGTGCTGCAGGTAGTTAAACAGGCGTCGATGCGCTGACCGCCTCGACGCCCATGCGGATGTTTACTCAGAGTTTGCCGTACATCGGGATCGTCGCGCCGTTGATGCCCTTGCCGGCTTCCGTGCACAGGCTGAACACCGCTGCGGCGATATCTTCCGGCGGCGTCCATTTTTCGATCTCGTCGTCTGCGCCCCATTCGCGGTTCGCGTTCGTGCGGATAATCCCCGGCAGGATGCAGTTGGCGCGGATGTTGTGTTCCTTGTATTCGGCCGTCACCGCATGCGTCAGCGCCGCCACGGCCGCCTTGGATGCGGCGTAGGCGGCTTTGCGCGGCTCGGGCTGCTCCACGGCGCGCGCGCCGATCGTCACGATCGATCCGCCGTTGCGGCGCATGTTGGACACGACCTCGCGAATCACCAGAAAGGTGGTGCGCACGTTGAGCGACATCATCAGGTCAAACGATTCAATGGAGGTTTCGTCAATCAGCGTGCCGGCGCGGATGCCGCCCACCAGGTTGATCAGGGCGTCGGGCGTTGCGGGCGCCGTCGCCGCAAACTCGCGCGCTCCGGCTTCGGTGCTCAGGTCGCACTCACAAACCGTCAGGCTGTCTTCCAGCCAGCTGTCGAACCGCTCTTTTAACAAATCGCGTCCTTCTGCGCTGTTGACCGAGGCGTGCACGCGCCAGCCCTCTCGCAGGAACTTTTCGGTGACGTATATGCCAAGGCCGCCGGTAGATCCGGTAATCAGGGCTGTTTGCATGGGAAAATATTCCGATTTCCAGTGCTGTAATTCAATCTGTGTTTAGCAACAAGACTTACTCCACGACAAAAAAGCTAAAATATTTGGCTTGTGCCGGCAGTTCCAGACGGATCAGATACATTCCGGCGGCCAGGCGTTCGGTCGGCACTCGCACCGCATTGAAACCGGGTGTAAACCTGCCACGCAGCGGGTCGGCGCAGAGGCGTCCGTCGAGACTCGCAATTTCCATCCGCCAACCGGCCGCGGCGGGACTGTCCACGATCAGGACGCGTTCGCGGCTGCGTTCGCCCACACTCGGAAAAACGCCCTCATTGGCGGCGGCCGGAAAGTCAAGCGGCAAAAGATCGGACCGCATTCCGCAGGGAATGAACGTTCCATCGCCGCAGAGCGACGCATAGCTGTTTTCTTCCATCGGTACCCGCAGAATCTGACCGGCTGCCTCAACTTCCACAAAGGCATTTTTTTGTTTGTCACCGGGCTGATCAAACATTGAGCGCGGCAGATCCGCGTAGAAGAACATCGGCGCCTGAAACTGCATCGGGAAGTCGTCGAAGCCGCCGGCGTCGTTTTGCACATGGAGCGTTGCATGCGCGTCGCGATCCTCGGTCACCGCCACAACGCGCTGTACCGCTCCCAGCGGGTAAAATGTCAGGTAGGGAGAGACTACCGGGTCGCGCCGCCGCGCCGCCGCCGGAATGTCGGCGATGCCGTAGCCGATGGCGCTGTCCGGTTCCATGCTTCTGGAGCCGGTCGAATACATCAGGTCCCGCAGCTCCGCCGCCGTCAGGTCGGGGTGCAGCTGCAGCAGCAGCGCCGCGCCGCCGCTGATCAAGGGCGCGGCCAGTGAGGTGCCGTTGATCTTCACGTAGTCGCCGCCGGGACCGCCGACGGCCGTCTTAACCGCCGAGCCCTGCGCGGCGATGTCCGGTTTGAGCCCGAACTCGGCCGGGCCGCGCGCCGAGTACGCTTCTATGTCGCCGTCGGGCGAGACCGCGGCAACGGAGATTGCATCCGGGGCGTCGGCCGGCAGCAGCAGCGTCTGCGGCTGCGGGCCCGTGTTGCCGGCGGCAACTACGCAGACGAGGCCGCGCGCGCACGCTCCGTTGATCGCCTGTGTGACGATGCTCGTTTCCCCGTCAAGCACTTCCGCTGGATAGGATTCCTGTCCCTCGTCAAAGCCGCGATAGCCCAGCGAGGCCGAGAGAATATCCGCGCCGTTGGACTCGATCCACTCGACGGCGGCGGCAAAGTTGTCTTCCTCGCGGTGGTGCTCAAAGCGCAGGTCTTCGGTTTTGGCCAGCAGGAATTCCGCCAGCGGCGCCGTGCCGATCAGCTCGCCGGGGTCGTAGCCGGCCAGAGCGGATAACACGAGTGTGCCGTGGCCTTCCTGACCCGGCAGCTCGCCGTCCTCGTCCGCCGTGTTGTCGTCCAGATAAATAAAATCGCGTTCGGCTATCACGTTGGCGTGCTGCAGGCTGCGCGTGTCGCGCCAGCGGAATCCACTGTCCAGCAGTCCGATGCGCACGCCCTCGCCCATGATACCCATTTCGTGCAGGACGGGTACATTGATCGAGGCGACCTGGCTCCAGGATTCGCCGTAGTCCAGACTGCCGCAGGCCGGGCCGCCGATGTTCAGGCGCGACTGCGGTATTTCACAGGTTAACGTGGTTGTGACGTTCAGGCTCATCTGCACGGCTGCGACAAATTCGAGCTCGCCCAGCGCCGCGGCCGTCGCAGAATCGCATTGTACCAGGGCGTAGTTGCGCCAGCGCAGTTCCAGTTTGACCTGAGCTCCGGCGCTGCGCAGCGCTTCCAGATAAGGCGGGTAGAGCGGTGCATCTTCGACGGTCAGAATCTGATCCGGCGGCAGACTTTTTGCGCGGCGCTCCAGACAGCGGTCGTTCAGTTGTTCGCGCGCGGCGGCGTACAGGTCGCTGCCCGGCGCAAATTCGCCCGGCCCCTTGTCGCGCAGGAACACGCGGAAGTGGTCTTCTTCCTGAGCTCGAAGCTCGGTCGTCAGCAGTGGAAGGCCGCCGCAGAGGAGCAGCAGAAAAGCGCAGAAAAGCGGCCGTACGGCGCTTGAAATCGAGCTTTGCGGACGGGTAAACGCAAAAATCAAAGCGGGCATCGATCGTTACCACCGGAAATTGCACAAGAGAAATGTCAATCTACGAACACATTCAACGGTAAAAAACTTCATGTCCAAAATGCTAGACGGCAGTCAGTCGGAACAGTACAGCGCCGCCAAAAGTTCGGCCGCCTGGTTTGATTATTCGTCCATCGATGTATTGGCCTGCCGCGGCATCGACGGTCCAGGCCTTTTGCAGCGCCTCACCACGAACGACCTGAGCGACCTGCAGCCGGGCGACGGCAGGTACACCGTGCTGCTGACTGAAAAAGCGCGCATTATCGACGTGGTCAACGTCGTGCGGCGCGAACAGGATATTCTGCTGCTGATGTCGCCCGGCGCGGCTGCGCCCGCGCGCAGCTGGTTTACGAAGTACACGATCATGGAAGATTTCAGAACGCGCGATGTTTCGAGCGACTGGCGGGCACTGCGACTATTCGGTCCGCACGCCGTCCAGCGCCTGGGCGAACTCGGCATTGCGGGCGCGGACGACATGCCTGTCGGCGCGTGGCGCAGCGCCGAACTGTTCGGTGCGCCCGTACTTCTGGTTAAACAGGCGCCGATGTGCGAGTTCTCATTTCTGCTTTGTTTCGCTGAGGAGCACGCCGAGGCGGTGTTCGGCGGCATGCGGGTTATCTCGGCACAGGTGCCGCAGGTCGATGAAGACGTGTTCGAAGTGTTGCGCATCGAGGCCGGTCTGGGACAACGCGGCAGCGAGTGGACCGACGCGTTCAACCCGCTGGAAGCCGGGCTTGTGCAGTACATCAGTTTCAGCAAGGGATGTTACATCGGTCAGGAAGTCATTGCGCGGCTGGATTCCTACAACAAAGTTAAACAGCGCCTGATAGGTTTTACGTCTGAAGCCGCCGTGCCGCCCGGTGCAAGCTTCAGCGACGAGACGCGCCTGACCGGCGTGATTACCAGTACGGCGTTTTCACCCGAGTTAAACAGCTGGATCTCACTGGGGTATCTGCGCAGTCAGTACGCCAGCTACGGCGCTCGTCACCGTGCGCAGACAGATGACGGCGGCACGTACGAACTCGAAGTTGTTAAACTGCCCTTTGTTCACTAAACAGCCGCCGGACTAACAAGAAGGCCTTTGGGGGGATTTTTATGGCGACAGTTCTGATAAGCGGTTCCGGCAAGCGATTGGGGCGCGGGCTGGCCATGCGTTTTGCGGCGTCGGGTTGGGACGTGGCCCTGCACTACCGCAGCTCCGCGGACGGCGCACACAGTGCGGCCGAAGAGATTAAACAACAGTACGGTCGCCGCGCCGAAGTGTTTAAAGCCGATCTGTCCGTCGAAGAAGAAGCCGTTGGTCTGGTGGCGCGCGCCTGGGATGCGTTTGGCGGGCTGGACGTTCTGGTTAACAATGCGGGGCTGTTCCCGGCGGCAATTCCGGCGCTGGAAGTTAAACAGCATCAATTGGATGAATACGTGCGCACCAATGTGTACGCCGCGCTGTGGTGTTCGCAGGAATTTGCACGGCGCGTCGGGCCGGAAGGCGAAGGGAGAATTGTGACGCTCGGGTCGCTGGGGGCGGAGGAAGTCTGGCGGGGAAGGCTGCCCTACCACATGTCCAAAGCGGCGCTGACGCACGCCATGCGCGCACTGGCGCTGGAACTGGCGCCGGCCGTAAGTGTGAATGTCGTTGCGCCCGGACTGATTGTCGTGCCGGGGGAAGAAGGTGAAGGATCCATGAAGATAAACGATGCGCGTTTTCCGATGCGCCGCAAGGGGAGTGTGGACGATTTATTCGATGCCATTAAGTTTTTTGCCGAGTGTTCGCGTTATATAACCGGTCAGGTGCTGGCCGTGGATGGAGGCTACCGGCTGGCGCGCGGGTCCGGCTGAATGCAGCGGGCGCGAACACTTTGTTAAACTGAATATATTCGTATTTTCGCGACTGCCTGGGGAGCACAGGTTTCAGTGCGTTGGAATACAAAAGGAATGGGTGACGACATGAAACCGCAAAAAACGCCTCGGGCGGAAACGTATCTCGAAGTGCAGGAGCGCGCACCAAAGGCCTACAAGGACCTGGATTTTATCAACCGACGCTCCGCGCGTACCATGCGCATCCTGGCCGAGTACCTGCAGCCACAGGAAATTCTGCAGAAACACAAGATACACCACACTGCGATCTTTTTCGGCTCGGCGCGGATTCTCTCGCCCGAACGGCTGGAGCGGCGCAAAACGGATTATGAGCAGCGCAGGGCGGCTGCCCGCACGGCGGCGGAAAAAGCGGCGCTGAAGACCGTAAAAAAAGAGATCGACGTAGCCGAGCGCTACTCGAAGTACTACCAGGCGGCGTCGGAAGCGGCGGCTCTGATCACGGAGTGGTCGCTGGCGTTCAAACCCGGCAAGCGCATTTACGTCTGCTCCGGCGGCGGACCGGGAATTATGGAAGCGGCCAACCGCGGCGCGCATGAGGCGGGCGGCCGGAGTGTGGGGCTGAATATCTCGCTGCCGTTTGAGCAGGCGCCCAACGGCTACATCAGCCCGGAGTTGAATTTTGAGTTTCACTACTTTTTCATGCGCAAATACTGGTTCCTCTACCTGGCCAAGGCCATGCTCGTGTTCCCGGGCGGCTTCGGCACGATGGACGAGCTGTTTGAACTGCTGACGCTGGTGCAGACGGGGAAGATTGTCAAAAAAATCCCGATCATTCTGTACGGCAGCGAATTCTGGAACAAGGTGTTTAACTTCAAGGCGCTGGCCGATTTCGGCATGATTTCGCGCAGCGACCTGGACCTGTTCCGGATAGTCGATGATCCGCGCGAGGCATTCGACATCATCGTCGAGTCGCTGCCGGACGAGTATCACTCGCACAAACCTTCGCGCTACTAACTCTTCGTCGAACCGACCCGGATGTGCATGCATCACGCGCTCGACTCCATACTGCCCGCATCGATCTGCCGCGTCGAGTTTAACGCACTCACGACGCTGCTGGACGACGGCGACCCGGCCGTGGCGCTGACGGTGCGCGACAAACTGCACAGCTACGGCGCGGAGATACTGCCGGTGCTGCGCGCCATGGCCTCGCACTGCGGCAACAGGCAGATGCAGGTCAATATTCAGGCGGTGATCCAGCGCTTTCGTCTGCAGGAGCTCGACGCGCTGCTGACGGACGTGCGCCGTGCGGCGTTGCAGCGGCGCGACATCGACCTGGAATGGGCGATGCTGCGCATCTCGGCCTTTGGCGTCTCCGACACCGACCCGGATGCGATCAGGACCGCACTGGACAAGTTTGCGTTGCGCGTGCACGAGGTGTTCATTTCCAATCGCGTGCAGAACGAACTCAACCTGGTTCTGAGCCTGAATCACGTCTTGTTTGACGAGGAAAAATTCCGCGGCGCGGACAACGACTACTACGAACCGGAAAACTCCTTTATTCAGACCATGCTCGTCTGCCGCCAGGGGATCCCCATCTCGCTGGCGGTGCTCTACATGCTCGTGGCGGAGCGCTGCGGCATCGACATTCAGGGCATCGGCATGCCGGCGCATTTTGTGGTTTACAACTCGGACCTGAACGTCTACATCGACGCTTACAGCAAGGGCGTTTTCCTCTCGCGGCGCGACTGCAAGGAATTCCTGGCCAATCAGGGATTGCGCTTCAGCGATGAGATGCTGACGCCGGTGAACAACATCAGCATTGTGGCGCGCATGCTGAACAATCTGATGCTGGCCTATTCGAAAAAGGAGCGCCGCTGGGAAGCCGACGCGCTGCATCACACTCTCCACGAACTGCAATCCTGTCTCAATGGCCTCTGAACCGCACATTCTCCTGATTGTGGAAAACGAATTCAGCCGCGCACGACTGGTTGAAAAGATTCGCGCGCACGGACTCGGCGTGACCGCCGCGAGCGCACCGGCCGAGCTCAATGCCGAGGGCGGGGCGGGGCGCGTGCTGCTGCTCGATCTGGCGGCCCGCGGTTACGACCTTGCTTCGGCGATGCGCAGTCTGCGGCGCGCCGACGGATTTCCGGTGATCGGCATCGCTCCGGCGACGCATGGCGAGATGATACGGCGTGCGCGCAACGCCGACATCGGGCACATTCTGGACCACGACAAACTGGACGCTTTCCTGGCGCATCTGGCTTCGGCCGCCGGCGCGGCTGAATGAACCCCTGTTTTCGGCTTGTTTCGGGCGTTTTTACAAAGCGGCCGGACTGCGGCGACTGTAACGGCGCGGCGCGCCTCGTGTTCTGGCTCCGTCGCAACCGCCAGGATGCGGCAAACGGGACGTTTCAATCATTCGCGGCACTGTTCGTTAATGTCTTGTGGCGAAAATTCCGCCCGGCAACAGAATTCAATGACCAATCGGAACATGATGAGCACTTTTTTAGCACGCAGCACCGGCCTGATTTTTCTCTTGTTAGTCTTTGTCTCCGCATCTTTCGGTCAGAATTACTCCGAGTTGATGAATCAGGGTGATAATGCCGTGCGCGCTCAGAATTACGCCGCGGCGGTCAATTATTACACGCGCGCGCTCAACATCCAGTCGACCGATCCGGACCTGTATGTGCGCCGCGCCAACGCCCTCGTGGGTCTGCGCCGTTTTGCTCCGGCTATCGACGACTACACCAGCGCGCTGAATCTGCGCCGCGGCGATTCGCAGATCCTGTTTAACAGGGCGATCGCCTACATGGAGAGCGGCGGTTTTGACGAGGCGATCGCCGATCTGGACGAAATACTTAAACACGAGCCCAACGACGACAATTCGCTGGTGCTGCGCGGCATGGCCAACGTGGCCTCAGGGCGTTTCTACCAGGCGATAATCGATTTCAACAAAGCGCTCAAGCTGCGCCCCAATGACACGGAAATTCTGGTGCGCCGCGGCGACGCCTTCTACGACATGGGCAATTACGACGGCGCGATCAAGGATTACTCCAAGGCGATCGACGCCAACCCGCGCAATCCCGACGCGTACTTCAACCGCGCCAATGCGCACTACATGTTAAGCAACTACAACGCCTCGATTGCCGATTTTACGAAGGTTCTGGAGTTGACGCCCGACGCCTGGGACGCGATGTATTCGCGCGCCAACGCCTATATGGACCTTAAACAGTTTCGTCAGGGGCTGATCGACTTCAACGCGCTCGAAAAAGTCGGGTTCAACGACCCGCAGCTCTACTTCAACCGCGCGTTGGCGCACTACCATCTGCAGCAGTACGACGACGCGATCGCCGACCTGACCGAATTCATGCAACGCGAGCCGAAGGCGACTTATGCACTCTTTCACCGCGCCGACGCCAAGGCGGCCAAAGGCGATATGAAAGGCGCCGAAGCCGACCTGCTTTCCTGTCTGAACTCGGACAAATTTGATGTGCCCGCCAAGGTCAAAGTCCGCCAGCGCATGCGCGAACTGGGCCTCAAACCGCCGCCGGACCCGATGGCGACCTTTGAGCATTCCTCCGGCGACTTTGCCGTGCGCCTGCCGCAGAGCTGGTACACGCGCACATCCGAGTCCGGCGGGACGTCCTATTTTACCGCATCCGAATCCGAAGTCAACGAGGACGAGGGCATACAGCTCGTGGTTGGCGTCAATCTGGCCATGTTGCGCGACGTGCCTTTGAACGATCCCTCGCAGCCGCAGCGCAAGATTCTCGAATTCGGATCGCAGCTGGTGCAGAACGTCGATCCGGACAGCGTCGTGTCGAACAAAGTACTCAAGGAGTCGCGCATAGAAGTCGGCAACTACGCCGGAATCCGCCGCGATATTCTTTTCCAGGAAAAGCCGGAGGACAAGCCGGTGCGCATGCTGCAGGTCATTCTGGCCAGCACCAAAAACCTCGTTATCGCCACGTATGAAGCGCCCGAAGCCATCTTTGAGCAGTACAAAAGCATGTTTGAAGAAAGTGCGCGCACTTTGACGCTGAAGTGACAATAGCTAGATTTGTACAAAGATCATGTCCGGTGCGTGCTGCCGCATGCACCGGATTTTTAGTATGTGATTGATTTTTCGGCAGGGTGACCATGAAAGCCTATCTTCAACCGCGATTGCGCGAAGCCGTACAGGCACTGGGCGTCGCGGGCGACGTCGATATTTTGCTCGAACTTCCGCGCAATCCCGAGCATGGCGATTTGTCCACCAATCTGGCAATGGCGCTGGCCCGCGAGTTGAAAATGGCGCCGCGCTCCGTCGCGGAGAAGCTGATAGCGCAGCTCAGGGTCGACCCCGAGCTCGTGCCGAAAATCGACATTGCCGGTCCCGGCTTCATCAACTTTGCCTTCAGCCCGAAGTTCTTCCACGAGCGCCTCGCCGCGCTTGCCGCGGAAAAACCCGAGCGCCTCGGCGCTTCGACCACCGGGCAGGGCAAACGCGTCAACGTGGAATACGTCAGCGCCAACCCGACCGGGCTGCTGCATCTGGGACACGGACGCAACTCCGCCGTGGGCGACACGGTGGCGAATATTCTGGAGTGGAACGGCTACGAAGTGGAACGCGAGTACTACTTCAACAACGCCGGCAACCAGATGAAAAAGCTGACGGACTCGACCTACGCGCGTTATCACCAGCTGCTGGGCGAGGAAGATTATCCCTTTCCGGAAGACGGCTACCACGGCGACTACATCAAAGAAATCGCATCGGAAATCGAGCGTTCCTACGGCAACGCTCTGCTGGATCATTCGGAAGAAAGCGAAGCGCGTGTGCGCGCCTGCGCCGAGGAGTGGTGTTTTTCACGCATTGTAGACACGATGAAGCGCCTGGGCATCAAACACACGATGTTCGTCAACGAGCAGCACCTGCATCGCGACGGCTTTGTGACGGCTGCGCTGGAGCGTCTGCGCGACGCCGGATACATCTACGAGAAGGACGACGCCACCTGGTTTGCGGCGGAAAAACTGGGGCTCGACAAGGACCGCGTGCTTATAAAGTCTTCCGGCGAACCGACATATCGCCTGCCGGACATCGCCTATCACATCGACAAACTCGAGCGCGGTTTCGACTGGATTATCGACGTGCTCGGTTCCGACCACGCGGCCACGGTGCCGGACGTGATCAAGGCCTGCGAAGTGCTCGGCTACGACGTGAGCAAAATCACGCCGCTCATCCACCAGTTTGTGACGCTGACGGACGGCGGCAAACAGGTCAAGATGTCCAAGCGCAACGCCAAGGTGCACACGATCGACGACCTGATTGAAGAGGCCGGCGCGGACATCGTGCGCTACTTCTTCCTGATGCGCAACAACTCAACGCAGTTTGAATTCGATCTGGCGCTGGCGCGCGATCAGACGGAGAAAAATCCGGTCTTGTATCTGCAATACGCGCACGCACGTGTGGCTTCGCTGCAGGGCAAAGCCGCGGAGCAGGGCCTTACGATCGGCGCGGACATCGACTGGTCGCAGCTGACTCACGACCGTGAGATGACCCTGATCAAGGAGCTGCTGCGTTTCCGCGAGACAATCATCAAGGGCTCGGAGACGCTCGAACCCGTCGTCATCTGCGACTACCTGCGCGACGTGGCTTCGGCCTTTCACAAATTCTACCACGACTGTCAGATCATTTCTGCTGAGCCGCGCGAGCTGGCGGAGGCGCGCCTGGCGCTGGCCCGTTTAACGCAGATTGTGATGAAGAACGGCCTGACGATTCTGGGTATTTCTGCGCCGGAGTCGATGTAAACGTCGGAACTGTACATTGTACAACATTACACAGGAGCTGTAAGCCTTGGGGTTTGCGGCTCTTTTTTTTTTGTGTGCAGGTCTTCCGCTGCGCGTTTTCCGCAATGCCGCACGACACCGAATTGAACCGCTTAAGCAGAGAGTCTGCTACGTTCAGCGCCGAAACTATGCCGTTCAGTCTTTTCTGTTTGTTTAACTGTAGCTGACGGTGCATGTTGTAGCTGTCGAACCGTCCGGAGGTTCGGCCGCGCCGCGTGCAGGCGCTTCCACGAACGGGGGAGGCGTTGGTCTGCAAAAAAATCCACGGACACGGGGACCGGTTGGGTGTGCCCGGGAGTCTGGAGAATGTGAAAAATGGCACGGCGGCGGAGGGGGACCCAACGGGTCCCGGGAAACCGGCCGCTCAAGTCTCAAAGTCTTCAGTCTGCATCAATCCTGAAAATCTGGATGGCTCCAGCCCATCCCACCGCACAAAACCCTCGATCAACGCCGATTCCGGTCGCCGAACACTAACGTCGGCCGGCGGGATTTCGCCAGGCTCGGTAATTGACGTGCGACGGAAATTTGAGGCGGAACAGCGGTTTAACATCCGGTTTTGAGCGCGCACCGAAATCCAGGGTGCCCGTACTGTTTTTAGCGTGCCGGCTGTCGCCGGCCATGCCGGTTTTTGATTCCGCGTGCGCGTTTGTTTAAGTTGGACTGAGCGGTTGAGATTGTTGCTTAGGCAACTAAATGCCTGTTTTACTGATCGCTTTGAGGCCTGCGCTGCGCTTGTCCTCAGGCTCTTATGACTATTTTGTTTGCCGTTGAGATTGATGTTTAAAATGCCAGGGGCCGCTTCCGTGTTAACAGAGGCGGCCCGCAGCGTTTAAACAATGTTTAAACAATTAGCCGTCGAATCCAGGGAATCGACTTAACGGACCGTCAACATGGCGCGTCGACTGGTCCCGTCGGCCAGGATGATTTCGACCAGATAACTTCCGGCGCTCCACCCCTGGGTGTTAAACTCAACGACATTGCGGCCGGCATAGCCGCTTTGCGATGTTGTGCTGAACACCTCGCCGACCAGATTGGCCACGCGAATCTCGATTGCCTGATTGTCTTCCAGATCGACCACCACGCCGAAGCTCTGTCCCGCCGAAACCGGATTGGGATACACGCCGGCTTCGACCTCAGCGGTGATTTCGACCTCGCTCGACGGTTGCGGTCCCTCGTCGCGACGATACAGGGCCGCCGGTTCGTAGCAGTTGCGGTATTCCGGCACAACGAAGGTCAGGTCGTCGTCTTCGCTGTAGCGCAGCCAGTTGTACTGCGCCAGATCAACCGAGCGCACCGTCAGGAGGGTCACGTCCACATTCAGGCTGGCCGTCGACACGCCGGTCAGAGGCCCGCTTGCAATGCGACAGTCGACGCCGCTTTCCTGCGTCGCGCCGTTGCATCCGGCGGTGACGATATAGGCGTCTTCGGTACCCGGCGTCGGGTTCATATTCGTCCCGGCAAAGGTGAAGTATTCACCCTGCGCCGGCGTTGAGTTCCAGTTGACGAATACATCGCGGAACTCGCCTTCATCGCCGAAACTGTTCAGGCCGTAGACCCTGCTCCAGTTGATTGCACCCATCTCGTCAATATTAACCGCCCAGGCGTCCATCGTGGTGGCGCGCCCGGCTGAGTTTGTCTCTCCGACAAAGATGTAGCCGTCGCCGCATTCGAGCGGTTTGACTTCAAAGGCGCGGTCGGTCTGGCCCTGTTGTGCAAAGCCGCCGTAGACGTGGCGCACGGCGCCCGGAACGTAGTTGCCGTTGTAGTCGATGCGGAACACAAAGGCGTCCGTGCTGAAACCGCTGCTGTGGCTGTCGGTTTCGGCGGCAATGATGAAGCCGTCGCCAAACGCATCGCTGACTTCCTCGACGGAATAGCCGACGTCGTCATAACTTCCGCCGTAGGTGCGCGCCCAGAGGATGTTGCCGTTGGGATCGATGCGCAGCGCATAGACCGAGTTCTGACCGGGACCGAAGGAATCCGTCTCGCCGACGACGAGGAACCCGCCCTGGCCGGTGCCGTTGTTGACGTCGTCGTCATTGGCCACCAGGGTGACCGCGCGTCCGACTTCGTCTCCGTCGCCGCCGTAAACGTAGGCCCACAGCGGCGTGCCGGCCACGTCGGTGCGCACGACATAGACGTCATGCGTAGAATCCTGCAGCGACCCATTAAAGCTGTTGGACTGCCCGACCATGATGTAGCCGGGCACGCCGGCGGCAATGCTCTGGATGTCGTGAAACTCGTCATGTCCCTGCCCGCCGTACACGCGGTCGGTGCTCAGTATGCCGCTGTAGTCGGCAAAGACCCACCAGGCGTCCAGGGAGTACGGTACCTGGTCATCCAATCGACCTTCATTATATCCGGCCATGGCATAACCGAGGTTCATGCCGCCGTTGCGGCCCTCGACGCCGGCGTTGAAGCCGTCGTTACGCTCATCACCGTAGGCCCAGGTCATCAGGCGGTCGCCTTGTGCGTCGAAAGTTGAGAGAAAACCATCAAGTAATCTGCCAGGGAAATACGGATCCCGAAACACGCCGACGATTGCGTATTCTCCGTTTTGGTTAGCATGTATGACACCATTTCCATTTTCCAGTTCTGTGGCTACCCCTACATGGCTCTGCCAGGTTGGTTTGGGCACCTGCGGGCAGCAGTCGTTGACCGGATCGCCGGGCTGGCCGTTGGAGCAGATCAGGATGTTGCCGTGATCCTCGACGCCCTGCAGTACGGTGATCGTCGCGTGCGTGGAGTGTGATTGTTCGTAGAGGTAGGACGTGTTCAGCCTGGTATAACTGAAGGTCGACTCCGTCGGGGTGACGACCTGTACGCGGCAGCCGACGCCGCCGTTGACGTTGCAGTCGAGCTTGACCACGTAGAGGTCGTCGTCGCCGGCGACGTCCTGGCCGTTGTCGCGTCCGCCCAGCAGAAAACCGCCGTCGGCGGTGAATGCGAGCGCCGCGCCGCGCTGCACGTTGTTCGTCGCGCCCGCGCCGATCGCGCGCGCCATCGTCGCCGTTCCTGTTCCGTCGAGCACCGTCAGGTAAAGGCTGTACTCATTGCCGAAGAATCCCTTGCTTTCGCCGGAGACCACCAGTTCGCCGTTGCCCGTCACCTCGACGTCACTGGCCGCATCGGGATAGGCCGATCCGGGCTGCGCGTTGATTTCGCGCGCATAGCCGCCGCCGGCGATGTCGCCGTTGACGTCGGTGCGCAGCACCAGAATATCCGAGCTCGTCGCCGAATTGGCGACGGTGCCTGTCAGCGCGTAACCGCTGTGCGCTCCGAGCGTTCCAATCGGTTCAACGTCTTCAAATCGCACGTCGCCCGCGCCGGCCGCCGCCGAAATGTAGGTGCGGCTGCGCAGCACCGTTCCGGCGTGGTCGATCCACAGGATGACGCCGTCTTCTTTGGTCGCCGTACGACTGTTGGAAAATCCGGCAATGACAAAACCCGCATCGACGCCGTCGTCGAACTCGGCGATGGCGCGCGCTTCGTTGTAGTCGGTCGAGGAGGTGCTGCCGTAGCTGCGCTCCCACATGACCGAACCGTCGTCACGCAGGCGGATGACGTAGAAATTCGTCGATCCGGGGCCGAATCCGAAGCTGCGGGTCGTGCCCGCGACGATGTAACCGCCGCCGTTGGCATCGCTGACTTCCTCGACGGCCCAGCCGATGTCGCTGTCGCTGCCGCCGATGGCCAGCGCCCACTGCTGGCCGAAGAACCAGTCGACCCGCACGATAAAAATATCCTCCAGACCGGAGCCGTAGCTCTCGGTGGCTCCTACCATCAGAAAGCCATTGTCGTCGGCCAGACAGGCATGTGCAATGTCGTCGTCCTGACCGCCCCAGCGACCGTCGCGTATGACCGTGCCGTTCAGGTCCGTCAGCACGGCGAACATGTCGCCGACATTGCCGATGGCCCCCTGATAGTGGTAGGTCTGACTGTAGCCCGCGGCAAAGTATCCGCTTCCGAGGGCGGGCGGCGCGACGGCGACGTCTTCGGCCCAATCGGGATTCTGCCCGCCGGAGAGGTTGTAGGGCGTCATGGCGTACTCCCAACTGTAGGGGGCACCGGCGCAGTTGGGTATCTGCGCCGACAGCTCATGGAATGTCACGGACAAGGTAAGTAGTGCCGCGAGTGCGGCGCACAACATTCCGGGCGCACGGTGCCGGAATTCATACAAAGACTGCATAGATTCTCCATCAATAATGGCAGTAAACAACCATGTGGATTGGTGAATGCCGCAACCCCGGGACTGCTGGGCGGTGTTTGGGCGTACTTCCAGGTAGCGAGGACGACACTCGGTGCAATTGTGATAAACTGCGACAGTGCGAAGCTACAAGTATCGCGGCAATTTCCAATAGCCATATTAGATATTTGTGTGCAACTATTTCTTATTGCTGGTGAATTACTATTGCTGTTGCAACAAGATTTCCCGGCACTCTCCACGATTAGTTGCGAGACATTGAGACGAAAAGCGCCTGCATGCGTCGTACCCCGTGCATGCATATACTGCCCCGCGCAACTCTCTTTGCCGGATTGTCGGCAGGCTGTGTATATTCCACATCATTTAGCTGAATCAGTTTATCACATCAACCACAGCATATGCGACGTCATATCCTCTTTCTTTGCATCGCGCTACTGCTTATCGCCGGCGCCACACTCGCGGCACAATCCTTCGGCGCGCCCAAATACGGCAACATCTGGTATTTCGGCGAGGGCCGCGGCCTGGATTTCAACACCACGCCGCCGACGCCGCTCTACGACGGTCTGGGTTATGGCGGCGAGGGACTGACGACCATCGCCGATCCGACGACGGGTGAATACCTGCTCTTTTTCGACGGCGACCTGCTCTTTCGGCGCGGCGACACGAAATTTGAGGACGGCAGACAACTCTACGGTAGACGGACAGCTTCGCAGAGCGCCGTCATATTGCCGCTGCCGGGCTCGGACAGGTACTATTACATTTTTTACGTTGACGACATGTCGCCGCCGCTGACCGCTCAACTTGGAATGTTTTATGCGCTCGTCGACATTGAAGCGCCGCCGGGCAGCAACATATTCGTCGAGCGCGACGTGTTGCTGGATCCGCTGGCGACGGAGCGTATCGCGGCGACATGGGTATGTGAGGACAACTACTATTGGATTCTTTCTGTCCAGAGACAGACAAACAGGTATCTGGCATTCAAGTTGACTCAAGATGGAGTTGAAGATGGCTTTGTTGACAGTTTTTCAGGTCCTCGTTTAGAGTCCGGGATACTTTCGGACTTGGGCGCGCTGGAGTTTTCACCAGACGGTAGATTATTAATCATGAGTTCGGGCGGCATCCCCAGAAGGATCACCGAATTGTTTCATTTTGACAATACCACAGGGCGCGTGCATTCCCCCTTCGGATTTGCCGCGATGCCTTTTACCAATGATGAAAGCGCCAAACAATTGTCGTTTTCACCAGATGGAAGAATGCTATATCAATTGAGTATGTCCGGAAGCATTCAAATTGTGCAATATGATTTGACAGCAGGCCCCGATATTTCCGACATTTTCAATGAGCGCACCATCGTCGAGACTCGTAACCCCGATGGTCAAAGCAGTGGAGTCTGCGGCATCCAACTGGCTCCCGACGGCAAGATTTATGTGGCCATGGATTACAGTGTTCGCGGCGACGGCTGGCTGGGCGTAATCAACAATCCCAACGCCAAGGGTCTGGCATGCGATTTTCAACGAACGGGCATTGAATTCCCAAACTCCGTCGGTTCACAAATCTGCACCGGCCTGCCGAACCACGTCGACACCTGGTTTTCGGATAATCCGGCGGACCTGTGCCTGGGGCCGGATGCGCGTATTACACTCAGCGATACGCTCATCTGCCTTGGCGAGAGCGTCGAGATCAGCGACGGCAGCGTCAACCTGCCGGAAGAGTGGTCCTGGATGATTGTGGACCCTGGCGGCGCGATGCGCCGCTTCGACACTCGCGATCCCGGTGCGCTGCAGTTTAACACGCCCGGCAAACACCTTATCCGCCTGGTCGTGACCAACCGCTGGGGCGCGAGCGAGACCACGCGCACGGTGGAAGTCATCGCGCCGCCGGTCATCGATGCGGGCGAGGACATTGCGCTCTGCGCCGGCGCAAGCGCGCAGTTAAACGCGGAGACGTCCGGCGGCATGTTAATATGGACGCCCGCCGATGAATACATCGACGATGTTAACTCCGGCACTCCGACGGTATACCCGCCCGCTTCGCGCTGGTACTATCTCGATGTCGTCTCGCCCGAGGGTTGTGCGGCGCGCGACTCCGTTTTTGTGCGCGTCGACACGCCGCCGACGATTGAGCTGACGGCGGACCTGACGACGGTCTGTCCCGATGCGCCCGTGCGTTTAACTGCCGTCGTGCAGAATGCCGAGCGCTTTGAATGGGACAATGCCGATGAGCTGGACGACCCGCAGAGTTTGACGCCGACGGCGCGGCCGCGCACAAACACGCGTTACACGCTGACGGCATTCAACGGAACCTGTTCGGCACGTGCCGAAATAGAAATTAGCGTCAACGAAGCGCTGGACCTTAACATCGATCCCGTCGCACCGATCTGCGCGGGCGAGCTTGTACAACTTAACGCCGCCGCGCCCGCGGGTGCGACGCTGCGGTGGACGCCGGCGGAGTTGTTCAACGACAACACGATCGCCGCGCCGCGCTTCACGGCGGAGGAGTCGCGCTGGGTCTATCTGCGCGCCGAACGCGACGGCTGCGCGGCCTTCGACTCGGTATTTGTTGAAGTATTTCCGCGGCCGGCGCTGACGCTGCGCGCGCCGGATTCGATCTGCGCCGGCGATGACATTGTGTTGAACGCCGCGGCGGACCAGCCCGGCACGATCGCCTGGACGCCCGCGGCGGGACTGGACGACGCGGCAAGTTTTGCGCCGACGCTGAGGTTAAACACCAGCCGGACCCTGAGTGCGACGTTTACAAGTGTGGACGGCTGCGCGACCAGCGCGGAAATCACGGTCGAAGTGACAACACCGACGCGCACCGGCATTGACGTCTCGATCGACGAGACCGGCGTGCTGCCGGGCGACCGCATCACCTGGCGGCTGAGGCAGAGCGGCGATCGCGGCATTGTCAACTCGGTCGATGTCGATCTGGCATTTGATCAGAGCGCGACGCGCATCGTCCCCGGGTCAATAAACAGCGTGCCCGGCTGGACGTTCACACTCACGCCGGACGTTAACGGCGGCATGTTGCACATTGCGGGCGAGGGCCCGCCGACGGACGCCGCCGAGTTGCTGCAATGGCGCAGCGATGTATTTCTGGCCGGCATTAACAGCGACGGGCACGTGGCGGTCACGCCCGCGGCCATGTCTTTACGCGCCGCGGTCCCGTGTTTTACGCCCGGTGAATTAAACGCCGCCAACATCGAATATTCGCCTTATTGCCTGGGCAATGCGCGCCTGCTGACAATTGGCGCAGGGACATTTGCGCTGCACGCGCCGCAGCCCAATCCGGCCGGTTCGGGCGCGACGATTCGCTTTGAACTGGGATTCGGCACGGAGGCGCGCTTGCAGGTGTTTAACACGCTCGGCGAAGTCGTGGCCGAACTTGCAGGCGGAAGAATGGCGGCGGGCGAACACGAAGTGCAAGTGCCTCAAGGATTGAGCAAGGGCGTCTATCTGATTCGTTTAAACGCCGGTCCGTTCAGCGACGCACAGACGCTGGTGGTGGGAGAGTGATTGACGCGGGAATGCCCGGTACGCGCCACCCGGTGATGAACAAAAGAAAAAAGCAAGCCGACGAGTGAAACGAGATGGCGAAGCGCTCTGTAACCGTCAACCGTGAAGTGCAGTCAGAAGCCGCAGCTCAAAGTCGTCGAACCGCAGAGTTAAGTCGAAAGTGCAAGTCTGTGGGAAGTGCAAGTCTGTGGAAAGTACAAGTCTGTGGAAAGGTCAAGTCTGAAGTCCCTGCGCCGCCAGGTGGAACACAATAGTGATAAGCGCCGAGCGCAGTCCCTCGGAGAGAAGCCTCAAATTGTTTAAATCTTTAACGCGTTCCGAAAGCGTCGTCGCGCAGCAGGTGCTCGACGGGTTCCACGTTGACGCGGATCGTGCTGCGCGCTGGCGTCAGGCTCACAGCCGGATCCAGAATGTTTAAAGTTAAATTGTCCGCGTCAAGTTCGGCTCTGGCGCCAACCGGCACCGTAATTTTGCGTTTTATATGCCCCACCGGCAGGCCGTATACCGCCGGCACACCCACGCGCTCCGTCCAGTCGCGCAACACTTCTTCCAGTGAGTGCGGGAAGTAAGGGTTCGCCGAGCGGTCGCACTTTTCAAAACGGCCGAATGCCAACGCGCGGCACTGCTGCAGCTTGCCCGCCAGCCACAACTGTGTTAACATGCGGTCCAGTTTGTACGGTTCTTCCGATACGTCCTCAAGGAAAAGGACGCCGTCGCGCGTATCGATTTCGTAGGGCGTACCCAGCGTCGAAACCACCAGCGTCAGGTTGCCGCCGCAGAGACAACCGGTCGCCGAACCGGGATGCAGTGTTAACATTTTACGCCGCGAAAAACGGCGATGGTTAAACTCGCCGCTGTCGCCGATTTCGCCGACGGCGGCCTCCTCAAACAGCGTTTTGCGAAAATACTTCGTTGTGTAGTCGTCAAAGGTGGAGTATGCCACCGGCCCGTGGAAAGCCATGACGCCGCTGCGCGCCACGATGGCATTGACGAGCGCCGTGATGTCGCTGTACCCCACAACCACCTTTGGGTAGCGGCGGATGAGATCGTAGTCCAGATAGGGTAGCATGCGCATGACGCCGTAACCGCCGCGGGCACAGACGATGCCGTCGATGTCGCTGCGTTCAATGAACTGCATAAAGTCCGCCGCGCGCTCTTCGTCGCTGATGCTCAGGAATTCCTTGACGTTGTTGATGGTGCTGCCGAGTACAATTTCCAGGCCAAGCGACTCCAGGGTGCGGATGCCGTCGCGGATGTCCCATTGACTGACGCCGCTGGCCGGAGCCACCAGCGCAACTTTGGACCCTTTGTGCAGCGCCGCGGGCCGGATCATCTGGCGCCTGATTGATTCCCTGTCCGCCAGCAGCGTCGAGGCGTCCTTTTCTGTGTTCGTGGAAGGAGCGGAATCTGCGTCAGTTGCGGCCGGTAATGCGCTTGCGGGCAGCGTCTGACCGGCTGCCGCAGTAAAACCCAGCGCGCCGGCGACAGAAACTGCCGCCACACCCTGCAAAAATTGTCGTCGTTCCGGGTTCATTTCAGTCATTTCCACCCAAGATAAATTCCAGTCCGGGTCTGAGTTCGTTCCACGGCGTCACCATACTGTCGTTAATTCGCTGTGCCAGGGAGTCAGACACGGCTTGTGCCTGCATGTCGCCGACCTTGGATATTTCTTCAGTAATCACTCCGTCGGCGTCCTGTCGTGGACTGCCGACAGGATGGCATCTTAGTCGTTTCCTGCGTGTGGTCGTGCGCGTTGCGGCCCGTCGTGAGACCGTGCGGCGAGTATAAACGAGAGCTCCGTGGCGGGAGGGGCCCGGCCGGTGCGCATGGTGGAAACCTGGACGTCGAAACGACATTGCTGTCCGCAATGCCGCGACAGACGCGGTTTCATGCGCTGCTGCATGGATCGGGCGTCGTAAAGATAGAAAATTCTCTTAAATTATCCCGCGTTGCAGGGAAGGCCTCCGTGCACGGAATTTTTGCGCAACGGCGCGCGCCGATTGATTTGCCCGACTTTGTCTATGACCATATTCTGCGCGGCTTGGCGGTACAGACTGCTCGTTCTCTGTGTTTCCTTCCTGTTCGTTTGTTTGCCCCTGAGGTCGCAGCCGTCCGGGCAGGATTCGATCGCCCGGGTTCAGGGCGATCCCGAATATTTTATCGGGCTGTTCGGCGGCTACAGTTTCCTGTGGCACTCGACCGACCTGCCCATTTTCAGCACCCTGGGTGACTGCGGCAACTTTGAAGACGGCTCGTCGCAAGGCTACTTCGCCGGACTTTCCCTGGATTACATTCTGCTGCCGGACCTGCTGCAGCTGTCCGGGCGACTGATGTACGACCACCGCGAGGTCGGTCTTCAGGTGGAGTGCGACAACGACCTGACCGCCTACGATCCCGACAGCGACGACTACGTTCCCTACATCCGCGAACACACCTACGACGGCACGCTGGACTACCTGGTGGTGGACATCGGTGCGCGCGTGCAGCCGCTGGAGTCGATTCCCGTGTACTTCCGCGCTTCGGTCGATGCCGGTGTGGCCCTGTTCGGCTCCGACTATCTGCAGGAGGAGTCTATCGTGCAGCCGGAAGCTCTGCTGTTTCCGGACGGGCTGGCGCGCCACCCGACGGGATCCGGTGAGATTGAAAACCTGGCGACTTCCTATGGCGCATCGGCCGCAATCGGGGCCGACTTTGAACTGCGCGAAGATTTTTCGATTCACCCGGAAATTGCCTTCCGCTACGGCCTGAACTCGCTGGTCCAGGACGCGGAGTGGAGCGTCAACATGCTGCGTCTGGGCGTCGGACTGCGTTGGCAACAGCACGAGACCATTCCGACCGTCGTGCCGCGCGAACAAACGCCGCAGGCCGAGCCGCCTGTTGCCGATCTGCCGACCGAGACGGTGGAAGACGCCGTCATTGCGGCGATCAACACCACGCCGCTCGAAGTACGCGAAACCATCGTGACTCAGACAATTCCTTTGCTGCCCTATCTCTTTTTTAACGAGGGCGGCAGCGAGCTTGCGCCGCGCTACCAACCCGGGGTTGAGCGCGCCAACTTCGACCCGCAGAACCTGCCGCGTGAAACGCTCACGACCTATTATCACATTCTGCACATAATCGGCCGGCGCATGCGGGCCAATCCTTCCTCAAAATTAAACATCCGCGGTACGACCGACGGGCGCGAAGTACCGGCCGATCAACAAAGCGAGCTGGCGCGCCGCCGCGCCGAACAGGTGCGCGACTTCCTGATCGACAACTGGGACATTGCGCCTGAACGCCTGACGCTTGCCGCCGCGCGCATGCCGCAACTGGCGTCCAGCAACGAATACGCCGAAGGGGTGGAGGAGAATCGCCGCGTGGAACTCGCTTCCGACGATCCCTTTCTTCTGGGTCCCGTGGTGCATTCGCGATTCAGCGAATACGTGCCGGTGCACAGCCGCCAGAAGTTTGCCGTCGACATGCGCAACGAACACATGGCGCGGCAGTGGGATCTTTCGCTGCAGTACCGCGGTCGCCACGTAACCAGCTTTGACGGCGATAACGCGCCGCCGGCCACGGTGGAAGTGCCACTCTCAAACCAGGAAATGATTGCACTCGGGCGTCAGATCAACGCGCGCGATTCGCTCGACGGCGAGTTGCAGATCGTCGACCTGCGCGGCCAGGTCGCCAACGCCGAGTGCCGGTTTCCGATTATCAAAAGCCGCGAAAAGTTTGAAGTCAGTCGTCTCAGCCTGATTGTGTTTGACTTCGATCGCTTCGACATCAGCGACGACAACAAAGTGATGATGGACGAGTTTGTCTCTGCCGCGGTGCGCGACGACTCGCGTGTGAAGATCATCGGCTCGACCGACCGTCTCGGCGATTGGGATTACAACCTCGATTTATCCGACGAACGCGCACAGGCCGTGCGCCGTTATCTGGACCGCATTGAGCCGGACGCCATGCTGGACTCGGTGGAGGGGATCGGCGCCGCCGACCTCAAGTACGACAACGACCTGCCGGAAGGACGCTACTACTGCCGCACGGTGGCGCTGGAGGTACAGACGCCGCTGCCCGCCGCCGATCAACGCTGACAAAACCAGATTGATTTGTGGGACGCCCCGGTCGGCGGGGCACGTTAAAACGCACTGCGCCGGACAGCGGTGAAGTCTGCGTCCGGCGCATCTTGATTCGGCACATCAGGAAATCTGGTCGGGAATCTTAGTCGCCGAGCCTTGAGTATTCGCGGCCGTTGGCCCGCAGGCGGCGTCCCGCATTCTGGCTGGCGTCCAGCACAAAACGACTCGTGACGTCCTGCAGGTTCTCGGTCAGGCGGCTGAGGTCTTCCGCCGTTCGCGCAATTTCCTGCGTGCCCGCGGCCGACTGCTGCGTGACGCTGGAGATATTCTCGACGTTTTCACTGATCGACGAACTCGTGATATGCTGCTCCTCGCTCGCCGCCGCCACCTGCGCGATAATGTCCACCACCGCGCTCGAACCGGCCAGAATGTCGTTCAGCGCCTTTTCCACTTCCTCCGTCAGCCGCATGCCGTCGCTGACGGCCTGTGAAGCGACTTCCATCGAACGGTTGGCTTCGTTGGCTTCTTCCTGGATCGCCTCGATGGTTTCGGCGATTTCCTTGGTTGCCTTGGTCGTGCGCTCGGCCAGTTTGCGCACCTCGTCGGCCACGACGGCAAATCCGCGGCCCTGCTCGCCCGCGCGCGCTGCTTCAATCGCGGCGTTGAGCGCCAGCAGGTTGGTCTGATCCGCAATGTCGTCGATCACCTGAGTGATCTTGCCGATCTGACGAGAGCGCGTGGCCAGCGAACCGACCACCTGTCCTGTATTGCGCGTCAGCTGCACGATGTTTTCCATGCCGTTGCGCGTCTCGGTTACGATTTCCGCGCCGCGTTTGGCGCGGTTGCTGGCGTTTTCCGATGTGTCCGCCGCAATGGCTGCGTTGCGCGAAGTATCCATGATTGTCGCCGTCATCTCTTCGATGGCGGAGGCAATTTCCATGATGCGTTCGGATTGATTGTGCGCTCCGGCGGCTATCTGGTCAGTGCTGGCCGAGATCTCGACGCCCGCGCTGGCCACCGCGTCGGCGGCTTCCTGCACCTTGCCGATCACCGTGCGGATATTGGCCACGGCGCCGTTGAAACCATCGTAGAGTTTACCGATATCGTCTTTTTTGTCCACTTCGAGGAAGACGTCCAGATTGCCCCCGGCAAAGTGATTCATCGCCGCCAGCATCTCATCCACTTTTTCGCTCAGGTAGGCGCGCTGCTCTTCAATCAACTCGCGCGACTCGTCGGCTTCGTGCGCCGCAAGTTCCGCCTGATCGTTCTTCTGCTTGACTGCGGCCATGGAATTGCTGATGGAGGCCGTCATGGCGTTGAAGGTTTCCGCCAGTGTACCAAGTTCGTCTTCGCTGTCGACATCCACGTGTACCTCGGCCTCGCCGCTGGAAAAGCGCTTGGCGGCCGATTCCAGTCGGATTATTGGTCGGCTGACCACCGAGGCCACGATGAGGGCCACGAGTATCAGCGCGGCGGTTGTTCCGCCGGAAATCACCAGAATTATCCTGGAATGACCGCCTATTGCGGGTTGCTCCGGGCCAAGGTCGTAGACGACTTCAAATGCGCCTTTAAGTTGGCCCGCCTGCATTCTCTCCATTTCGTGGCCCAGTAGGTCGGTGCCTTCGTCGTTCGCTGCCTGGCCGAACAGTGCAGCGTCTTCGGGCGTGCCGTGGCATTTCAGGCAGTCCGGCGTCAGATCGATGCGCCGAAACACGTGGTAGCTGTTGCCGGCCTGGTTAACTGTGTCGAATTCAATTGTACTCCGCTCGCGCTCAAACCTGGCCAGGACGGAGCGCTGCAGTTCATTGGGTGTGTTGTGTTCTTTGTTCCGAACTACGCCGGGGCGGGAGGGCACGTTTACTTGTACGCCCAGGTCGTCGGCTCGGCCGTGCGCAACTTCCATCGCGGCAAAAATGGGCACGGTGTGCAGCAGCGCTTTCCGGTCGAGCGAATCCAGGTTGTCAAATAGCTTGAGGCTATCCTGGCGCGCAACGTAGTGCCGGGCTCTTTCCGCCGCGTCCAGCACAAAGTTGGCTTCCTCATGCATGCGCTCAAATGCCAATTCGCGTTCGTGCTGCGCAAAGTACCAGTACTGGGCTCCACCGGATAGCAGCGAGATCAGCATTATCGGCAGGATGATTTTGTATCGGATTCTGATTCGCTTCCAGATTCTCATTTGTACTCCGCCAATTGTTGACCTGAAAATGGTGCAGGCTACCCTTCAGGCATGTGCTCTGTACTTTGTTGACAGCTCGATGCATTGCAGCGCCGCGTGTTCCACTTCCGGCAATTCAACGGCACATTCCGGATCGGCTCCGGAACGGATGGTTTGACCGGCGTGGGCATCCCGGAAAAAGCGGGCTCTCGCGACTCTACATATGATTTTCAACGCTTCGACTTGTAGATGACTGCGTTCCGGCCGAAAGTGCCGCTACTTTTGGTTGGCAGTTGCAGCTTGTTTTCCGTCGACTTTGATCTTTGCGCCGTCGATCGCCACGCGCTTCCCTTGGCGACGGTGCAATGCCGGACCCGCCGAACAATATACAATCATCCCGTAGCAATCGGGAAAATTTTCCCGGCGACTTTTGGTCTGGACGGCATATGGACTGTCGCGCAATTACCAAATCGTAGCAATATTCACTTTCAGCCCATTAAAACATTGAAATTGTTCTGGAAAGTCGTATTTTCGGAGCTGTTTTTGACCAAAAAACACGGAAAGGTGCCGGAGTGGTTGAACGGGCTCGCCTGGAAAGCGAGTGTACCTTCACGGGTACCGGGGGTTCGAATCCCCCTCTTTCCGCACGGAAAAGTCGCCTCGAATATTCGGGGCGACTTTTTGTTTTTCACCGCCGAAATTCTTGCCCGATTGGCCGGATTTTTTTACTCGATCCGCCGCGGCTCGCAGCATTTTTCCCCGATCCGGTTTCGACAAATTCATGAGCGCTTCGCCTCGCATGCGCGGCTTGCTTTTTCTGGCTTCGCCTGAATCTCCTGTTAACCATCGCACCGCAAGTCGGCCGGTTGCAGGCCGGTTCGCGAGCGCCGGAGATTTTTGGCTGCAAGTCCACTCCTGGTCGCCGGGACGTCGGGTCAGGCCCGACCATAAACGCGGGAATCACTTTATCTGATATCGAACCTGCAGGGTCAACCTGCTGCGACGGTTTCCATCCACCAGATCGTAGCCGCTGCCGATGCCCGCGACGTCCGGCTTGAACATCAGATCGAACAAAGCGTAGATCCGCCAGTGTTCAGTCGGCTTCAGGTCGACCGCGAGTGAGCCGAACAAGCCGCGTTCAAAGAGCGGGCGTGGACTGTAGACGCTCACGCCCGCCGGCGACACGATCCACAGTGCTCCGTCGTAGGATTTGCTGTTGAACCACGCCAGCGTCGCGCGCAGCTTCATGCATTCCACCATCGCCAGATCGACCGCTCCGTGTACGGCCCAGCTCTGTTCCGCGGCTGCGTCGCCGCTGAGCGCCTTAAACATTGCGCTCAGACGCCAGCGGCTCTCGGCGCTGAATCGGCCGCGCAGATCGGCCTGAAATTCGTGGCGTCCGGCTTCGACGCCTAGATTGGTGTCGCGCAGGCCGCTGCCGCCGGTAAACGATACGACAGCGCGATGTGCGTACAGCAGGCGCAATTCACCCAGGTGTTGGACCGTTTCGCGCCATTCGAGGCGCGCGGCCAACTGCGTGGTCGGAAAAATAGCGCCGGACGGCGCGGCGCGATCGCCGTACAGGTCGCAGGTGAAATTGAGTGTGCGGCCGCGCGCCGCTTTCCAGCTGAAACCGCCAAAGACGCCGCGTTCGTTGGCGGGCGGAGAACGCCCGCCGATCTGCGCGCCGAATGGCGAACGCAGCTCCGGCTCGGCGTCGCGCAGGAAAAACCAGGCGCGCAGATTGTCGAAATCGCGCAGCAGACGCAGCGTCCAGGCGATTCTTCCTCGGCTGTCGCGCAACAGTTCTGTCGCCAGGTATGTCTCGCCCAGCTTACCGGAGAGCGCCAGACTGAACATCGTGCCGCCGAATCCGGGCATGGCGTCCGCTGCGTTACTGCGCACCGCCAGGCTGTTGCGCAGGTTGGCGGCACCAAGCTGAACCGACAAGCCGCGCCACGCGCCGTCCAGCAAAACGCCCGAGATGGACTGCGTGAACGCGCCGCGTTTGGCTTGCTCGCCGGCACTGCGGAAGAGTCCGGCCTTGTAAATCGAAGAGATGTAGTTTCCACCGTTTTCATCCTGTTTAGCGGTGGCGGCCAGCTCGCGCCTCGAGTAAAAAAGGCGCAGGCCGCGCAGCCCGGCAATTGCGCCGCCGCCGTACTCCAGCAGCGCGCCGCGCATGAATCCCGTCTCCAGACTGCCGCTGTTGCCGCGCCCGCGCTGCCGCAGCGCAGTAATTGACCTTGAGTACTGCGTACCGCGGCGCAGGCCAAAAGCGGGGCCGAACAACAGCCCCAGGCCGTGCTCAAGCCTGAAGTCGCCCAGTATTAATTGAAAGTCGTCGTGTCGCAGCGCCGCAAACGCACTGATGAAGTCGGCGGCGCGAACTTCGCCTTCGTCTTTTTCCGTTAACACAGCGGCGGCGTAGTGCGGATTGTTTAAGTGCAGCGATTGCCGCAGCGCCACGGGACTGCCGCGGTAAACTGATTCGCTGAACCCGCGGCTCGTCTCGGGATGCAGCCGCAGGCGAAGATCGCAGCGCAGCTGCGTAGGGCGCAACGCCTGCAGAACAGATGCGGCCGAAGCGGCGGCGTGCGGCTCGCGAGTTTCGCGGCCGCCAGGCTCGGTCTGATTGCCGGTGTTGCGCGGTGCGTCCGAATCTTCCAGTTCGTCCGCTTCAAATTCCGCGGCGGGCAGATCCGCCGCGTCGAAGTCTTCGATCCGATCGGTGTGAATGCCCGCGGCCGCCGTGTCGGAAGTGTTGTTAACACTCCCGGTGTTGTCCGTTTCCAGTGAATGCGCCGCGCCGCAGGCGCTCAACAAATGCGTCGCAAGTGCGGCGGCAGTCAACAGGTGAAATCTGAATTGCATGTCTGCTGTCTTTCCGTTTAAGCGGGCGAACTCACGCGCCCGGCGCCCTGGAACTTGTGATTAAGTCGGACCTGAGATCTTGCTCACTCGTTCTGTGCTGCTTGTTTGTTCGTTCTGTGCTGCTTGTTTGTTCGTTCTGTGCTGCTTGTTTGTTCGTTCTGTGCTGCTTGTTTGTTCGTTCTGTGCTGCTTGTTTAACTGGTCTGCGCGGAAAGTTTAATTGTTTGTCGCGTGTTGTTTACTCGTTGTGCGCGGTTGTGTGCCGGCGTGCTCATCCGTGCTGTTAAACTCTTGGCGCGCGCGCCGACTGAGTTTCCGGCTGCGGCCGTGCGGGCCGTCGCAACCGAAGAGGATCGGGCTGTAGCGGAATGCGGTCATAGAGCGAGTTCAAAACGAGCGTTAAACGAGAAACCCAGGTCGGCGTGCAGCCGGGACTCCATGTGCAGTCGCAGTGCATCGACCTTCAGCGCCGCAGCCGCGCCCAGCTCGTGCGGAAAGCTGTGCAGTTCCAGCGCCGCGTCGATGTACTCGCCGCCCCGGCTGCTGAAAGACAGGTGCAGCCGCGCGGTCTCTACAGCGCCGAACTCCAGCGCCGTCGTGATGTGCAGCGGCGCGGCGGGAAACAGATCGACTCCGGTCTGAGCGACCCACGCGGTTGTTTCCGGCTTCAAACCCGCTGACAAACAAGAAAATTCATGAAGTCAGTAGAAGTGCAGGTGTTCCAGCAAAGGCAATCGCGCCGCCGAACGAATGATGTGACGCCATGATGCGGCGCCGCCCGCCGTGCGGAAAACAGAAGCGCTCCAGTTAACGGCAAGGTCGGCAAAACGGGATAAACGCAGCGCCAGTCCGGCATCCAGTGCGCCGTCAAAGTAGCGCTCGTCACCGCGTCCGCGCAAAACGAGGCGCGAAGCCGACCAGTCGTTGTGCCGCCAGGCCAGTCCCAGCGTCCCGCGCCGCAGTCCGCTCAGCCCGAACGGTGCGGGCGACACATCCGCGAACAGGATGTTATTGTCGATGTGCTGCAGTCAGTCGGGTGCGGCGGCGCGTCCGGTTGGAAGCCAGAGAGCCTCCGCCACGAATTCGGCGCTGTCCGCGTCGTCATGGGCGTGGACGAGTGCGGGATGAAACAATGCACAAATCGAGTAGAGCAGTGCGTACAGCTTGTGCGGAACCTCTGCACCGACTAACTTTGGAGTTTGTTCCACGGCGATGTTTCCTGCGAAATTTTGAAGGTAATTTGATGTCAAAGTCGCTTTATATATTTCTGCTGGCAAGTGCAATCGTGTCCATGGGGAGCCCTTTCAAGGTGAACGGGCAAGAATTCCGCGCGAACGTGACGGTCAACATGGAACAGATTCCAAATGACCAGCGCGAGGACATTATGACGATGGAGCGCGACGTGGCTTCCTACGTCAACAACCAGAGTTTTACGGGCGATCAGTGGGATACGGAGCCGATCACCGTCAACCTCTCTATTTTCCTGATGTCGCGGCAGGGAGATAACTATCAGGCGCGGCTGGTGATGACGGCGCAGCGCCCGCTGATGGGCGCCGACGGATCGCAGTCGCTTTCGCTTCAGATCTACGAGGAAGAGTGGTTTTTTCCCTACAGCCGCAATGCCGTGCTGGGTTATACGGAGGGGCGCTTCGACCACTTTTCGAGCACGATCGATTTTTATCTCTTCCTGGCGCTTGGCATGGATTTCGACACCTTCGGCGAGCTTGACGGCACCTATTATTACGAGCAGGCGTTTGAAATCTGGCAGCTGGGTTCGACCCAGAATGCGCTTGGCTACGCGCTGGAGTTTGAACCGGGGGAGATCACGAAGTACACCCTTGTGAAGGAGCTGACCAATCCGCGCTACGAGGATTTCCGCAAACTTCTGTTCGCATATTATGTCGACGGTCTGGACCTGCTGTCGGAAGACCCGGCGGCGGCCTATCAGGGCCTGGAAACGACCTTAAAAGACATGGTGAAGTTCAAGGACGGTCTGGTGGGCGCCAGTTCGCTGATGCAGGCCTGGTTTGATTTCAAACACGACGAGTTGGCGGAGCTCTTCCGCGACTACGAGAACCGCGCGCTGGTGCTGAAAATGCTTAACTACCTGGACCCGGGCCATTCCAGCACCTACATCGAAGCGCTCGGCGGTTGACCCACATCAAAGTGAGAATCAATGGCAGATAATGAAAAACGGCCCGCGGCCGTGGAAGTCGTCGTTGCTGTACTGCGCGACGGCGACCGCGTATTGATGGGGCTGCGGCCCGCCGACAAAAAGTATCCGCTGCAGTGGGAGTTTCCCGGCGGCAAGGTGGAAGCGGGCGAGAGTCTGGAAGCGGCGTTGCGACGCGAACTGCGCGAGGAGCTGGAAATAGAAGTTGCGGGCCTGCGCGAGCTGCGCTGCGACGTCAGCGAATACAGCGACGCCGGCACGTTTTCGGTGCACTACTTTGCCGTTGATTCCTGGCGCGGCGAGCTGCGCAACCGCGCCTTTGCGAAGCTGGCCTGGATTCATCCGCGCGATTTTACTTCATACGACATCCTGCACGGCAATCGCCAGATCTGCGAGCAGCTGCAGGACGACGCAAACGGGGGCGGGAGCGAAGCCGATGTTGCTTGAGTCCAGCGACGAACATTTCATGCGCATGGCGCTGCGCGAGGCCGAGAAGGCCTGGCGCGCGGGCGAGGTGCCGATCGGTGCGGTCATAACTCACCGCAATATCGTGATCGGCAAGGGCTACAACCAGACGGAGATGCTGCAGGATCCGACGGCGCACGCGGAGATGATCGCCATTACCGCCGCGGCCGAACACCTGGGCAGCCGTCGACTGATCGACTGCGTTCTGTACGTCACGCTGGAGCCCTGTACGATGTGCGCGGGCGCGATTGTACTGGCGCGTGTGCCGCGACTCGTCTTCGGCGCGCGCGATCCCAAGGCGGGCGGTTGTGAGTCCCTGTATTCGATTACGACCGACGACAGGTTGAACCACCGCTGCGATGTGCGCGGCGGCGTGCTGGCGGATGAATGCGGCGGGATGTTGCGCTCGTTTTTCGCCGAACTGCGCGCGGAAAAGCGCAACGGCCGACTGAGCGACAATTGAGCGCGGTTTGAAAATTCAGGGCATAAAAAAGGCCCGCGTGCAAGTAGGAGGTTTGGTTTCGCGGGCCGATTAAGGTTAAAAAATCAGACGGCGGCAATATACTCAGCGGCATGCCATTTGTCAAGTGCCGCGACAGCTTAAAATGGAAAAATTGTGAAATCACGTCTGGAGCTCGAAAACGCCCTCTTTCTCGTGCCGGTGCCGATCGGCAACCGCGAGGACATCAGCCTGCGCGCGCTCAAGGTTTTGGCCTCGGTCGATGTTGTCGCCTGCGAGGACACGCGCAACACGGGCCGCCTGCTGCGCATGTATTCGATCCAGCCGCCGAAGCTGCTGAGTGTGCACGAACACAACGAGGAAGGCCGCGCGGACGACGTGGCTGGCCTGCTGCGCGAAGGAAAAAGTGTGGCGCTGGTCTCGGACGCCGGCACGCCTGCCATCTCCGATCCCGGTTTTCGGATTGTGCGCGCCGTGACCGAAGCCGGATTAAAAGTGGTGCCGCTGCCGGGTCCCAATGCCGCGCTGACGGCGCTGGTCGCCTCGGGACTGCCGACGGACCGATTCAGCTTCCTCGGTTTTCCGCCGCACAAAAAGGGCCGCGCCGCATTTGTCAAAAATTTGCTGGCGCACGATGACACCTGCGTGGTCTACGAAGCGCCGCACCGCATTAAACAGTTGCTGCAGGAAATGCATGCCGCGGGCGCGGGCGAACGCCGCGTCTGTTTAAGTCGCGAGTTAACCAAGAAATTCGAGGAGCACCTGCGCGCCTCGGTTGACGACCTGCTGGCAATTGTTGAAGAACGCGGTGAAATCAAAGGCGAGGTGGTGCTGGTGGTGGGCGGTGCGCAGCGCAGTGCGGCCGGCGATTAAACAGGGCCTTCAAAACTTGCGGGACTCCCGGGTCCCCGTCATTTAACAGGATTGCAGATGTTTATCACATTTGAAGGCATTGATTGTTGCGGCAAGAGCACGCAGGCGGAGTTGCTGCGGCAGCGCCTGGAGGAGATGGGGCGGGAGGTTGTCATGGTCCGCGAGCCGGGCAACACCACTATTTCCGAGCAGATCCGCGCGATGCTGCTCGACAAAAAAAACACGGAAATGACCGGGCGCACGGAGCTGATGTTGTTTAACGCCGCCCGCGCCCAGCTGGTCGACACCATAATCCGGCCGGCGCTCAGGCGCGGCGCCACGGTTATTTCGGATCGCTTTTATGATTCCACGGTGGCATATCAGGCGTTCGGCCGCGGGCTGGACCTGGCGGACGTGGAAGCCTGCAACCGCATTGCCACGGGCGGTCTGCAACCAAAGGTCACGTTTTACCTGCGCATTTCGCTGGACCTGGCGCACGAGCGCGCAGCTGTTCGCGGCGGTAAAAAGGACCGCATGGAACTTGCCGGCGGCGATTTCTACGAGCGCGTGCTGGAAGGGTACGATTACATCGCCGAGGGCGAGCCGCAGCGTTTTCTGGTGGTTGACGGCGCACCGACGCCGGAGGAAGTCACGCAGCATCTGATGTCGCTCTGGCGCTCCCGCGCGGAGGCCTGAGCGTTTCGCTACGTTTTAATCTGTAGTGCGCCGTGACGACCCGCATTGCTGCGCCCGGAATGTTTTTCACTCCGTATTTTGCGGTTTTCCGTGGTTCCGCATTCCTGCGTTCCGGCGCGTTGAACTTCTGCCTGACTGCGTTTACCCACGTTTTTTGCTACGCTTGGCGGCGTAATCTGCCCGTTCAGTTGTTTCCGCTTGTGTGAAGCCGCGGCCCAGCGCATGTTGCACAGGCCGAACCATCCGGATGGTTTGGCTGAAGTGCGCCGGTAGCGTTCATGCCGGTATCCGGCGCGTAGTCTGTCGAAAATTTCGCCGCGGAGAACGCGGTCGGGCGGCTGTGCCCGGGAGTTGGAGGTGAGAAAATTTTGGACAGGTGGTGGAGGGGTGGGGGCCCATTTATGGGCCTGAAAATCCGCCAGATAGTTGCCTAAGCAACTAATTTCCGCCCATTTTGGCTCATTTTCGCCTGTATTTTCCGTCCCGTAGCACACAACCGGTATTCTCGGAGGCCTGATCTCTTCCGACGGCCCCCGCGCCGGGCAATCGCGCTTCGACGTCGGATTGATCGCTGAAATTGACCTGAAACGGGCGCTTTGAGCGGCAGTCTCAATAGCAGCGCAGGCGGTGCTTTTCATGCAGCGCTTGTACTTCTGCCTGCTCCGACTCCTGACCGCCCCGAGCCTGATCGCTCCGCTCCAGTCTCTTGCTCTTCCGACTCTTTTGTTTGTCGCGCAGCTTGAAGCCGGGAATTCTTGTGTTTAAGCCTCGAAGCTCGGAGTCTCAATGCCTGTGAATCAGTCGCCGCGTCTGCAAGTCCGTTCCACTACTGTAAACCACAAACAACATGCCCGTCGGCATGGCGCGCAGAGAGACGGCTAGTTCGCCCTCGTTTGCCGCGGTGTTAAACAACTGCCGCCCCATCAGGTCGACAATCTGGACGCGTCCCGCGGAGGGCAGGCTGATTGTTAACAATTCGCCTTTGTGCCGCACATGCAAGTCCGCGCTCGGCGACGCCATGTCGGCGTCCACGGCCGTGGAGACGTCGCCCCAGCTGAATTCGCAGGCGGACCAGAGTGCCGGGTTGCTCTGTATGAAGTCCAGGCAGGCCAGGTATTTGGGGCTTTCAGCGGGTGCCTGCGACAGAATCTCGCGCATGCCCCAGCTGCCCCATTTGCTCGGCCGGCCATGTGACGCGAACATGGTCATCAGGCTGCCGCCCGCGGCGCGCCAGCCGTCCAGGTAACGCGTGTACACTTCACGCATGCGCGCATCGCGGTTGGCGGCGATAAACAGATTTGTTAATTCAACATTGTTCTCCGCGCCGCCGTGGCCCACCAGGTGCTGACCGGCCTCGTAGCAGATCAGATCGCTGACGCCCCACTCACTCAGCCGGCTTTTGTAGTCGCTCACAAAGGCCATCGTCGACGCGACATTGCCGTCGTCCGGGTAGACAGTGCCGTTAAACAGCTGGTCGAAGAGCTGGTCGAGCGTCCAGGCCGCGACCGTCTCCTGCCGGTCTGGCGAACCCAGCGATCCGCCCAGATAAGGCGCGATGGCCATCGAATGCGGCGCTGCGCCGTCATTGCGCGCGGCCCGGTACTGCGGCATGACATCGCGCTCGACAAAAAAGGTGTTCACCGCCTGCCAGGCGATCAGCGGGCAGAGAGCGTGCGGCGCATCCGCCGGCGCAAAGGTCTCCTCCACGATGTTGTGAATCTGCGCGCTGCGATAGCCGTAATACGCCGGCGCGTCCTCCCAGTCGTTGCCGCTGCTCGCCAGTTCCAGCTCCCGCGCGCGCTGTGCCGCCTGCTGGTGCTGCGCAAAAATGCCGTTCCAGACTTCGTTGGACAGTTCAACCCGAACTGTTAACCAGGGATCGACGCCGCCGATTATTCGCTCCGCCATTGTTTGCACAAAGGCGTCGTCCGCCATGAGCGGCACGCAGAACCAGGGATCCGCCTGAATCTCGTTCACCAGTTCAAACATGTACTCAAACGATACGCGGTTCTGTAATAGCGCGCCGTCCGGCGTGTAGTCGTCCCAGGATTCAACCGCGCTGTTGTTGGTCTGCATCCAGTCCATGAACCGCACAACTTTAAAATTGCGCACAAAGTCGAGAAACTCAGGCGTGAAAGTCTGGTCGAGCGATGTGTGTTCTTTCCTGCGGCAGTCGAAATTGCGCAGTGGATTGTCGTCGCTGTTGTTTAACACTTCCACAAAGAAAAATCGATCGTCCTCCAGACGCACTTCCATGTGCCCGGCGGCGCTGCCGACCGTCGTTGGATTCGACAGATACGAAAGTACGCGCAGTTCGGCGTCGCCGTCCCAGTTCAAAACGAACTCGCCGCTGATGGCCGCCGGCGCGTCCCAGATGATACACAGAATGCCGTCCGCGCCCGCCGGCAGATAGTACAAATCTGTCAGCTCATCGCGGTCGTACCACTGTCCCCACTGCGGATTTTGCCCGGCCGGAAACCAGCCGAGCGAGTGATGCGCAATGTTGACGAACATCCAGTCCGTCTCCCAGGGCACGGCCGAACTCAGGTTAATGCCGAGCGGCGCGTTGTCGTTCCGCGGCTGCGCACTCGCTGACGAACAAAAAATCAAAAGAGCTGCCGCAAGGCAAGCGATCAGATAAAAGGGAAGTCGCATCGTCATGGGTGCAAAGCCGTGTTAATCGGACATGTTAAGTTCGTCAATAAAACCATTGGAAAAGATGGCGCGCTGCTCACGGGTCGGCAGAATCTCGCGCCGTGCCTTGATCCAGGCTTTGACGTTTTCCTCGCCGTAGTGACGACGGACATTGGTTGCGTTTAAGTTGTTGATTTTACCCCAGTGGAAGGTGTAGTCGATTCCCGCCTTGTCCAGCGCTTTCCAGATGCGGTTGTACAGCGATTTAACGCGGCGCGACTGCGGACCGTCGACCTCCAGAATACAGGTCTGCGGGCCGAATTTCGTGAACCCCAGCGTCGCCTGGGTCTGCCGCGCATAACGCGTTGCCAGCACCACCGGAGCCTCAAAGCGTTTAACTTCCCTTAAACAGATTTCCACCGCTTTGCGCGCCTGGCCCAGCGGAACGCCCATCGCGGCGCTCAACACCCGGCCGCGCGTGGTTGTGTCCGTAAACACTTCGCTCAATGTGCCGCAACGGCCCTGGTACTCGGGATAGAACGAGTTAACCAGCAGCCTGGTGACGTCCGACGTCACCTCGGAAACCATGTCCGTGATGACGCTGATTATCTCGGCCGCGCCGTCGCCTTCCACAATTTTACCGCCGCTTTCCAGCGGTGCGCAGGACGGATCTTTTAAATCGTCCTTGTACATCACCGTTGTAAACACGCCGCCGTCCGTATCGAAGGGATTGATCACCGTCTGGAAGTAGAAGGGGCGGCGTCCAGGACCTTTCGGCAGGTTGATGTTGCTGAAGTCGAGCTGGTCGATGGCCTTCCACATTCCTTCGTCCAGCGGGCGTTTAACGCGGTAGGCCTGTAGATAAAACAGGTCGGTCTCCTCCAGCACCACGCTGTGGATAATGCCGAAATTGCCGAATGAAACCACCGCCGCGTTAAACAAATCGTCGTCGCGTTTAAGTTCGGCGCCCAGAGCCGCCGCAAGGCTGTCCTTCGTCACCGGGCGTGAAGCGCGTTCCAGCCAGACCGAACTGTCCGGGCCGGTGATAATGTGCATGGCCACGACCTGATCGTTGATGGCGCCCTCGTCCAGCGCCGAGCCATGCGTACCTGTGGAGAGCGCGCCGACAATCGTTTGGCCGTTGCTGGCGCCGCAGCTGCGCAGCGATTTGCCGCGCCCGCGCAGGTATTTGTTAATATCCGCCACCGACATGCCGCACTGTACAAACGCCAGGTCGTCCACCTTGCCCTTGAACGACGCGTGCATGTGGTCGTGTTTTAACTTGAAGCGGTAGTTGAGCGGCCGCGTGTTTAACAGGATGCCGCTCGCCGTGGCAATGGGCGAAAGCGACCAACCGCCGCCGAGGGCGCGCAGTGTTTTATTCTCCGCAATGGCGCGTCCCGCCAGCGCCTGTATGCCGCGGCTGGTGCCGTTGTAATTGGCTATCGTTGAATGCTCCGGCTCGCAATTCCAGATGTCCAGCAGTTGGTCAATTGAATTGCTGAAGTTTTCATGCCAGTTCGTCCAGCGTTTGCGTTTGGCGTCGATGAAGGTAGGGGAGTGATCACTCATCGTTGTCTTCTCCGTTTTGCGGTTCTTTTTGGTGAATTTCTTGTTTGTCATTGTTCGAGGCGTTGCCGGCCGGCGGTGAAGTCGGCAGGAGGCCAAGGTCGATTTCGCCTTCGTCGGGCGTGGCTCTGGCGCAGCGCCATTCCACGGTTTTGGGGGCGACGATGCCGAGCGTGACGACGCTGAGCAGGTCAAAGGCAAAATTGCTCCGGACGGTAACCTCGGCCAGCGCCTGGCCGTTGCAGTTGTCGACCTCGGGTTGTTCCGCAACAAAACCCCAGAAGAAATTCCAGACAACGACGGAGTTTTCCTTGTATTCGTCGGTTACTCCCGGATAGCCGGGGGCGTGCGTGCGGTAGGTGTAACACGATTGCATGCCCGCCCCAAGGCAGACGCAGCATACAATCACCAGCCACAGGCCCTTGGGTGTGTGCTTCAGCGGCATGAGATCCTCCAGATAAAAATAGCGTACAGGAAATGGTTGAGTGGGATGGCGTCCCGAAATACGCGCAGCTGATGTAAAACCAGCGTCAAGATTATCGTTTTCCCATCAGAAAATCAACTGCGGCGCTATAAAATCCGAGCCTGGCCGTTGCCGGATTACCAGACAAACCTTTTTCCGCCTTCCGCGCGCTCCAACAGTGAAAGCCAAATAGAACGGCGAGTTAATTCGGTCGGTGCGGGATAATGTTACGAGCGATCTGTAGCTCCAGGCTTTGCCCGGCGCGGAGTCTTTCAGTTTCGAGCAATCGCGTTCGGCGTAGGCCACATGTCCGACAGCCGGCCGGGTATTGAGTTTGTCCCCGGTTCACATTCGATGATCGGAGCTGCCTGCGGCCGGCCGGCGCCTGATGAACTTAAGTATTAATTGACGAAAAAGTAATGCCGCCAAAAATACTTGTGCGGATTGTGAAGCCGGAGCTGTTTTTTAGTCGGTACTTTTGCAGGCGGCGTCTTGGCGGGCAAACTGCTCAGGGTTTGCCGACGTTGACGGTGCCGCGGTTGTCCAGCGTGCCGTTGTTGAGAATGTTCTGGCTGACGTTGATCGTGCCGTTGGTCATGCGGATTACGGTGCCCGGCGCAAGAATGACGAGGTTGCCGGTGACGATCAGTTCGGCGCTGCCCAGAGCCGTGAGTGTGTTGCTGGAAACCGTCAGATCGCCCTCAACGCGCAGGCTGGCGGAGGTGACGATGTCGATATCGGAGTCCTGCGTGACCATGGTTCCGATCACGCCTATCTGTGCGCCGCTGCCGATGCCGATCACCGCACCGTTGTTGAACAGCGTGGTCTGTGCGGGCAACATCAGGGCGCCGACAGCCAGCGCCGCGATGCTCAGCAAAATGATACGACGTGACAAGGCGCGCCCGAAAGACATCAGAACACCCTCGAAGCGATAAAGAAGGACCCGGAAAGCACCGTGACATCCGTACCGTTGGACGTGTTCTGCGCCCACTGAATCCGGAAAGTACCGGCGTTGGCCCCGTTGACGATCATGATTTTATAGATCAGGATGCTCGATTCATTCGAAGTCAGGTTGACCGTTACCGACTGTCCGGAGGTCGTCAGAGCGCCGGCCAGAATGTTGGTCGCGTTTTCGTTGACGTGATATCCGGCCGTCATCGTCGCGCCGGTCGGCACGGTAAATGCAAACTTGAAGTCGGGCTGGTTTGAAGTTGTGACGACGCGCAGAAAACCGTCGATGATCCAGGTCTGACCGGCGGGAATATCCACAAAAAGGTGGTCGTCATTCTGCAGTGTCGTGCTGTTGTTCAGCGACTCGCTGCTCGTTTTGTTTTTCACCAACACACCGCCAAGCGAGTTGGGAACCACGACGCGCACCCACTCGACGCCGTCGAAGTAGTAGATGCCGGGGAAGCCGCCGTCGGTTGTGTAGACCATCAGACCTTCGGCCGGGTTGGGGATCGCTTCGCGCTCGGCTTCCAGCATGCGCGGCATCAGAAAACCGCGGTCGGTTGAGCTCAGTTCAATCAGGGCCGATGTGTGCGGCGAACTTGTGCCGATGCCGACCGAGCCCGTCGTTGTGATCCGCGCGTACTCCGTTGAATTGGCCTGAAAAACCAGATCCTCGGCGTTGAGCGTGCCGAGGAATTCGCCGTTGATGATGGTGTTGCCGTCCAGGTTCCAGCCGCTGCCGGCGCCCGGTTTCCACTCCAGTGTAATATTGCCGCTCGTGCTGTTGACGCCGAGCACTTCATTAATGTCCGCCGGGGGATCGGCGGGCAGGATATAGTCTATTGTGCTGTTCTGCGCCTGGGCGCGGAAGGACGAGTATTGCGCCGTTGCCGGCGCGCCGGTCGGCTCGTAAAAACGCAGCGCCCGCGCCGTCGACTGATTGTTGCCCAGCCAGATGTCCACGTCGCCGAAGTAGGCGATCGAACTCTGCGCCGAGAGGTCGAGAGCCGCGGGAGAAGCGTTGTAGCCGAAGCTCGTCGCTCCCAGCGTCAGGTTGCGTCCGCCGGGAATGACCGAATGCGCGCCGGAAATGGTGTTGCTCTGGCCGTTGCCGATGCTGCTGTAGTTGCCCGTCACCGCGTTCGACAGACCGCCGCCGATATGTGAATAGTCGCCCGAGACATTATTGCTCTGGCCGACGCTTACGCCGGAGTTGCTGCCGCTCGCCTGGTTTGACTGTCCGCCGCCGATAAAGCTGTAGGAGCCGCCGGCCGTGTTGGACAATCCAACGCCGACGCCGGCATTGGAGCCGCTGGCGGTGTTCGACTGTCCCGCACCTACAAAGCTGTAGGCGTTCGACGCCTGGTTGCTCTGGCCGCCGCTCACCGCGGAAAACTGACCCGAGGCGGTGTTGGACTGTCCGCCCAGGACGTTGGCGTAGCTGTTGCTCGCCGTATTCGATTGGCCGCCGCCGATCACCGAATAACTGCCCGAGCCGGTGTTGGCCTGGCCGCCGGCAATCACGGCATAACCGCCGCTGGCCACCGCCGCTCCAGCTGCGCCGTACTGCAGGTCCACTGCGCTGCCGCCGCGGGCATTGCCCGCCGTGCCTCGATGCAGTGCGCCGTTGGTCTCAAATACGGCCGTGACGTTGTTGCCGGCGCGCAGATGCAACGGCTGAGCGTCGATTGTACCGAGGAAATTTGTCGGCGCGGACGTTCCGGTATTACCCGTCAGCGACCAGCCGGAACCGCCGCCGGACGTGCTGAACGCCACCCAGATCGTACCGTTCCAGTACTGGAATTCTTCCGTAGTTGTGTTGAAAATCAGCAGCCAGTTGGCCGGCGCCGCGATGTTGTCGCGTTCCGTCGTTGTCATCCGCGGAACCAGCAAACCCTGGCTGGTTGACCGCAGTTCAAGTAAGGCCGACGCTTCGGGCGACTGAGTGCCGATACCCACATTATTCTGCGCATTTGCCGTAATGCACGACCAGATCATTACGACCGCAACAAGCGTCAGAGGACGGATAAAGGAAGTACTCTGCGTAGTTTGCATGGACTCTTGCATTGAGAAAGGTCTTATGACAAGTCTGAAATTTTTAGAATCACGCTACTTTTCAGCGACCAAAGATACAAACTGAATCGACGTATAGTTCGAAAGTTCGCATGAAAAAAGTGCTGAAATGAGTGTCGTTTTCGCCGGAAACGGCGCGCATTAATCGATTTGGCGCTGAAAACGGGGATTGATCCGCCTCGTTGCCAATTATCGCCATAGCGTTGTTCCGCTGCCGGACCGACCGTGAGCGCGCCGCCGCAGTCTGCGGAAATTTGCCGACGCTTGCGTGCTCGCTTACGGCTCTGTTTACAATCGAACGATGCGGCTCTGCCAGAATAATTGCCGAAAATCGATTGATTGTTATGCGGTTGTTTGCTCCCGACTGCGGTGCAAAACCTGCGGTTTATCTGCCGCGGCGGCCGGCCGCTTCGGGCAACTGCTCCATCCAGAGTCGCAGAATGCTCCGATTCATTGCAGTGAGCTCCGCAATTCCTGCGAATCGAAGAGTTCGCGCAACTGCGACTGCGCCGCCTGCGGCATCCTGGTCCGCTCCGTCGGCGCGGGCCGAAATCATTTCGCGTTGGCGGCGCACGATTATCAGCGGGGCGCTAATATCCTCGTGCTGTTCGGCCGGGGAACAGAGCTGTTTAAACATCCGGGCGGCCTGATCCGGCAGACCGCGGGCAAACAGCAGCTCGGCGTCGTCTATACCTTCGCGCAGGCGCTTCTGAACGGACTTGCCGGCGAGGCAGGCGCGCAGCGCTGTTATGACGAGGTCGTAGAGGTAGTGTTCGGCGGAGGGCCGGTTGCGGATGCCGCTAATTTGCGTCAGCTCCGTTTCCGTCCTGCCGTTTTTTTACGCCGAATCGCCGCGGGCCATCAGGTCGAACAATTCCAGATACTTGCTCGATTTAACGCGCGCAAGCCTGCCGGCAAACAGTTTGAAATAGCGTTTTTCGGACTTTGACATCGACTGAATCAGTTCCGTCAGTTCCTCCGGGCGTCGCATAGACTTCCAGACTTGTTGCGCGGGGGGAAAGCCCCTTTTAAAACCCGTTTTGTTTGTCATGCAGCCGGAAATCGGCGCTTTTGGCGTCAGTTCGGCAGTTTTGCAGCGTTGAGTAAGCCGGTCGCGGCAAGTCCGTTGCGGATTGTCTTCCGCCGCGCCGCCGCCGATGCCAATCATGGTTTTGTCGCTGAAGGGATTAGACAAAACGCCTAACGAACTATCGCAATCATTTTGTTTAAAACTCGCGCACCCGCACTTAACCGCAGCACATACACACCCGCCACAACAAAATCCATTTTGTTAGTCACGCGGTGAGAACCGGCGGAGTACTGCCGTGAGAAGACTTGTTTAACCAGCGTGCCGCGCATGTCGAACAACTCAGCAGTCACAAGTCCCCGAGTCTCAAGTGTGAAGTCCAGTGTTAAGTCTCCGGTCGTCGGGTTTGGAGACAGTGAGAAGTTAAACCCAGAGTCGATTGATTCGGAGGTATTAAGTCCCGTCGCGGTGTAGATCGATTCTTTGGTGCGGTATATGTCGCCTTTGTTGGTGCCGCCATAGAGGTATCCCAGCGAGTCGAC
>JAUIKM010000002.1 GCA_030430495.1 bacterium | reverse complement strand
TATCTGATCCGCTTCCAGAACGAAGGCAACGAAGACGCCACTACGGTGCGCGTGGTGGACCAGCTGAGCGAGTTTCACAACATCGAAAAAATCCGCCTGGGTGCGGCGAGCCACGACTTCTCGTTCGACTTCACAAACGACGGCGCGCTGGAATGGACGTTCAACGACATCAACCTGAAACCGAAAGCGGTGGACGAAGCCGGCAGCCAGGGATTCATCAAGTTTGACGTTTACCTGAATGACGAGCTGGCATCGGGCACGGAAATCCCGAACGACGCGGCGATCTATTTCGACTTCAACAGCCCGGTTATCACCAACACGGTGGTCAGCCGCATTGCAGGCACGACGACGTCGGTGGACTACGATCTGGACGACGCTTCGATCAGCGTCTTCCCGAATCCGACCAGCGACAAAGTCACGATCCGTTTTGAGGAGCCGCTGAACCAGGCCGCTGAGAGTTTCGTCACCGTGCGCAACGCCCTGGGCGAAGCGCTGATGACGCAAAAACTCAACAGCGCCGGCACGGTGTTGGAGCTGGACGAGCTGGCGGCGGGCAGCTACTGGCTGACGATCACGACGCCGGGCAGCACGATCGTGAAACCGATCAACGTGGTGCGCTGATCCGGCTGAGAGCAACTGAATCGGCGACAGTTTGATTCGCCAAACACAACGGCGTTCGTTTTCCCAAAACGGACGCCGTTGTTATTTTACCGCCCGGCCGCACCGGACTGTACACGGCCCTGGCTTCCACCGACGCCAGACTGACCACCGACACAGCGATTTCCACCGCCTCACCCGCTGACAAACAAGAGGAAACAGCAAGCCGCAGCGCAGGCGGCGAAGCGCTCATGAATGGATGTTCGGCCGCGGCAAGAGAATGCAACACAGCTTGTAACGGTTTTTTTTATGACTGGTTCTTGGCCCCATCAACGGAAGATTCCGGACAGAAACTTCGATAACTCATACAAGTTCACTCTAACTCTTCTATGGAGAAAAGGGCATGCGAAAACTCTTACTGCTGGCTTTCATGACATGTTTTGGTCTTGCTACGAGCCAGTACGCACAAGCACAGGAATTCATTACCTACAACTTCACCGCCGAAGTGACGCAGGTCACCGATCAGATGAGCCAGATTTCCGACCAGATCAAAGTTGGCGATCTGGTGACGGGCGAACTGACCTACCTGCTGGAAACGGAACCGTCGAACCAAACGCAATACTACTCTGAATTCGACCTTAACAACGCCGCCAACGGCGTGAAAGCGACGATCAACGGTCTGGAATTCAGCAGTCTGCCGGTTGAAAATCCCTCGCCGAACATTCGCGGTTTCGGCGCTACGATCCAGTCGATTGCGGAGACGGCCGGCAGCACGGACACCTGCTGGCACAGCATCAACTTCTCCAGCTCCAACAACTCCTTCCCGGGCGAGCCGCCGGCGATGGTTACCTACATCAACGTTGTTGTAAGCAACGATGACTGCGACGACGAACTGGATCTGGACCAACTGCCGAACAACATCGACCTGAATCGCTTCAACAAAGAGCACACGCTGCAACTGAGCAACTGGGACCGCACCTCGGGCGGATACTCGATCATGGCGGACATCACATCGATCTACACGACGGTCGAAGACGGCGGTACGGTCAGCGGCCGCGTGATTGCCGACTACGACGGCGACTGCGAACTGGACGCCGAGGACTTCGGTCTGCGTCAGCGCATCGTGAAAATCACGCCTGGACCGTACTACATCGCGACGGACGCCGACGGCGCCTATGAAATCACGCTGCCGGTGGGCAAATACAAAGCACACGTCAACGAGCGCCCGCTGTGGAACCAGGTCTGCCCGCTGGGACCGGCCGACATCGACATCGAAAACAAAGGCGACGTGATCCTGGCGAACTTCAGCCTGGAGCCGAAAGACCTGACGGAAGCGCTGCGCGTGAGCGTCATGTCCTCGCTGGCACGTCCCGGTTTTGCGATGACCTACACGATCCGCGTTCAGAACATCGGCACGCTGCCGTACTCGGGCGACATCACGTTCACGCACGACGCGCTGCTGACGGACTTCGCGAGCGAACCGGCGGCCGACTCCTACGACCCGACGACGGCCGTGTGGAACCTGACCGACTTTGCGTTGGACGAAGTGCTGATCATCAAAGTGACGCTGAAAGTTCCGGCCGACGAAGAGCTGCTGGGCACGCGCATCTGCGCCTCCGTCGGTTCCGACCTGGATGACGACAAAGGCGAAGACGAGCTGCAACGCGAACGCAACGACGAAGTCTGCCAGGACATCCGCGGTGCATACGACCCGAACGACATGCAGGTCTTTGTGGGCACGCGCAATGCCGACGGCGAAATTCTGCCGGAAGACAACGTGCTGCGCTACCTGGTACGCTTCCAGAACGAAGGTAACGAAGACGCCCTGACGGTGCGCGTGGTCGACGCTCTGAGCGATTTCCACAACATCGACAAGATCCGTCTGGCCGCCTGCAGCCACGACTTTGTCTTCAACTTCACGGCTGACGGCGAACTGGAATGGACGTTCAACGACATCAACCTGCCGGCGAAATCCGAAGACGAAGAAGGCAGCATGGGTTTTGTGAGCTTTGACGTGTACCTGAAAGACGGCCTGGCCGTCGGCACGGAAATCCCGAACAACGCCGAGATCTTCTTCGACTTCAACAGCCCGATCGTGACGAACACGGTTGTCAGCCGCATCGTGAGCAGCACGACCTCGGTCAATTACGACCAGGAAGACACGAGCATTCTGGTTTACCCGAACCCGAGCACGGACAAAGTGACGGTTCGTTTTGACAACGCCCGTCCCGCCGTCCTGAGCCTGCGCAACACACTGGGCGAGACGCTCATCTCGCAATCGGTCAACGGCGCTTCGGCAGTACTTGACGTGCAGCACCTGGCCGCCGGCAACTACTTCCTGACGATCAGCGACGACGCGGGCATCACGGTTAAACCGATCAACATCGTGCGTTAAACCGCCTTATTGGAAGGTCAGCAGATCTGTCCGTCTTCTATGGAACGCCCGTCTTCCTTAACCGGAAGGCGGGCGTTTCTTTTTAAACATCCGCATGTAACTGCCATCATCATCGCGTGTTCGTCGTTCGCCCCAGGCAGGCCACGCAGACCTACATCTCAGACAGAACGCGCTACGCCCGCCGCTTGCCAGACTTCAGAATTGTATCACGGCATTCTTCAATTGACGGGAACACCATATGCGAATTCTTTACCGGATCGGCTTTGCTCTGATTTTTTGCTTGTTGTTGAACGCGGAGTCTCAGGCGGCGCGCAGGGTTGTTATCGAAGCGCAGTGCGAAGTGGTGAGTGTGCAGGATGAGCACAACCAGCTTGGCACAAGAGTAGAAATCGGCGACAGGATGACGGCGCGGCTAACGACCTTTCTAACAACCCGGAACCCACTGCCATTTCCACTGCTACGCTCAATGGCAACTTTCGCCGAAATCGGCAACGACAACATTCAGGTTGTCATGGAGGACGAGGATTTCGGCTACGTTGTATATTCATTGGTGAGAGAACTGGAGCGCACGGGTAACAACTGCCGTAGTGAACTCGAGATACAATTCTCGAATGATAACTGGCCCAAAGAAGGTTTTGAGCTGCACTGGCCCAAATTCAATTTCCTATGGACCAACGATGTGTGTTACGGCGACACGGAGTTTGAGCGGCCGCAAGACATTACGCTGGCCGACTGGAGCCTGGAGGAAATCGTGGCACACAACGTCGTCGATTTGTTCGACCAGAAGCCGTGGAGTTTTACAACTAAGGTGCTGGATTACAGGATCGCCGAATACCGTGGCGGCCGAGCGGTTGCGCGGTTCTTCCATGATCTGAACGGCAACTGTATCCTGGACGACAACGAGCCAACCGCAGCGGGCGTCAAATTTGTCCTGGTGGATACGGGCGATAATTTAGTCGCGGCCGACAACGGCACGGCAAACATCGATCTCGATGTGGAATCGCCGGTACTGCGCCTTGCAGAGGACGAAGACGCCTGGAAGTTCTCATGTTCGGGCGACACTTTTTCCTTTAACTTCGCAGATCTGGCTCCCGAGGATTTTCTCGACATCCCGCTGAAGGAAAACAATCACCTCAAACCGAGCGAGACCGTCTCCCTCGGCGCGGACGCCGCCAGAGTCGGCAAACAACTGCAATACCGCATCTTTGTTAAAAACACATCCAGCGCGGAGGCGGACGGGACGGTTCGTCTGAACTTCGACGACAATTTAACATTCACGAACAGCCGCGAGACTCCTGCCGCGCAGGGGGCGGATTACGTCGAGTGGAGGTTCAACAACCTGCAACCGGGCGTGCGACGCATATATTCGGCTGATTTCAAACTCTCCGACGACAAGGCATTGCAGGGCGATGAGCTGTGCGCCGAGGCCCTATTCACCAACCATAGCGCGGGCAGCGAGCACCGCGATCTCTTCTGCCAGACAATGACAGGCCGGCTCGGTCCGGTTCAACTGTCGCGACTTAAACAGGAGCGCAAACAGAACGAAGGAACAGTTGAAAGCGGCGAAGAGATCGACTTCCTCGTTCGAGTGCGCAACAACGACTCGCGGAAGGTGCAAACCCTGGGCATCATTGTACCGCAGTCCGCCGGCTTCGAGCCGGGCAGTCTGCGTCCCGGCGCGGCGGGTCACGACTACGTCGTGCAACAGCTGGAAAACGGCGACTACGAGTTTCTGTTTAACAACATTGGCCTCGACGGCTCAGACCTGGGCGAAAGCGGCGGCGAAACCTACCTGCGTTTCGGGCTGACGGTGTCGGATGATTTCAAGGGCGATGAGTTTATCGAACATCACGTTGTCGTGAACTTCACCTACAGAGTTCCGAGCAGCGACTACTCCTCAAACACCGCGCAATTTAACAGCAATACGGTTAAAACGGACGTCGCGTCCGACGCGACGTCCGTGGGCGAGCAGCTGTCAACCGAACATCTGAACATCGCGGTTTACCCGAACCCGACCGACGACGTGGTTTTTGTACGCCACAGCGACCTGGCCGGGGCGCAAATTTCAGTGCACGACCGACTGGGGCGTCGCATTCTCAGGCTGGAAGCTGAGGCGCAGACTGCGCAGCTCAACACTTCGGGTTTGCAGCCGGGCCTGTACACGCTGAGCATTCGATTCAGTAACGGCGAGCACACAGGCGGGGTGTTCAGTGTGCTGCGATGAAATGTTGCTGCAATAAAACAAAAAGGGCTGTGAGCCCCTGGAGGTTCACAGCTCATGCGTGGTTCGACGTATTTTCGGTGTAAGCCCTCGCGCTCACATCCAATCACCGCCCGTTCGGACACAAAAACCCGGCAAGCGGATTTTCGCGTTCAAATTCCCCACCGTCATTTCACTCACCCGTTTTTCGCTCGGCGGATGAGTGCGCAGCAGCCGGCGCCGGCGAACAATCCAGTTGTTAACATCTGAGAACCATTTGCAGGTCACTCAGCGCGGCGCCTGAATATCCAGATAGTGAAAATGCTCGTGCGCGGTAGTGATGCCGCCGCGTTCAAACGCCACGGCCTGATTAAACAGCGGCCCGTCGAACACAAAGGTGTGAAACTCGCCGTTCTCACCGCAGGGATCACAACTATCAGGCAGGTCGTGCAAAAGATCTTCGTCCAGTTCGCGGCCAAGAAAGCTGCGGTCGAGCACCCGACCGTCGACGCAGACAAGCAGAGCGCGATTGCCGCGCTGAATGAACTGTTTAACAAGCGTGCGCGTATCAATCTCCCATAGCGGAAAGGCCGCACGCATGCCGACGGAGTTCATGCGCTCTTCGCGGTAGTCGCGCAGATCGCGCAGGAAAATGTCGCCAAAGACAACTGTGTCGATGCCGCGCCGGCGGCGGCTGTGCAGGTAGTCCGCCATGGCGCTGTCGTATATTTCATTCGGCGGAAACGGCGGCAGCTCAATGTGGTGCAGATCCAGGCCCAGCGACTGCGCTTGTCGGCGGATTAACTCCAGCGGCACACCGTGCATGCTCACGCGGCGGTCTTCCCCGCCGCACACCGTCAGCAACTCAACAAACTGGAGTTGTTCAACAGTCATTTCCAGTGCCGACAGACAGTCCTTGCCGCCGCTCCAGGACATGACCGCCTGCGGAAGGTCCATCAATTGCCACCCGTCGCACTTGTATCCGGTTGCGGATCCTGACCGCGTTGAATTAAACGCGCCAGCGAACGCGCCGAGTCAATAGTTTCGCGGAAGTGATCGGCATCGCGCGCCAGGGCGGCAAAGTGCTTTTGAAAACTCGCTTCGGAATACCCCTGCTGGCGCATGAGAGCACGGACGCGCGGATTGGCGTCCGCGGTATCGGGGAATTGCTCGCGGATAATCAACAATTCGACGTAGGTTTCAAGAAACACCTGCTCCTGCCTTTTTTCCTCGGCGGACCTGCCGCCACAGCCGGGAGTAAAAGGCAGAGCGGACAAACAACACAACAGGGAAACATACAGAACCGGCCGGATGAAACGCGGCGCAACTGTTTCGGACATACGATCTATCATCAAAGTTCCTTGCGTAGACGCGCCACGGGAATGTTTAACTGCTCGCGATATTTGGCGACGGTGCGGCGCGCCACATTAAACCCACTTTCCTTCAACTGCTCACCGAGCTTCTGATCACTCAGCGGTTTGTTTTTGTTTTCAGCTTCAATCAACTCGCGCAGCTTGTTCTTGATGATGCGCGTCGACACCTCTTCGCCGTCATCCGTACTGAGCGACTCGCTGAAAAAATACTTCAACTCAATCACGCCGTATTCAGTCTGCACGTACTTGCCGTTAACGACGCGGCTGATGGTGGAAATATCCAACCCGGTGTCTTCGGCGACGTCCTTCTGGATCATCGGCTTGATGCCGCTTTCGCCTTGTTTAAAGAAATCGCGTTGGCGGTGCACAAGCGCCGTGATAACTTTGCGCATCGTCTCGCGGCGTTGTTTAAGTGCGTGCAGCAGGAACTTGGCGTCGTCGTGTTTGCGGCGCAGCCACTGGCGCGTTTCGGTGTTGTACTTGCGTTTGCGCGCCTCAACGCGCATCTGCTCGTAGTCGCGGTTAATACTGATAGCCGGGATGCGGCTGTCGTTCAGGTACACCAGGAAGTCGTCTTTATCCTCATCGTGCACCACAAAAAAATCGGGGATAATTGTCTCGGTTGAGAGCGTCGCCTCGCCGCCGCCCGGCTTGGGGTTAAGCGTGCGAATCAGGTCCAGCGCCTCGCGCAGGTAATCCTCACTGACGCGAAGATCGCGCAGAATAACATCAAAGTGTTTTTTGGTAAACGCTTCGTAACAGCACTCCAGCACCAGCCGTGCCAGCTTTTGGGCGGCATTGCGCCGCGGCATTGCGTCCAGCTGTGCAATTAAACATTCGCGCAGATTGCGCGAGCCGATCCCGGGCGGATCGAGCTGTTGAATCTTGTGCAGAATGCGTTCGGCATCCGCGATGGTTTTGCGGCCGGGATCGACGGCCGCAATAGTGCCGGGATCGCTGTCCGCATCCGCGACAACCGAGGTATCGTCGTACGCATACCCCGCATGTACTCCTTCGCCGCTGTTCCAGCCGTCGGCAGATGAAAGGGCGGCGGCTGTTTTGTCACCCCCCCAGGCTGCTGCGTTGTTAACGCCCGCAAGGGACCCCGCCTCCGGCACAGTTGCAATGTTGTTTAAGTCGCGGTTTTCCTCAACGGCGGCGATGATTGCATTTGCGTTGACAACTATATCTTCCAGGCTGCGCAACAGGTAGCCGTTGGGCTCAATACTCCAGATAATTTCTTCCGCCAGAACCAGATCGCTGTCGCTCAGGTTAAGCAGTCGCACCTGATCCAGCAGTTCTTCAACAAAAGTCTGTGTATCGCGAATGGGAATCGGCTCGCGGTCGTCGTTAAATTGCGCCGGAACACCGCTTTCATCTTCGATGTACTCCTGCCAGTCGTCGTCTTCAGTACTGTCGTTCACCTCCGTCAGCTCGCCGTCGGCGGTGTCTTCGCTGTCGCTGATGGGCTCGTCGTCGTTCTCGTTTTGCTCCTGGCTGACCTCTTCTTCGGTGTTTTGTTCCAGTTCGTTTTCGACTTCGAGCATGGGATTGAGTTCGAGTTCCTGACGCAAATACTGCTCCAGCTGCAGACTGTTAAGCTGCAGGAGCTTCAGATACTGCACCTGCTGCGGCGTCAGTTTCTGGGTCAGACTCGTACTTAAACTCAATCCGATATTCATGGGCGCGACATCGTCATTTGTTTAACGTTCTTCCCGCTTGACTTTTTCCTGAATTTTCTTGTTTTCCTCCGAGCGCGAAGCGTCGGGTTTGGTCAGATTGCGATACCAGGCGGTGCCATAGGCCCGTTCGAGCGCTTCGCGCGCCATGCCGGCCAGTTTAACGCCATTCTTGCGGCCGTTCTCGATGGCCGGACGGCATTCGCGAGCGTGTTCGTAGTAGAGATAGTCCTGACCGAAGTCGACCACGCGAATCGGGAAGAGATGGCAGGAGAGCGGTTTGCGGAACTCCGACTTTCCGTCCAGCCAGGCACGTTCGAGAGCGCATTTGGCGACGTCGCCGTCGTAAAACACAAAGACGCAGTCGCGATCATCGATGCAGACTGTCTCATACGCGCCTTCGCGGCCCAGATAACCAGGTCGTTTTTTGAGGATGGCGCGGGAGCGGCGGTCCAGATATTCGAGGGCGGCCGGTGTGGACGCTTCGATTTCCGCTACTTCATCATCAAGCAGAGGCGCGCCGCTGCCGCCTTCTATGGTACAGCACGCACCTTTACATTTGGACACATCGCACAAAAACGGGCTGTCCAGAATGGCTTCTTCCACGAGAACACCGTCAATCGGCCGCACAGTTTTTCTTCCTCACTACTGGTTTATTTCGCCTGATCCACAGGCCGCCAAAAAGTTGGCACAATTTTCGCGGTAAAGTAAGGATTTTTTGAGCAGAAATAAAAGATTGCAGGTCGCGTGTTACGATTTTCAGGCAGGCAATCCAGCAGCCAGATCAGATTGCGGAGTAATCATGTTTACCGGACTCATAGAGAAAATTGGTCGCGTGCAGAGTGTTACAGAGCGCAACGGCGGCCGCGATATGCGGATCGAAACCCCGACGGCATTTTTTGATCTTGATGTCGATCATTCAATTGCCATCAACGGCGTCTGCCACACGGTGACGGCTTTGGGGGCCGACTGGTTTGAGGTGCACAGCGTGGCGGAAACGCTGCGCAAGACTACAACAGGCGAATTGACGCCGGGCCGGCCGGTGAATCTGGAGGGCGCGGTGACGCTCAACACGCGTCTTGGCGGGCATCTGGTTCAGGGTCATGTTGACTGCCGCGCTGAAATCACTTCGATTGAGCCGGACGGCGACTCCCATCTTGTCACGGTGGAGCTGCCGGACGGTTTTGAGCGCTATGTCATACCGGTTGGGTCAATCTGCATCGACGGCATCAGCCTGACGGCGGCGCGCGTCGAGGGCAGTCGCGTCGGAGTGGCGATTATTCCACACACCTGGAACAACACCACGATCGGCGTTACCAAGGTCGGTGACAAAGTCAATATCGAAGTTGACATGCTCAGTAAATACGTCGAAAAACTCCTGGGCGTCCGACACGGGGACAAACAAAAGAATCAAGCCGGTTAAGGTCCGGCAAGGGCGCAATCAGATCCAGGCGCCTGTACATGGTCTTTTCAGTAAAAAAAACGGCGATTTGCACGAGATGAAACCACATGGTCCGTGTCTTGCTCGCGTCGTCGCATCCCAGCAAGGACGGCTTTAAAATGAGAATGGAGTTCCGGTCGGGACGGTGCGGCCTGCCGCGGCCTGTGCCCGACGCTCCAGCCAGATCATTGATAAGCTTTGTACCCGGCGACATGATGCGGAAACACTATGAAAGACCGGCTCTCCAAAGGATCTGAAACAACAACGTCGACGCAGGAGCGCGATGCGCTCTCACGTGTGGTCGTTGCGCCGGATCATGGAAAGCGGAAACGGATGGCGAAACCAACCCGATACGGAGATCTGGACGATGGGCGCTTGTACACCTGCCTGAATGCGGGCGGCAGCGAAGCCGAATTGGCTTTTGCGGAGTTGTACTCGCGCTACTCACACCGGATCTACGGTTACTGCATGACGATGCTGGGACATGCCGAAGAAGCGAACGACGTGTTCCAGGACACCTTCGTCAAGTTCTACAACAGTGCGGTCAAAGGCCAGACGGTCGCCAATGTACCCGGGTATCTGTTTCGCATCGCGCGCAATTTGTGTCTGAATCACAAGCGCGACAGCAAAGTCACGATTGAATTCGATGAGATCCAGTTCCTGTCTTTCGACGACAGCTACGAGAATAAAGAGCTACTCAAGCTGTTGCAAACGTCGATCGACCTGCTGGAAGACGAGTACCGCGAGGCATTGATCCTGCGGGAAATCTACGGCATGAACTATGCCGAGATGGCGGAGATAACCGAAGATTCGATTCCGGCGCTGCGCAACCGCGTGTGGCGCGCCAAGGATAAACTTCGCGAGATCCTGTCGCCCTATTTATCGGAGTTGTCTAATCTTAAATAACGGCAAAAACACCATGGACCAAGGCTACTTGCCTCCTGAAGACCTGATGCACGGCTACCTTGACGGCGTCATCGATCCCGAGCAGGAGAGCGCCTTATTCGAAGAATTGGGGCGCAATCCCGACCTGCGCCGCCGATTCAACGAACAGCAGAACATTCGGTCCTCACTGAAATACTACGGCGGCAAGCTGACGGTGCCTGCCGCGGCCACGAGCGCCGTATTTGAAAAATTGGGAATGGCCACGCCTGTTGCGTCCGTTCCCACTCCCATCCCGCCTCCGGCCAATTCGGCTGCCACAGTAGCGGACTCGGTAATGCAAAGCTCGTTGGTTCGCTATGGACTGACGGCGGCGCTTGCCGTTGTGGTTACACTCGTCACTCTTCTTATGATGGATGACGATACCGGCGGCGCGTTGACGTCCACGGCGTCCGACATTGTATCCAAAACCCCTGCAAGAACCTTGGATATGGACGTTCCCGTCGATGGTACTATTCAACGCGCCGCCGGAGCCTCGGAGACCGGCATGACAACCGCCGGTTCGGCACTGGCCGGCCTGCATACAGGCTCTGTGGATGGCGCCATTTACGACAATGCGCCTACCGCCGCGATCACTACAAGCGGCGAGGGGCAGAATGAAACGATCAGTCTGCAAGAACTGGCCAACGCTCAGACCAGTTTCGACGAGTCGGAAAGCTTCGCAGCGGAAAGCCTGAGCAAAGGCGCTCTGCTGGCAGTCTCCCTGCCGCATCTGGGCGCGCCGCACGGCAGTCGCGCCGTTCCTACGGTAGGCGATTTCCAGGCCGCTGATTTTCCGGCGGTCTTCCTGCCGGACGCACGCCGCTTCAAGATGCGCGTCAACTACATCGGCGGCGTTTCCAGCCCCGATGCGACGCTCAACACGGACAACGCGGCGCTGAGCAATTCACAATCGAGCGAAAATGTTTCGATTGACCTCATGTACGCGCTGGACGAAGACTGGTCGCTTGGTCTGGCCTACGGCCACGAGCAATTCGGACAAGTTTTCCGCTTCCGCAATGAAGACAACCGCCTGCTGGAATTCCGCCAGAACCCGATCATCGACTGGGTTGGCGTGACGGGACGCTACCGCCCCGCCGATTTCAGTCTGTTTGACGCAACCGCGCCCTATGCCGAAGTGCAGTTGGGGTACGGAACGACCGACGCATTCCTTGGACGCATTTCCGCCGGCGTGTCGACCCGCCTGTTCAACCTGGTTGAACTGGACGCCGCCTGGCATTACTCCGAACTGATGTATTCGATTCCCGGCGGCCGCAACAGCTCGCTGAAACGCGGCTTTACTCTTGGATTTTCGTACGCCGTATACTAAAAGCGTATGACCTGTCGTTTGGCGTAGTATGACGTCGCAAGTTTCAAACATCGGCCCTGCAGGCTCACCTCGCAAAACGCACGCAACCGCGTGCGTTTTTTTTCTGTGCGCTTTTTTGTTTGTCGGCGGGCTGAACGGATGTGACGACGCCAGCGCACCCAACCTCACCGACGCACGCGACATCCGCGACCTGAGCACCTTTACACTCGATGAAAACGACGTGGAGTCATTTCAGGCTGAAATGGTCGGCCTGAGTCTGGACAAGAATCAAAACTTCAACGACATCGAGCTGAAGATCATTTTCGACTCCGCGCCGGAGCCGCCGGTCCTCGACATTGAAATGGCTGCGCGGCGCACGCCGGACATCGGCGCCAGCGGCCTGGAACGCCCCGGCAATCCCGAAGACTGGGCGCTGAACGGGTTGGAGTTTTCCTGCAAAGCCGTTCCGGCCAATGGAAATCCGATTGTGCTGAGCGCCGATCCGCGCATCGCGAACGACCGCGCCGCCGGTTTTGAGTTTGGCATTATTTCTCCGCCGGATCAGAGCTACATTACCCCTTCCGGCGCTGCGCCGGCGGAGCTGTGCGAGCTGAGAGCTGTCTGGAATCCGGCCACGCGCCGCATTGAGTTCAGCCTGACGACGACGACGCAACAGATCCTGCCGTCAACCGACCTGGACCTCGAATTCACAATGACGGCGATTGTCCCGGCCGACTGAGTCGGAACGCAGCGGCGGAAGTGTGAAAAATCTATGTTCCCGGACAATACCAGCAGAACTCAATCGTGATTGCTGTGCCGTTCAACAGAGATTTTCTTTGGACGGAAATAAAAATACCTGTACATTTGAAATCTGTCTTTAATAAACCAGATGGTGGATCATGAAAGATTTAGCCATTATAGATGAGCTGGCAATCGCCGAGAGCCACGCGCTGCGCAAAGAAAAAAATAACGGCGAAGACGTGGTGATTCCTGACTTTCGTCCCGGCGATACGGTTGAAGTAGCCGTACGCGTTGTCGAGGGCGAAAAAGAGCGTATCCAGAAATTCAAAGGCGTCGTCATCGGTCGCCGCGGCTCGGGAATGAGTGAGACCTTCCGCGTTCGCAAGCTGTCGAACGGCGTTGGCGTCGAGCGCGTCTTCCCGCTGCACTCGCCGATCATTCAGGGCATCGACATTGTCTCTCGCGGCAATGTCCGTCGCGCCAAGCTGTACTTCCTGCGCGGCATGACGAACAAACAAATGCGTCAGAAAATCAACTGATCGCAGTTTGCCGCGGCTGGTCCCGGCATACACAAAAAATCAAAAGGCCGTCCCTCCGGGCGGCCTTTTTGTGTTTCCTGTATGCGCGCCGGGCAGGAACGCGCCGTCGCTCAGGGCGAGATCACAATGCCGACGGACAGGTTTGCCGCCGCACCGCGCAGGCGGACCGCATAGACACCGGCGGGCAGGCGGCGCGGCAACTCGAGCACCTTCGATTCTCCCGCAGTGAGCTGTAACTGATCGCCGGCGACGCGGACTCCACGCAGACTGAAGACTTCCAACTCGAGGTTCCGCCCCGACTCGCTGTCGTTGACGATCGTCAAGCGACCGTCGACGTTCCGGATTCGCAGGTCGGCCGCCGCAGCGTATGTGGACTCGGAGACGTCGAGCACGACGTTCTGAAGATCGCGACTGTACAAACCATTGCCGAGACCACCGACAAAAAGCGTCGTGCCGACGGACATAAGTACGGCCGGCTGCAGGTTGAGCGGCAGTCCGTCTCCAATGTCGTGCCAGCTCCGCAGCCAGGGCTCCCAGACGACTACCTCACCGCCAAGTGTGGCAGCGGCAACACTGCCGCTCTGGAACGTCATATCGGCCACGGCTGAACCGCCGCTGAATCCCGTACTGCGTTTTTGCCAGAAGGACAGATCCGGAGTGCGGACGTATATGCCGTCGGCATCGCTGCCTGCGAACAGTTCGTCTCCAGCGCTCTGCAGGCTGTAAATGCGGCGTCCTGTCAGGCCGTCGCTGATGTACTGCCAACGTCCGGTGTTTTCGCTCCAGCGCGCTACGCCGGCAGGTGTGCCGGCATAGAGTTCATTTTCATGGACGGCCAGCGCAAGCACGACCTCGCCGTCGCGCAGACCGTCATGTGCGGCGAACCACTGCAGCCCGTCGACGGAACGCAGTATAGAACGACTCGACGTCGCCAGCCAGAGGTAAAGGCCCTGGCTGAAAATGACATTGATGGTCGGCTGATCGGATTGACGCGAGAGAGGCGCCCAGACCGCACCCGCATCCGTGCTGCGGAACACGGCGCCGCGGTACGTTGCGGCAATCAACGCGTCATTGTGCTCCGCGAAGCCGAAAATCTGTTCCGACTCACCGATGCCGAAATCTCGCCGTTGCCAGGTGTCGCCGCCGTCGGTCGAGCGCATCACCGTTTTGCTGCGCAATGACACAAAGAGCCCGGTCGATCCGGCGTTGTGCATTGCGACCACGGATTGATCGCCGAAACCCGCGACGCTGCGCCACTGGGCAGGCAGGGGACGACACGTGAGCATGACAACCGCGAGACAAACAAAAATGGGTTTGGATTGAGATAGCAGTTTTTGCAGTATTTTCATGCCCGTACAGTCAGATGAGCAAACACAAGCAGCGGCGGGACGAATCCCACAGGAAAAATACGCGTGGCCTTTGTTTTACACAACCGGCGAATTTCACGGCAACACCGGCTCGACAAACAGTTTGAGTTCATTTTTGAGGATGCGGTCAAAGAACGTGCGCTCGACAGGACCATGTTTATTGTCCCGACCGGCCGCCGCGGACGCCTGCTGCAACGAACGGCCGTACAGACCAGCGCCCGCGACGACAATGCACGGACCGGCTCCGTTGTTCAGGGACACATGCGCATTCACACGCTGGAATCATTTATTTCAGAATGCGCACGCAGTATTTTCGGCAATGGCCTGCTGCGTCTCTCGGACGCCTACGTAGCCGCGCTGATGGAAGAGGCTGCGTCCAAAGCGGACCTTCAGTTTTTCAGCCGACCGGAGCAGGAGCTGGGGCCCGCAACGCTGGAGCGACTGACCAACGTCGTGCTGGGCCTGAAGGAAGACGGCGTGACACCGGAATCGCTGCGGCTGGACATCCGCAATGCACGCCTGGGCGACGAAGACATCACCGACATCAAACGGCTGAGCGACATTGAGCGGCTGTTCACAGCGTACGAAGAGCTGCTGGGGGACCACCTGGCGGACCGCACGCGCCTGCTGATTTACAGCAACGAGTACCTGCGCGGCGAACGCGATAAAGACGGCCGGCGCATACCCACCAAACAGGCCGGAACGCCTTCCACGCCGGACGTGCTCAGGTCCGCCGAGCGCCGTAGAACCACCGAACGCTGGGACGAGATTCTCAAAGGCGTCGACGCCATTTACATCGACGGCTTCAGCGAATTCAAACCACCGGAAATCGACTTTCTGGCTTTGCTCTCGGCCGCGCAGCCGCACGTGCGTATTTTTCTGGACTACTCGGAACGCAACGGGCCGCTCTTCGGCAATCTCCAATCGACCTTTGAGTTGCTGCGCACGGTGGGTTATGACGACTACACGGAAGACCAGAACGAACGCGACCTGTTTTACGCGCCGGAGCAACACACGCCGCCGGATTCCTACCTGCGCCGCTGGCTGTTCAACACCGAACGCGACATCCGCAACACGGGCCTGGACGAGGTAACGCAGGTCTGGGGCGCGACGTCCCGCATAGAAGAAGTACGACTGATCGCACGTGAAATCAAACACCTGACGCTGAGGGCGGACGAAGGAATTGCCGCGGCGCAGATATGCATCGTGATGCGCCGTCCGGAATTCTACGCCGACCTGTTCCGCGAAGTCTTTGCCGAATACGACATTCCGTCGAATGTGACGGACCGTTTTTCAATGGCTTCCTCACCCGTGGCGGTGGCGATTTTTGCCGTCATCGACCTGGCGCTGCAGGGTTTCCGGCGCGAGGACGTGGGCCGCGCGCTGCAGAATCCCTACATCAGTTTTGCCGGCGAGCGCCAGGGAAAAGGACGCAGGGGCGGTCTTGACGGCACAAACCTGCTGAAAGTGGCGCAGCGCCTGCGCATCTCCGGCGGGCATCGCAACGGCGGCGCCTCCGCCTGGGTACGGCGCATCGAAAGCCGCCTGGACGTACTGCGACGCCGCCTGGAACAAAGCGTTCACGACGCCGCGCGCGACGAAGACGAACTGCGCGAACTGCGACGCGAACAACGCGAATGCGAGCGCGCCCTCGACGACTTCAGCGTGCTGCGCAACGCCGTGCCGCCGGCGGACGAGCACCTGACGCCCTTTGAATTCGCCGCAAGCGTCAAACGCCGCATCATCAGGGATCTGGGCATCCGCGAGTCGATCATCCGCTTCCAGGCGGCCGCCGGCAACATCGAACAAAACAACCAGGTGCGACGCGCGCAGACATATGCCGAAGTCGAAAAGGACGCACGCGCGTACACGGCCATGCTGGAGCTGATCGACGAACTGGCCCATATTCAACAGGAGCGCGGCGGCGGCCCCGAATTGACGGCCACAAAAGCTTTCCGTTTTTACGCGGACCGCCTGCGGACGGCGGCGCGCGCACGCCGCTACCAGGTGCGCGAACAGATCGGCTACGGCGTCACGATCACCTCGCTGGAACAGATCCGCAACATCCCCTTCCGCGTGACTTTTATCTGCGGCCTGATCGACGGTGAGTTCCCGGCGGTTTACGTGCCCGAGTCGTTTCTGGGCAAAGACCTGCCGCAGACGGAAGATCGCTTCATGCGCTCCGAGCGCATGCATTTTTATCAGGCACTGACGAATGCTCCCAAACTGATCAACTCCGGCGACAAACGGCTCTACCTGACCTACCCGCGCTTTCGCGGCGCGGACGAACTTGTGCGCTCGCCTTTTGTAGACGCTCTGTTGAAAATCACGAATCTGGAGGCCGTCGGCCGCGTGATTGAACTCGACGTCGACAACGCGGCGCAGAGCGACGCCGCACGCCACGTTCTGAGCCTGAGGCAGGCGATTGCCGGATCGGAAGAACTACTGGCGGTAATGGGTCGCATAAGCTTGCAGGCCGACGCCGGCAGCGATGAAGAAGTCATAGAACAGCTGGCGACGGCGGCCAAGGGACTGGGTCGCAGGTCCGATGCCGAGCGTATAGCCCGCATGGTACGCCGGCCCCTGCTGACGTCGCGGGTGGACCTGCAGAAAAACGAGCTGACAACGCCGGCCGCCGACGTTTTTCACGCGCGTGTTCTCAAACCCACGTCGATCTCGGCCCTGGAACAGTACGCACAATGTCCCTATCAATACTTTGCCGACCGCGTGTTGCGGCTGGAGGTGCAGGAAGAATTCGACAACGCGCTGTCGCCGCTGGAGCGCGGCGCGCTGCTGCACCGCATCCTCTTTCACTTCTACCGCGAGCAACAGGTCGATCAGCTGGCCGACGGACGCACTTTTGCCCTGCCTTCGGCGGACCCCGCGCTGCCGGTCCTTGCGCCGGTATTTCTGGACCGCGACAAACAGGCGCACTACCAACAACGCCTGCGCGCCATCGGCGAGCGCGAGTTTGAGCACCTGCGCTTTGAACATCCGCTCTTTGAGGTCGAGCGCGAGGAGATTCTGGGCGGCGACAAACAACGCGGCTTGCTCGACATCTGGCTGCAGGAAGAACTTAAACGCAGCGAAAATCCGGAGTGGAACTACGCACCCGGTTTGTTTGAGTGGGCTTTTGGTCGCGACGATACAGATAAACAGGCGGGCGTCATTCCGGCGGCGGATCTGGGCAACGGACTTAAACTGACCGGAAAAATCGACCGCGTGGACGCCGACATCCGCGGGCTGGACGACGGCGCGCCGCTTGACGCAGCAATTATTGACTACAAAAGCGGGCGGGCATCGAAACAGCCGGGCAACAGCCGTATTAAACAGGGCCTTTCGCTGCAGATGCCATTGTATGCACTTGTTCTTGAGAAAGTCCTGCGCGAGAACTACAACATCGACGGCGCCGTGCGCGCCGCGCTCTACCTGGCTCTGACGCCCGAACCACGTTCTGCCGCCGGACGCGATATTGACGCTCGCACGTTGAAGGCGGTGTTAACGGACAAAGAAACCGGCAAGGCGCTGGGGATTTCCACGCGCAGCCTGTTACCCGACACCGCGGTCGCGACCGATTTACGCTACGAGGCTCTAAACTTTGCACGCGGCTATGTTGCGAATATCGCCGCCGGTGTATTTAACATCACTCCGGTTGAAACAACGACCTGCACCTATTGCGACCACGCTCCACTCTGCCGGATTCGCGAACTGCGCGGCGACTTTCAGGCCGGGGACTGAAGCGCTCTGCGTTTGTTTAAGCTGAGTTCCCACAGCATTGCCGCGAGACCGGCGCTCCACACGATGTATTCCAGCACGTAGGCTTCAGCCGGCGGACTGACCGCGTATATCGCATATGTTAACATGGAAAAACCCGCAAAGAAGGGCAGCCAGCGAAACCCGATCATCACGTTCAGCAGAAGCAGCGGCGCAAAATACCAGGTGTGCACTTTGGACGAAATCAGCAATGCGGCGCACAGCACCCAAAACATTGCGCGTAACAACTCATGCCGGCCCCGCACGTTTAATCGCAGCAAAAGGACAAATACAACCGACAGGCGCAATGCACTCAACAGATTCGGCGCCCACTCCCAGTAGTTCGGCGCTTCAACAAGGTCGAGCACCGCTTTTAACACATACAGCGGCACACCGTTAAACTCGAGCACATTGCTGTAGTATGCCGCCGTTTCACGCAGATTAACAAAGGCCTGCACGTCGAGAAAAAAAGGCGCGCTTAACAACAACAGGCAGAGCACACATCCGGCCAACAGCGCGGCACGTTGTTTAACACCGCGCAGACAACGCCACCACAGGCCGACCAGCACTATCGGCAACACTTTTATCAGAGCGGCTGCGCCGATGACGGCGCCCGCTTTAAAGGCATTTTTTTGTTTGCCAACGTGTTCAAAGCCGCGAACCGCTAAGACAATTCCGATCAGAACAGCCAGCGGGGGCAGCAGCCAGGCGTCCAGGTGCCCCTGCCCGGCAAACTCGATGACGGGCAAAGGAGAAAGCAGGTACAACCCCAGAGCGGACGGCGGCGCATGTGCGGAGCGGCGGTAACGCAACATTCGCAGCAACAGCAGGAGGGCAAAAATTTCCGTCCCGACCAGCAGCACCTTGAGGCAGACAAACTGCGCAAACGCGCCGCCGCCGAACGGCCTTGCCATCAGGACGGCGGCGGAAAAACCGAGCTGCGCCAGCGGCGGATAGATTGTTTTCACGTCGCGATAATCGACAAAGTCATACACCTCGCCGCGCAGATGCTCCAGCGCCGGATCCGCCGGCGCGTAGAGATACACATTTTTACCGTCCAGCACCAGTCCGCCGTCCCACAGGTAGCGCCAGGCATCGTCGGACAGCCATGGATGCATCGGCAGACAGAAAAGACGCGGGAGGAAAATCAGAGCCAGGAACCACAGCGCGCGACGCCGCAGACCACGCGCCAAAACGGGCAGCAGCGCCAGCCCCAGCAGAACGTGAAGACCGCATACAATCGTAAAAGCCAATCCGGAATCGCGCGTGGCGGGCAGAAAGGGATACACGAGAAAAGCGACGAGATACAGCAGCAGGCCGCTGGTTCGCATTGACATGGCGGGGATCGTCAGGCGCCTGTTTTCAGGCTGATTTTGGTACGCGTGCCGCTGCCGGTGTTCTCGAATTCCACCGTCTCGCTGAAGGCGCGAATGAGGAAGACACCGCGGCCGCCTTCGCGCAGGAGGTTGTCGGGATGCAGCGGATCGGGCAAGGCCGAGGCGTCAAAGCCACTGCCTTCGTCCAGAATTTCCAAATGAAGTTTGCCTTCAATCACTGCCGCGGCGACGGAAACCTGCTTGGCCGGGTCGCGTTTGTTGCCGTGGTTGATCGCATTGTTGACGGCTTCCGTCAGTACGACCATGGCATTGTGATAGGCGGTTTCCGTCACATCGTGGCCCTTGAATACTTCGGCCAGGAAAGGCTCCAGCTGATTCAGTTTTTTGGTATCACTCGGAATCGTGAGTGTGTGATTCATTGCTTTCGTCGATTCATCCAGGCTTTGTACAGAGACTCCGCGCCGCGCCTGTGTGCGGTCTTTCAGAGTCGGACGGTCGATTGCAGGAACACATTGGGAAAGCGCCTGACTTCTCTGCCCCTGTCGAATTCGATTTCGTACCAGCCGCGCAGCTCCAGGTCTGTGCTGGGACCGGCCGAAAATCTGATGACGGTTTCCGGTGCGAACGACTGCCGCAGCGTTTCCTGCCCCGGAAGCGGCGTACCGGCGGGGCTGCTGCTGAGGGAGTAAATACGGGCGCCAACCCCTACCTGCGTGCCGTTCGGATCGGAAAAATTCGGGGTATGAAAGAGCAATAATCTACAAAAAAGTTCAACGTTTTCATCTTGCGGCGTCTCTGAAAAGCTGTTCCAGCGGAAGCGACCGCGCTCGTAGTAACGCGTCACAATTCCCAGGTCCAGGTGCTCCTGCGAACTCAGCCGCCAGATCAGCGAATCGCGGTACGACACCTGGCGGAAGCTGAAACTGGGCGAGGTGATGATCTGATTCTCAAAGTCGTAGCTGGTGAAGTTGGCCAGTACCTCAAAGGTGGGCCGCGCTATAAAACGACGCGTCGTGATTTCAATGCGCGGAATCAGGCGGATGACGCGATTCCAGTTGTTCTGGGCACTGCGCTCGGCGCGCAGGAATACGAGGTGCTCCAGTTGCGTCTCCAGCGTCACGCGCGACGTCAACATATCGGAGTGCCGGTGACTGTAGCTCAGCGAGGTAATCAGCGACAGCTCGTCGCGGTCGTCGTTGTTTTCGTCGCTGGGTGTGTCGTAGCGCAATACGATACCTGAAAACGACGCGCTGAGCGTATCGCGCCCAAACGCGGGCCACTCGGAGCGCAGGCTGACGCCGGAACGCGTCGACGAGTTGTCGCGCTGGCGCTCGCTCTCGCGCAGACGCGTCAGCTCGCTCGGGTTGACGTCAAAACGCTGCGCGACGGAATTGCTTTCGTCGCGCCCATTGACAAAAAATCCCAGCGAATGCAGGCCGCCGGCCCAGCGGCCGTGGGCGACAGCCTCGATATCCAGGCGCAATTCATCGCGAGCCCGCGCCACCGCCGTGACGGAATTCTCTTGAAATGCCGCGCGGTAAAATCGCTCTATTGCCTCGCTGCGTATGGCGGTGCGCAGATCCAGGTCGATGTCGTCGCTCAGGTCGAACGCGGCGCGCGCTTCAACGGCCCAGTTGTTGCGTTTGCGGGTTTCCAGCGCCGCCGTACTGCCGGAGCCGACGAAGGTATAGAAATCGCGACGCGAATCTTCGACCTCGCCGACAATCGAGATGGCTGCCCCTTCCGGAAAAATGCGGCCAATTTCCCCATCGCCGCCGACGGTAAAGTTGAGGCGCTCGCCGGAAAGCTGCGAGAGGTCGGCCACAGCGTCGAATTGCAGGTCAAAATCGTCCAGTTTCAGCCCCCTGCCGCGCAGGAATCCGCCGTACTCGCTGCCGCGGTCGGCAATTCCGAGTTGTTCGCTGTAGACCGCCGCCGCCGCCGCTTCCGCCTGAATGCGGTCGTCCAGGGACTGGTAGCGCAGGCCGCTGCGCAGGTTTCCATTGAGCAATTTGTTGATGGTAAGACTGCGGCTGTCGTCGGAAATCAGGCCGCCGGCCGACACAAAGGCAAACCACTCCGGCGCCAGCCCCAGGCGTTGCTCCAGCAAGGCTTCGGCGTCGTCGCGAACAGATGTGTTAAAACCGCGGATGGTATTGGCGCGATACCGGAGGTCGAACAGAAACCAGGCGTCATCGGCGATAAAGGTGGGGATGCTGCCGCGCAGGAGGCCGTTAAAAACAATGGTATTGGCGTTTTTGTCAAATCCCTGGGAAAACAAGGGCTCAATCAGCAGACTGTCGCGCGCATTCGACTGCACCTGGGCCTGCACCGCCGCCGCGCCGAAGCACAGCAGGAGCGCCGTCGTGAAACAGCTTCGAATCAGTCCTGTGCGGGCGTCTGATAACATTTGCGCCGGTACTCGATTACACGAGCGGTAATAACGTCGGCCGACTCGCGCACGAGCAAGTTGCGACCGCTGCACAGGCGGATCTGCGAGTCGTGCGTCGACGTGACAGTTTCGATTTCATCGGCATTGACAACAATTTCCGTGCCGTCGAGTTTCGTGAGTCTGATCATAATACGGATGCCCGCAACGTGGAGTAAGGCCAAAATTTGTCCGCGCGCGGCTCAGGCCGGCGGAGGTCCTGCGTCGGCGGCCCGAACGCGCGTCATTTCCGGCCGCATGATGGTTTCGATTTCAAGCGCCGCACCGCTCTGCTCATCCACTTCAACGTGCACGCCGCAGATGCGCAGATCGTTCGTCGCCGATTCGTATTTGTGCGGCGTCTGCAAAAGAAAGCGGCGCAGGGCGATGTCCGTGCGCATGCCGAGCACCGATTCGTAGGGACCGGTCATACCGGCGTCCGTCAGATAAGCCGTGCCGCGCGGCATGATGCGTGCATCGGCCGTCTGCACATGCGTGTGTGTTCCGACGAGTGCCGAGACCTTTCCGTCCAGAAAGTTGGCCAGCGCCATTTTTTCGGCGGTGGCTTCGGCATGCATGTCGACGAAAATAATGTTCGTCTCGGCCTGCAGGCGCGGCAGCGCTTTTTCGGCCGCGCGGAAGGGACAGTCGATGGGCTGCATAAAGACGCGGCCCTGCAGGTGAAGAACCGCCGCTTTGCGGCCGTCGGGCAGTTCGACGACAACAGAGCCGTTGCCGGGATTGTTCGACGGATAGTTCAGCGGCCGCAGGACTTTGGGATTTTTACTGAGCAGCGGACGCGCTTTCCAGTTTTCCCAGACGTGATTGCCCGTCGTTATGACGTGCGCGCCCAGCCCAAAAATGACGTCGGCTTCTTTTTCCGACAGACCTTTGCCATTGACAATGTTTTCACCATTGACAATCACGAAGTCGGATTTGTATTCCGCAATCAGGTCCGGCAGGTACGCGGTGAGCGTTTCCAGTCCAGCCATTCCCACCAAATCGCCAATAAACAGAATTCGTAGTGTTCGCGCCACGGTGCTTTTGCTTCCTCTTGCCGGCAGTTGTGCATAAACAGGTAAATTACGAATATATTACTAGTCGCTGACTGACCAGAATCTTTTTGAACCAGCAGGGCGGGAAACACAACGGTGAAAATCTATACACGCACGGGCGACAAGGGGCAGACCGCGCTTTTTGGCGGGCGGCGCGTGGCCAAACACGACGCGCGCATTGAAGCGTACGGCACGGTGGACGAACTGAATTCTCACATCGGCATTACCCTGACTTTTGCGATGCCGGACGAGCTACGGCGCGAGTTGACAAACATCAGCGCGTTATTATTTTCGCTCGGCTCCGACCTGGCAACGCCGCTGTCACCACCACCGAAATACGCGATCCCGCGCATCCAGGCCGAGCAGGCCGCCGCGCTGGAAAGCAGCATCGATGCCATGGAGCAGGAACTTGCGCCACTGAAGAGTTTTATTCTGCCGGGCGGAACACCGGCGGCGGCGCAACTGCATCTGGCGCGCACAGTTTGCCGCCGCGCCGAACGATGCGTGACCGAGCTGTCGGAACGCGAAGAGATCAACAGCGAGGTACAAGTCTATCTGAACAGATTATCGGATTATTTGTTTGTTGCGGCGCGTCTGGCGAACAAACACGCGGGCATTGAAGACAGACCGTGGACCAATCCGGCTTTGTGAGCGGCGCACTGAATCACCGGCCATCCGCTTAAACAGGAAAACCGCCCGGTCAACCGCGATTTTGCCGACGTTCAGTCTTTTCCGTTTGCGCGCCGGAGGCATGTTCACTATCCTTGTTGCGTGCACGGAAGGAACCGACTTCCATGGATTCGGATTAACAGCGGAATATCGGGCCGGTTTTCGGGAGGGAACGCGGCCGGGGATGGGTGTGTGGTGTTAAACAATTGAAGGCGGCGGAGGCGGGGGTGGGGGACCCATGATTTCTCGGCGCGCTCCGTTCAAATTTCCCAGACTTTAAACTTGAAACTCGACGCTCCATTCCGCCGCTCATGACGCACCGGAGGGCTAAAACACACTCAATCACGGCCCTCTCGCCCGCTTGGACAGAAAAACGGCACGGTCAACCGCGTTTTACCGCACACTCAGTCTTTTCCGCTTGTTAAACAGCGCACGCCGGCCTATCCTTGTTGCGTATGCCGGGAGCAAAGCGACGGGCAAGGCACGAAGGTCAGGCCCGAAATCCCGACACAAACGCGCAGGGACGACATGAATGACATTGCGGATGAAACACAAATCAGATGCGGAACGCGGAACAGACGGGTGCATGAACGCGCGGAATACCTGACAAGTCGGAGGCGCAGCGCACTGTTAATCACCTGCGATCTGAAACTGCGGGCGTCTTCGCCTTCAAGATTTCTCAAAGGCAGGCCGCCGCCGCGCCTCGGGACTTTCTCAGATATTGAAAACTTCCAACTCACTGACAAACAAGAGGGTCAGACAGCAAGACCGCAGGACCGCAGGACGAAGCCGGCAGACAATTGTTAAATGCGTCAGAAATAAAACACGTAGTAAAATGGCGTCAACAGAAGGGAAAATACCGTGATGTACAAATCGCGAACGCCCGGCGTGTTCATCAGCAAGATGAGGATGATGATCCCCATGAAACCGATCTGCTGCAAAATCATCGAGTACTTTTCGGGCAGGTAGTTTATCAGGACGTGCGAGCCGTCCAGCGGCGGCACGGGCATCATGTTAAAAAAGGCCAGGGCGATGTTTAATGCCACGGCGCCGAACAGGTAAGCGCCTACGCCAGAACCGGAAAAGAGTATTTCCTCCAGCGGGCCGGACGGCGCAGCCGCAACGCCCACAGCGTGCAATACGACAAACAGAATGGTGAACAACACAGCCAGCAGCAGATTCGACGCCGGACCGGCAAGCGCCACGAGCGTTGAGTCGCGACGCCAGTTGTCGAAATTGGCAGGATTGAACGGCACTGGTTTGGCCCAGCCGATCAGTGAAAATCCCGAAAGCAGGATTGCCATAAACGGAATGATGATCGTGCCGAACAGGTCGATGTGCTTGGCGGGATCCAGGGTAATGCGGCCCAGGTAACGGGCCGTCGGATCGCCGAGTCGGTTGGATGTCCAGGCGTGCGCCATTTCGTGAAATGACAACGAGAAAAGCAGAACCGGGCCCATGATCAGCAAACGCTGCAAACCAAGGACGATATCCATTTCATTAAACATCGGGGGACTGCCGCACAGCTACAATTGAGGAAAATGCCAGGCCGCTCATTAATGGTAGCGGTTCTGAATCCGGAATATTTCGTGGACATTGCTGCGCATGGCGTACAGCAGACTGCGGTCGGCGTCGGTGGCCAGTCCGTGCTCGTCGAGCTCGCGCAGGTAACGCGATGCGCTCAGGCAAAACAGGACGGCCTGGTCGTAATCGCGGTCTTTCATTGATCGTTTCAGCGCCAGCAGAGTCTGCTTCAATTCTTCCTGAATGCCGTCGCGTAACTCGCGCTCTTCGGGGTCAAATTCGTTGCTCTCGGCTTTCATAATTCCGTACCTCTCAATTTTCAACCGTTGCGTTCTTTTTCCTGGCTTCCTGACGGCACTCGTTCCAATATCGTGCAATCTCAGCGGAAATCAGCAGGATGAGCGAAGAGTAATACAGCCACAACGCCACGGCCACCAGCACGGCATACGTGCCGTAAATACGGCCGTACGAAGCAAAATTGCTGGTGTACCAGGTGAACAGAAAACGAGCGGCAACCCAAAGCAGCGTACAGATCAGCGTCGAAACATTGATGACAAATGCCGGCTGGCGACGGCTCGGAATGATCAGGTACATCAGGTAGAAAAACAGCGCCGTTACCAGGAACTGAGCGCCGTAGCTGATGAACTGCGCCATGCCGTCCTGAAACATCTCCGGCGCTATCTGCCTGCCGGCCGACTCCACCAGGGCGTAGGCCGTGTTGGCAAAGTTGGACACGAGCAGCAGCAGCAGCAGAATGGCCAGCATGCCGAAGTCGCGCAGCTTGTATTTGAGGAACAGGCCGGTTTCAGCCACGTTGTATACGCGGTTCAGGCCCGTGCGGATGGCTCCGAACAAAGCGCTTGAAATCCAGATGAGCGAGGGGATACCTACCAGACCGAACGACGACGACTTGTTGAACACCTGCTCTATCTCCAGCGTCAGCGCATGCAGCATGTCCGCCGATGCCTTGTTTTCCGGCAGCGTCCTTTCGATCAGCTCGCGGAAAGCCAGCGCGACCGATGTCGCATCGGTAAACATGTCGACCACAAACACAATCGTCAGCAGCGTCGGCAGCACGGCGAGGAAAACGTTGAAGCTGATGCCCGCCGACAGCAGGAAAGAGTGGTGGTTCCCCGCCCGATCGATTACCGTATTGGCATGGATGTAGATCGCTCGCAACACGCGGTAGATCGCGTGCAGAATGCGGAGGGTCCATTCAAGCCGTAAATTTCGCTGCCCCATGTATTTTCAGTGCCGTTCGCTTGGATTCGGACAGGATTGCACGGATTTTTGTGAACATGTCGACGGAACAACAATCCCCTGGCCCTCAAAATACGTCCGGACGCAGTCTTGCCAAAGCTGTTGCAAGGCTGTTTTCGGCCGATGTGCTCGTGGCCGCGGCGGGAATGGCGCTCAGCGTGGTCGTGGCGCGCCTGGGCGGCGCGGACGAACTCGCTCTCTTCGCCCTGGCGTTTGCCGTCATTACCGTCGTGGAAATGCTGGTCGATTTCGGCAGCGATCTACACGTGGCCCGCTCTATCGGCCGCAGGCCGTCACTGACCCGTTCAGTCGTGCGCGAAGCGCTGCGTTTCAAGCTGTCCAGCGGCGCATTCCTCCTGCCCGCTTTTTCCATCGGAATATTTGTCGCCACCACTGATCCTTCCGGTGCATTTTTTCTGGCCTGGTCAATTTTGCTCGTCCCCGCGCGCGCCCATGCAGCCACATCGTCGGCAGCCCTGCGAGCCCTCGAGGCCACGCGCGTCCTGGCGCGAATTCAGGGAGTGATTGGTGTCGTGCAGTTTCTGTCCGCAGCCGTGCTGATGTGGCGGACCGGAGTGCTCGGACACGCCATGCTTGTCATTTTTTGCGGCGATATCATTCGCGCCGTCTTTTTGCGGCGCGCCCTCAACGGCATCATGCCGGCGGAGGAACACGTGCGCAGGACGCTGCCAATTGTGGAAGGACTGCGGCGCAATGCCGGGCTGGCCTTTATCAACATCACGTCCGTGCTGAGCGTGCGCGCACCGCTGTTTTTGCTCGATCAAGGTGCGGACCGCAGCAGCGTCGGATATTTCGCCGGTGCGGCGCGTTTTATCAACATACTGCGCATGCTGCCGGGCGTGCTGTTCAACGTGCTGCTGCCCGGATTTGCCGCCGAGAAAAAGGGCGGCAGCCTGCTGCGCAACTCGCTGCTGGGCAGTATGATTGTCGGCATTCCAACCGCCGCCGCTCTGGCGCTGACCGCGCCCTGGCTGGTGCCGTGGCTGCTCGGGCCGGAGTTTGTGTACTCGATCGTCGTGCTGCAAATTTTAGCGGGACGATTTGTGATTCACCTGCTGGTGCATGTGTTTGAGGCGCATCTGCTGGCGGCGGGGCGCGAGCGATGGGTCAACGGCGTGTTTTTCAGCGAGCTGGCGCTGCTGGCAGTCGGCGCGCTGTACATCCTCAACCTGCACGCAGAAGTTGACGCGGCCCGCGCCGCCGAACAAATGGCCTGGCTGACGGTGATTACACATGCAATCAGTTGCATCGCCTTGGCTTTTTTGACGAAATTGCAGCTTTCCCGACGTGAGGATTTCCCGGAGCCGGATTCGTCGGAGCACTCCTCGACACGCACAGACACATGAAAATCCGCCTCCTCTGCATTGCCCTCCTCCTGGCCGCGAACGCCTGTGCCAACCCCGAGATGCCGCCGGGCGGCCCGGCCGACAAAGAAGCGCCCGCGATTCTGGCGGTCGAACCCGCCGGCGGAACCACGCTGTTCGACGGCAGGTCCGTCAACATCGAATTCGACGAATGGGTCCGCGGCGAATCCCTGACGGAGAACGTCTTTATCTCGCCGCCGATCGAATTCGAGATCAACTGGTCCGGGCCGGACGTCGAGATTGAATTCACCGAAGATCTGGCGGCGAATACTACTTATGCGGTAACTATCGGCGCTGAGGTGAGCGATTTCCGCGGCAACAAGGGCGACAGGTCAACCACGATCATTTTTGCAACGGGCGCGGTGCTCGACTCCGGCAGTATCCGCGGGCGCGTGTTCGACGCACAATCCTCCGGTGCGTTTGTGTACCTCTATCCACTCAACGACCTCGACCGCGACACACTCGACCCGCGACACACGCCGCCGCGCTACCTGACGCAGCTCGGCAAAACCGGCGACTTCGAGTTCCAGGCGCTTGCGCCGGGCGATTATCGCATTCTGGTGGTGGACGATGAGTTCCGCGACCGCCTGTTTGAACCCGGCGTCGACGGCTGGGGTGCGGCGGCGGGCGACATCACACTCAAAACCGGCGAACAGCGCAACGGCCTGCCCTTGCGTCTGCGGCCGGCCGAAGACCTGCGCGCGCCGCAGCTCTACGAAGTGCGCGTGCTGGCGGAAAACAAATTTGCCGCGGTGTTCAACGAAAAACCCGACCCACAAACGATCAGCAGGGCGTCCTTTGCCTTGCGCGATTCGGCGGGCACACAGGTGGCAGACATTGAAACAGCGCACCTTGACGCGGAAAATCCGCTGGCGGTGATCCTGCGCAGCGCACGCGCGCTGGACGCCGGCCGCCGTTGGGTACTCGACGCCCCCGCCGTGCGCGACTCGTCCGGCAATCCGATTGCCGACACGGCTTCCAGCGCTATTTTCAGCCCCGCGACGCGGCCCGACAGCGGCGCGGTGCGCCTCGTGAGCTGGCCCTTCACTCCCGATGCCAAGGGCGTGCCGCGCGGCGGACCCTTTGACCTGGTGTTCAGCGAGGCGATGGCGCTGCCGGACAACGGCAGTCCCAATCCGGCGATCCGGCTGATCAACAGCCTGGACAGCGCCGCCGGCCCGGTCAACATCAAACTGGAGCTGCCGGCCGACAACGTGATTCGCATTCTCCCCGCCGCGGAACTCGAGCCCGGCGTGCTGTACCACCTGAATCTGGACGGACCGCGACTGAAAGCGCGCAACGGACGCGCGGCGGCCGACTCGCTGATACAGCGCTCGTTCATCACCACCGATCCGCGCGAACTGGGCGACGCCATGGGCACGCTGATTAATTCGACCGGCTACGAAGGAGCGTTTATCGTTCAACTGCGGCCCGCCGCGGGCGACAATGAAAAAATGAACCGCAGCCTGACGCTGGAGCGCGTCGACGGCAAAGGCGTCTGGCAGTTCAGCGGGCTGCTGCCGGCGCAGTACGACATCATTGTGATTCAGGACAACAACGGCAACGGACGCTACGACTTCGGCCGGGTATTCCCTTTTGAACCCGCCGAAGAATTCCGCATTTTTCCGTCCATTCTGCGCGTCAAACCGCGCTGGACCACACAGGATATCAACCTCACGTTTTAAGCGGCACGGCGGACATGAAACATCAACAGTCGAATTCCGATCACAAACCGCATGTAGTCGCCGACGGCGCGCTTCCGGGGATCAGCGAGGCGCTGCGCGACTGCGCCCGCGTTTCGCTCTACAACAGTCGGCTGCCGGATCGCGACCTGCTGGCCGGCGCGGACGCACTGCTCGTCCGTTCGCTGACGCCGGTCAATGAACAATTGCTCAAGAACAGCCCGGCGACGTTTGTGGGCAGCGCGACTTCCGGCATCGACCACATAGACACGGACTACCTGCGGCAGCGCGGAATCACATTTGCCGACGCGCACGGCTGCAACGCCAACGCCGTGGCCGAGTACGTCCTGTTCAGCATTTGTGCGCACGCGCGCAGGCATGACTACGACCCCGCCGGATGCACGTTGGGCATCTTCGGGTTCGGCGCGGTGGGCAGTCTGCTGGCGGCCTACGCCCTCAAACTCGGTATGAAAGTCCTGATAAACGATCCGCCCTTGCGCGCGAGCGGCGCACATTTTCCGGCGGGCTGCACCTATGTGGAGCCGGACGAGTTATGCGCCGAGAGCGACGTCGTTTCCACCCACGTACCGCTGACGTCGGACGGGCCGCATCCGACCGTCAGACTGATCGACGCCGATCGCCTGGAGCTGTTCCGTTCACGCGCCCTGCTGGTGCACGCTTCACGCGGCGGCGTGGTGGACGAGCGCGCCCTGCTGGCAACGCTGCTGACCAAACAACTGGGCATGGCGCTGGACGTGTGGCAGTACGAGCCGCTGGCAAGCGTGATGCTGGCGCGCGCGGCCTTCCCCGCGACACCGCATATCGCCGGTTATTCGCTGGACGCCAAGCTGGAAGGATCGCGCATGGTGACATCGGCGCTGGCACAGCATTTCGGGCTGCGGCCGCGCCGGCAGGCTTTTGACCTGCCGTCCAACGACATCGAGCTGGACATGCGCAAAGCGGACGACATCTACCGCGTACTGGACAAGTCGCGCCGTCTGACGGACGACACTCAACTGTTCCGACAAAGCCTGTTTGCCGACGACAGCCGTCGCGCCGACGCATTCGAACGCATGCGACGTCAGTACACACTCCGCCGCGAGTCGCTCCGCCGCCCCACACCCGGCGACTAACAAGAGGGGATTTAAAAAGAAGTCGGCCGCCGTCGAAAGATTTTTGGCATGGAATTTTCGTATCAGCTTAGAGCCTGGGCGCCCAGGAGCGCCAAAACAGCGGGCAATTGCGGATTGCGAGAGCAACTATTCGGCTATTATTCGCCAATTGGTGGTTTGTCGCGTTTTTTATTACGCTTTTCAGCGCGCGCAGCCGATACATGATTAGATACAGTGTACGCACGACCGATAATCAGCACATTCGGAGCAGGCTATGGCCGATGAAAATGACACCCAGGAAAGGGATGCGGGGGACAACAAAAAATCCGGCTTGTCGACAGGCGCCATCATCGGCATTATCGGCGGCGCGCTGCTGCTGCAGGCCCTGGTAGTGGTGTTTGCCCTGAAATGGGTGGTAAACGACGCGCCCGCCGGAGACAAGGCCTCGACGGAACACGCGGCCGATGATCACGGCGACGATCACGCAGACGACGCGGATCACGGCGGGGAGATGATGGACCACGAGCCGGAAATGCCGCGGCACAAACGCCCGGTCAATCACGTGGTGGCGCTGGAGGACATCATCGTCAATCCGGCGGACCAGGCGGGCAAATTCGTCGTGGCCGGAATCGGACTGGAGTTTGCCAATGCGGAGGAAGCCGCCGAGCTGGAAAAAGTCCTGATTCCCGTGCGCACCGTGATTTCCAGACAATTTGCATCAATGACCGTCGACAGGTTAAGAGATGTGACCGTGCGCGATTCGATCGCCAAAGTACTGCGGCGCGACATTTCGCCGTTCTTCAGCGAGGCAAAGCTGTACGAAGTCTACATCTCGAAATTTCTGATCCAGTAAGCAGGCAGCCGCAAGGCAACATTCAGGCGGGAAGCCCTGCGGGGCACAGGTTGGGGAGAATGCATCATGTCAATGGGCGACGTACTATCCCAGCAGGAAATTGACAACCTGCTTTCAGGCATGTCCGCCGGGACGATCCAGGTGGAAGACATGCTCAGCCAGCAGCTGGGCCAGCGCGAAGTTGCCACCTACGACTTCCGGCGCCCGAGCCGCCTCTCCAAAAACCAGATCCGCACGTTCCAGAACGTGCACGAGAGCCTGGCCGAGTCATTTGCCTACTACCTGGTGCAGCGCCTGCAGAGCATCGTCTCGATTTCCGTCACCTCGGTCGATCAGCTTTTTTACTCCGAATTTATTCTCTCGGTCTCGACGCCGAGCTGTCTGTACGTGTTCGACATCGAGGGCACGGACGGCAGCGGCATTCTGGAAATCAGCCCGCAGCTGGCCTTCACGATGGTGGAGCGGCTGCTGGGGGGCGGCACGGACGCCACAAAAAAGCGCGCGCCATCTCGAGCATCGAGCAGGCCGTGATCCGCGGGATTATCGAGCGGCTGCTGGGCGACCTGACGACGGCCTGGCGCTCGATCGGCGATCTGCGGTTTTCCTTCTCGCGTTTTGAGTCGGAGGCGGACTTTGTGCAGATCGCGCCCGGCTCGGAGATCGTGCTTGTGACGTCCTTCGACGTGAACATCGGCACAAACTCCTACCTGATGAATCTGTGTTTTCCGACCTTTGCGCTGGAGGACATCATCGCCGGTCTGTCGCGGCGACAGCTGACGGCGGGCATCAAGTCCACGCAGGAACGCGTGCCGGAAAACGAACAGATGGTGCGCAAGCAGATTTCAACCACGACGCTGCCGGTGATAGCCGAACTGGGCCGCGCCGAGCTGACCGTGCGCGACATCGTCGAGTTGAAAGAAGGCGACATCATCCGGCTGGATACCAGGATCGACCAGGAAATTCACATGTCGATCGGCGGACGCAAGAAACTGGCGGTGCGCCCCGGCGTGGTCGACGGCAAAAAAGCCGTCAAGATCATTCGCAAACTGCATCCCGACGAAATTATCAACGAGTAAACGATTCGGCAGCGGCAGACACAGGATGGTGCGCCGCAGTGAACCGGGTTTGCCGGGCGACGTGTTAAACGCCCGCTCGTCAGCACAAAGGAGTTGTTGTCATGACACAAGAAGAAATCGATGCTTTGATCAACAGCGGCGGAGCCGGCGGCGATGTGGACAGTCCCGGCGCCGGCGATGAAGGCGCGGCGCCCGCACCCGTCGAAATCAACGAAGCCGACTTCCCGGATCTGGATGCACCGAGCACCGCCAGCACGGCCAAGGGCGGCCCTTCCCCGCTCGACCCCAAGATGGAACTGCTCTACGACCTGCAGTTGCCGGTGTCGATTGAACTGGGCCGCACGAACATGTTGATTCGCGACATCCTGCGCATGGGCCGCGGCTACGTCGTCGAGTTCGACAAACTCGCCAGCGAGCCGGTCGATTTGCTGGTAAACGGTAAAAAGATTGCCGAGGGTGAAGTTGTCGTAATCGATAAACATTTCGGGATCAGGATCACGACGCTGATCGACCCGGCCGACCGCATCAAAATCGGCGGCAAACGTTAATCCGTCGCAGCCGACGGAACGCGCGGAGAAAACATGCAGGAAGAACTGCTCAGGGCCTTCGGTACGCTGGTGTTTATCGTCATCGCACTCGCCGCGGTCCTGTTTTTTGTAAAGCGCTATGCGGCGCGCAAACAAAAGGGACCGGTCGACGGCCCGGGGATGCGCGTGCTCAACCGCGTCAACCTGCAAACGCGCAAACAGGTTTACATGCTTCAGGTGGGCCAACGCGTACTGATCGTCGGTGCAAGCGAGCAGGGCATCAACATCCTGAGCGAGATCACCGACCCGGACGAAGTGGCGCGACTGACCGGCACAAGCGTCCTTGGCGCATATACAGCAGACAATACCGCGCCGAATCCGGAGGCGCGGCGCATTCAATCCGGCCGCATGCCGGCGCCGCAGCCAAAGGCGGAAACGCCGCAACACAAGGCCGGCCGTCAGTTACAGGCGGGCGCACCACCGCGCGCCGAGACCCCTTCCGATCTCAGCTTCAGCGACTTCGTGAAATCGATGCGGATCAAAGTGACGCCGCCGCGGAAAAACTCTTGAAAAATCGCCGCCAAATCCGCATATTTACAGAGTTTTTGTGACGTAGGCAGTATTCGCATTCCAACGCACACTGCAAATTCGTCGGCGGCGCGCAGCTTAAAATTCTCCTACCGGAAACAGCACTAATCGTTGGGAACGATTGAACAGTCGGCTTCTACATGTCGTGTTAAACACGCAAGTGCAAAGTCGCTGCGCCGCATTTTGTTTAAGTCGTCAGTTCTCCGCATCGGCTATTGAGGAACCCACACGTGGCTTTCAGCTTCCTGTCAAACGACATCGCTATTGACCTTGGAACCGCCAATACGCTCATCTGGATGAAGGGCAAAGGCATCGTGCTGAACCAGCCGTCCATTGTGGCTTTTGACCGCACCACCAAACGCATCGTCGCCATCGGGGAAGAAGCCAAAAACATGGTGGGCAAAACACACCGCGACATCCGCACAATTCGCCCGCTCAAGGACGGCGTCATCGCCGACTTTGAGATTGCCGAAGGCATGCTGCGCGCCTTTATCCGCAAAATCTCCCCGGCCTGGCAGCCCGCGCGCCGCGTCGTCATCTGTGTGCCCTCCGGCATTACCGAAGTGGAAAAACGCGCCGTGCGCGACAGCGCCGAACACGCCGGCGCCAAGGAAGTCTACCTCATCGCCGAACCAATGGCCGCGGCCATCGGCGTCGGCCTCAACGTCAGCGAACCCGTCGGCAACGTCATTGTCGACATCGGCGGCGGCACGACCGAGATCGCCGTGATTGCGCTCTCCGGCATCGTGAACGACGAGTCCATCCGCATCGCGGGCGATGAGATGACCAACGCCGTGGTGCAGTTCTTCAAGAAAAACTACAACATCCTGATCGGCGAACGCACCGCCGAAATGATCAAGTGTCAGGTCGGCTCGGCCATGCCGCTCGACCCCGAGATCGAAATCGAAGTCAAAGGCCGCGATCTGGTCAACGGCATTCCGCGCATGACGCAGGTCTCCAGCAAGGATATCCGCGAAGCGCTCAACGAAGCCGTGTCCGTCATGGTCGACGCCATCCGCGCCCTGCTGGAACGCACACCACCGGAACTGGCCGCCGACATCTTTGACCGCGGCATTATGCTGACGGGCGGCGGCGCGCTGCTTAAAGGCCTGAGCGAACGCATCCAGCTGGAAACCAATCTGCCGGTGCACGTAGCCGAAGACCCGCTCACGGCGGTGGTGCGCGGCACGGGCAAGGTGCTCGACAACCTGAGTGAATTCTCCGGCGTATTGATCAAAAGCCGGCGGTATTGATACCTTGTCCAACGGATGCCGCCGCACTGAAGGCGGCGCGCTCCACCCGCAAACAACGGTCGCGTAACCGGTATGTATAAACTCCTGCGTTTTGTCGTCAACTTCAAGGAATACATCACGCTTTCCGTCCTGATCGTGATCTGCATCGCGCTCATGAGCGTCGGCAACCCGGCCGAACTGCGCGGTTTCCGCACGCTCGTCGTCGGCACAATCGGCGTGGCACAGAATCTCTTCTCCTGGGTGCCCAACCCGGTCAAACTCAAAAGCGAAAACGAAGCGCTGCGCGAACTCAACCTCTACCTGAGCCGCGAATATGCCAAATCGCGCCGCGCCGTGGTGGAGAACGAACGCCTGCGCCGCGCACTGGAATTCAAAGAAAACAGCGAATACCCGGTGATCTCCGCCGAAGTCATCGGCCGCATCTCCAGCAGCCTGAACAACTTTATTACGCTCGACGTCGGCACGAACGACGGCATCAGCCCGGGCATGGCCGTCATTACGGACCGCGGTCTGGTCGGCATAGTTATCACCGCCAGCGACAATTATTGCCAGGTGCGCCTGCTGGTGGACACCGACAGCCGCGTGGCCGTACAGGTGGAAAGCACGCGCGTCAACGGAATTTTAACCTGGGAAGGCGGCGAAAACCTGCTGGTGCACAAGGTGGCCAAAGCATTCGACGTCGCCGCCGGCGATCGCATCGTCACTTCCGGTTTCAGCACCAAATTTCCCGAGGGGATTGTCGTCGGCCGTATCAGCGAAGTGCGCGACGACGCCACCTCGCTCTTCCGCACAATCGTGGTGCGCCCATTTGTTAACTTCGAGACGCTCGAACAGGTTTTTGTCAGCACGCAGATGCCCGATCCGGAACGCGTTGAACTGCGCCGGCAGCTGCAGGCCGAGCTGAACGAAAACCACTAATTCTGTGTAATTGCGGAGCCAGGCCCGGTCGTGACGGACAGTTCAATTTTCGATACCCCGCTCATCCGATACATTGCGTACGCAATCGCCATTCTCTTGCTGGCCATCGCGCAGTTGCTCGTGTCTCCCTTGATTGCGTTTGAAAACATCTACCCCAATTTCCTGCTGATTTTCACGGTTGCCGTCGCGCTGCGGGAAGGTCAGCTGGTCGGTCTGGGCGCGGCATTTCTGGCGGGTTTAACCTACGACGTCATCGGCAATGTTTTACTGGGCGTCAACGCCATGGCTTCGATCCTGGCGGTTTTTTTGGCGGGGTATTTTTACCGCGAGGGCCGTTTCCGCCAGACGGTCGGCAGCTACAAGTTCCCCATCGTCATTGCCTTGAGCGCTTTTGTGTACAATCTGGTTTACCACATTCTGTTAATCGAGCCGACGGAGCTGGACTTCATGGCGCTGTTCACGACCTACGGCATTGCGGCGACGCTGTACACGACGGTTATCAGCGTTATCCCGATGTTGATTGTGGCGCGCAAATCGCAGTATTGAGTTTAATGCCTTCTCACAACCACTTTTGTCAAGAACTGCGGGACCTGATGCCGGGGCCTTCCGGCGGGCATCTCACCAAAAGGCTTTGCGGCTTCTGTTTAACTGTACTCCTGGCACTTGATGACTGAGCGCTTCGCCTCCGGCGTTTCACTTGGCGGCTTGCTTTTTTCTTTTGCTCGTCAACGCGTTTGATGAGCGCCCGTTTCAAGCCCGTTTGAATCAAAAATGTTAAACAGCCTCAAGCCTCAGCGACAATTCACCGCGCGACAAACAAAAAAGTCATAAGAGCCTGAGTGAGGAGCGCAGCGAGGAACTCAAAGCGATCAGAATATCAGTGCAAATCGAGTGTTAAACGTATTAAACACACAAGATTGTTGCCTGGGCAACTAATTTTGCGGGTGAAGCTGCCTCGCCGCGATCTCCGACAAAAAGAGCGCGGCAGACGAACCGGCTTTCGGGTTGAATTTGCTGCCAGGCAACTATTCTGCGGGTGAAGCTACCTCGCCGCGACCTCCGACAAAAAGAGTCCGGCGCCCTGGCGACTTAAACAGCGGTTTTTGGACCCTTAAAAGGGTCGCCACCCCGCCGCCGCCTGTCCAAAATTTTCCGTCTGCCAACCGGCGGGCACACCCGCACGCCCCCTCGTTTTCCGTGGTTTTTTCACCTGCCCATGTCCTTCCGGGCTATCCCACCCCTCGGCGCGGGACTCCCCTCTGCGGCGCAGCCGGACGGTCCGACGCATGCAACATGCCGCACGCTCAAGACCTGTACAAGCGCAAAAACGCGAACGGCCACACAGCGTGGTTGAACGGGCAAATTGCGTGCATAATCGCAGCGCATAACCCGCTCGCGACAGCGCCACCGCAGGCAAATACTTATCCCGCGCTTTAACGCTCAACACAAAGGCACAATCGTCGAAAGTCTACTCGCTGATGAACGCGCGACGGCGTTTGAGCTGCGCCTGGTGACGCAACTGCAACCCGCGGCCGGCCAGAGTGGTCTCCAGCAGCGCGATGACGTCGAAAAAACTGTTGAAGGGAAAATGCGGCAACCGCTCCCGGTTGCAGTACGCCGCCAGCCTGTCGCGCGCAAAAATCACGTCGGCATGCTCCGCCGCGCAGGTGTCCGAAAGTCCGTCGCCGACGTAGATGACGATCGCATCGTCGGGAATCTGCGTGATGAGGACGTTGCGCTTGCAGGAAGCGCAGAAACAGCCGCAGGCCTCGTCGGCATTGGGAAAGTGCGCCGTCGGGGCGGCGTCCCCGGTAAACAGGGCGCGGTTGGCGAATACAGGCAGATCGTCCAGCCCGGCCGCGGCCAGCATAGGACGAATGTAATTTTCAAAGCCGTCGCTCACCACCGTCAGAGGCCAGCGTCGCCGGCGACAGAATTCCACAAAACGCGCAAAGTACGCGTCCAGCTGGAAGTCGCGTGTGAAATCATCCACGTCGCCCTGCCGCAATCCGGCGGGAAAAGTCGCGAGCGAGGCGCGCCAATACTGCGCCACGCTCAGTTTGCCGTCCATCAGCTCGGCGTGCAGGCGGTCAAAATCGCCAAAGCGGCGCACAATCGCATCGCCGATATCGTCGCGCGCTATCGTCCCGTCAAAATCGCAGAAAACGTAAACGGGCGCTGCGCCCTCCTCGCGGACGCTCATCAAAGCTCGCCGACCGCGCCGGGGTGTTCGTAAAAACCGGAGCCGGAAACGACGCCCAGTTCGCTGTTGTGCGTCATCTGCAGCAGAAGCTGGCAGGGACGGTAGCGCTCCTGGCGGTACTCGCTTTCCAGCATTATCAGGATGGTCGTTACGACGTCGATGCCGATTTCGTCGGCCCAGGCCAGCGGCCCCCTGGGATAATTGGTGCCCAGTTTCATTGCCGTATCGATGGCTTCCGGTTCGGCCACGCCTTCCATCACGCAGAAAGCCGCCTCATTGATAATCATGCTGATGATGCGCGGCAGCACGTAGCCGGGACGGTCTTCTATTAACTCGACCTCGAAACCCAGCGTGCGGAAAAAGCGTTTGGCCATCGCCAGCGCCTCCGGATGTGCCCCGCGCGGCGGCGCCACTTCCACGGACGTGCCCAGCGGGAAAAAACCCGGCAGGCCGTTGAAGCCGATAAAGTCAAACTCGGGCAGGAGTTCGCTCGCCGACCCCGTCGTCTCATTGGCGTTGGTCGTCAGAATCAGCGGCGGCGCGTCCAGGTCGACGTCGTTCAGAATCAGAATGGTGTCGTCCGTCAGCGGGACGCTCCAGGTCATATCGACGATAATTCCGATGTTTTTGTCCAGGTCAAAAGCGGTCTCGCGCCAGTGTTTGCGCACGTTGTCGGGCAGCAACTCCGGCTCGGGAGCGATGTAGGTGAAGCCCAATCCGGCCCCGATCATTTTTTTGGCCAGGTCAACCGACGACTGACGCTGATCCGCATCGACGATGACAACATGCGGCAGCGAAGCCGGAAGTGTGTGAATATCCATAAAATGCCCGAACTTGCACGATCGTGAATAATAATCCGCAAACTTAGGACAAATGCACGACATGGTAAAAATACGGCGCAGACGTCGGCGGCCACGGCGCGTCGCGCTGCATCTGCTCATCTTCCTGGGTGCGCTGCTGCCGGCCTGCGACGCCCCCGCGGCGGACATCCCCGCAGCGCAAACACAAAGGCCGCGCGACACGGCCGCGACCGCCGCGGACGATCTGTTCACCGCGCTGCTGCGCGAGCATGTGCGCGGCGGGCATGTCGATTACCGCCGCATGAAAGACGACCCGCGCCTGCCGCAGGTCTGCGACAGCCTGGCGCGCGTGCGGCCGCAACAGCTCGTCGACTCAAATGCGGTGAAGTCCTATTGGGTCAACGTCTACAACGCCTTCACGCTCAAACTGATCTGCGACAACTATCCGGTCGAGAGCATCAACGACCTGCACTTTCTGGGCAGTCTTTACATCTCCGTGCCCCTTGGGCTGAGCGTCTGGGACAGCTACGAATTTGAGATTGACGGCAGCGAATACACGCTCAACAAGGTTGAGCACGAGATATTGCGCCAGCGGTTCGCCGACTTCCGCATTCACGCCGCCGTCGTCTGCGCCTCGGTTTCGTGCCCGCCGCTGCGCAACGAAGCCTATGCGGCCGCGCGGCTGGACAGTCAGCTGGACGACAACATGCGCGTCTGGTGCGCCGACACGAACAAAAATCGCTACGACGCCGCGGCGGGCGTTCTCTATCTTTCAAAGATTTTCGACTGGTACGAATCCGACTTCGGCGCGTCGCGGGAAGCCATGGCCCGCGCGGTGCTGCCCTACTTCCCCGCGACCGCCCGCAACGCCGCCGCGGAGGCGCGCAATGGCTTTCCCGACATCGAATTCCTCGACTACGATTGGTCTCTGAACGAGTAAAGCCTATTTTTGCACAGGAAACAATCGAGAAGAGCGGCGGGCGATCAACGTGAGCAATGTGACCAAGCGTATTCTGGTGGGGATAATCGGCGCGCCCATCATTGTGGCGACAATTATCCTGGGCGGCTGGTGGTTTTTTGCCTTTGTGCAGGTCATCGCACTGATGGGTCTGTCCGAGTTCTATCAAATGGCCGAAAACAAGGCGCGCGGCAATCGCGTGGCGGGTTATACCGCCGGCATCGCGGCGGGTTTTATTCTGCAGTTCACCGGCGACCTGTACGGCCTGGCCGCCCACGAAGGCGCGCGCCTCTTTCTGCTCATTTCCATTCTGCTCCTGTTCACCATCGTCGTTTTATCGATGGAACTCTGGCGCGCGCGTCCCAACGCCATCGTCAACGTCAGCGTTACCGTCTTCGGCGTGCTCTACGTCTCGCTCGGCATGGAGAGCCTGATCGGTTTGCGCACCTTGTTTGAAGCGCCCTGGCTGCGCTTCGACGCCGGCGGCGGCGACCCCACGACCTTTCCCGACACCTACGGCATGTGGCTGGTACTTAACATGCTCGGCGCCATCTGGACCTGCGACACGGCGGCCTACTTTATCGGCTCCAAATTCGGTCGCCATAAACTCTTCGAACGCATCAGTCCGAAAAAATCCTGGGAGGGCGCGCTGAGCGGTTTTGTCGGTTCAATCGTGTTTTTCACGGTGATGTCGTACATTTTCCTGCCCGTCCTGCCCGTCTGGCACGCCATCATCGTCGGCGGTCTTATCGGCGCGGCCGGTCAACTGGGCGACCTGGCGGAGTCTCTGCTTAAACGCGACGCGGGCGTCAAGGACAGCTCCAACCTCATTCCGGGTCACGGCGGCATTCTGGACCGCTCCGACAGCGTGCTCTTTGTCGCACCGCTCGTCTACATTTACGTCTGTCTCTTTCTGCTCTTCACAAGCGTCTAGTCCCCGAAGCGCCGATCCTCTTTCTGCGCCTTTCCAAATCCATTCTTGTTAGTCGGCGTGGTGGAAGCTGTCCGTCGCCGCGCCTCAGGTTTTTCCCTGACGGTGCGACGGAGTCGAAGCGGGCCGTGTGCAATTTGGGGCAAGGTCAGTGTGCCTCGTCCCAGTTGTCGCCGATGCCGATGTTAACTTCCACCGGCACATTGCCGATCGGCATGGCGCTTTCCATGCGCGTTTTCACCAGATCGTTCAGTTCGTCGAGTTCCTGCCGCGGCACTTCAAACACAAGTTCATCGTGCACCTGCAGCATCATCAGCGACTTCATATTGCGCTCTTTCATTTCGCGGTAGATCGTGACTGTGGCGAGTTTTAACATGTCGGCGGCGCTGCCCTGGATCGGCATGTTGATTGCGGCGCGTTCGGCGGCGCTGCGCAGCGCGCGGTTGCTCGCCTTGATATTCGGGAAATATCGTCTTCGTCCAAGCAGCGTCTCGCCGTAGCCTTTTTCGCCGGCGGCGGCTATCGACGAGTCGATGTATTCCTTGATGCGCGGGTATTTGTTGAAGTAGGCGTCGATAATCTCCTTGCCTTCCGTGCGCGAGATGCCGAGTCGCTGCGCGAGCCCAAAGGCTCCGAGTCCGTACATGAGCCCGAAGTTCACCGTCTTGGCGCGGCGGCGCATCTCCGTGTCCACATCCTCCAGTGCCACGCCGAACAGGTTCGCCGCCGTCGCCGCGTGAATGTCCAGTCCGTTCTGGAAGGCGTGCGTCAACGTCTCGTCGCCGCAGATGTGCGCCATGATGCGCAGCTCGATCTGCGAATAGTCGGCCGAGAGAATCTTTGATCCTTCCGCCGGAATGAACGCCTGGCGTATGCGCCGCCCCAGCTCCGTGCGGATCGGAATATTCTGCAGATTCGGATCGGTCGATGAAAGACGCCCCGTGCTGGCCACCGTCTGGTTGTACGTCGTGTGAATGCGCCCGGTTTTTGCATTGATCATCTTCGGCAGCGCGTCGACATAGGTCGAGCGCAGTTTGGTCATCTGGCGATAATCCTGCACCAGGGTGGCGATCGGAAAACTGTGCGCCAGTTCTTCCAGCACGGACGAGTCGGTACTGAAGCCCGTCTTGGTCTTTTTGACCGGCGGGATGCCCATTTTGTCGAAGAGTATCTCACTTAACTGTTTGGGCGAATCGATATTAAACTCGCTGCCGGCTTCCTCGTAGATTTCGGCCTTTTTGCCTTCGATCAATTCGCCCAGCTCGACGCTGAATTGTTTAAGCGCTTCGGGGTCGATGCCGACGCCGTTAAACTCCATCTGCGTCAGCGGCAGCACCAGATCAAATTCGGTGCTGCGCGCCAGTTCTTCCAGCTTGTCTTCGCGCAGTTTGTCCCGCAGTTTTTCGTAGAGCCGCCAGGTGATGTCGGCGTCTTCGGCGGCGTATTTCGCCACGTCGGCCACCGGCACTTCGCTCATCGACTTCTGCGTGCTCTTTTTTTCACCGATCAATGTCGTGATCGAAATCGGCTGGTAGTTTAACCACACGCGCGAAAGCTCGTCCATGCCGTGTTTGTTGTCGGCGTTGAGCACGTAGCTGGCCAGCATCGTGTCGAAGGCGACCGGCGCCGCGTCGATGCCGTAGCGTTTAAGCACCAGCAGATCGTATTTGATATTCTGCCCGATTTTGCCGACGGCCGGATCTTCGAGCAGCGGCTTTAACAATTCCAGCACGGCGCGGCACTCGTTGTACTGGTGCACGGGTTTGCTGTCTTCGGCAAAAAGCGTGCCGCTGTCCGACTCTTCTTCCGTCTCCGGGATGTTTAACTCGTCGAATCCGGCGATGTCCTCGCGCGGGCGAAACAGCGGAATGTAATAAGCTTCACCCGCTTTGGCGGCGAACGAGACTCCAACCAGGTCGCACGACATTGGATCGAGGCCCGTGGTCTCCGTATCAAAAGCGAGCATCTTCACATCGGCCAGTTGTTTAATTGCTGCGCGAATCTTTGCGAGCGAGTCCAACAAGAGGTAGTTGTGGTCGACCCCGTCCAGCGTGTCCGGTCCGGCCTGCCCTGTCGTTGCGCCGTTTGCGTCCGCCTCGCCGTCGCCGTCCATGTCGATGCCGAAGCGCTGCGGAATCATGCGACGGAAGTTCAGCGTGGAAAAGAGTTGTTTAAGTCCGTCCACGTCCTTGTCGCGCAGTTTACAGCCGTTTATGTCGACTTCTATCGGCACGTTAACATCAATGGTGACGAGTTCCTTGGACATGAAGGCGTTGTCGCGGTCGGCTTCGAGTTTTTTCAACACGGCGGCGCGCTGCACCTTGTCGAGATTCTCGTAGAGATTTTCGAGCGAACCAAATTCCTGGATCAGTGGAATGGCCGTTTTTTCGCCGATGCCTTTAACGCCCGGCACGTTGTCGACGGAGTCGCCGATCAGCGCCTGCACGTCGATGACGCGTTCCGGCGCCACGCCGAATTTTTTGGCGACGCCTTCGATATCGACCACTTCGTAGTCGCCCGCGCCTTTGCCGGTCGGGCGGAAGAGTTTAACGCGGTCGCTGACGAGCTGCATGTAGTCCTTGTCGGAGGTTACGCAGAAGACGTCCAGGTCGTGTTCGACGGCCCATTTTGTCATGGTGCCGATAATATCGTCGGCCTCGTAGCCGTCGCGTTCCACGCGGCAATAGCCCAGCAGGTCGATCATTTCTTTGATGCGTTTAACCTGCGGAACGAGGTCTTCGGGGAAATCGGGCCGGTTGGCTTTGTATTCTTCGTATTGTTCGTGGCGAAAGGTCGGCGCGGCGGTGTCGAACACGACTGAAAGATAGTCGGGTTTTTCGTTGTCGATGATGGTGGAAATGATGTTCGCAAATCCAAAGACCGCCCCCGTCGGCTCGCCGTCGGGCGTCGACAAACCGGAGCGCGACATGGCGTGATAGGCGCGGAAGACAAGAGACATTGCATCGATCAGGAACAAACGGGGCATAGCGGGGCCGTCGGAGAAACGTGAGGAAAAGTGCGGCGTGTGGAATTGCGTGCGGCCGGGTTGCACGGCCGCGGAATCACCGTAAATTGCGGCGAAATTTACGCCTTTCGGGGCCAAAAACCAATGGAGCGAACGCGTGGCAATCGGCAGTCTGAAATCAGTTTTTGACGAAATCAAAGGCGCGAGCGGCCTGTTTATCGCCATCAGCGGCGGCATCGGCAGTGGTAAGAGCGCTGCTGCGGACATCGTGCGCGCCGCCGGATACGACGTCCTGCATTCGGACGCCATCGCGACCGATCTGATTGCGCAGCACGGCGAGATCCGCCGCGAAATCGCCGAGGCGCTGGGGGAGGAAGTACTGAACGCGGACGGCACGCTCAACAAAGCCGTCGTTGCGGGACTCGTCTTTGGGCCCGACGCCGCGCATCTGGCGCGCCTGCGCACGCTGAACGGCGTTGTGCATCCCTACGTCGTCCAGGAAATCGCCGAACGACTACAGCAGCTCTACGAGGCCGGCAAACGCTGTGTGTTCAACGAAACCGCCATTGTGTTTGAAGCCGGTCTGGAGGCGCTCTACGACTATGTGATGGTCATCGACGCGCCGGAAGACCTGCGCGTCCGGCGCCTGCTGGCTTCGCGCTCCATGAGCGAGGCGGACATTCGCGCGCGCATGGCCACGCAGATGAGTTCGGAGGAAAAACGCCGCCGCGCCGACTTTGTAATCGACAACTCCCACGGCATCGAAGAACTGCGGAATGCACTCGGCAAACTGCTGCCGATCCTGCCTTTCCTTCCCGTTAAACGCGGCGAAAGCGACGAAGAAGAGTGAAAAACGCCCGCTCATGCGGGATTCCGTGCAGTAGATTAAAATGATTGAATTCACCGCGCGAAAGCCATACCTTTCATCTGAAATTATCGGGGCGCATTTTGGCAATTGATGAAGACAGAGGAACGATGGAAGCGACAGTGGCCAATGCAATTGAAGAAACCGACATCAAAGACGTTATGGTCGCGGTCGTCAAGGCCGCAGGACGTGACGGCATGCGCGTCCCCGCGATGATCGCCGCCGTACAAAACCACTTTGTCGAAACCGAAGGTATCAAGATCAGCGAATCAGAGATCCGCCGCCTGATGCAGGACCTGCTGGAGTTTGACGAACTCGACCTCAATTTCAAATGGCACCTGATCGATCCGGAGATCATGAGGGAGATCCTGCGAGAACCGATAGACTGGGAAAGCAAGGATAATGAATGGGTCGTTTGGTCTTGATATTCACACGCTCGCATTTACACCCGGCTCGTAAGGCAATTCCGAGGAATTCCGGGCGACGCCTTGACAGACTATGAAATATCCTCTAAGTGAATCCCCCAATCTCGACTCAGAATAACCCTTAGACAAGAGTAAGATATTCCCTTAAAGTGACGTCAGAAAAACTCTTAGCTGAATTTTCCACGATCCGATTGGCGCTGCTACTGATTTTTCATTGATTGCATCTGCCTAACAACTGAACAGCACTGCCGCTTTCTGATGTAGATTCTGCTTGGCCAAACAGTCTGAAGTCACGAAACGAATCTCACACTTCCATTAAAATGGAACCCATTTGCCATGGCAAATCACCTTCCCGCCGGCGTCGGGATCAAAGAACACCGGACGGAACGCTTCTATCCCGAACGACAACATGACAACGATTTCAGGTCGCCGTTCCAGCGCGATCGCGATCGCATTCTCTACAGCGCGGCATTGCGGCGCCTGGCCAATGTCACTCAGGTTGTTCCCGCCGGTGAAGACCACACCGTGCACAACAGGTTGACGCATTCGCTGAAGGTGGCCCAGGTCGCGCGAAGATTTGCCGAACGATTCTTAATCCAGAGCGCTCCGGACGTCGTTCGGGACATTGATCTGGACCCCGACGTCGTGGAAGCGGCCGCACTGGCGCACGATCTGGGTCATCCGCCTTTTGGACACGTCGGCGAAGAAGTGTTAAACAAATGCCTTCAACGGCGTTTGAACATTGACGGATTTGAGGGCAATGCACAGAGCTTTCGCATCGTCACCAGGCTCGAATCCAGCAGGCCGAATTACCACGGGATGAATCTGACCCGCGCCACGCTGCGAGCCCTGATGAAATACCCCTGGATGCGCTGCGCCGGCCGGGAGACCGAGAACAAATGGGGCGTTTACACCAACGATGCCGAGGTCTTTCAATGGGTCGGAGCTCTCGGGGTCGGAATTCCCGGGGTCGGAGTTCCCGCGGAAAGTTGTCGCGCGCAACCTTCGAGAACATTGGAAGCCGATATCATGGACCTGGCCGATGACATTACTTACAGCGTGCACGACATGGATGATTTTTATCGCGCCGGAGTTTTACCCTTGAACGAACTGGTATTTAACAGACGGGAACGCGAAAAATTCTTCGCCTTTTGCTGTGACTGCATTGACCTTACATCACAGGGGTTTTGCGATCAGGACATCAGGCGGGCATTCGACGACATGTTTCAAAACTGTCCGCCCGAGCTGCAAACTCCCTTTCGCGGCAACATCCCGGAGCAAGGCAGCCAGGTGCAGTTCGTCTCGCGCCTGATCGGCAAATTTTCCAGGTCATTTCGATTGTCTCACAACGAGGGCAATATTGACCTCGCGGCGCATAAATACACGCGCCTCTCCATCAAAATCCTTAAACAGATGATGCACTTCTACGTCTACGACCACCCCTCGCTCGCCGCGCAACAACACGGCGAACGCCGCCTGTTAAAAGAGCTGTTCGACATCATCTACGACGCCACCGGATCAGACAAAGACATAAACATTCTCGCACCGCGCCACAAAAGTCTGGTCGAATACGAGTTAAACAGCGCGCATTCAAACGGCAGCTCCAACGAAACGCGGCTGCGCTCGCGCCTGACGGCCGACATCATCTCCAGCTTCTCCGAAAGCGAGGCGATCACGCTCTATCATCAACTGACAGGTGTTTCGGTTGACCGCCAGACACACCCTCCCCGCCGCTGACTGCAACACCTCTTTTAACAGCCGCTTTTTGTTTGTCCCGCAGCCTGAAGTCGCCGATCCACAAGCCAACGAGAAACTCACAAGTCCCGAGTGTCCGGCACGCAGCGTCAAGCCCGCAAGTCTTAAGCGCCAAACCTGTCTTTAAACGACAAACGGCGGCCCAAACCCATTGGGACGCCGCCGTTTGTTGAAGTCGCATGCACCAAAGGCGCTGCAACTCAATTGTTCTGATGTTAATGCTAGCCGTCGGACTCTTCCATCATCGCCGCAATCTTGCCTTCGATGATATTGTACAACTTCTCTTCCAGAATGCGGTTGGATTCGAAGTAGTGGAACTTGGAAGTCACGTGGTCCTCGTAGCCGCTCAGCTCGCCCTTCAGGCGCACGTTGACGTCGCCGTTGTCCTTTTCCACCACGTAGAAGGTGTACTGCATGCGGCCGGACGTCCAGACGCCCGCGCGGATGTAGGGAACTTCCATCGCGTAGCGCTCCAGCACGACGTCCGTCGTGTCGTCGCTGCGCACCAGAATGCAGAAGGTCGACTGGATCTTGCCTTTGTACGTGCCTTCATCCGTGGTAATCGGCTTGGCGGATTCGATCTGGCAACCGATTTCGTTGATCGATTCCTTGATGATATTCCACACGTCCGGGAAAGGCAGCTGGTACGTACCTTCGTAGGTCTCCTTGCGGCCGTTCAGTTTGTCGTCCTTCAGTTTGTCTTTGCGCGAATGACCCTGCGCATCCGCGGATTGCAGCGCCAGGCAGAAACAGAGCAGTACGAGCGCGGTTTTGAGTGCTATTTTCATCGACTTCATTCTCCAAACTTGCAATGTAATCGGGATGCAAATCCCCAAAATGCCGGGTTGTGCGGGCTGGTACTCCGGAGTCGCATCAGAGTGTTTGTCCTCAGGCTTCCACGGCGGCGGGCCGCCCGTGGCCTGCGTGTTCAATCGGACGTCCGTGCTTGCGCGGCTCAATCGACACCAGTCGGGAAACGCTGTCCTGCATCGACACTCCATACATTGTGTCGGCGGCTTCCATGGTACGCTTATTGTGCGTGATCATGATAAACTGCGTCTCCTTGCTGAACTCGCGAATCAATCGCAGATAGCGATCAATGTTGGCGTCGTCCAACGGCGCGTCGACCTCGTCCAAGATACAAAACGGGCTTGGTTTGACAAGGTAGATGGCAAAGAGCAGCGCAATGGCCGTCAGCGTCTTTTCACCGCCCGAGAGCATGTCGATCGACGCCGGGCGTTTGCCGCGCGGCTTGGCGATGATTTCCACCTTCGCCTCCAGCGGGTCGCCCTCTTCCAGCAGCAGGTCCGCCTCGTCCCCCGCCTCGAACAGCGTGCGGAAAATGCGCACAAAGTTCTCGCGGATCTGCGCAAAAGTCTCCGAGAATTTCTGCTTGACCGTCGCGTTGATTTCCGCAATCGTCGTTGACAGCGTCTTCTGCGACTCCAGCAGGTCGGAGAGCTGCTCGTCCAGGAACTTCTTGCGCTCGCTCTCTTTTTCGAACTCGTCAAAAGCCAGCAGGTTGACCGCGCCCATGCCGGAGAGACGCCGCTTCAGGTCGGCAATTTCGCCGCGCGCCGACTCCACGCGGAAGGGCCTGTCGCCCTCGGGATGGTCGGCCGGCGGCTCCTCGCCCGTCAGCTCCAGCTCAAACTCTTCCTGCGCGCGCGTTTTGCAGCGCGCAGCATCGCCGCGCAGGCGTTCCAGATCAAGCTCCAGCTTGTGGATTGTGTTGACGCTGCCGTCGTGCTCGCGGCGCTGCGTGCGCAGTGTCTCGGCCTGTTTGTGAATTGTCTTGCGCAGTTCACTTTGCTCCGCTGCAACGGCGTTGCGTCGTTCGCGCGCGCGCTCCAGCACGTTCTGCGCTTCCTGCACCGCCGTTTCCATGCGTCCCAGCTCGCCGCTGAGGTGCTCGTACTCCGTGGCTGAAGACTCAATCTCTTTGGTGCGAAATTCCAGTCGTCGTTTCGCGCCCGCCAGCTGAGAGTTGAGGCGGTCCAGCTCCTGATCCAGCGATTTGGCCTCGCCGCGCAGTTGCACCAGCTTCATCTCGGCGCGGTGCGACTCGCCCGAATCGACTTCGAACTTCTCTTCGGCCTGGCGCAGCTCCTCTTCGGTCGCCGCCAGATCTTTTTCGAGCGACTCCTTTTTCTCGATCAGGCCGGACAGCTCCGGCAGGTTGTCACCGCCTTTTTCACTCAGTTTTTCGATTTCCGCCTGAAAGCTGGCGATGCTCTCTTCCGTGCGCGCCAGGCTCTGCTCCGTCCGTTCCAGGTCGTAGCGCAGCTTGCCGACCAGTTGATCGTAGCGGGAGCGCTCGGCCTCCGCGCGGCGGATCGCATCCGAGTACTCGCGCAGGTTGATGTTGTTGTACTCGGCGCGCTTTTCGTTGCGGCGGCGCTGCAGCTGGTCCATCTCGCTTTCCAGCGCGGCGATGTCTTTTTCCAGCAGCGCCATTTTCTCACGGCGGCCGATCATGGCGCCTTCCGTGTTTTTGCTGCTGCCGCCGCCCAGGAAGGCCGCGTGCGCGCCGACGATGTCGCCTTCGAGCGTCACGGCGCGCACGACGCCGTTTTCGAGCGCGGCCGCGTCCGCGTCGGCGGCGGAGCGCACCAGCAGCGTGCCGTTCAGCAGGAGGCGCAGCGCATGGCGCAGACGCTCGTCCTCGACGCGTACAATTTCAGAGGCCCAGCCAAGGATGCCTTCGCCCGCGGGTGCGGCGGGCGGTACGGCGCTTTCAGGAACGTTTTCCAGGCAGACAAAACTCGCCTTGCCTTTGTCGCTGTCGCGCAGCTGCTGGATGCCGGAGCGCGCCTCGCGCGGGCTGGCCACCACAAAGTAGTCGCCCGCCGGGCCCAGGGCCGCCGCAAGCGCCACGCGCAGTTCTTCGTCCGCGCCGATGGCTTCCGCCAGTATCAGCGGTTTGCTGGTTGAGAGCCAGTTGGTGTTGCCCAGCAGAAACTCGGAGCTTTCGCTCATGTCCACCAGGCCGCCCAGAAACTCCAGGGAGGCGCGTTTGTGGCTCAGGTCGCGCTGACGCTCGCTCATGTTGCGCTGGATGTCTTCCGTCTCTTCGCGCAGTTTCACCTGAAATTCCTGCACGTCGGCCAGTTTTTTCTCGGCGTCTTCCACCGCCTGGTCGTGGCGCGCCTTGTGCGGCGCCTGCTCGTCCAGCTGACCGCGCAGTTCGTCGCGGCGCGCGCTGCTGCTTTCGCCCGTCTGGCGCGTTTCCTCGATGCGGCGTTGCAGCGACTCGATGCGCGCGCGGTTGCGCTCGGTCGTGGCGCGCACGTTGTTGATCTCGTCCATTGAGTTCATCACTCCGGACTTGACGTCTCTGGCGCGGGTGCGCACTTCCTGCACGTGCGCCATGCTCTCGTCCTGGTGGCTCTTGCGCGTGTCGAATTCCCGCTGCGCTTCGCCCAGTTCTTCTTCCAGCTTTTCGCGCGTTTGTTCGGCTTCCGCCAGCCCGTCGCTTACCTTGGCGATGTGACTGATCAGCTCCGCTTTGTCCTGCTCGGAGCGCCCGCGCGCCGTCTGGATCGAAATCATGCGCTCTTTGCTGACGGCCAGTTCGCGCGTCGCGTCGGACATCGACTTGTTGGCCGTGGCAAGTTCTTCTTCCGCGCCGCTCAGGCGCTCTTCCACGTCGCTCTGCTGTTCTTCCAGTTTGGCTACGACCTCTTCCTGCTGGACAAGGTCGCGCTGCACGGTGTTGCGCTGGATCACCTGTTCTTCGCGCTGTTTCTCCAGCGGCTCCAGCTGACGCCGCAGATTGAAGAACTCGTGCTGCAACAGCAGAATTTCAAGCGCCTTCAGTTGGTCGGTGATTTCTTTGTGGCGTTTGGCCTTGGAAGCCTGGCGCGCCAGCGAGCGCACGTTTTTCTCCACTTCCGTCAGGATGTCGCGCACGCGCGAAAGGTCGGTCTCAATCGCGTCCATGCGGCGCAGCGCCTCGCGGCGGCGCGTTTTGTACTTGGTGATGCCCGCGGCTTCTTCAAACAGACGCCGGCGCTCGTCGGTTTTGTCGCTCAGAATGGTCTCGATCATTTTCAGCTCAATGACCGAGTACGCGTTGCAGCCCATGCCGGTATCCATGAACAGGTCCAGAATGTCGCGCAGGCGGCAGACCGTTTTGTTCAGCAGGTACTGGCTGTCGCCGTTGCGGAACAGACGCCGCGTCAGCGTCACTTCCGAATACTCCGTCGGCAGGACGCCACGCGAGTTCTGGATGGTCATCGACACCTCGGCCATACCGAGCGGCTTGCGTTTGCGCGTGCCGTTGAAGATCACGTCTTCCATTTTGTCCGAGCGCAGCGTCGACGACTTCTGTTCGCCCAGCACCCAGCGGATGCTGTCCACCACGTTCGTTTTGCCGCAGCCGTTCGGGCCCACAATCGCCGTAATGCCCTCGTTGAACAGCAGCTTGGTCTTGTCCGCAAACGACTTGAACCCGACTATATCGAGATTCGATAAATACATGCCTTAATCCACTCTCAACTGTGAGTACCAGCCCTGACAAATACCTTTTAAATGCCTTCTTGTTTGTCAACGGGTTGGAGGTTCCGCGCCCGCCGGCAAACCAGTTGCGCTGCGCGCCCCGGACAGCCGGAGAGCGACATGCGCGCTAAACTCAAGCGACGTCAGCGTTTACGCCGAAAGCGACTGACGTCGATACCGTGTTTTTTAATGCGATTGTGGAGGGTCTCGCGGCTGATACCCAGTTTGGCCGCGGCTTTGCTGACGTTGCCCTTGTTGGCTTCAAGCACGTCTTCAATCTTGATTTTGTTCAGCATGTCCACGTCTTCGCGCAGAGTGTTGCCGCTGTCCAGAAATGACTGTACGTTGCTGCGTTCGCTGCGCTTGCCGTTGGGCTGCGGCGATTCCACGCGCGCCACGTCGGCCACTTCCACCCTGTCGCCGTTGCTGGTCTGCAGGACCACGCGCAGCATGTTTTCCAGTTGGCGCACGTTGCCCGGCCAGGGCAGTTCGGACATGTATTCCAGCGCGGCGCTGCTGAACATTTTCTGCTCGTCCATCTTGCTGTTGTGCGCCTGCGTGTAGTGCTCAACGATCAGCGGAATGTCCTCGCGCCGGTCCCGCAGCGGCGGCAGCGTGATTTCACATTCGCGCAGACGATGATAAAGCTGCTCGCGGTACTTGCCTTCCTCGATTGCGCCGATCAGGTTGCGGTCCGTCGCCGAGATAAAACGCACGTCGATGGGCGTGGACTTGATCGAGCCCAGGCGCCGCACCGTTTTTTCCTCGATCGGCACGAGCAGGTTGGCCTGCAACTCCAGCGGCAGATCGCCTATTTCATCCAGGAAAATCGTGCCTTTGTTGGCCTGCTGAAAGAGGCCGTTTTTGTCTTCGGTCGCGTGCGTGAACGATCCCCTGGTGTGGCCGAACAGTTCGCTCTGGAACAGCGGCGCGGGAATGTTCGGAATGTCGACCGTCACAAAGGGTTTGCCGTTGCGCGCGCTGGCGGCGTGCAGCGCACGCGCCACCAGTTTTTTGCCGGTGCCGGTCTCGCCCAGGATCAGGATGTTGAGTTCCGTGCGGCCGTAGCGGTAGATGTTGTCGGCCACATCCAGCATGGCGCTGCTGCGGCCTATCAGGCCCTGATCGTCCATCAACTGCATGGCCTCCTTGGCGGCCGAACGCACGTTGACTTTTTCCATCGCCGTGTACAGCACTTCTTTCAGCCGCGCGCGGTCGATGGCGCTCTTTTCAATGAAGTTCATTGCACCGAGCTGCGTGGCGCGCACGGCGATGCTGATCGTACCGACGCCCGTGATCATCACAACCGGGATCTGCGGCCAGTTGCGCACCGAGCGCTCCAGCACGTCGATGCCGGTCAGCGTCGGATGGTTGAACTCCACGTCCAGCAGCAGCACGCCGACGCGGTCCGCGTGTACATCCAGATACTGCAGCGTGTCCTGCGGCGTGTTCGTAATTTTGTACTCCCACCCCTCCGACGCGATGATATCGGCGATCGTAGTGCAAAACTCGTGATTGTCATCTGCAATCAGGATCTTCATAGTTTCTGACGCGTTTTTGTCGCTGAGACAAGTGACGTACGGTCTCCGCGGGGACGGGGAGCGGAAGACTGCAACAGCATCGAACCCGGAAAATAGCATTTTGAGCCAGAACGACCGAAGGAAATCGGCCGCAGGCGGTCGCCGCCCGCGGGCCGCGATCCGACGCAGCGCGGGCGGAGAGATTGCACAATTGTGGACACGGCGCGCCTGAATGCGCTCAGGCGAGACTTCCCAGGAATGCGTCGATGCGCCGCATGCAGGTGTCGCGGCCCAGCAGTTCCATCGTCTCAAACATGCCCGCGCCCGCGCCTTTGCCGGTCAGCATCAGGCGGATCGGGTTCATCAGTTTGCCGAAGCCGATCTCGTGCTCGGCGGTGTAGGCCTCGGCCAGTTTGTGCAGCGATTCATGGTCGAAGGTTTCGGCGCGGCGCAGCTGCTCCACAAAGGGTTGGACCAGCTCGGCCGTGTTGTCCTTCCAGTGTTTCTTGCGGAATTTTTCCTCGAATTCCCGCGGATCGGCGAACATGTAGTCGCCAACAGTCAGCAGGTCGGCGGTAAAACGCAGGCGCTCGCGCAGCAGCGCAAAACAACGCGCCACGTAGTCGGCATCGACATCGTAGCCGGCGGCCCGCACGGCGGGCATCAGTTCGCGCGCCGCGCGCTGCGGATCCAGGTTTTTCAGGTACTCGAAGTTCATCCAGTCCAGCTTCTGGAGGTCAAAGACCGCGCCGGCTTTGTTGACTTTGGACAGGTCGAACAGGTCGATCATTTCCTGCATCGAGTACACTTCGCGGTCGCCCGTCGGGTTGTAGCCCAGCAGCGCCACGAAGTTCACCAGCGCTTCGGGCAGATAACCTTTGGACAGGTAGTCTTCCACCGCCACGTCGCCCTGGCGTTTGCTCAGTTTGCTGCGGTCGGGGTTGAGCAGCAGCGGCAGGTGCGCCATACGCGGCGCTTCCCAGCCGAACGCGTCGTAGAGCAGTATGTGTTTGGCCGTGGACGGCAGCCATTCCTCGCCGCGGATGATGTGCGTGATTTCCATCAAATGGTCATCGACCACATTGGCCAGGTGATAGGTCGGGAACCCGTCCGATTTCAGCAGTACCTGGTCGTCGATGTCGCCGCTCCGCACGCTGATGCGACCGCGCACGACGTCCTCGAATTCGACGGTGTCGTTTTCCGGCACGAGCAGACGCAGCACGTGGTCCGCGCCGTCGGCGATCAATTTCTGCGTGGCTTCCGCCCCGAGGGTTATCTCGTTGCGCATCTTCTTCCGGTCGTAACCGCCGCCGCCCTCCTGCTCCTGGCGTCGCTCGCGCATGGCCTGCAATTCTTCGGCGGTGTCGAAAGCAAAATAGGCTTTGCCGGATTGGTGGAGTTTTTCAGCGTGCGTTTTGTACAGATCGAGCCGTTCGGACTGAATATAGGGCCCGTGATTGCCGGGTTTGAGCGGGCTTTCGTCAAACTCAATGCCGCAGGCCGCCAGCGATTCAATCAGTTTTTCCATCGCGCCTTCCACCAGGCGCGTGCGGTCCGTATCCTCCAGCCGCAGGATGCAGACGCCGCCGTGACGACGTGCAAACAGGTAATTGTACAGCGCCGTGCGCAGGCCGCCGACGTGCAGATACCCCGTGGGCGAGGGAGCAAAACGTACGCGAACACTCATATCTATTTAATCCTGTTTTGTGGTTGCAGTTCTAAGTTCCGGCCTCAGGCCAGGCGTTTGCTGACGGAGGCGAATGTGCGCTCGGTTTCCTGCAGGAAGACGCTGATTTCGGTCAGCTTGCTGTATTTAGCCAGTGCGACCGCGATGCGCTCCAGCAGGAAAGACGCGATGTTTTCCGCCGTGGACGGAAAGGGCGCCATCACGACTTTCATGGGGTTCTGCGCAAAGAGCGCTCGCATGACCGCGTCGTTTTCATCGCAGAGAAAGGCGTGGTCCAGCTCCTGCACGATGGGTTCCACGGCCGCTTTCAGGTCAAAATAGTCGACGACCATGCCGCGTTCGTCGACCTCGCCGACGATTTCTACGCGCATGCGATAGGAATGTCCGTGCACGTTGCTGCAGCCGCCCTCGTGGTACGGCAGCCTGTGCCCCATTTCCCAATGAAAATCCTTGCCGATCCGCGCCTGCATGGCCGCTCTCCCTGATAAAATTTACTTCTGAAAAATCCGCTCAAGCCGATTTTTGTTCGTCGGCGCGCCAGGAGACTTCAATAATCGAATGAATGCCGCCGCGCGTGGACCACTCGGATTTGACGTGCATTTCCTTTGGATTGCAGGCCGCCACCAGATCGTCGAGAATTTTGTTCGTCACCGCCTCGTAGAAAATGCCTTCGTTGCGGAAAGCCAGGTAGTAGTACTTGAGCGATTTGAGCTCAATGCACGTGTCGGCGGGAATATAACGCAGCGTAATCGTGCCGAAGTCGGGCAGGCCCGTCTTGGGGCAGACCGAGTTGAATTCGGGGTTGACGTGCGTGATTGTGTAGGGACGCGTGGGCTCCGGGTTCGGAAATGTTTCGATCGTCACAGTTTGATTCCTGACTTGAAGTCCGTAGTTCATGGCTTCGGCACGGCGCGCCGCGCGCAAAAATACGACCGCGCGGGCACATGGCCATCATCGCCGGGCGGCGCGCACCGTTTTCGGGTTTGTTTTACGCCCGATAAGCCGCTAGATTGCCGCATCTTCGCTTCTTTCCGCTCCGGAAATTCGAAGCGGGTTTCCTCAAAATTCTTCGGTCCGCCGAGCGTGAAAATTACGATCAACAACATGCGCGTGTACGCGCACCACGGCGTCCTGCCGGAAGAACAAAGCCTCGGCGGCCGTTTTGCCGTCGATCTGGAGCTGGAGTACAACGCCTCGGCCGCGGCCGACAGCGACGACCTGCACCACGCGGTCGACTATCAGAGCGTAGCCTCGGCGGTGCAGTCGATCATGCAGCAGCAGCGCTACAAACTGCTTGAAGCGCTGGCCGGGCACATCGTCGATCAGCTGCTGCGCAGCTTCCCGCGGCTGAACACAGTCGGCATACGCCTGCGCAAATTGCATCTGCCGCTGGAGCAGATGCCCGATTTTGTCCAGATCGAACACAGCCGCTCGCGCTCGCAGATATGAACAAGGCGGCGCGGCGGGACGGGGACGTCGACATTCTGCTGGGTTTCGGCAGCAACCTGGGCGACCGCCGCGCGGCGCTGGCGGGTTCGCTGCGGCGCCTGGAGCAGGTGGCGCACCTGCGCCGGGTGCGTTGCTCGCGGCTCTACGCCACCGCGCCCTACGGCGTCGAGGACCAGCCCGACTTCCTCAACATGGCGGTCCGCGCGCAGTGCGCGCTCCCGGCGGATGAGCTGCTGCGGCTCTGCAAGACAATCGAAAAGGAATTCGGGCGCCGCCCGCGCGAGCGCTGGCACGCCCGCGAGATCGACATCGACATCCTGTTGTACGGCCGCGAGCAGATAAACACGGCCGTGCTGACGGTGCCGCATCCACAGATGCACCTGCGTCGTTTTGTGCTGCTGCCCGCCGCCGACGTTGCCGCGGACATGGTTCACACGGGCCGCGACGCGGACGTGGCGCGGCTGCTGGAGTTGTGCGGCGATGCCGGACGGGTGGACGTATACGACGCGGCGCCCTGTCCCCCGGATTCCGATCACCAGGCGACTGTTGCGCGTGAGCGAGGTTAAATATATCGCGATTGAGGGGCCGATCGGCGCGGGTAAAACCACGCTGGCGGAGAAGTTGTCGGCCGACCTGAGCGCGCGCGCGGTGCTGGAGCAGTTTGAGGAAAATCCCTTCCTGGCGCAGTTCTACGAGAGGCCGGAGCAGTTTGCCTTCCAGGCTCAGATGTTTTTCCTGCTGAGCCGCTACAAACAGCAGTTGAGCCTGAACGAGCTGGACCTTTTCCACGAGCGCATCGTCAGCGACTACACCTTCCAGAAAGACGAGATCTTTGCACGACTGACGCTGCCGCCGGCGGAGTTCAACCTCTACCGCCAGGTGGCCGAGAGCCTGGAGCCGAACCTGGCGCGCCCGGACGTCATTGTCTACCTGCAGAACGACGTTCAGCACCTGCTGCGCAACATCCGCAAGCGCGGGCGTGTCTACGAGCGCAGCGTAACGGCGGACTACCTGCAGCGTCTGCACGAAGCTTACATTCAACTGTTCTGGAACCGGCGCGACCTGACGATTCTGATCGTGGACTGCACGCACGTGGAGTTTGTGGACAACGACCGGCATTACGCGCTGCTGCGGGACCGCATTTTGCGGCCGCTGGAGCCGGGCGTACACTATTTTACGGCCGACCGCGAACTGTTCGGCTGAGCTGCAGGCCGGGGCAGTGCGCCCGGCGATTTCCGGCCCTGACGACTGTGCGCTTTCGGCCGCAACCCGCAACTGTATGAATTCTCGCTCGATGACGCGTCTGCTTGTACTGCTCTGTTGTGCGCCCATATTCTTCTGTCTGGGCGACGGCGAGCTGCAATCCTGGGACGAGGGGCTGTACGCGCTGCGCGCGGAGGCGGTACTCGACCACGGCCACATCCTGGACCAGACGCGCTGGTCGCCCGGCGGCCTGTACTCGTCCACGCAGCCGCCGCTGAGCGTGTGGGGCATGAGCGCCGGCATGACGATCTTCGGCCGCAACCTGTGGGGTGTGCGGATGTTCTCCGCGCTCTGCGGCGCGGGCGGCGTGATTCTCATGTTTCTGATTGCGCGGGCCCGGCTGGGCGAGTGGGGCGGCGTCCTGGCCGCGGCGCTCCTGAGCGGTGCGCTGAGCTGGCAGATCTACGCGCACTTCGGCATGACAGACGTGCCGCTGATGTTCTTCTGCCTGCTGGCGCTTTGGGCGGCGCTGCGGCTGCACGAGGCCGACGACCGAACAACAATGCTGCGGGCCGCACTGTTTTTCACCATCGCTTTTGCCGCGGCGCTGATGACCAAGATTGTCGTTTCTCTCCTGCCGCTGCTCTTTGCCTTGATTTTTTGTTTGTCACCGGGAGCAAAGCCTGAAGTCCGCCGGTACTTGCTGTTTGCGAGCCTGGCGGCGCTGATGCTCGCGGCTCCGTGGTACGGTTATATGTGGCTGCGCTACGGCGCGGAGTTCTACGGCGCGCTGGCGCCGCCGCACGTGTTCGGCATGGCGGAGGGCGGACCGGCGCTGCGCGGATGGTGGTACTACGCCAACCGCCTGCTGGTCGATGTGCCGCTGCTGGCGGGCGCGGCGCTTGCGCTGCGCATCGGCGGGCGCGGCAAAACGAGCGCGCGGCATCCGCTGGAGGCGCTGAGCGCCATGTGGTTCGTTCTGAGCTTCATCGTGTTTTCATTTGCGCAGACCAAAATGCCGCACTACGCGCTGTTGATGCTGCCGCCGCTGGTATTCGGCGCGGCGCTGTTTATTGTCGGCATCGTGCGCAACACAAAACCGCTTCCAATTGCCGTTCGGATCGCGCTTGCATCGATTCCGGCCTTGCTTGCCTGGTCGCTTGCGCCGCGGTGGCGCGCCGGCTACGCACAGATTCTGCGCGCCAATCCGGAAATGCTGGTCTGGCCGGCGCTGCTGATCGCACTGGGAATCGTCATTTTCGTCGGCGCAAAACTGCCGCGCTTTGCGGCGCGCAGCGCGGTCATCCTGGCCGCGGCGGCGGCGCTCTGCCTGTACGCGCGCGCATTCGCGTACAATCTGGCGACCGAAGGGCGGCAGGTGGACGGCGCGGCGCGGACAGCCGACGCGCTTGAAAACGGCGGCGCGGACAGTCTGCTCGTGCTTGTGCATGCGCGCAACGAAGGCGATCTGCTCGTGCCGCAGCTGGCCTGGTACACGCGCGGCTGGGCGCTCAACCAGCGCGCGGGCAAGTTTGCCGAAGTGCGCGGCCTGAACGAATGGCGTTTCGATCGTGAGTTGCTGGCGCAGGCCGAAGCCGCGCAGCCGGACGCACAGCTCGTCTATCACTTTTCGCCGGCCTACGGCCGGGCGTACGACAGCACAAGAACATACCTGACGCAACGCAGGCCGCTGCTGCTGGAAACAAGGCGATATCTGCTCTTCGGTGCGGCGCGGGCGGCGGCCGACCGCGTGGACTCCTTTCAAACACATATAGACATCGGACATGAAGACTCGACAGGATTTGCTCGCTGAATTCGATCCCAACGGCGTGGGCCTGGTCAACGCCGGGCTGTACGGCCTGCCCTTCGGCCTGGAACAGGCGCGCATCGTTTTGATCCCGATGCCCTGGGACGTGACGGTTTCTTACGGTCACGGCACGGCGCGCGGACCGGAAGCGATTCTGGCGGCTTCGCCGCAGCTGGACCTGCACATTCCGGGCATCGAACGCGCCTGGGAGCTGGGCCTGGCGCTGGACGAAGCCGATGCGGAGACGGCGGCGCGTTCGCGCCGGCTGCGCAGCGCCGCGGCGCGCATCATTCAGATGCTGGAGAACGGCGCGGACGCGACGGCGAGTCACGGCGCGCTCTACGCCGAGATCAACCAGGCATGCGAGGAAATGAGCGCGCGCCTGCAGCGTCGCGCCGGCGAGCTGCTGGACCAGGGCAAAGTCGTCGGCGTGCTGGGCGGCGACCACTCGACGCCGTTGGGGCTGATGCGCGCGCTGGCGGAGCGCCACGAGCAGTTCGGCATTCTGCAGATCGACGCACACGCCGACCTGCGCGACGCCTACGAGGGATTTGCGCAGTCGCACGCCGCCATCATGTTCAACGCGCTGAAAATCCCGCAAATTCATAGACTTACGCAGGTGGGCGTACGCGACATCTGCGCGGCCGAGGCGGAGCTGGCGGCCGGCGACGAGCGCATCCGCCTGTTCCACGATGAAGAGATCCAGGCGCGGCGTTTTGACGGCGAGAGCTGGCGCGCGCAGTGCGAAAGAATAGTGGCCACGCTGCCGGACAAGGTTTACATCAGCTTTGATATCGACGGACTGGACCCGGTGCTCTGTCCCAACACGGGCACGCCGGTGCCCGGCGGCCTGCACTTCAACGAGGCAATTTTTCTGATTGAGCAGGTGGTGCGCAGCGGCCGCACAATCATTGGTTTTGATCTGGTGGAAGTCAATCCGGCTGCGGACGGCAATGAATGGGACGCCAACGTGGGGGCGCGCATCCTCTACCGCATGGCCTGCCTCTGCGGCGTCTCACACGACATGCTGCGACTAACAAAAGCGGATTTATCTGGTCAGAAATCAGGTCGGAAATAAATCAAAAGCGGCATCAGTTGAGCGAGGGGTGCGCCGGTGCGTGGATGAGCATGGCGTAGTCGCCGCCCATGTCCCGCAGGATATTGCCCCAGAGTTCTTTGGTAGCGTCGTCAAAGATGTAGCGCTTGCGCATGCCGGTGACGAACCAGGAGTTTTCGTCGAGTTCGCGCTGCAGGTGCGATTTGGAGTTCCAGCCGGCGTAACCGAGGAAAAATCGGTAGTCGTCGGGCGAGACCTCGCCGTTGCGGATCATGGCGATCATCAGCTCAAAGTCGCCGCCCCAGAACACGCCGTTGCCGATTTCGGTCGACTCGGGAATGCGATCGCCGAGGCGATGCACAAAGTTGAGCGATTCGGGTTCGACGGGACCGCCGAGGTAGAGCGGCACGTCGATGTCCGTCAGATTTTCGATGGCCTGGCTGAGTTTGAGGGTGGTGGGATTGTTGAGCACAAAACCGACGACGCCTTCCTCGTCGTACTCCGTTACGAGGATAACGGAGCGCCGGAAGTTGGGATCCAGCAGGAAGGGATCCGCGAGGAGAATCGATCCTTTGCCGACGGTCGGCGAGACATCTTGCATCGCTTGAATTTTCTGCGTATTTGAACGGATATTTGCGCCAAAATTAGGAAAAATCTGCGCGCCCTGCAAGCAGTAGCGGAGGCCCTGCGCGCGCCCGGGCGGCGGGCGTTCCATTGCGGTAGCACAGCGGGAATGCGATCGCTTGCGGCGGCCCGCTACGGCCGCGGAAAGCAGCACGAAAAGCCGGGTGAGCAGCACGCGCCGGAGCACAAATCGTGAAATATGACCCGGTCAGAAGCGAAAGCGGTACGTTCAGTTTTTTGCGCTTGATGTGCGGGCGATCCGGAGGCATGTTGCCGAGATAAAAGCGGGTAAGGTGCATGGGACAAGAAACAGAGTATCGGAACTTTGTCGATCCGGTAAATCGAAGACTACGGGTTGGACAAAGGCTCTGCTTCTCAAAAATCGTTTTATTATTGCATTGCCGGCAAGCGGGCAGGATGCAGTTGTCCGCTGGAACCCCTTCATCGGATGTCGGTTTTGGACATTATGCCTGACACATGGTGCAGGTGTTTAATACTTCCTCGTGCCATCAGCAATTGAAATGTTGTGGCAATGGCCGACAATGTCGTCCAACTGATTCGTCGTGAATCAATTAATCAGAACTCTACATCCTCTAGTCTTGATATCGATCTATATGGCTGAAAACCCGGCGCAAGATATCAACAACGCGAAACTCGGCTTTAAGAGCGCACTCCGAGACTTAGTGTCCGGGTTTGTCTCCCATGTATCTGACGACGACGGGAACTGGACAGTCAAGGGATTCATCGACATCTATAGAAATATTTACACCATCTCGTCTGACACCAAGATAATTTCAAAGATCCTTGAAATTCACCTGTTTCCAATGCTGCTCAAGTTTGCAGAAGCAAATGACCTTACGATTGTTCTACCCGAACATCAAAACTGGTATCCTGACATCAGCTTCATCAGCAAGCGCAAACCTCACTTAAAGTTTGCCCTTGACCTCAAGACCACCTACCGCGACCCGGATTACCCTGGACATGTGAACGGTTTTACCCTTGGAAGCCATGGCGCCTACTTTCGAGACAGGTCCTCAAAGAAAAATATCCAGTTTCCCTATTCTGAATATGCGGGCCATTTTTGTCTGGGTGTGATTTACTCAAGAGCAAGAGAAGATGAAGTAGATGAAACCGAAGTATTTGCGGTACACGACATGATGGATTCTCAGTCGGTGAACTACCCAGTTGGAAACTGGCAGGTTACACGGGTTGAGCATTTACAGTCTATCGCTTCGGTTATATCAAACTTCCAGTTTTTCGTGTGTGAAAAATGGGAACTTGCATCAGACCGACGTGGATCCGGCAACACAGCAAACATTGGGTCGATCACTCATATCCCTGACATTATTGAAGGTAAGGGTATCTTCGCCAATCTTGGCGAAGACTGATTCGATGAATATTGGATGAACTACAAGATTACTACAATGAAAAAAGGAGGTAAATCGATTCCAATAACACGGCTTCGGGAATTTGTGGAGTTTAAAGGCGGAGATATATCCCTGATAAACCCTGTCGAACCAAAACGGAAGCGCAAGAATTGAAAGTCATAGTTCCTCCCTTGAAATCACAGGGCATCAAGACAAAGCTCGTTCCCTGGATAGTCTCGCTGGCTCCGCAGGTTTCTGGAAGATGGATCGAACCATTCTTAGGAACCGGCGTAGTGGCGTTTAATGCGCACATTAAACAGGGAGTATTAAGCGACAGCAACCCTCACATCATCAACTTTTACCGATCAATACAAAGCGGCAAATTGAACCCGGGAACCGTCAGACATTACCTTGAGAGGGAGGGCGACAGACTGCGAAACGCTGCAAATGACGGATATGATCACTACCGGCTCATACGGTCGCGTTTTAACACTTCACACGACCCGCTGGATTTCCTCTTTCTCTCTCGTGCCGGATTTAACGGAATGATGCGTTTTAACAAATCGGGTGGATGGAACATTCCCTTCTGCAAAAAACCGGACAGATTCAGGCAGTCCTATATCACGAAGATTGTAAACCAGGTAAAAGCCGCTTCCGAACTACTGCAGCGGGACTGGGCGTTATTTAATCTGGATTTCAGGGAAGTCATCCAAATGGCTGAAGCGGATGATCTTATTTATTGTGATCCGCCGTACTATGGACGCTACGTTGACTACTACAACGGTTGGACACAGGATGACGAAGCCGATCTTTTTAGAGAATTAAAAAAGTCAAAAGCAAAATTCATCCTCTCCACCTGGCACCACAATAAGTTTCGCAAGAACGAGATGATCGACCAGTACTGGAATGAATTCAACATTGCAACCAAGGATCACTTCTATCACTCCGGCGCTAAAATTGAAAACAGGAATACGGTAGTAGAAGCACTGGTGTATAACTTCGATGCGGATATCCCTGCGCATGCGCCGCGGGAACAACAGCGCCCGATGGAAGAACCGAGTCTTTTTCAGTCGTTAAGTTAACACGCTCTTTTCCGCCCCCCCTCAATGCAGCGCCGCGCGGATCGGCAGACTCTGCAGAATCGGCGCCTCGTCCGCTGTTAACTCGCGCAGGCGGCGGTAGACGTCTTCCTCCGGCGCGTAGTTGAGCGCCATCACCACAAAGATGTTGCCGTGTTTGGCTTCGGACGCCCACAGACGGTGGTAAAATTGTTTAAGTTCGCCGGCGGGCAGAGCCTCGTAGACCAGTCGGAAACGCTCAGCGCCGCGACACTCGACGACCGAGGCGAGCAACAGACGATCGATAAATCGCTCAAAACGGCCGCTGCGGCAGCGCTTCAACAGCTGGTTAACATAGTCGTCCGCCTGTATCTCGTGGCGCAGCTGCACGCCGCGCTGCTGCATAATGGCATACACGTCCCGGAAATGCTCCAGTTCCTCCACCGCCGTGGCGATCAGCTCCGGAATGATTTCCGTGCGATCCGGATATTTGGCGACAAAACTCATCGCCATGGCCGAGGCTTTGCGCTCGCAGTCGGCGTGATCCTGCAGAAAGGCGTTAAAATCCTGCATCACGGCATCGAGCCATGCCGACGGCGACGCGCAGGCCATGTCCAGCGAAAACTTCATACCAACTCTGTTTTACGTCCCTCAAATCCCGTTTCGTTTAACACCCACTCCAGGTACTCGGCATTGCCGCCGACCACGGAGAGGCTGACCACGCAGGGACATTCGTAACTGTGGATTTGTTTAACTTTTTCAACAACCGCCTCCACTCGCGCCTGCCGCGTTTTGGCGATTAACACCGTTTCCGTGTCGCGGTGAATTTCACCTTCCCACCAGTACATGCTGCGCATGCCGTCCATGATGTTAACACAGGCCACCAGGTGGTTTTCAAGTAATTCACGGCCGATCTTCTCGGCCTCGTCATTGTCTTTACAGGTTATGTAGACGAATTGCGCACTCATGCCGCCGAGCTCCCAATTCTGCTTGGTTCAACTTCCTTCCTCGCGACAAAGGTACAAAACTCCCCGTTGCAATACAGCAGGCTATTTCGGCAGATGGCGGCAGCACTGACTTCGCAGCGATTTTTTACCAATCCCTTTTTGTTGGTCAACGCGGTGGATACCGACAAACGAAACGTACAAGAGCTTTTTATTCGATGGTAAACAAGAGGAAAAGGGACCAGCCGCCGCAGGGGGCGCAGGCCGGATTGAGAAGGTTTTCAAAAAACGAAACAAACGTCACCGCATCCGTCGTTCGCGAAAAGCTTTGGTCCAGACAGTGTGAACCTCGATCGGTCGACGCGCCGGGATGCAGTGACGCTCGTTGCGTGTTGTACAGTGCCGCTACGGAAGCACATGTGGGTATGAACACGAGTCCCCGTTTAACCTACAAGTATCGTGCCATTCCCACATGCGCCCTCCGCGGGCCTGCTCCTGAAGTTTCTCAGTTAAAAAGGGGGCAAGTCTGTGGATGTTTTAACCACGAAGTGTGAAAAGTGTCAGGAAATCACACAGATGAGGTCAATGGCGCACAACGAGATTAAGCGTCGTCGGCGTGCGGCTGCCGCCCTGAAAACGAATCATGTACGCGCCGTTGGCGACGTCGCTCAGGTCCAGGCGAAGGTCGCGCGCGCCCGGCTCCATGTTGCCGCTGAAGATCTCGCGCTCCAGGCCGCCCTGCATATTGTACAGACCGATCATCAGGTATGTGCTGACGCGGCACTCAAATTCCAGCGTCGCTTCATTGGACGCCGGATTGGGAAAGACCCGCGCATTTTCGATGGTATTGCGGTCCTCGACGGGCGCCAGATAGGTCTCGCTTCCCTGCGGCGCCGGCTCAGCTTCAACGGAAGTGCTCGTGTTAAACAACAGGGATTCCAGTTCAGGGTGAAAGCGACGCGGCAGACGTGCAAGTAATTCTTCGTTTAACTCATACCACAGCACAACGGAGAAATCGACTGTCGAACACTTCATCGGAACCTGCACGGCCACCACAAGCGCCGAACCTAGATAGAAGCCGTCCTCCAGTTCATAACTGTTGCGTTCCATCCGAATGCGGTTGAGCTGTTTGCCGCGCGAGTCGAAGTGCATCGTGGGACCGTAGGCGCTGCCGGCCTGCGCCGCCATGACGAGCAACGGTTTGGGACCTTCAATCAATTCGCGCGACGGATATGGTTTGTCGACTTTGTCGCCGCCGACGCTCAGGTATTCGACAACAGTCTTGTTGATGTAAAAAGGCTCGTCCGGCGACAGGCCGTTTTCGATCCATTTCCGACGCACCAGCTCGTCGCTCAGATCGACTTCAACACGCCGGAAAAAGTGCAAGCCGCATTCCTGCTCGACCAGACCGAGCGCCGCCAGTTCGGACATGCGCAGTTTAACTTTTGTTTTGACTGTGTTTAACACATCCGAATTGCGCTGGCGCACTCCCCGAACCGACAGCCGCCGGTCGACGGACGGCGTATCCGGACTTACAGCCTTATACCCGTCTTCAGCATCAATTGAATCTGACCGTGGTTCAACCGCAGCCCAAGGTGGATCTGCAGGGACGATTACTGCATCGATGTCGATCGGATCGGATCCTTCCGGGAAAGGAAAATATTCAACGCTGTATTTGGCTGGAAGGCTGTCCACGACAACGGCCTGATCTGCGGCCGGTATGTCGCTCTCCGCCATCTGTGGATCAGGGTCGGCGGGTGCGAGGAGATAAAGGAAGATCAGCGCCCCGAAGCCCGCGCTGACGATCCCGATCAGGAATTTGTTAAAACGCATTCCGCGGGACGTCGCCACAAGCCGGCCCGCCATCTGCTCCTGCGTGGGCGACTGAATGTGATCGCGCGCGTCGTTAAACAAGTCGTCGAGTTTTTGTCTGGAAGTTTTCATGTATGCAACTATTGCTGTTGAAGTTTTCTGTTGAAGTCTCGTTTAACAGTCGGTGAGTCTTTCATCGTTCAGCGGACGGCGCGTCTTCGACGCCCAGGATCTCGGCCAGTTTGGCGCGGCCGCGCCGCAGGCGCGACTTCACGCCGGAGAGCGAGCCGCCCTGCATCGCCTGGATTTCGTTCAGGCTGAAACCGCTCAGTTCAAACAGCGCCACGGCTTCGCGCTGCTTGCGCGGCAGCTGTGCAAGCGCCGCCTGCAGGCGGCCGATGTCGCTGCGCACATCCGGCGGCGTGGCGTCCGAGAGCAGTTCGGTCCACTGCTCGCTCGCGGCCTGGCGGCTGCGCCGCCGCCAGACTGAAGCCGCGGCGCGGCGCGCAATGGTTAAACAGAATTTGGGGAAGGCCCTGGGGTCGCGCAGCGAACTGAAATTCTGCCAGGCCTGCATCACCGTGTCGCTCAGCAGGTCGGCGGCGTCCTGCTCGTCGCGCGTCATTGCCCAGCAGAAGCGCGTCAGGCCGGGTTTGGCCGCTTCCAGCAATTCGAGGAAGCGCTCTTCCCTGCCCCGCTCACTTACCGCTCCCGCCGCCCGTGTCTCAACTGTTTCCGTCATGTATCGTTTCCCGTTCCGGGTCCGCAATGTTATTCATTTGCCGCCAAGGTGGCGCGCCGCCGCCGAAAAGTTTCAAAGGCGCATTGCCGCGTTGCTGTGTATTTTTGCAATTGATGCAAAAGCTGTTCAGTCACTATCGCAGTCGCTTCGGGGCCGCGCCGCCCTTTGTCGACCTTCCGCCGGCGCGCAATCTGCGCCTGGCTGTTACGATCCCCGCTTTTCGCGAGGAAAATATACTGGCGACGCTGGAATCGCTGCGGACCTGCCGCCTGCCCGAGGGCGATGTGGAAGTCCTCGTCTGCGTCAACGGCGGCGCGGATGCCGATGCCGCAACGCGCGCGCTCAACGCCGCCGCGCTCGATCAGGTCAGACGTTTTGCCGCGCAGCACTCGACGGCGCGGCGCGCCTTCCACGTTTTTGCAGCGGACGATCTGCCGCCGAAACACGCCGGCGTCGGCCTGGCGCGCAAATTGGTCATGGACGAGGCCGCCGGTCGATTTGCGGCGGGCGGATTTGACGACGGTATTATCGCCGGGCTGGACGCCGACTCGCTCGTCGACGCCGACTACCTCTGTGCCATTGAGCGGGCCTTCCGGCGCGCGCCGGCCATGCCCGCCGCGTCGATCCACTACGAACATCCGCTGGACGGCGCGGACTTTGCGCCGGAAGTATACGCGGCAATTGTCGAATACGAGCTGCACCTGCGCAGCTACGTGGAAGGACTGCGCGCGGCCGACTACCCCTGGGCTTTTCATACGATCGGCTCCAGTTTTGCCGTGCGCGCCGCGGTTTACTGCCGCGAGGGCGGCATGAACAAACGCAAGGCGGCCGAGGACTTTTACTTCCTGCAGAAACTCTTTCCGCTGGGCGACTACGGCGAGATTCTCGACACGCGCGTGGTTCCGTCTCCGCGCATCTCCGACCGCGTCCCTTTCGGCACGGGAAAGGCCGTCGGCGACCGCATCGAATCCGGCGCGGGCATCAGCAGTTACGACCCGCGCACCTGGCGGCATGTGCGTCACTTCTGCCGCGCCGTTCGCGGCCTGCACACACTGGAAACCGCCGACTTTGTGGAGGAGCTGCGCCGCGACGACCTGCTCGACGACTTCCTGCGGAGCGTCGACTTTTACGAGGCATTGGAGCATCTGCGCGCCAACAGCGGCGGGGCGGCCATGCTGCGCCGCAAAATTTTCAGCTGGTTCAACAACCTGCGCGCACTCAAATTTGTGCACCGCCTGCGCGACGAAGTTTATCCTGTCCTGCCGGCCGGGCAGAGCGCGGCGGAGCTGTTTGAGCTCGAATCGCTGGAAATTGCTCACTCCGGGCCGCAACAAAATCGCGCAATCGCTTTACTTCTGGAACTGCGCCGCCGGCAATCCACTCCGCCCGGCTGGACGTCAAAATGTTGACACTTTGCCGTAACACCAGATCACCAGACTGACCAAACCGAGCGCCAAGCTGCAGAAACCACTTCGTCTGACTGTGGACAACCTTATGTATTTCAAGCTTTTAGGCTCGGCAGTCTCAAGGACTCTCTTAGTTCAAACTGTTGCAATGTGGAAAAAGTCAAGCCGTAGTTTGCCGTTACCACGCCAATGCGGGCAGCTTTAAGCTGTTTGTTTTCAATGACTTAGCGAATTATTCACAGTGAGAGCCCGCACAAAACCCACACTTTTCCACCAGTTTTCCACCGACTTATACACTTATCCACATCGTCCCGCCACTTTTCCACAGCGCATGTGGAAGACGCGGTCCGCATTTTTGGCGGGGCTTCCGTAATTTTGGCGGCGGAACCGACCTGCAAAGTCCAATCCGCCCTGAAAAATCCGCTTTAAAGGCATTTTTTTGTTTTGCACCGGGTTAACAACCGTCAATCATCGAATGGGAGTCGAAGTGCCGCAGGAATACAAAACCGCAATGGACATGCTGCACGCGGTAACGCGCACATTGGGTCATGCCGGCTGGCTGGTGGGAGAGCCGCGCGCTATCAGCTACGGTTTACAGGCCGAAGTGGGTAACGGAGAGCAAAAATTCATGATTCGCATTTACGCCGGCAAAAAAGGCGTCAAACTGGACCTCTCGCAGGTCAGGCCGCCGGCGCTGCGCGCAAACATCGAAAAGATCCTGGGACAGGAGGCGGCGCCGCCCAAAGACGCGGAGGCGGATCTCTCGATGCCGGAGCTGCCGTCGCTCATCGGCGTGGACGAATCCGGCAAGGGCGACTACCTCGGTCCGCTGGTGATCGCCGGCGCGCACGTGCGCCGCGAGGACGTGGCCGATCTGAAAAAACTCGGGGTGCGCGACAGCAAAATCCTGACGGACGCGCAGATTGTCTCGATCGCCGCGCGCCTGAAAAAACGCCTGGCGTACTCCGTCGTGGCGATCAACAATCCCAGATACAACGAACTCTACGCCAAAATCGGCAACCTCAACCAACTGCTCGGCTGGGGGCATGCGCGCGTCATCGAGAACCTGCTGGAAAAAGTCGACTGCGACACGGTGCTCTCGGACAAGTTTGCGCACGAATTCATGATCAAACGCAATCTGATGCAGCGCGGCCGCAAGATCACGCTGCGCCAGGAGGTGCGCGCGGAGCGCAACGTGGCGGTGGCCGCGGCCAGCATTCTGGCGCGTGCGGCCTACGTGGAACACATGGCGGTGCTGGAAAAAGAATTCGGCATGGCGCTGCCCAAGGGCGCGAGCGGCAAAGTCATCAGGGCGGCGCAGGAGCTGGTCAAACGCCACGGGGCATCTGCGCTGGGCAAAGTCGCCAAGCTGCATTTCAAGAGCACGCAGAAGGTGTTGGGGTGAAAGCCTGAAACCTCCCCCGTTTCCGGGGTTACTGTTTATGTGCTCCTGAATACGAATGAGGCTGCTTTCCGCGGGTGGAAAACAGCCTCATTTGATTTGCTGCGGACCTGAAACACAAAGGCCCCGCGCAGCGGATGTTCAATCCGCCGCGCGGGGCCTCTGCTGTTACAGGCAATTCTTACTTGCGACCGTGACAAGCCTTGTACTTCTTGCCGCTGCCGCAGGGACAGGGGTCGTTGCGGCCGATGCGCGGCGTCTCACGCGTCACCGGGCGGCGCTTGGCCGACTGGCCGTTGGCGCTCGTCTGCTCCTGCTGCGCCTGGCCGTCGCCGATCGGCACGCTCGTCGTGGGACGCGAGAAGTTCATCGAACTCATGCTGACGCTGCTGACGCGCGGCGCTTCGCCCGTCGGAGCCGGGGCGCCCGCTCCGCTTTTGGAGGACGCCGCGGCAACCGCATCCGCCACGCGCGGGTCGTTCTCGCGCACGCGCGTGCGGCGGTCCACCACCCGCGGGAAGAATTTGAAGGCAAAGTTGACCGTGTCGCGGTTGATGTCGCGGATCAGGTCCTGGAACAGACCAAATGCTTCGGCCTTGTACTCCACAATCGGGTTTTTCTGCGCGTAACCGCGCAGGCCGATGCCTTCTTTCAGGTCGTCCATCGCGCGCAGGTGGTCGCGCCATTTTTCATCGATCGTCTGCAAGAAAGCAACGCGCTCCAGCTGCAACATAAAGTCGGGCCCGAGCATTTCTTCCTTGCGTTTGTAGTATTTCTCGGCCGCTTCCACCACCATATTGATGCACTGCTCCTGCCCCATCTCGCCGAACTGTTTGGCATCCAGTTCTACGTCGATAAGCAGGGTCGTGCGCAGCATGTCGCGGAATTCTTCAACCTCGGCTTCGGGCTGGAACTTGTCGTACCACTCGCCCGCCATCTCTTCGATGTATTCAAACAGCTCGCCGCGCATGCGCTCGCCCTGCAGCACGTGGCGACGGCGGTCGTAGATAACCGTCCGTTGCGAGTTCATGACGTCGTCGTATTCGAGCAGGCGTTTGCGCACGGAGAAGTTGTTCTCCTCGACTTTTTTCTGGGCGCGCTCCACCGCGTTCGTCATCATCTTGTGTTCGATCGGCTCGCCTTCGGGCACCTTGAGACGCTGCATCATGTTGCCGACGCGCTCGCCGCCGAAGAGGCGCATGAGTTTGTCTTCGAGCGAGAGGTAAAAACGCGAGCTGCCGGGGTCGCCCTGACGGCCGGAACGCCCGCGCAGCTGGCGGTCGATGCGGCGCGAGTCGTGGCGTTCGGTACCGACAATCGCCAGGCCGCCCAGTTCCTTGGTCTCGGGCGTCAGTTTGATGTCCGTACCGCGGCCGGCCATGTTCGTGGCGATCGTCACCGCGCTGCGCCGGCCCGCTTCGGCCACAATTTCAGCTTCGCGCGCATGCTGCTTGGCGTTGAGCACGTTGTGTTTCACGCCCGCGCGCTTGAGCAGCTTGCTCAGTTTTTCGGATTCCTCCACGGCCACCGTACCGACCAGCACCGGCCGCCCCTCGTCGTTCAGGCGTTTGATTTCGTCCACCACCGCGTTGTATTTCTCGCGTTTGGTGCGGTAAATCTGGTCGTTCATGTCGTTGCGCGCAATCGGACGATTCGTCGGCACAACCACCACGTCGAGTTTGTAGATTTCAAAAAACTCGGCGGATTCGGTTTCGGCCGTACCGGTCATACCGGCCATTTTGCGGTAGAGGCGGAAGTAGTTCTGCAGCGTCACCGTCGCAAAGGTCTGTGTGTCCTTTTCAATCTTGACGCCCTCTTTGGCCTCGATGGCCTGGTGCAGGCCGTCCGAGTAACGTCGACCATCCAGGATGCGGCCGGTGTTCTCGTCGACGATCTGGACTTTGTTGTTCTGCACCACGTACTCCACGTCATTTTCGTAGAGCGAATAGGCGCGCAGCAGCTGGGAGGTGACGTGGATGCGCTCGCTGCGCTCCGAATACTGGCGCATCAACTCGTCTTTTTTGAGCTGTTTTTCCTCCTCGTTCGTCTCCGTGTTGCCTTCGATGGCGCTCATTTCGGTCGCCATGTCGATCATCAGGAACATGTCGGCGTCTTCGTGCGCGCCGGAGAGGAATTCGCGGCCTTTTTCCGTCAGGTCGATCTGGTGCTGTTTTTCCTCGATCGAGTAGTAGAGATCTTCGTCGATCTCGGCCATGCGGCGGCCCTGGTCGCGCAGGTACTCCAGCTCGGTCTCGGTGCGCAGTTTGATGAACTGCGGCTCCTGCACCAGCTTCATGTAGCGTTTGTTTTTGGGGAAACCGCGGTAGGCGCGCAGGATGTTGACGCCGGCTTCGGCCAGCAGTTCCTTGTCCGGTTTGTCCTCGCTGCCCTTTTTGACCGCTTCGTTGTACAGGCGTTCGGCTTCCACGACGTAGTGGGCCACCTGGCGCTTCTGCATTTCCACCAGGCGGCGGACCGCCGGGTTGAGTTTTTCGTACTGGTGACCGGTCTGCTGCTGCACCGGGCCGGAGATGATCAGCGGCGTGCGCGCTTCGTCGATCAGCGCCGAGTCGATCTCGTCAACAATACAGTAGTAGTGTTCGCGCTGGACCATGGATTCGCGGTTGCCCACCATGTTGTCGCGCAGATAGTCAAAACCAAATTCGCTGTTTGTACCGTAGGTGATGTCGCATTCGTACTGCGTCTTGCGTTTGTCCTGCGGCATGTTGGCCTGCACACAGCCGATGGTGATACCGTGAAAGTCGAAGACCGGCTGCATCCACTCGGCGTCGCGGCGCGCCAGGTAGTCGTTGACCGTCACGAGGTGCACGCCTTTGGCCGGCAGTGCATTCAGGTAGAGCGGCATGACGGAGGTGAGCGTTTTACCTTCACCCGTGGCCATCTCGGCAATTTTGCCCTGGTGCAGCACGATGGCGCCCATCAGCTGGACGTCGTAGGGAACTTCCTTCCACTCGACTTTGGTATCGGCCGCGCTGTACACGTGGCCCACCATGCGGCGGCACGTTTCTTTGATGACGGCATAGGCTTCGGGCAGAATTTCTTCCAGCGTGTCCTGAACGGACTCGTACTCTTCGTCTTCCAGCCGCGCCAGTTCGTCGTAGGTGTCGAGTTTTTCTTCGTGGCTCAGGTCTTCGGTGCGGATTTTTTCGCGCAGGGTTTCGATGTCGGCGCGCACTTCGGCGGCGCGTTCATTTATCAGCGCGCGGAACGCCGTGGTTTTGGCTCTTAACTCGTCATCGCTCAGGGATTCGAGCGTTGCGTAGATCTCGTTGATCTCTTCGACCAGCGGCAGCAGATGCTGAACGTCTTTCGAGCGTTTACTGCCGAAGAGTTTTTCGATGAACTTTAACATAATATTTTGTGTCTCTTCGTGAGTGCAATTCGGCCCGCCGCGCGCGCGACGGAAAAAGAGAGTTCAAAGACTGTCCGCCGCCAAATAAATTGTGGTTCGCCGCGTTAGCCGTGAACACGTCCGGCAGTGATATTGGACGCCGCCATAAGGCGTGGATTTCTTTGCAGTCAGGCAGTCCCGAATTTACGCTTATTCGCCGCGGCGGCCAAAGCGCGGCGCTCTTTCCTTCGGATCCTTTTCCCATGCCAAATCAACAAACCGATACGGACCTCCACCTCTTTTCCGACGACAACCTGAAGCGGCAGCTGCAGACGGCCGACGAACACCTGGGCTACAAAATCCTGCGCTTCTACGTGGACGGTCGCGGCGTGATCTCCCGCGCCGTCACCGGAACAACCTCCACCTTTTACTTTTTGCCCTCGGGCGGCACGCTGCGCGACAGCGACTTCAACCTGGTGGCCTACAAAGCGCGCTTTGACCTCTACAAAGGCATGGGCCGCACCTGACGCCACGCCTCGTTTTTTCCCCGCAAAGACAAACAAAAAGCTCAGAAAAACGAGCCGGAACGGCGCTGTAATCAGGCGGTCAATTCCCGTTGGGCCGCATTATTTCTGCTCCCGTTCGCGCTGCAGGCGTTGGGTTTCCAGGCGGTTGCGCTCCAGCATGTCGGCGATGACCGCGTCGATGCTTTTCCGAAAATCCTCTTCTTCAGCAACAGCCATCTTGTTAGTCTCGCCGCCGGAATCGACCGGCAACTGAGCCGCGTTGCCGGCCGGCCAGCTGTCGATGTGAATGGTCTCCGTCGGGAAGGCAAATTCCACGCCGAGAGCTTTGGCCAGGTTCATGATGGCCAGCAGAACGTCGTGACGCGCGCGCAGCTCCTCCGTCCAGTCCGGCACCTCAAAAAAGATGTAGAAAAGCACGTCGAGCGAGGTGGCGCTCATGTTGTTGAAAAAGATCTGGTAGTAGTCCTTGCGCGTGTTCGGATGTGTGTCCACGATGCGCCGCAGGCCCTGCACAAAGGCGTCCACCTGCTCCGGGCTCGTGCTGTAGGTGATCGTGATCTTTGTGTTGAAACGGCGGTACTGGCGCAGCCCCATGTTGTCCACCATCATGTCCGCCAGCTTGCCGTTGGGCACGTAGACCAGCGAATTGTAGAAGGTGCGCACGCGCGTGCTGCGGATGCCGACTTCCTCCACCGTGCCCTCGCCGCCGTCGAACACCACCCAGTCGCCGATCTGGAAGGGTTTGTCGACAAAAATCATAATCGAGCCGAAGAAGTTGCGGATGGTGTCCTGCGCGGCAAAGGCAAAAGCCAGACCGCCGATGGACAGGCCGGCCAGCAGCGCCGTGATATTGATGCCCCAGTTCTGCAGGATCAATGCTATCCCGCCGAGCACCACGAGGATTTTTGTGAGCGTGCGCGCCAGCGGCACCAGATGATCGTCCAGCGTGCTCTCGGTCTTTTCGGCGATTTTCTCAAAGTACGCGCCGAGCAGGTCGACGACGCGGTAGAAAATCATGATGCCGTAGATCGAGGCCATCAGCTGCAGCAGCAACTGCAGGTATTTCTGGTGGAAAGGCGGCAGCTTGAGCGTCGGCACCAGCACGATAATCGCCACGTAGACGATCAGGTAGCTGAGCGGGCGCGCCACCTGGTGGATAAAATCGACCGCCACCGCGCCTTTGAGCCACTTTTCCAGGTAGCGCAGGATCACGCTCGTGAGCACAAAGGACAGAATGCGGTGGAAAACAAAAGCCAGCGCCAGAATCAGAAACAGCGTGACGTAGTGACCCAGTTTGAGGCCGAAATATCGATCGGCGTCGATGGAGTCAAAGGTGCTGATGAATTCTTCAAAGGTCCATGTCTGCGTCTGCTCCCACAGCACCGGCACCGCGTTAACCGTGCTCTCCGAATACAACCAGCGCTTGCCGACTTTTTCGACATAGATCGTCGGGTAGTCGTGAAAAGGCGTGAAGGTCGCTTCGCCGGTGCTTGTGTCGATGTAGGCGGAGTTGGTCGGTACCTTGTCCATCTCCACGAGCAAACCGCGGAAGTCGAGAAATTCCTTGAGTTTGACGGCGATTTCGCGCGCCTCGCTGGTGCGATTGTCCACCATGTTGAGCGTCAGCGCGGCCGAATCCGGCTTGTAGTTTTTTTCCTGCAGGAAAATCAGGTGCGTGCGGATCGTGCCGTAGGGCGAGCTGAGATCGACCTTTTCGGCCGAATCCTGCGCGGCGAGCGGCCGCTCTGCGGCGCAAAACATCAGCACACAGACGACCAACAAAACTAAGCGGAAACAGCGCTGAAAATGTCGCATGAACTATCGTGGTTTGTGGTTGGAAGCAGCAGGACAACGCCGCCGAAGCCGCGGCGGAGCTGCGCAAAAGTACACAAAAGCGGGCGAACGGCATGGCGGCGCTTCAGGCGGAAGGCGAGGCCAGGCGGTTGTAGAGCGCGGTGAGTTCGCGCAGGTCCGCCGCGACGTCGGACGCCAGGTCCGCGGCCTCGATGCGGTAGGACCAATTGCCGCGCGCCTGTCCGGGTTCGTTCATGCGACGGCTCTTGCCCTGCGCCAGGACGTCCTGCAGCGGGAAGAGGCAGAGCCGGGCGGGCGAAGCCAGCGCGGCGCGGATCAGCTCGCGCACGACGCGCGCGGAGCTGCGCACGCCGGTGTACCGTTCTACAAAATCCCTGACCTCATCCGACGCGGCGCGGTGCCAGGCGGCCGTCGGCGCATTGTCGTGCGTGCCGGTATAGACCACGCAGTTGCGCTCAAAGTTGTGCGGCAGGAAGTCGTTGCGCGGGTCGCGGCTCTCAAAGCCGAACTGCAGGACTTTCATGCCGGGGAATCCGCATTCGCGCAGCAGGGCTACAACTTCCGGCGTGATCAGGCCCAGGTCCTCGGCTATCAGCGGCAGCGCGCCGTGGCGGCGGCGCACTTCGGCAAAGAGCTCGCCGCCGGGCGCCTTGACCCAGCGGCCGTTGACGGCGGTGTCATCGGCGGCGGGAATCGCCCAGAAAGCCTCAAAGCCGCGAAAGTGGTCGATGCGCAGCAGGTCAAAACAGTCGAGCATGCGCCGCAGGCGCGCGTTCCACCAGCCAAAGTTGTCGCGGCGCATGGCGTCCCAGTCGTAGAGCGGGTTGCCCCAGCGCTGACCGGTTGTGGAGAAATAGTCCGGCGGCACGCCGGCCACGACGGTCGGGCGGCGCTCGCCGTCCAGCAGAAACTGTCCGGGATGCGCCCAGACGTCGGCCGAGTCATCCGCGGCAAAGATCGGGATGTCGCCCATCAGTTGCACGCCGCGCGCGGCGGCGTAGGCGCGCAGGCCGCGCCACTGCTCGCTGAACAGCCACTGCAGCCAGCGATGAAAATCGAAGAGTTCGCGCTGTGAGCCCCGCAGCGCCTGCAGGGCGGCCGGATCGCGTAGTTTGTACTCGCGCGGCCAGTTGTACCAGGCGCCGCCGCCGTGCAGGTCTTTCAGCGTCATGAACAGTGCAAAGTCGTCCAGCCAGTCGCCCTGCTGCGCGGCCCAATGATGAAAAGCGCCGCTCTCGGCGGACGTGCGCGCGCTGCAGAAGCGCTGCCAGGCGCGCCGCAGCGCCGGCATTTTCACTTCGCGCGCCGCGCCGATATGCGCGTGTTTGCGCGTGCGCGCCAGGACCGGCAGCTCGGAGGCGCTCAGGTAGCCGCGCCGCCGCAGGTCCTCCAGGCTGATGAAATCGGGGTTGCCGGCAAAAGCCGAATACGAGGCGTAGGGGCTGTCGCCGTAGCCCGTCGGACCGATCGGCAGCACCTGCCAGCAGCTCTGCCCGGCCGCCTGCAAAAAATCGACGAAGGCGCGGGCGCCGTCGCCCAGGTCGCCGATGCCCTGATCCGCTTCTCCCGCAGCGGCGGGCAGCGAAGAAATATGCAGCAGAATGCCGGACAGTCGCAGGGTCGAGAAATTCATGGAGAAGTCTTTCAATAGTTCTGATATGTCGGCTCAGGCCCGCCCTTCGTTCGGCCTGCAGAGTGCGGCATACGCGGCGGGGACGCGGTCGTGGCGCACGTCGTTGAAAGCGTTGAACGACTTGTCGCGCGTTTTGGCGGGCAGGATGTCGGCGTAGATCACCACGTTGCTGTGCGGGTCGGCCAGAGCCAGCTCGTCGCCGTTGTAGCCGTAGACGGCGGAGTCGCCCTTGAACACGAGCGTTTCGTCGCCGCGCGTTTCCGCGCCGGCGCGGTTGGCCACGGCCATGTAGACTTTGTTTTCGATGGCGCGCGCGGGCATGACCTTGCGCCAGGCCTCGGTGACGAGATTGGACGGACAGACGACCAGGTCGGCGCCGGCGAGCATCAGGCTGCGCGCCGCCTCGGGGAAACGCCAGTCGTAACAGACCATCATGCCGATGTTGACGTCGCGCGCGGCGTTGTACACGTTGAACCAGGCTTTGTCGCCCACGTCAAAGGCAAATTTCTCGCGGTAGAACAGGTGGATTTTGCGGTAGACCCGCACCTCGCCGTCTTCCGGTGCAACGAGCGCGCAGCTGTTGTACATCTCTGTGCCGGCGCGTTCGGCAAAACCGCCCACCACGATGGCGTTTTTGGCCGCCGCCGTGCGCCGGAACAGCTCGCAGGAGGGACCGTCGACGGCCTCGGCGTACCGCGCCGATTCATCGCGCGACTGAAAAAAGTAGCCGGTGGTGCACAGCTCCGGCAGCACGATAATATCGGCTTCCACCGGTTCCAGCAGTGCTTCCAGCGCCGCGATATTTGCGCCGACCTCACCAAATTGCGCCGAAAACTGAACTACAGCCAGTCGCAAACTCGTCATGAAATCCTCCCGCATGTCGGCGCATCAAACGGCCGCGCCGTCAAATGCCGGGCGCAGCGTCGCCTGATAAAAAATGAGCGGCAATTTACGCCGGGAAGGGGAATTGGGACAAATCCGCCGCGGCCGGGTTCTCTCTGCGATCGGATGAAATGACCACGTAGAGGGCCTCAAAACCGACAGGCTCACAATTGTGCACGGCAAAACGGATTGTTTATGTATCACTTGCAACGTACATTGCCGCCCTGCCCGCCCTCGCAGCATACACCCAGCCGGGATTCCGATCCCGTAAACCGAATATTCTACTTCGCCGACATGTTGCCAGTCACACATCTGTTTACACTGCGGAGCCGCATTCCGGGTCTTGCCGCGGACCTGTTCCTGACTTGTTTCCTTGCGATTTTTTTGTTTGTCGGCGCGCCTGAAAGCGCGAGCGCTCAGGACGTTTTTTTCCGTCAGGTGATCCACGGCGGCGCGACGGGCGGCGGCTATTCACCTCCGGCCACCAGCACCGGATCGGGCGAGTTGACCATTGCGATCCCGGCGGGCTGCGCGGTTCGGCAGGCCTATCTGCTGGCGGGGCGGCACGGCGCGGTCAAACCGCTGACGATCGGCTTTGACGGCGCGCCGCTGCAACTGGACGCCTCCAACCAGGTGTCCGTCAACTTCAACAGCGAATTCGGCGACAATTCGGGCGTGCATGCCGTGGACGTGACAGGCCGGATACAAACGAACCGCAGCGTCTACCTGATCGACATTCCACCGCAGAGCCAAGCCTCGAGCCGCTACGCCGATTTCTACCTGTGGGTATGTTTTGAACGCGCCGACCTGAAGGCGACGAACGTCGAGATTCTGCTCAACGACTCCAACTTCACCTACGATCCGGTGAACTATTCTCTGGACCTGACGCCGCCCAGCTGCTTCGACCTGGGACTGGGGCTTATGTGCGGCTATATCTGCAACGCCGACAGCGACGCCGCGGAAATTGTTGTCAACGACAACTCGCTGGGCAAGATCGGCGGCAAAGATCCGCAGTCCGGCGCCTGTGGCGGTCCGTCCGCCAACTTCAGCTACTTTGACGGGATTCTGCGCGGACAGCTGGAAGATACGGCCGACCCGTTGATGGGCGGCAATGATGTCCTGGCAAAACTGAACAACTACGTGCCGGCCGGCGCAACAGATTTCAGAATGACCCTGATCAGCAAACCGCACAATGCCCTGTGGGCCATGTTCCTGAACTACGGCATCCCGGAGCTGGAAATCGTGCCGACGGAAGGCAGCCTGCCGCTCTGCGTCGGTGAGACCGTCACCCTGAGAGCCGTCGGCGACTTCGACAGCTACCTGTGGTCGACGGAAAGCCAGTCGCCCTCGATCGTTGTCGACAAAGCCGACATCTACACGGTCATCGGTTTCGGCGCCAACGGCTGCAGCAAAACGGCGAGCATCGACGTGCGCCAGCGCACGCCGGGACGCCTCTTGCTGGTCGACGGGCCGTTGGACGTCTCGATCGGCGCCTGCGAAAATGAAAAAATTGTCCTGCTGACCGTCCAGAACGACGGCCTTGAAAGTATCCAGTGGGTCGGCGCCGAGAGCCGCAATCCGGCCGTGCTGCAGATTTTGTCGCAGCCCGCGGCGGACAGCGAAATCGCCGCGCGGGCCACGGTTCAGGTGGAAGTGCGCATAAACAAGGATTCGCCCGGCCGCGTAACCGCCGTCCTCGATCTGCAAGGACGCCCCTGCGTGCGCGACCTGGCCTTGACAATCCAGGTGGAAAAAGCCGAGGCGGCGCTGCTGGCGCAGCCGGACAACATCGACTTCGGCAATGTGCCGCTCTGCGCCACGCCGCAGGCGCGCACCCTGCGCATCACCAATACGGCGGAAGAAGATCTCGACATCGGCGAGATTCGCATCAGCCCCGCCTTCAGCGTCGCGCCGGACGCCATCGACGACCCGATCCCGGCGGGTGGAAGCGTCGACCTGTCGATCCTGCCGCTGAGCGGCGTCAATCTGGTGGTCGGCCAGCTGGGCATCGACTATGCGCTGAGCACTTCCGACTGCTCCGGCACGCTGGAAGTGGATCTGAGCGCCAGGTTCATCGACGACGTGCTTCCGCTGGACGCAAAGCAGATCAATTTTCCGCCGCTGCTGAGCTGCGAGCGCAGTTCGGAGTCTGAAGTCATTTTCAACAATCGCGGCTCCCAGCCGATCAGCATCGTGCGCATCGTCAAGCCGCTGACGATCGAGCCGATCGACGCGCTGCCGATACAGGTGCCGCCCAACGGCGTGGCGGCGCTGCGCCTGCGCTACAGCCCGACGCAGCCGACGCAGGAAATCGCGGCGGTGCAGTTTGAGGTCGATTTCTGCGAGGAACATCTCTTTGTTCCCTACAGCGGCCGCAGCGAAGCGCCGCACCTGGGACTGCCGGACAGCATCGATTTCGGCGACCCGCTGGCCTGCGGCCGGCGCGACTCGACGATCACGCTGAGCCTGCTGCCCGCCCCCGATCGCGCCGGCGAATTTGAGATCGACAGGGTCGAAATCAGCGCGCCGTTCAGCACCACCCTGCAGGCGGGCAGCACGCTGGAGGCCGGAGAACTGCGCGACGTGGACATCCGTTTTGCGCCCACCGCCACGGGCGACTACAGCGGCACACTCACGATACATTTTGAGCCCTGCGACATCACGCAGGTCGTGCACCTGAAAGGCAGTCTGTTCGGCGCGGGCCTGGCGGTCACGCCGACGGAAGTGGACTTCGACATCCTCAAGCCGGGGCAGAGAGGAACACAGAGTTTTGAACTGAAAAATGAGGGTTCCGCACCGCTGCGCATTATCAGACTGAGTGGACTCGGCGCTCCGTTTTCCATCGACGCGGATTTTGTCCTGCCGCTCGACATCAACCCCGCTGAAAGCCATGTGTTCACCGTCGGACTGCAGTCGGCGCAGGAAGGCATTTTCAGTGACGAACTGAACATTTACACACAAGGCGGCATCTGCGGCCCAACGCTGCGGATTCCGCTGCGCGGCGTGGTCACCGAACGCGAAGTGATGCTCGTCGAGTATCCAGATCTTCGTTTTGCGCCCGACAATTCAATCGTGACGCTGCCGCTGCTGCTGCGCGAGCTGAGTCTGCCGCGTCTGACGCCCGGCAGTTTTGACATTACGGTGCGGATCGATCGGCGCGTTTTCCTGCCCGAAGCCTTCCGTTTTGCAGCCGCCACGACGCGGAGCCGCGACGGCGACGATCATCTGCTCACTACGTCGTTTACAATGCCGTCCTCCGCCGTCCCCGGCGACACTTTGCTCTATCTGGACGGCCGCGTGATGTACGACGAGAATTTCCCCGTCACGCCGATCATCATCGAAGACTTCACCTGGACCGGCGGCGAAGACCTGGCAGTCGAAACGGAAAACGGTCAGCTGTCGGTCGATCCGTTCTGTGTCAACTTCGGGCTGGATTTTACGACGACTTTCGGCATTCGGAGCGTGACGCCCAACCCGGCGGACGGCCAGTTTACAATCGGCGCGGTGGTTTCGCGCAGCGAGGAAACGGTGCTCACAGTGTTCAACAGCGCCGGCGTGAAAGTCCTCGAGCGGCGCCGGCCGGCAGCCGGCCACGGAGCCGACAGCTTCAGAGTCTTTGAGTTGAGTGAAGAGTTTGCGCGCGGAGTGTATCACGTTGAGCTGCGCGCCGGCGAGTTGCGGGATTATCGCTTGTTGATGCTCAGGTGAGTTTGAAATTTCTCCCCCGTTGACAAACAAAAAAGTCATAGAGCCTGCCCCAAATGGCAATGCCGGGGCAAAGCGATCAGTCGGCGAACCTAACGCAGACCGCGAATCAACAGGTCCGCCAGCCAGAATCCCGCCAGCGAGAGAACAACGCTCGCGCCCACGTAGAGCAGCGCCGTCGCCGTCTGCCCGTCGCGCAGCAGGCGCACCGCTTCCATGCTGAAAGTCGAAAAAGTCGTGAAGCCGCCGCAGAAACCGACCGCCGCGCCCAGACGCAGCGCCTCCGGCAGATCCTCAAAATGACGCGCCGCCGCCGCCACGATCAGGCCGATCAGAAACGAGCCGACGACGTTGACCGCCAGCGTGCCCCAGGGGAAAGCGCCCGAACTGCGCTCCGCCACAAAAAGCGAAATCAGGTAACGACAGACGCTGCCGAGGCCGCCGCCGACAAAAATCGCCGTCAGCGTCAACATTGCCCGAACTCCCCGGTGACGCGGAATGGTATGCTCACCAGACGTTCACCTCCCATGCCAGCTGAAAACCGAACTCTTTTTTGACCGTTCGGCGCACGTACTGCGCAAATTGCCAGATCTCTTCGCCCGTGGCGCCGCCGTGGTTGACCAGCACCAGGGCCTGTTTTTCGTAGGTGCCCGTATTGCCCCGCCGCAGGCCTTTCAGGCCGCAGTATTCGATCAACCAGCCCGCCGGGATTTTGTACATGTCCTCGTCCACCTGCCAGAGAGGAATATCGGGATAGTCTTGACGGAGACTTTCCAGGAGCGACTCGTGCACGATCTGATTCTTGAAAAAACTGCCGGCGTTGCCGATCACCTTCGGGTCGGGCAGTTTGGATCGGCGGATGCGAATCACGGCCTCAAAGACGTCGCGGAAACTGCGTTTGTCGGCGGGGATGGCAGCCAGTTCCTGTTCAATTGCGCCGTATGACGTGTTCAGCGCGGCCGTGCGCGAGAGACGCAGGGAGACAGAAGTGATGATGCGGCTTTGGCTGCGGTCCTGTTTGAAGATGCTGTCGCGATAACTGAAATAACACTCGGCCGGCGTCATGGAATACGATTCGCCGCGATTGATGTCGTAGACCTCGACGCGCTCCAGCACGTCGGCCAGCTCCACGCCGTAGGCGCCGATGTTCTGGACGGGCGCCGCGCCGACGGATCCGGGGATCAGCGCCAGGTTTTCGATGCCGCCCCAGCCGCGTTCCACGCAGACTTCGACCAGTTCGTGCCAGTTTTCGCCCGCGGCGGCCGTCACAATTACTTCGTCGCCGTGTTCCTCCGTCTCGATGCCGCGCAAGCCAATCGAAAGTACCGCGTCGGCCAGGTCTTCGGTAATCAGCACATTGCTGCCGCCGCCCAGGATATAGGGCGCTTTGCCGGAACCGCCGGCGATTTCCAGCGCGGCCGGAATATCAACTACATCCTCGATCCGGATGAACTGCGCCGCCCGTGCGGCAACGCCGAAGGTCGTATGGGAATCCAGGGGATGGTCAAAATAGATTTTCATGTTTTCGTCGCCATGCGGTGTTGCGTCCGCAACGATACACCGCACATTTCATTACAGCCAGGTGTCGTTCCGCCCGCCCGCGGATTTTCAGCCGCGGCAAACAATTGACTATCATCATTCGGAACGCTATTTTTCGCGTCCTGTCGTCCCGACAGGCCCTGACTACTCGGATTGATCACATGCCTGCGGCACAACGGGCGTGCGGAATCAAAAATATGAAATAAACACCAGTCGTCCGGTGCGCCTTTTGTCGCTGCCGGATTTCAACCTCTGAGCCGGAGCGCTCAGCAGCATCAACCGGCAATTCTTTCCGCGCCGCCTGCGGTTCGGTCAAATGCGGGATTCCGTCAATTTGAGTCAGAGAGGTATCGTGATAGCTTTGTTCCTGCTTTCGCTGCGCCGCGCGTCGTTCGCGTGCGTTGTCATGCTCCTGTTTTCCCTTCCCGCTCTGGCGCAACACTCCGGCGCTTCGTCCGCAAATGCGCGGTCTTCTTCACGTGAAGTCGCCGTGCCCGACTATCATCGATGCAATGACAATTGCCGTCACGCGCATGGAAAAGCCCGCGATTCGGCTTTCATCACGATCCCCGGCCTGCCCGATCGCTATCGCAATTTTCAGTTCGTGGATCCCGCCGTACCGGTTGACGGCGACAAAGTTCCCTGCGACCCCAACAGCGCGGAGGGCGCGCTGTTCCGCGCTGTTCCGCGGCCCGCGACCGACACACTTCCGGCGGAGGCCGCATTTTTCCAGGTCAATCCCGTAGAATTTTCATTGCAGCTTGACGGCTTCCCCGTCGCTGCTGAACGGCCTTTTTGTTTGCCATTGAGCCCGACGCGCACAGTGCGCGTGTGGGTGAAACGTTTCAAGGTTCTCGAGGACGACGCCCGCGTGGTGGTGGCGGACGGCGAGTCTGAAATGCCCTACAGCCCGGACCCGGCGCTGTTCCTGTCCGGCATGGTCGCCGGCGAACCCCGCTCCTTTGTCTATCTGGCGGTCTTCAACGGCTACGCGAGCGGCTACGTGGACCTGCCGGAGGAAATGGGACGGCCCGCGCGGCGCTACATGATTGCGCCCCTCGGCGAACCCTCGGAGCAGACTTCCACCGTGATCGTCTACGACGAAACGCTCGTCGACCTGCCGCCGCGCCCCGGCGTCGCGGAAGCCGGCTGTGCAAGTGAGACGCTGGACGACTACGACGAGCGCGTCCAGGAATCTCTGATGAATCGCGGCGCGCAGCAAAAAGGCTCCGGTGACCGCCTGAACAGCAGCGACATCCTCGTGGCGTCCATCGCCATCGACTGCGACTCGCAGTTTTACAACGACCACGGCTCAAATTTGTCGCGCTCCGTCAACTACGCGCGGACGGTTATGGGCGCGGTTTCGGCCGTGTACACGCGCGACGTCAACGTGCGGCTGCGCGTGCCCTACCTGCGCGTCTGGCGCAGCGGCGACCCCTACGACGACACCGACGCGACGGAGATGCTGTTCGACATGCGGCCGCACTGGAACACCAACATGCGCGACGTCAACCGCAGCCTGGCGCACCTCTTTTCGGGGCGCAACGGCATCGGCGGCGTGGCCTGGGTCAACGTGCTGTGCAGCAGCCTGCTCAGCGGCTACGGCTACGGCGTCAGCGGCCTGAACAACAACGTCAGTTATCCAACGACGAGCTACGTGTGGGACACGGACGTGACGGCGCACGAGCTGGGCCACAACTTCGGCTCGTCGCACACTCACAACTGCAACTGGAATCCGGCGATCGACTCGTGCTGGACAGCCGAAGGCGGGTGTTTTCCGACGCGCATCAACCGCCGCGGCACGATCATGAGCTACTGTCACCTGCAGCCCGCCGGCAAGGGGCTCTACCTGCATCCGATCGTCTCGACGCTGATTCGCTTCCGCTGCGAAAACGGCGCCTGCATTTACCGCGAGGAAGAGTCGGCCGCCAAGGACGTCGCCGTGATGGACGTAACGTTGCCCGCGCCGGGCGCATCGGTGGAAGACGACACCTGGTTTGTGCCGGAAGCGGTGGTGAAAAACGTCGGCACGGACGACCAGAGCGATCTGGACGTGACCTTCACAATTGAGGAATTCGACGGCACCGAGGTCTGGAGTTCCACCGCGACGGTCGACCTTGACGCCGGCGAAGTTAAACACGTCACGTTTGCCTCGACCTCGCTGGCTACGCTCGGCGATTATTTTTCGCGCGTTGACATCGCTCTTACCGGCGACTCAAAAACTGTCAACAACGAACTTAAACAACCATTTGCCGTCGTGGGCTCGTTCTCCGGCACGCTGGAGTTGACAAGTCACAACAAAGACACGACGTATATCTCCGGATCGACAAGCAAAATTGAATGGGACAGAACGGTCATCAGCACCGTTATGATCGAGTTTTCGCCGGACGACGGAGCGAGCTGGTATTCGGTGCGCACGAACCAGACGGCCAGCACGGAAGAGTACAACTGGACGGTGCCGGCGATCAACACGGACCTGGCGCGCCTGCGCATCTACGACCGCAACAACGCCGGGCTGATGGACGTGAGTGACACGGCTTTCAGCATCACAGTTAACAACGATATTGAAGTGCGCGAGATTCTCTTCCCGACGCCGGGCGGCGACGACACCGCATCTTTTGTGCCCCGCGTGGAAATTCGCAACAACGGCAGCAATGCGGTTAAAAACCTGCCGGTCACGTTCCGCATGGTGAGCCAGCCGCTGCGCGCCGAAGTCTTTGCGACTTCGGCCACGATTCCGCTGATTTCCGCCAACACGATCGACACGGTCGACTTCCCCGAAGTCGGCGTGGCGATCAGCAGCCGTTACATCATGTACGCGCGCGCTTTTCTGGCGAGCGACACGGACAACAGCAACGATTCGGCGGCGCGCTACAACGACGTCATCGCTCCGACGCTGGCACTGCAGACGCCCAACGGCGGCGAGAGCTGGCAGGTGGGTGCGCGTAAAACAATTCAGTGGGATAATGCCGTCGGCAACATTTCCGCCATCCGGCTGGATTACTCCGAGAACGGCGGTTTAAACTGGCATAAAATCGAACGCTCCACCGCCAATACCGGCAGTTACAGCTGGCGCGTGCCGGACGTGCCGGGCAGCAGCCTGCGCGTGCGCGCGGCCGACTCCAAACATCCAATTGTGTTCGACAACAGCAACTTCAACTTTGCCGTCGTGCCGATCCCGGCGCCGCTAAATATTAACGTCTACACCGACGGTGACAGCGTCCGCGTCGAATGGCAGGACGCCGGCGCGGAAGACCTCGCCGCCTTCCGCATCTACCGCGGCGCCTCGCCCGGCAGTTTAAGTGAGATAGCCTCTGTCGGGCCTGCAACCACGAGTTACGCCCACGGCCTGTTAACATTCGGCCGGAAATACTACTACGACGTGCGCGCCGTCGCCGGCCCCTATGAGTCCGATGCCGCAACGCCAATTGAGTACTGCCGCTTTTATGTGGCGGTCACGCCCGAGGGACCGACGAGTTTTTGCGCCGGCGATTCAGTCGTGCTGGACGCCGGGGCGGGGCATTTAGACTATCTGTGGAGCAACGGCGCGCTTACACAGAAAATCACGGTGAATCAGAGCGGGCAGTATTCGGTCAGCGTCACAGCCCTGGGCGGCTGCACGGCCGAAGCAACTTCACCGACGATCACCGTGTTTGATCTGCCGCACGTCAACATCAATGCCGACGGGCCGACGAGTTTTTGTTCGGGCGGCAGCGTGACGCTCGACGCCGGCGACGGCTGGACGTCGGTCCTGTGGAGCAACGGTTTAACTACGCCGGAAATCACCGTGAGCGAGGGCGGCCTGTACAGCGTCACCGCCACAAACGCGAATGGTTGCAGCGACACGGATTCGATTAACATCACCGTGTTTGACAATCCGGAGCCCGTCATTCTCGCCGACGGGCCGACCAGCTTCTGCGCCGACAGCGACGTCACGCTGGACGTCGGCGACACTTTTACGTCTGTTTTATGGTCCAACGGTTCGACATTAAATAGTATCAGCGTAAATCAATCGGATATTTACACGGCGACCGTCACAAATGCCAACGGATGTTCGGCGACTACGTCAATTTCTGTGACGGTGTACAACCTGCCCGAGCCGATCATTGCCGCCGACGGCCCAACGACCTTCTGCGCCGATGAAGACGTCACACTCGGCGTCGGCGAGTCTTTTGCGTCTGTTTTATGGTCCAACGGTTCGACGTTAAATAGCATCAGCGTAAATCAACCGGGTATTTACACGGCGACCGTCACAAATGCCAACGGATGTTCGGCCACTACGTCAATTTCTGTGACGGTGTACAACCTGCCCGAGCCGATCATTGCCGCCGACGGCCCAACGACCTTCTGCGCCGATGAAGACGTCACACTCGGCGTTGGCGAGTCTTTTGCGTCTGTTTTATGGTCCAACGGTTCGACGTTAAATAGTATCAGCGTAAATCAATCGGGTGTTTACACGGCGACCGTCACAAATGCCAACGGATGTTCGGCCACTACGTCCATTTCCGTGACAGTCCTGGATTTGCCCGAGCCGACAATCACAACCGACGGACCGACAACTTTCTGTGGCGACGAGGACGTCACACTCGACCTCGGCGAGCAGTTTGCGAGCATCCTCTGGTCCAACGGCGCAACAACTTCCAGCATCGTGGTTAAACAAAGCGGCATTTTTGAGGCAACTGTAACAAATGCCAACGGTTGTTCGGCGAGCACGTCGATTTCAATCACGGTGTTCAACCTGCCGCAACCGACAATTACTCCCGACGGACCGACCGAATTCTGCGCCGACGGGGACGTCACGCTCGACGTGGGTGACACTTTTGCTTCCGTTTTGTGGTCCAACGGCGCAACAACAACGGCAATTACCGTTAACCAAACGGGAATCTATTCGGCGACCGTTACAACTGCCAACGGTTGTTCGGCGAGCACGTCGATTTCAATCACGATGTTTAACCTGCCGCAACCGGCAATTACTCCCGACGGACCGACCGAATTCTGCGCCGACGGGGACATCACGCTCGACGTGGGTGACACTTTTGCTTCCGTCCTCTGGTCCAACGGCGCAACAACAACGGCAATTTCCGTTAACCAAACGGGGATCTATTCGGCGATCGTTACAACTGCCAATGGATGTTCGGCGACGACATCAATCTCCGTGACGGTGTTTAACCTGCCGCAACCCACGATTACTCCCGACGGACCGACCGAATTCTGCGCCGACGAGGACGTCACGCTCGACCTTGGCAATTCCTTTGCTTCCGTCCTCTGGTCCAACGGCGCAACAACAACGGCAATTTCCGTTAACCAAACGGGGATCTATTCGGCGACCGTTACAAATGCCAACGGTTGTTCGGCGACGACATCGATCTCCGTGACGGTGTTTAACCTGCCGCAACCCACGATTACTCCCGGCGGACCGACCGAGTTCTGTGCCGACGAGGACGTCACGCTCGACCTTGGCAATTCCTTTGCGTCCGTTTTGTGGTCCAACGGCGCAACAACAACGGCAATTTCCGTTAACCAAACGGGAATCTATTCGGCGACCGTTACAACTGCCAATGGATGTTCGGCGTCGACATCGATCTCCGTGACGGTGTTTAACCTGCCGCAACCCACGATTACTCCCGACGGACCGACCGAGTTCTGCGCCGACGAGGACGTCACGCTCGACGTAGGCGACACTTTTGCTTCCGTGCTGTGGTCCAACGGCGCAACAACTTCAAGTATTACGGTTAATCAAAGCGGTCTGTTTACGGCCACCGTAGTAAACACAAACGGCTGTGTGGCATCAAGCTCTGTTTCCGTGACGGTCTTTGAGTTGCCCGCACCGACAATTGCCGTCGACGGACCGACCGAGTTCTGCGCCGATGAAGACGTCACGCTCGACGTAGGCGACACTTTTGCTTCCGTCCTCTGGTCCAACGGCGAGACTTCCGGCGCAATTACTGTTAATCAAACAGGACTATACACGGCGACCGTCACAACTGCCAATGGATGTTCGGCGTCGACATCGATCTCCGTGACGGTGTTTAACCTGCCGCAACCCACGATTACTCCCGACGGGCCGACCGAATTCTGCGCCGATGAGGACGTCCGGCTCGACGTCGGCGACACTTTTGCTTCCGTGCTGTGGTCCAATGGTGCAACAACTTCAAGTATTGCGGTTAATCAAAGCGGTCTGTTTACGGCCACCGTTGTAAACTCAAGCGGCTGCGCCGCTTCGACGTCAATCTCGGTAACCGTCTTTGAACTGCCTGCGCCGACGATTGCAGCGGACGGGCCGACCGAATTCTGCGACGGTGACGACGTCACGCTTGACGTCGGAAATTCCTACGCCTCGGTACGCTGGTCCAACGGTGTGTCTACAGCGGCAATTTCGGTAAACAACAGCGGCGTTTATACGGCGACCGTCACGACGGCCAACGGATGCACGGCGGCGACCTCGATCACAATTACGGTGTATGACCTGCCGGCGCCGACGATTATAGCGGACGGACCGACCGAGTTCTGCGCCGACGAGGACGTCACGCTCGACGTCGGCGACACTTTCAGTTCCGTGCTGTGGTCCAACGGCGCGACGACAAATGCCATTGCGGTCAATCAAAGCGGCGTTTACACGGCGACGGTATTCAACGGCAACGGCTGCCAGGCCTCGAGTTCGATGACGGTCACGGTGTTTAACCTGCCGGAGCCGACGATCGCGCCCAACGGCCCGACAGAGTTCTGCGACGGCAGGAGTGTTAAACTCGACGTCGGCAACACGTGGGCGAGCATTTTGTGGAGCGACGGTTCGACGAATCGCGCGATTACTGTTCGCGAGACGGGCCTGTACACGGCGACGGTCGCGACGCTTGACGGCTGCATGGCTTCAACTTCAATCTCGGTGACTGTGTACTCCGCGCCCGACCCGCAGATCGCGGCCGACGGGCCGCTGGAATTCTGCGCGGGCGGCGACGTCACGCTCGACGTCGGCGACCATTGGGCCGAGGTGCTGTGGAGCACGGGCTCGCTCGACAATTCCATTACCGTCAGCGAGAGCGGATTTTACAGCGCGCTCGTCAGTACGGAGTTCGGCTGCAGCGAGGCCACAACCGTAAATGTCACCGTGTTTAACAATCCGAGTCCGCAGATTGCGGCCGACGGGCCGACCACGATCTGCCCGGAGGACGATGTCACGCTCGACGTCGGCGATAGCTGGGCCGAAGTGCTGTGGAGCAACGGCGCGACAGCCGCATCAATCACGGTCAATCAGGGCGGTGTTTTCAGTGTGCTCGTCACAAATGCAAACGGATGTTCCGCCGGCACATCAATCTCCGTCACCGTGCTGACAAGCCCCGTGCCGAATATCACGGCCGATGGACCGACGGAATTCTGCCTGGGCGAAAACGTCACGCTCGACGTCGGCGAGCAGTTTGCGAGCATTCTCTGGTCCAACGGCGCGACGACTTCCAGCATTACGGTTAACCAAAGCGGTATTTTTGAGGTGACAGTGACAAACGGCAACGGCTGCTCGGCGAGTACGTCGATTGCCGTCACCGTGTTTAACCTGCCGCAGCCGACGATTACGGCCGACGGACCGATCGAATTCTGCCTGGGTGAAGACGTCACGCTCGACGCCGGCGACCATTTTTCAAGCATTCTCTGGTCCAACGGCGCGACGACTTCCAGCATTACAGTTAACCAAAGCGGCATTTTTGAGGTGACAGTGACAAACGGCAACGGCTGCTCGGCGAGCACGTCGATTGCCGTCACCGTGTTTAACCTGCCGCAGCCGACGATTACAGCCGACGGGCTAACGGTCTTCTGCCAGGGTGAAGACGTCACGCTCGACGTCGGCGAGCAGTTTGCGAGCATTCTCTGGTCCAACGGCGCGACGACTTCCAGCACTACGGTTAACCAAAGCGGCATTTTTGAAGTGACAGTGACAAACGGCAATGGCTGCTCGGCGAGCACGTCGATTGCCGTCACCGTGTTTAACCTGCCGCAACCGCAGATTACAGCCGACGGGCCGACCGAATTCTGCCAGGGTGAAGACGTCACACTCGACGTCGGCGACCATTTTTCAAGCGTTCAATGGTCCAACGGCGCGACGACTTCCAGCATAGTGGTTAACCAGAGCGGCATTTTTGCAGTAACCGTAACCAACGGCAACGGATGCTCGGCAAGCACGTCTGTCAGCATTACTGTCAACAGCCTGCCGACCGCGCACATCAACAGCGGCGGCGTGACCGAAATTTGTGAAGACGAGACGCTGCTGCTCGACGCCGGCCCCGGATTCAGCGCCTACCTGTGGAGCAACGGCTCTACGACGCAGGTGATTGGCGTGCAGCATTCGATTGCAACCGGCACCTCGTCGGTGTTAACATTCAGCGTCACCGTCGCCAATGCACAGCTCTGCCAATCCAGCGCCTCGGTTGAGTTAACAATTCACGCCCTGCCGCGGACGACGGTAACATCGGACGGGCCGACGACGCTTTGCCCCGGCGAAGACGTCACGCTGTTTGCACCGGCCGGATACGAGACCTACGAATGGAGCGACGGCACGCTCGGACGGACAATCACGCTTAACTCGACCTCGCAGGTTTACTGTGCAATCACGAGCGAATTCGGCTGCCGGGCCACGACGGAAATTGTTGAAGTGCGACTTAACACATTCCTGCAGCCCCGCATAGCTACGGATGGTTCAACGGACTTTTGCGCAGGTGAAACGCGCACATTGGACGCAGGCTGGGGATTCACGAGTTACAAATGGAGCAACGGCGCGACCAGTCAGACCATTGTCGTTGACGCGAGCGGCACGTACAGCGTCGTGGTGACAAATGCCAACAACTGTTCGGGATCCACGAGCATCAGTTTAACGCGGCACGACCTGCCCGTGGCGACAATTGTTAACAGCGGACCGATTGAATTTTGTGAAGGGCAAGATGTCGAGCTGGACGCCGGCGACGGTTTTGCGACTTATCTGTGGAATACCGGTGAAACGACGCAGACAATTGTCGCGGCGCAGAGCGGCGTCTACCGCGTTACCGTCGCCAATGTGCAGGGCTGCACGCAGTCCAGCGCCATGACCGTGACGGTTTACGAACTGCCGCGGCCGAACATCCACACGGATGGACCGACCGAGTTCTGTGCCGGCGGCGACGTCAGGCTCAGCGTAGGCTCGCAATACACGTTTATTCTGTGGAACAACGGCGCTACATCGCCGGCAATTACGGTCGCGGAGAGCGGCGTCTACCGCGTCACGGTCGGCACGATCCACGGATGCAGGCAGACGAGTTCTATCACGGTGACGGTTAATTCACTGCCCGCACCGCAGATCTCGGCCGACGGGCCGCTGGAGTTCTGCGGCGGCCAGGCGGTTGAGCTCGACGCCGGCGGCGGTTTTGCGACCTATCTGTGGAGCAATGGTGCGACGACACAGAGCATCATTGCGGCGAGCAGCGGAACCTATCGCGTCACCGTCGCTACGATCCACGGATGCAGCGCCGCCGATGAGGTGACGGTGACGGTCGGCGCCATTCACCTTTCGATCGACCTGCTGCTCGAAGGCGCGTACGACGGCGGCGCCATGCGCACGGACCTGCGCGACAACGGACTGCTGCCGGAGGGGCAACCTTTCGACATCGCACCGCACAACTACGGCGGCACGGAGCTGATCGGCTTTGCCGCGGCGCAGATCAGCGACTGGATTCTGGTCGAATTGCGCGATCCGGAAGATGCCGCGACGGTGCTGCTGCGCCGCGCCGCCCTGCTCGACCGCGACGGCGTGGTTCGCGAAGTGGACGGCGCCGACGGTATATTGCTGCCTCCCGACTTTGGCTTTGATTCCGTTCTGGTCGTGGTCCACATGCCCAGCCATCTATCGATCATGTCGGCCGCCGCTCTGGTCCGCAGCGACGACTGCCGCGCCGGGATCGACTTCCGTGCGGCGGGCACGGCTTTCCGCGATTTTCAGGATCCGACGCTGGAATTGGCGCCCGACGTTTACGGTGCGTTCGGCGGCGACGTCACGCAGGACGGCTTCATCAATGCGCGCGACCGTGTGGAAGTGCGCCGCCACAGCTTTGAGGTTGGCTACCTGCCCTGGGACGCGAACCGCGACGGCGTGGTGACGTCGCTCGACCGCGTCATCGTCCGCAACAACTCGTTCAGGATCTCTCAGGTGCCGTGATCCGACGCGCCGGAAGTCGCAGGCCGGCCCCGCTCGCAAGCCCGGTTCTTTGTTCACTTGTTGAAAATGGATATTTTCGGGCGACCTGGATGTGCCATTTTACAGATAGTGGAAGCACTGCATGAATACAGATTTTCAGGAGCGCCTGAAAGCGACTCAGTCGATCCTGTCGGGTATTACGATTCCCGCTCAGCTTGCGATCATCAAGGACCTCATGGCGGAACAGGCCAAGGAGGATCCGGATATGCAACGCATTACGGATATTATCGGCTCGGATGTGCGTATCAGCGCTGCAACAATTAAACGCGCCAACTCGCCATTTTTCGGTGCGCGGGGTAAAATCGGTTCAATTCAGCACGCCGTCCTGCAACTCGGCTATCGCAACGTATTTTGTGTTGTCATGAGCCTCTCCCTGCAAGCCGCCTCCAGTTTTATCAAGGGGCAGTTTATGCAGGATTTCTGGGCGCGCTCCAACGCGGTGGCGGGTGCGGCGCTTTTCCTGGCGCGCAAGCTGCGACTGACGGTAGCGCCGGACGAGGCCTATGTGGCCGGCCTGTTCATGAACTGCGGCATTCCCCTGCTCAGCCAGCGATTCAAGGACTACGAGGAAGTTTATTCCGCGGCGCAGGCGTCGTCAGAACGCAAAATCACGGACGTCGAGAACGAAAAATACGGCAGCGATCACGCCATTGTCGGTTACGTGGTCTGCAAATCCTGGGATCTGCCCGAGGAACACCTGCGCTGCGTGCTGCTGCATCACGACCTGACGGCCGCCACGCTGCAGGGCGACGAGGAGTCCAAAAAAACGATCGACATGCTGACGGTTGTTAAACTGGCCGAACACGCTGTTAACATTATTCGCGAAACGCCCGACGTAGCCGAATGGGCCGATATCAGCGAGGCCGTCCTGGCCAATGCGGGCATCGACGCGGCCAAACTGAACAGCCTTGTCGGTGACGTCAAGGAAATGCTGCAGGACGGCGGCGCCGACTTCTGACGCACCCGGCTTAACATTTGCCAACAAATGCATGGCGTCGTGAAGCATTCGCGGCGCCATTGTTGTTTAATCGACACGGCACCTCCGACTCAGACCGCTGCGCCGTCCTGCGGACATTCCGGCTGGCTTTTCTCTTTTGTTAACCACTGCGTTTACAGCCCGGAGACTGTGAGTTTGAAGCTTTTTTGTTGAACGTCTCGGGGTTTAGCGCTGCGGGGCTGTCGGCGGGTTTTAAACACGGCGATGGGCATTCCGGAATCTCCTGCCTCCATCGTATCGACATTCCAGCCACCATATGAACATAGGACAATCGAATAATAGGAATCTCCCTGGTTGTACCACTTTGACCTAAGAGGTGCGCGGTCCAACGCAGCTCTTAGGCTTGTTTTTCCCGTGATTTTTTTGCCGGACCGCATTGTTACTGGCTTTGTCTGGACGTCTGCACTACAATCCGGTCAAAAAGTTGCCGACTGATGATTTGCACGGCCCTTTCACCTCCAATAACTTCACCCAGCACAGAAGTTAAACGGCCCAAGGCTCCTTCCTTGGCTCAGCGATGTGTCCTGGCCGTACGGTGGGACGGGCGGCCGGCACATCGCGAAAACTAACGAGAACCACCGTGGATGAACATATACTCAAATTGTGGGACGACGAAGAACTGGTCTATATGGCCCAACGACGCCTGTCTCTGACCGTATTGACAAACCATTTTCCGATCGCCGCAGCTCGGTTATTTGTCGATGCAATCGAAAGCCAGTCATTGGAACAATTCCTGCTCGACGTTGAACAAACCGCCCTGCGTTACTATCGCGCCTACCTCGACATTCAGGCGTCCAGATTCCCAAACAGTGCCATCGGGAATGTCAGCGCCGTTATGTCGCTGAAAAGAACTATCCAGAAAGACGCGGAACTGACCGACAACTGGAAACTTTCCCTGATTGATGAAATGGGGAATCCACTGTCTATGCGTGATACCCTGGCCAACCTGTATCTGAAAGCCAAAGAACAATCATCATCGGAAGACTTGTTAACCCAGTCTGAAGACTCGACCGACTGAACCCGACTTATGAACCTTTCCATCCCTCGACGGGCCTGCCCGCGTTGCGGTTCGTATCGAACCGTCTACAACGGCACGACCCCCACTGGCAAACAGAAGTATCACTGCCGCGCCTGCGGCCGCTATGGCACGTTTGCCCCGGATCGAACCCGCAAAACACCGGACAACGACAACGGCAGCGCCAATACGTCAGATGACAAGTCAATAGATCACTACTGAGCGCTGCCGGTCCGAATTCGCCAAAGACGGTATTTGGGGAAATCAGGTCAAAAGGTTATTTTCACCGACTGCCATTATCCGGATGCTTTCGGCCGATTCGCTACGGCTGCCGCACCGGTCATCACATGTCGTGTTTCGGCCTAGTTCAGAATATTGTCATCGAGAATTTCGATGAATTCGAGTGCGGGACTGTATGTCTGTACAATCTGTGATTCCTCGGGCGATCCGTACAGATCGTCCACTTCGGCCTGGTTGTCCTGATAAAACGCGTCGATTTCACTTTCGTAATATTGGCCGGGACTGACGATTATGGAAAGGTGCAGCAGAAAGCACAATAACAATTCGAGTGCCATCGCGAATCCTCACGGTTGGGATGTAAAAAACCATTTGGGGAAGAATACACTTCTGATCTCGCGCCACGAATCCTTTTTGCCAGTATCGCTTAGGTCCATAATTTTTTTGTATTTCTGCGAAGCGGATGACCTTGCCAGCATTTATGAGCTATCAGGGGCCGACCGATGAACCACATTCGCCAATTGATTTCGGTCGTACGTCAGTACACCAGTCGCCGCTCACCGGCCTGGCAGTTCCTCTTCAAACAGGACACCAATCATGCCCGACTCCTGCAAGGTATTGAAGATGGCGAGTTTGAAGAAGATACTCAGGCCATGAAAACGCTGTTCTCTACGGATGCCGTCGGCAAACGGCGCTATCACTCCACCAAATTTCTGTTAACCGAAAAACTGGAAACGCTGTTTTTCTTCCTGCGATTCCGACACCCGACCGTGTCGCTCTATACCATGAGCCTATACAAAGTTAAACGCGAAGTGTTCGTTGCGGAAATTCTTGAATGGACGGGCAAGCATGAGGCAATGATCAGGATCGCATCACGTGCGCTGAAAACTGCCGATGAATACCACTTTACGCACTTCCAGATAAGGTGCAACGAGATGTTGCGCGACTATTATAGCCTCGTTGGGAAACGCAAAGACTTCAACCGGCACCAGAAAGCATTGCTGCATCTTATGAAGATCAATGCAGCAGAATTCAACGCCTCCAGCTTGCGCGCCAGAATAAAACTTGAGTTGTCAAGTACGTTAGTGGTTCCTCCAGCTACTGTAAGGGATTTACAAGCTGAACTTCCCGAGTTGGAGAATGATAGGCAACGATTTCATACTCGTTCTTTGGAACTCTATTACATGAGGTTTGCCGGTGCAGTCAAGCGCATGAGCGGGAAGTTGGATGAAGCTCTCGATGTCTACAAAGCATATCTTGAATTTCTCAACTGCCATCCACAGTTTGATTTACCTTCGCACAGGTTTATTACTAATTATCACATCAGTCGATGTCATTATTTCGCCAGGAACCGAGAGTCGGCTTTGAACGCCATTGTCACTGCACTGCGCTACGAAGAGGCTGGTACTGAAAACTGGTTTACCGGGGTGGAAACACAGTTTCTGATTTGTCTGCACTTGCAGGATTATCCGAGCGCGGTCGAGTTGTTTAAGTGGACTCTGGCCCAACCTCGATTTCGGCGCAGTCCACTCAGGCGGGAAAAATGGAGCATTTACGAAGCGTTCCTGCGCTTTGTTCTGGATGACTCTGAAACCCTTCCACTTGACCTGACAGTACGCGGCTCACGCTTTCAACTCAACTATATTCTGGAAGAACTGACGGTGACCCGGCTGGATCGCGCCGGAATGTACCTGGCAATACTCATGTTTCAGATACTGCACTTCTTGCGGCGACGGCTTTTCGACTTGCTGGACTCCCGTATCAGGACGATTCAGACACTCATGTTCAAAATCCAGCGCAACCGCGAAGCGGCGGGCGGCTACTATCGAGCAGACATTTTAGTGCGGATGATCGTTTTGATGCGAAACTGCGACTTTCATCCCGGTGATACTGACTGTAAAACAGCGAAGCTTGTTGAACATCTGATTCGCTGTAAACAGGAAGAGTCCTCTGGAGAATTTGTCATGCCGCTAGAAGAAATCATACCGTACGAGCACATCTGGGAATTCATTCGTCGGGAAATCCGGACGATAGAAAAAGAACAAGCCGGCGCGAGGTTTTAACCTCGCTCACGTGAAGTACTGTACCATATCTGCAGACGGGGTATTTTCCAGGACCTGCATTTGTTTAACACAATTGGGATCAAACGGCGTTTCCTGGCAATATCACAGAACCAGGCGACCGTGGTAGGGAATCGATCGTACTGACAACGAACTCGGTCCTGCCGTGCCGTGCCTCAACTCGACTGATACTCTGACTGATCTTGGGTGAAAAGAATGTCGACTGTAGGAAAATTCACCCAAAACCAAAACTTATCTTGGATAATTTTCCTGATTCATTTATCTTGGCGGCTATTGCTCCCCAGCATGCCCTTCGGCCGCCTGTACCAATTCAAAGCAGGCGTCCACCAGGGAACTCCCAACTTCGCGCCGACCAGTGATTTAACGTCCCACATTCAAAATCACAGACGGTGTCGCTGCTATTCTGTGGCTACAGCAATTGACATATCGCAATAATTGGTGAAACGACCGCCGCGGAATATGTTTGACGACGATTTCCACGGACGGCCGATCACCGTGCATACAATATCAAACCAAAGGTATGATTTTATGTCTTTTCAAAGCAAACGCGCGGCGATTTTTTCGCCCGGACATCTCGCCATGTTTTGCCTTGTCCTGGCCCTGCTCGGCCCGCCGACAACAATCACCGTCACGTCTCAAACCTGTACGCCGCCGACGGTGACGGTGCTGGAAATTTTTCCCAGTACCGTCGATGACTGCTACAAGTCGGCCGGCGCGCGTATTCAGATTGACGTGGCTCCAGGCAAGTGGCCCGTCAGTTGGAAGTTTATTCCCGACTGGGGCAATCTGGACCAGAAAGAACCACAATTTACCGACGGCGAAAGCAGCATTATTGAAGTGACGGGTTATTGCCGCGGCGGTCATTTCATTGAAGTCTGTGACTATTACGGCTGTTGCGACACCGTCGCGATCGAATTGGACCAGGGGCCGTATTGCATTGACGGTTATCTGAGATGTGTCTCAAGTATGTGCTCTACCGCAGACTATGCCTGCGCCAAATCCAAGGGAGGCGTCGGATCGCTTGACTACCGTTGGTACGACGCCGACGGCAATCTTGTGGGAACCCACGACAGCCTGAATTTTCCCGAACGCGGCTACTACACCCTGCGTGTGATCGACGACAACGGCTGTTACGATGAGGAACTGTACCTCTTCGACCATGCCGAGCTGATCGACGTTGTCGTAAAGGATGTTACCTGCACCGGGTCGGCCGACGGCAGCATCAGTTTCAATACCATCGGCGGCACGGCCGGCGCCATGCGACTGCCCTACAAACATCGGCTCTACGACAACTCACAGCCGACACTGGTGCCCTTGACCGAATACGCGGAAGGCGTGACGGGTTATGACAACCTGGCTCCCGGCACATATGTGGTCCGGGTCGACGCGCTCGACGATAACGCCCTGTGCAAAACCGACTATCCGTTCACAATCAAGGAATCCGACGTCCTGCTCGCCGTCGAGGCCGCGGTGACGGCCATCATCCCCTGCGGTGCGACAAGCGGCGGAGCCATCGAGATCGAGATTTCCGGCGGAACGCCGGAATATGAGGTGGAGTGGTTTAAGCCGCTGGATGGCGTACTCAACCCAGCCGACCCACTCAATCCGGTTGACCTGGAACCTGGCGACTATACCGTTACCGTCACCGACGCAAATGGATGTTCTAAGGTGCTCTCCATAGAAATTGAAGATCCGCTCAAAGACCCTCCCATCGAAATCACCTTCGAGGTCGAAGACTACACGAGCGGTCAATACGGCGTCGACTGCTGGGCGACGATCAAAGCGATCGTTAGCGGCGGCGTCGAACCATACAGCTACGAGTGGTCGCATTATTCGGCGCAGTACTACGACTGGTTCACGAATGTGCCGCGGCCCAGCGGGCCGATCACCGTCACGGTCATCGATGCGCGCGGCTGCACGATGCAGGCGACGATCGAACTGGGCGCTTGCCCGCTGCAGGACGAGGACGACAACGACCGGCCGGACGTTTTCATTCTGCCGAATCCCTCCGGCGGCGCGTTCACGCTGCGGCTTGATCTGAGTGCGCCCAAGGACGTCTCCTACAACATCAGCGATCTCTACGGTTTTGAGATTCTGAACGTCGATCTGGGTTCGCTCGGTACGGGTGTGTTTGACTTCCCGGTCGACATCAACTCCGAACCGAACGGGCAGTACTATTTGCAGGTGCTCAGCACGGGTAACACAGCCAACACGGTGCTGGTGATGAAAGAATAGGTTAAAAGCCGGGTTGCTCCCAACCGCCCGGCGTCGGTCCGCGGACCAGGGTTTGTGTTCGCGGACCGTCTTGTAAGAACTTCATCACGGCACGAAATGTGCTCGGTACAAAACAATCGAATCGCCCTTAGCCGAATAATGCTGATATTGATCGATGATACGCCCCGAACCTGTGGCATGAAATACACACTCTCACAAATACTGACAGTTCTACTGCTGATTTGCCTGGGCCGCGTCGATTCACAGGCGCAATCCTGGGTCGATCGCCTCGGCCGCCCGATCCCGGCCGCCGCGAAACATTCGCCGGATCAAACGCTCGGCGCATCCGACTGCCGCGCCGGTTTTTTTGAAGTGCAATTTGTCGATGAAGCGGGCCTGTTCAGCGCGCCCGGCGGGATTGGGGATGCGCGCTGTGCGGTGGTCTGCGCCGTGCTCTCCGATCTGTCGCAACTATTTAATCGTCCGGCGAATGCCGGCGCCGCGCGTATTCGTGTTGAAGCCTACGTCGATCCGACCGACAATGCGGCGGCTTTTGCCTCGGCGGTCTACCGCGTCGACGGCGCGTCCAGCTCCGGCCTGCTCGACGGCGCACTCTGGCAGGCGATCAATTCAAGCGGCGATACTTATGCGGGCTGGAACAACACACCCGACCATCACGCGCGCATTGTGATCAACTTTGCGCATGCCTTTAACCTCGATCCCGACGCGGTCAGTTTTACCGATGTCGACCTCTACTCGGTCGTGCTGCACGAAATGCTGCATGCGCTTGGACTGGCGTCTTTTGTCGGCGCGGACGGCAACTCGGTCCTCGCCGGAAGCACCTGGTTTACGCGCTACGACTCTTTTTTGCAGTTAAACTCCAACGCGGGCCTGACGCCGCTTGTCGCGCCGAACAACGGCTGTTACGAGCTGAATCCTGCGCCCTACGACCGCGCACTGTTGCAGACGCCCTGTTCACAGTCCAACACGCCGGTTGTTTTTGCCGGAGTCAATCTGTTCAACGCGGCCGTTTACACGCCGCAACCCTGGCGCGCGGGCGGCAGTCTGAGCCACTTCGACGAAAACTGCGCCGACGATGGATTGGAACGCGTCTTGCATTACGAAATCACACCAGGCGAAATCAAACGCCTGCCGCATGCGGGCGAAGTCGCCGCGCTCTGCGACCTTGGTTATGCAATCAGCGGCGTCTACGGCGCGCCGGTTAATGCAACGCGTTTTCGCGACGACTATGCCGCCTGCGATGGATTGCCCGCGGGTGTTAACGACCGTCCGTCCGGACCGTTTGTTTCGACTGAGCCGATTGTGCTGGCGTTTGATGATCTGGCCGCCAACGATGTTAACACCGACAAGATTGCCTGTCTCGAAGTGATCGGAACCAGCGGCGCGCTGCTGTCGCGGACGGACTTAAACAGCGGCGAACAATTGACTGTCGATCCCGATCCGGGGTTTCGCGGCACGATTGTTCTGCGCTACCTGCCGCAACGCGGCCTGTTAAGCGGCAATATCACCTATGTGTTTATTGATGTGGAATTTCCGGCCCTGCCGCCCTGTACCTGGCCGACGGCTAATTTACTGTGTAATGGGGATTTTGAGAACTCTTTGACGAGTGGTCACTTGAATATTGATGATCGGACATGTTATCAAGAACTCACGAGAATGCAGGCTTGGTTTCCAACCTTTTCGCCAGATATTTATGAACGAATACAAGATAGTGACACGTTCATTCGGCACGATCAGTTTGTATCTGACGATTCCCACATGAACAGATTTGGCCCGGATTCCTGGGACAAGCTTCCTGATAATCGCTTTTATCTCTACGGAATCAGTGGTATTGAAGGTGTTTTTCAACCCATTGAACCGGCGCAGTCGCAGTTCAATACACAATTTATTGTCAGGACAAAGTGTTATCCGATCAGATTTGGCAACTCCGACCAACCTTATGACATACCTGAAGTACGCGTGTATTTCGACTCCATTTCTTTTTGCGATGAAAACGATGTCTACCGTACCCGGCGTTTCAACGACCCCTATATCAAGCTTGCCACCGGAATACCGCTTTTTGAATGGTCGACAGCCGTGAGCGAACCGTTCACGCTGGATGAAAATGACAAATGGGTGCTTTTTTTGCCGCATGATCCAGTACGCAATCCGGACGCGTTCATTAACATGCTCCTCGACGACCTCGAACTCATCCCGCTGGCCGCATACGTCCCGGCGCAGATAAAAACATTTGTGAATCAAGTCAACGACTGCGCCGGCGCGCCGGTCGACGTTCAGGTGCGTGTGTGTAAAGACTTTGAGGACAGTGAGCTTGACTTCGAACTCAAAGCCCTGCTGCCGCCGGGTGTGCAGTACCTGAGCGGCGACTTTGACTTAAACAACGGCGAACTGCTGGCGCGTCCGGCGGAGCTGCAATACGACAGTCTCGGCTGCGGTTTTTTTTTCATGCGCGTCGCGGCTGATCCGGCGCTCGCCGACGGCCTGCCGCACTACATCAACATCGTGCGGCGCGGTGCGGAGGAATTTGTCCTGGCCGCCGCCGAATTGCGCCCGCGTCGTTCCGGCCTGCGATTGCGCCAGGAGTTAAACGCCTGCCGCAACAACGGGCTGTTGTATGCGCTCGACCTGTCGAACAGCAGCCTTGCGCCGCTGCAAAACTTTGAGCTGCGCATCAGGTGCACGCCGCCGCTGGCGGCTGCGCCGACCGAAGTTTTCGTGAACGGCGCGGCCTGGAGCGACTTCAGCGCGGATGCGTCCGGCATCGTGTTAAACAAGCTGGCGTTGGCGGGCGCTGCGCCGACGGGTGATCCGCCGCGCCCGCGCCTCGATGTGCGTTTTAACGCAGCGATTTTACAATCTACTCAAGCGCTGGAAGTGAGCGCCGAAGTTGTGCCGCCCTCCGGCTGTGCCCGCAGCACAACAAATAATGTCACAGTCGTTGAAAACAGCGTCGATCTCGGCGGCGATGTCCTGCTCTGCGATGCGCCGCTCCAGATCGGCGTGGCTGATGTGTACAATTCCTACCAATGGTCAAACGGAGCCGCAACGCCGACGATCGAGTTAAACACTTCCACGCCCGAAGGAATGCTTTCGCTCACAGCGATTGATGCCGGCGGTTGTGAACACCGCGATGCCGTGCTCGTCGAACAAGCCGAAGGCATTCAATTGTTAATCGATCCGGCGGACGTGTCCGCCGATCCCGGCGCAAGCTTCCGCGTGACCGTTAAACAAAACATGGTTGCGCCGTCCGGCGACGCGCGCAGTTTCAGCCTCACGCTGCGCTACGACCAGACCATGCTGGAGCTGCTGAGTCCGGCCGCGCCGCGCACGGTGGTCGACGGTGCACGCCGTTTCGCCGAACACAATCTGCGCGGCCTGCGCCCGGCCGGATATGACGGCGAAACGCTGCTTGAGCTGGAGTTCATGGCGCTGCTGGGGGACACGGCCCAAAGCAGGGTAGAAGTGTTCGATTTCACGCTTGATGAGTGTTTAACTGCCGGACGCGCCGCCCTTGAGTTCACGGCCTCGGAGGTTTGCGCCGCCGATCACAGACAGATTGTGCTCGGCGCGCCCTTGACGTTTGGAGTTGTTAAAGCGGAAGGCGGCACAGTGCGCGTTTCAGTCAACGCGCCCACCCACATGCGGGCACACATCGTGCTGAGCGATGTGCTGGGCCGCCGGGTAGCGACGGTGTTCAGCGGTGAACTTGAATCCGGTGCGAAAGAATTTACAGTTAATGAAGCAATGCTGTCGCCGGGCCTGTATTTCTGCAGTCTGTACAGTGCGTCAGGCGTTCGGACGGAAACCCTGCGAGTGGATTGACCTTGCCGATGTTAAACACATATCGCGCGGCCGCGGCAATCCTGGCGTTTTTGCTCCTCACGGCTCTGCTCCGCGCCGAATCCAGCGCGCAATCCTGGGTTGATCGCCTCGGCCGCCCGGTCCCGGCCGCCGCAAAACATTCGCCGGATCAAACGCTTGGCGCGGCCGACTGCCGCGCCGGTTTTTTTGAGGTGCAATTTGTCGACGACGCGGGCCTGTTCAGCGCGCCCGGTGGGATTGGGGATGCGCGCTGCGCCGTCGTCTGCGCCGTGCTCTCCGACCTGTCACAGTTGTTTGATCGTCCGGCGAATGCCGGCGCGGCGCTGATCCGCGTTGAAGCCTATGCCGACCCGACCGACAATGCGGCGGCATTCGCCTCGGCGGTCTACCGCGTCGACGGCGCGTCCAACACCGGCCTGCTCGACGGCGCACTCTGGCAGGCGATCAATGCCCCCGGCGATCCATACGCGGGCTGGAGCAACACACCCGACCATCACGCGCGGATTGTAATCAACTTTGCACAGACGTTTAACCTCGATCCCGACGCCGTCAGTTTTAGCGATGTCGACCTCTATTCGGTTGTGCTACACGAGATGCTGCACGCACTCGGTTTGGCGTCTTTTGTCGGCGCGGACGGCAACTCGGTCCTCGCAGGCACAAACTGGTTCACGCGCTATGACTCTTTTTTGCAGTTAAACATCAATGCGGGCCTGACGCCGCTTGTCGCGCCGAACAACGGCTGTTACGAGCTGAATCCTGCGCCCTACGACCGCGCACTGTTACAGACGCCCTGCTCACAAACTTCTGCTCCGGTCGTCTTTGCCGGAGTCAATCTGTTAAACGCGGCCGTGTACACGCCGCAACCCTGGCGTGCGGGCGGCAGCCTGAGTCATTTTGATGAAAACTGCGCCGCCGATGGTATGGGACGGGTCCTGCATCATGAGATCAGGCCCGGTGAAATCAAACGCCTGCCGCATGCCGACGAGGTCGCCGCGCTCTGCGACCTGGGTTATGCCCTCAGCGGCGTCTACGGCACGCCGGTTAATGCAACGCGTTTTCGCGACGACTATGCCGCCTGCGATGGATTGCCCGCGGGCGTTAACGACCGACCGTCCGGGCCGTATCTATCGACAGAACCGATTGTGCTGGCGTTTGATGATCTGGCCGCCAACGATAGTAACATTGACAAGATTGCCTGCCTTGAAGTGCTCGGCACCAGCGGCGCATTGCTGTCACGCACGGACTTAAACAATGGAGACCAACTGGTCATCGACCCCGATCCGGGTTTTCGCGGCACGATTGTGCTGCGTTATCTGCCGCAAGGCGGCGGACTCAGCGGCAACATCACTTATGTCTTTCTTGAAGTTGAGTTTCCGGCCTTGCCGCCCTGTACCTGGCCGACGGCGAACTTGCTGTGTAATGGGGGTTTTGAGAACTCATTGGCTAGTGGGTTTGTGGGAGTTGAGCGACTTGTTGAATGTCTCAACGAGTTCACAAGAACTCAAGGATGGTTTCCCATCAAAACCCCTGATTTATATGAAAGAGTCGATCAAACGAACAGATTTATCCGGGATGACGAGAATGTGTTTGACGACTCTTTCTCAAATCGATTTGGTCCCGACTCCTGGGATAGTTATAAGGAAAACCATTACTATCTTTTTGGTGTGAGTGGTTTTGAAGGCGTTTTCCAACCCATTGAACCGACACAGTCCCAGCTCAACACTCAATTCATTGTCAGGGCGAAGTGTTATCCAATCAGATTCGGCAATTTCGACGCTCCCTACGACATTCCTGAACTCCGCGTGTACTTTGACTCAATCTCGTTTTGTGATGAAAACGACAATTACCGCAATCGCCGCTGGGACGCCCCGCATGTCAAACTTGGTACCGGCATGCCTTTGTTTGCCTGGACTACAGCAGTCAGCAAACCCTTCGTTTTAACCGAACAAGACAAGTGGATATTTTTCCTGCCGCGCGACGCTGTACGAAACGACGAAGCCTTTGTTAACATGCTCCTCGACGACCTCGAACTCATCCCTCTGGCCGCCTACGTGCCGGCACAGATTAAAACATTTGTTAATCAGGTGAACGACTGCGCCGGCGCGCCGGTCGATGTGCAGGTCCGCGTGTGCAAAGATTTCGAGGACAGCGAAATCGACTTTGAGCTAAAAGCCCTGCTGCCGCCCGGCGTGCAGTACCTGAGCGGCGACTTTGACTTAAACAACGATGAGCTGCTGGCGCGGCCGGCGGAGCTGCAATACGACAGTATCGGCTGCGGTTTCTTCAATATGCGCGTCGCGGCTGATCCGGCGCTCGCCGACGGACTGCCGCACTACATCAACATCGTGCGGCGCGGTGCGGAGGAATTTGTCCTGGCCGCCGCCGAACTGCGCCCGCGTCGTTCGGGTCTGCGATTGCGTCAGGAGTTAAACGCCTGCCGCAACAACGGGCTTCGGTATTCACTCGACCTGTCAAACAAACGTCTTGCAACGCTGCCATCTTTTGAGTTGCGCCTGACCTGCACGCCGCCCCTGGCGGCTGCGCCGACGGAAGTATTGGTGAACGGCGCGGTCTGGAGTGAATTCAGCGCGGATGCGTCCGGCATCGTGTTAAACAAGCTGGCGTTGGCGGGCGCTGCGCCGACGGGTGATCCGCCGCGCCCGCGCCTCGATGTGCGTTTTAACGCAGCGATTTTACAATCTACTCAAGCGCTGGAAGTGAGCGCCGAAGTTGTGCCGCCCTCCGGCTGTGCCCGCAGCACAACAAATAATGTCACAGTCGTTGAAAACAGCGTCGATCTCGGCGGCGATGTGCTGCTCTGCGACGCGCCGCTGCAACTCGCCGTGACCGATGAGTACAGTTCCTACCAATGGTCAAACGGAGCGATAACGCCGACGATCGAGTTAAACACTTCCACGCCCGAAGGAATGCTTTCGCTCACAGCGATTGATGCCGGCGGCTGTGAACACCGCGACGCCGTGCTCGTCGAACAAGCCGAACGCATTCAGCTCAGCATTGAACCGGCGAACATTTCCGCCGATCCCGGCGCAAGCTTCCGCGTGACGGTTAAACAAACCATGCCGGCGCCGACGGGCGACGCGCGCAGTTTCAGCCTCACGCTGCGCTACGACCAGACCATGCTGGAGCTGTTGAGTCCGGCCGCGCCGCGCACCGTGGTCGCCGGCGCACGTCGTTATGCCGAACACAATCTGCGCGGCCTGCGTCCCGCCGCGTATGACGGCGAAACGCTGCTTGAGCTGGAGTTTATGGCGCTGCTGGGCGACAGGCTGCAAGACGCAGTGGAAATCTTCGACTTCACGCTTGACGACTGTTTAACAGCTGGACGTACAACCCTCGAATTCACGGCCTCGGAGGTTTGCGCCGCCGAGCACAGACAGATTGTTCTCGGCGCGCCGTTGGCGTTCGGGATTGTCCAGACGGACAATAAGACTGCGACGATAGAATTGAATTTACCGTATGCCATGACGGCACGCCTGGTGCTCAGTGATGTGCTGGGCCGCCGGGTAGCGACGGTGTTCAGCGGTGAACTTGAATCCGGTGCGAAAGAATTTACAGTTAATGAAGCAATGCTGTCGCCGGGCCTGTATTTCTGCAGTCTGTACAGTGCGTCAGGCGTTCGGACGGAAACCCTGCGAGTGGATTGACCTTGCCGATGTTAAACACATATCGCGCGGCCGCGGCAATCCTGGCGTTTTTGCTCCTCACGGCTCTGCTCCGCGCCGAATCCAGCGCGCAATCCTGGGTTGATCGCCTCGGCCGCCCGGTCCCGGCCGCCGCAAAACATTCGCCGGATCAAACGCTCGGCGCGTCCGACTGCCGCGCCGGTTTCTTTGAAGTGCAATTTGTCGATGAAGCGGGCCTGTTCAGCGCGCCCGGCGGGATTGGGGATGCGCGCTGCGCCGTGGTCTGCGCCGTGCTCTCCGACCTGTCACAGTTGTTTGATCGTCCGGCGAATGCCGGCGCAGCGCGTATTCGTGTTGAAGCCTACGTCGACCCGACCGACAATGCGGCGGCTTTTGCCTCGGCGGTCTACCGCGTCGACGGCGCGTCCAACACCGGCCTGCTCGACGGCGCACTCTGGCAGGCGATCAATGCCCTCGGCGATCCATACGCGGGCTGGAGCAGCACACCCGATCATCATGCGCGCATTGTGATCAACTTTGCGCATGCCTTTAACCTCGATCCCGACGCCCTCAGTTTTACCGATGTCGACCTCTACTCGGTCGTGCTGCACGAAATGCTGCATGCGCTTGGACTGGCCTCTTTCATCGGTGCGGACGGCAACTCGGTACTCGCCGGCACAAACTGGTTCACGCGCTACGACTCTTTTTTGCAGTTAAATTCCAGCGCGGGCCTCACGCCGCTGGTGGCGCAGAACAACGGCTGTTACGAGCTGAATCCTGCGCCCTACGACCGCGCACTGTTGCAGACGCCTTGTTCACAGTCCAACACGCCGGTTGTTTTTGCCGGAGTCAATCTGTTCAACGCGGCCGTTTACACGCCGCAACCCTGGCGCGCGGGCGGCAGCCTGAGTCATTTTGATGAAAACTGCGCCGCCGATGGTATGGGACGGGTCCTGCATCACGAAATCAGGCCCGGTGAAATCAAACGTCTGCCGCATGCCGACGAGGTCGCCGCGCTCTGCGACCTGGGCTATGCCCTCAGCGGCGTCTATGGGACGCCCGGCAATGCAACGCGCTTTCGCGATGACTATGCCGTCTGCCGCGGATTGCCCGCGGGTGTTAACGACCGTCCGTCCGGACCGTTTGTTTCGACTGAGCCGATTGTGCTGGCGTTTGATGATCTGGCCGCCAACGATGTAAACACTGACAAGATTGCCTGTCTTGAAGTGCTCGGCACAAGCGGCGCGCTGCTGTCGCGGACGGACTTAAACAACAGCGAGCAATTGGTCATCGACCCCGATCCGGGTTTTCGCGGTACAATTGTATTGCGCTACCTGCCGCATCGCGGCGGACTTAGTGGTAACATCACCTATGTCTTTCTTGAAGTTGAGTTTCCGGCCTTACCGCCCTGCACCTGGCCGACGGTCAATTTGCTGTGTAATGGAGATTTTGAGTTGTCACTGTCAAATGGATTTCTTGGTGACTTAGAAAGTTCAGAATGCACGGGTGATGTATCCAGAACTTCAGGATGGATGCCGATTTGGTCTCCCGATATTTATGAACGTATTAATAAATCAGACTCCTTTGAGAGAAACGACAATGTAACACCTACAATCAGTCGGTTTGGACCAGATTCCTGGGACAGTGACACCAAGAATCTCTACTATTTGTTTTGTATCGAGAACAGAGAGGGAGTCTTTCAACATCTTGCCGGTAATCGGATGCAAGGGATTAACTACATTGTAAGAGCTAAAATTTATCCTATCAGATTCGGCAACTCGACTCAGCCGTTCGACAAACCCGAAATTCACGTTTACTTTGATTCAGTGTCGTTTTGCGGAGAACAGAATGACTTTCGTGAACCCGATGAGAACTTCCCTGCAGTGAAATTTGGTTCGAATGCACCATTATTTGAATGGTCCAATGTTGTCAGTGATCCATTTTTAATTGGGGGCGATGATCAATGGGTCTTATTTCTATCTCGCGAGCCGGAGCGGAATGACGGTGCATTTATTGATGTGCTCCTCGACGATCTCGAACTCATCCCGCTGGCCGCCTACGTTCCGGCACAAGTGAAAGCCTTTGTTAAACAGGTGAACGACTGCGCCGGTGCGCCGGTCGACGTGCAGGTTCGCGTCTGCAAAGACTTTGAGGACAGTGAGCTCAACTTCGAACTCAAAGCCCTGCTGCCGCCGGGTGTGCAGTACCTGAGCGGCGACTTTGACTTAAACAACGATGAGCTGCTGGCGCGTCCGGCGGACCTGCAATTCGACAGCATCGGCTGCGGCTTTTTTACCATGCGCGTTGTTGCCGATCCGGCCTTGGCCGACGGCCTGCCGCACTACATCAACATTGTGCGGCGCGGTGCGGAGGAATTTGTGCTGGCCGCCGCCGAGCTACGGCCGCGGCGTTCGGGTCTGCGATTGCGTCAGGACATAAACGCCTGTCGCAACAACGGGCTGTTGTATGCGCTCGACCTGTCGAACAGCAGCCTTGCGCCGCTGCAAAACTTTGAGCTGCGCATCAGGTGCACGCCGCCGCTGGCGGCTGCGCCGACCGAAGTCTTCGTGAACGGCGCGGCCTGGAGCGACTTCAGCGCGGATGCGTCCGGCATTGTGTTAAACAAGCTGGCCTTGGCGGGCGCTGCACCGACCGGCGATCCGCCGCAACCGCGCCTTGATATTCGATTCAATGCGCCGCTGTTGCAGTCGACGCAGTCGATTGAAGTAAGCGCCGAAGTTGTGCCGCCCTCCGGCTGTGCGCGCAGTTCAACGAATACTGTCGCGGTTGTTGAAAACAGCGTCGACCTCGGCGGCGACGTCTTACTCTGCAACGCGACGCTGCAACTCGGCGTCGCCGATGAGTTTAAATCCTACCAATGGTCAAACGGAGCCGCAACGCCGACGATCGAGTTAAACACTTCCACGCCCGAAGGAATGCTTTCGCTCACAGCGATTGATGCCGGCGGCTGTGAACACCGCGACGCCCTGCTCGTTGAACAAGCGGAAGGCATTCAGCTTGAGTTTGAACCGGCGACCATGTCCGCCGATCCCGGCGCAAGCTTCCGCGTGACCGTTAAACAAAACATGCCCGCGCCGTCCGGCGACGCGCGCAGTTTCAGCCTCACGCTGCGCTACGACCAGACCATGCTGGAGCTGCTGAGTCCGGCCGCGCCGCGCACGGTGGTCGACGGTGCACGCCGTTTCGCCGAACACAATCTGCGCGGCCTGCGCCCGGCCGGATATGACGGCGAAACGCTGCTTGAGCTGGAGTTTATGGCGCTGCTGGGCGATACTCTCCAGAGCATGGTGGAAATCTTCGATTTCACGCTTGATGAGTGTTTAACAGCGGGCCGCGCCGCCTTTGAGTTCACGGCCTCGGAGGTTTGCGCCGCCGATCACAGACAGATTGTGTTGGGCGCGCCGTTGGCGTTCGGAATCGTGCAGACGGACAATAAGACTGCGACGATAGAATTGAATTTACCGTATGCCATGACGGCGCGCCTGGTGCTCAGTGATGTGCTGGGCCGCCGGGTGCGCAACATTCACGAAGGCTCGTTCGCGCAAGGCGCTTCGACGTTTGATCTGAAAATTGTGGATCTACCGTCAGGGTGGTTCTTCTGTACGTTCACGGGCGCGGATCAGGTTGAGACACGCCTGGTTCGGATTCAGCGATAGCGCTCCGGCTGCTGTCGTTCATGATCACAATCATGGCCTGTGCAACGGCGCCATGATTTCTATGGGAATTTTCGAACCTGGAGGTCGTGCCGTGTGCCCTGGTAACACGATAGACGATTTGTTTCCAACTCCTGAGATTCACAATCGAATGAGTCACACTCATAGCCCTGTCAGGGGCACATTTATCAACGTCGCCTTCTGGGTGCGCGACGTGGCCAAAAGCCGACATTTCTTTTCCAACATCCTTGGTGTCAGAGAAATTGCGGCGGGTGGTGGGAAAGAACCGTTTGTCTTCTACGGCGATCCGGGAGGCTTCACATTCTCGATCAACAAGGGAGCTGCGAAGCCCGACACCAGGAAGGACGGCTACCGCCCTTTTGATCGAGACGCCCAAGACGCCTGGCAACCCTGCATGACGATTTTTGTCAACGATTTGCACCAGGTTATTGAGGCCTGTAAAGCTGAGAATATTCCTGTCCGCCAGGACCTGCCGATTCCACTACACCAGGGTGTTGGATGGTCCATTGAAGTGCAGGACCCGGACGGCAACACCTGGGATGTTGTGACGGCGGCGCACTTCCGGGCTACGGCGTTTTGAAACTGGACAGTTAAACAACCCCTGAACGCAGAACAGAGCCTGTAAAATTCCCGATCTCTTGCAAAACGACAAACACAACGAGCGGCACAATGCCGCTCGCCCTAAATCTGTGAACAGTACTGAAGGCCGTCGGGCTTCAGGTCTGAAATTCTGCTTTGATCGTACAGACTAACGCACAACCACAAAGCCCGCCGTCTGATGTCCGTCGCCCGTACTTAAACGACAGAAATACGAGCCCGCCGCCAGGTCGTCCAGCACAAAAGCGACCGATTCCTTTTGCGCAGCCGTACGCACTCGCTGCGTCAGCACAATGCGGCCCGTCTGGTCCAGAATGTCAATCGTCGCCGGCGCGCCGGGCGTCGCGCTGTTAAACGCAATATTCAACTGATCGCGCGCGGGATTCGGACTCAGTGATAAACCAAAGTCGGCTGTTGTGGAATGGCCGACGGTCGAAACCACGCGGCCGCTCCAGAGTTCATGACCTTTGTCGACTTCGTCAACCAGCAGCTCAACGTCCGTTAACAGACCGTTAGGTATGCCGCTGGCGCTCGGTGCAAAGAAAAAGCCAAACACAAAACGCGCCGTTTCGCCGGCGCGAAGGTTAAACCCGCCGCTGGAAAACATCAGTCGTTTATCGCCCGCGTCAGATTGGCTGTCAAACAGATTTCCGGACATAAAATCGTAGGATTCTTCGGCGTCCGTCGGATCGTTTTGAATCACCCAGTTTCTTACCGAAGTTAAACCAATCTGCGCCTGGTAATCCGTCGGGTCGGCGCCCTGAATCACAAAACCATCGTCGTCGAGCGTCGGCGATTGCATCATCGCCACGCCGAAATAACCATAATCCATCCCCTGGACGTCTGCGTCATTCTCCGACCACAGAACCACCATCTGGCGCCCCGACAGCTGCTCGAAGTACGTGATACGATCGTTGCCGGCCGAACGCACGCTGCTGACCGCAGGATTGCCTATGTCAAAGTCGCCCGCATGCCCGATAAAACAGTCGTGCAGATCTTCACCGCTGACGTTGGTCACGTCATAGCGCAGGAGCACGAAATTTTCGTGATCGCTGTCGGCCCAGGAATAGATTGCCTGTTCAAACTGCAGGCCAATCGGATTTGCATTTGCCGCGCCGCCCTCGTACAGGTTGACGTCGCTGTCCTTAAAACGGCAAATCAGATCCTCGTCGGAAACAAAGGCCGGACCGGCACTCATCACTTCCATGTTGCGATCGTTAACATTGCTCACATAGGTTCCCAGGTTCCCCGTTTTTGATCCGACTTCGCCCTGCCCGTTACTCCACATCGGCCAGCCCGGCGCATCGCCGCTGAGTGGCTGCCCATCCGCGCCGTAGTCGACTGAACTGTAAATGCGGTATTTGGAAACAGACGCCGCGTCGGATTGCATCGCCGGCCCGTCGGATACGTCGCCGGGCGCCGCCCAGGAGTTGCCTGAATTGGGATTGTAGGTTTTGAAAATGCGTTTTACAGGCGTGCCGTCCTCATCCGAAATCGTCCCGAACCACAGCCCCGCACCAAACATATATGCACCGGGTTGCGCGCTGGAACGCGGCCAGAATCCACCGGCAGCCGTGCCGGAAACGTTTAATCCTGTTACGCCGTAGTTGGTGGTAAACAGTTCAACCTCATTAGCGCCGGTGGCGCGCTGCTCAAACAATTGTTGGCCGGAACTGTTAACCGGCAGCATCGCGGATGCGACGGCTATTAACAGTACAGCCAGACACGTAGTTGCAGCATGGGTAAGGAATTTCATCGCAGCCTCTGAATTGTGTACTTGAGTGTTGTTAAGCGCGTTGAGTTTATCCGACCGACAGAATACATGTAAAAAGAGTCAGACCTGTCGTTTAATTCTCAATGCGCTAGTGTTGATGAACTCGACGATTGATCGGTTACACACCTGGAGTCAAACAATAGAAAATAGCAATTAATGTTGCGCACATCAAAAATATCCATGGATTTATGCCTTAAATAGCGTAACGTTTCTCCAGACAAACGGTTGTTGTGTGGTTTTGCTTTCACGGACACACATAAACCGCCTGATATCCCCCGACATTTTCCTTGACATTTTGTTTGTCAACGAGTGAGAATCGACCAGCGCCAAGCAGCGTCACCAGGTCCGGAACAACAAGGGCGGTTCGGCCAACGCCGTCCGCCCTTTTATTTGTAGCGTTAACCGGGCGCCACTGCATGCCGAGCGCCGGAACGAACGTCAAACGACCAAACATCAGGGCAGCAGCACAAACCCACGCGTCTCTTGCCGTTCGCCCGCGCGCAGGCGACAGAAATACGATCCCGCCGCCAGCCCGTCCAGCGGCAAGGTGATTGTCTCGTCCTGCTCCGCGACGTGACGCTGCTGCTTCAGCAGCGTGCGCCCCGCCTGGTCCAGAATATCAATTTTCACAGTCTTGCCGGGCGGCCAGTTCTTAAACACAATGTTTAACCGATCGCGTACGGGATTGGGACTTAACTGCAGAACAACATCATGTGCGGCTGATTCTTCAACGCCTGAAATAGCACGGCCGCTCCAGGCACGGTGGCCCTTGTCGACTTCCGCCACCAGATTTGCCAGGTCTTCGGGCGATCCGTCCGGAACGCCCGAAACGCTCGGAGCAAAAAACAATCCAATGACAAAACGCGCCGTCTCCCCCGCTCGCAGATTAAACGTTCCGCTGCCGAACAAAACGCGATAGTCATCCGGCGCAAACGCCGACTCAAAATCACCCGAAGTCATAAAGTCGTAGCGATCCTCGGCCGTCATCGGGTTGTTGCCCAGATCGGAAAACCGCAGCGTTGTTAAACCGATCTGCGCGTCGTAGTCGGTCGGGTCGCCGTCCTGAATCACATAGTTGTCGTCGTCCAACATCGGCGACTGCATCATCGCCATGCCGAAGTACCCGTAGCCCTGGAACTTCACGTCGCTGCCATTTTCCGACCACATAACCACCATCCGACGCCCCGCCAGTTCCTCGTGGTAAACCATCCGGTCGTTCAATGACGGGTGTTTTGAATTGAGCGGCTCGCCGATATCAAAGTCGTTCATCAGGCCGAACACGCAGTCCTGCAGATCAGTCCCGCTGACGTTCGTGACGTCGTAGCGCAACAACACGTAATTTTCATTCTCCGGATCCGCCCAGGAATAGAGCGCCTGTTCAAACTGCAAACCGATCGGCCGCGCGCTTGCCGCCCCGCCTTCGTACCGATTGACATCCGTGTCTTTGAAGCGGCAGATCAGATCCTCGTCCGAGACGTACACCGGTTCGGAGTGCTGCACGGCCACGCTGCGGTCCTCAAGGTCGTTCACGTAGCGGCCCAGCTCGCCCGTCAACACTCCCGTTTGCAACTGGTCCGGATTCCACAACGGCCAGCCCGGCGCTTCTCCGTCCAGCGGCCGCCCCGCCGGATTGTAATCAGTCGAACGGTAAATGCGGTATTTGGAAATGGACGCCGCGTCGTCCTGCAGCGCGGGACCGTCCGAGACATCGCCCGGCGCCGCCCAGGACAAGCTCGTATTTGGGTTAAAACTCATAAAAACGCGTTTTTCCGGCTTGTCATCCACATGTGCAATGGCCCCGAACCACACGCCGGCGCCGAACATGTACGCCCCCGGGAAATCATTGGAGCGCGGCCAGAATGCGCCCGCCGCGGTGTTCTGCACATCCAGCCCCACGATGCCGTAATTGGTCGTAAACACCTCAACCTGATTGGCATCTGTGCTGACTTGCTCAAACAACAGTTGTGCCGCAGACTGCCGAGGCAGCAGCGTCAGACCGACCACCAATAAAGCGCACACCGCCCTGCGCGGTAATACCGAAAGTAAAGTTCTCATTGCAGCCTCTGAGAGTGTCCAGATAGTGTGTGTATGTCGCCGCGCGCGAATGTGCGGCTGTGGAGCCGCGTTTGAGGTGTGTCCGGCGTATTTTTCTGGATCGCGGCAGCACTGGAATTGATAACCTCGCCGCGCATTCCGTTACATGCCCTTCCCCGGTTTGCGGGATGACCGGCCGCCGGGATGAATCGCGGCGGACCTGCCTTGCCCCGCATTGACACCTTTGGTAACTTCACGCTTTTGCCGGTCAATCGGAACATTCCACATGAAGTCTCGCACTGTACTCTTTTGTTTGCTGACTTTTGTTTGTCATGGAGTTTTGCACCATCCGCTGTCGGGCCGTACACTCTACGTCGGCCCGAGCGATGAATTCACCTCGATTGTCGCCGGCGTGCAAGCCGCACAGCCTGGCGACAGCGTCATCGTGCGCAGCGGCGAGTGGCCCGGCGGAAATTTCCTGACGAACGTCCGTGGCTCGGCCGAAGCGCGCATCCATCTCCTGGGGGAAAGCGGTGAGGGAGAAGTGATAATCAGCGGCGGCACCGAAGCGATGCACATCAGCAATCCGGCCTGGCTGCACATCAGCGGCTTTGTGTTCGAAGGACAGCGCGGCAACGGCGTCAATATTGACGACGGAGGCGACGACACAACGCCGGCGCAACAGGTGGAGATTGAACGCTGCGTCTTCCGCAACATCGACGCCGACGGCAACAACGACCTTCTCAAACTCTCGGGACTGGACAACTTCAGCGTGCGTCAATGCACTTTTATCAACGGCGCGGCGGGCGGCTCGGGCATCGACATGGTTGGTTGCCACCAGGGCGTCATCGAAGGCAACACCCTGGTCAATCTGGGTGCGAGCGGCATCCAGGCCAAGGGCGGCACGCAGTTCATCACAATCCGACGCAACCGTTTTGACGAGGCGGGTGCACGCGCCGTCAACCTGGGCGGCAGTACCGGGCTGGCGTTCTTCCGCCCGATCGACGCTCCGTTTGAAGCCGCCGATCTCTACGTCTACGCCAACATTTTCAGCGGCAGCGAAGCACCGATAGCCTACGTCGGCTGCGTGCGCGTGGAAGTCGTCAACAACACAATCTTCCGGCCCGGCAAGTGGGTCTTTCGCGTGCTGCAGGAAAGTGTGGATCCGCAGCGTTTTGTGTTGAACGGCGACAACGTCTTCAGCAACAACCTGGTCGTTGTGGATGCGCGGCTGAGTACCGTCGTGAACATCGGCCCGAATACACGGCCGGAAAGTTACACGATCGACTATAACCTGTGGTTCAACACCGACTATCCGGACATGTTCGAGCTGGAGGACATCATCTTTGATGCGCATTCGGTCTGGGCCATGGACCCGCAGTTTGAAAACGTGAGTGAACAGAACTTCAAATTGCGCGCCGGAAGCCCCGCCATCGGCCGGGGCCGTGTGGTTGAGTTTCCGCAGTTCGATCACGAAGGTCGCCGCTACGGCCTGCCCCGTTCCATCGGCGCTTTTGAGTTTGACGATGCGGTGGCAACCACGGTACACGCCACAAACGGATCCAATGGAAAGAGCGCGGTGCGACGCCTTCATCTGTTTCCAAACCCTGCCGGCGATATTCTGCGATTCGAGCTGCCGCCGGAGTGTCTAAACAGCGATCTCACCGTCCGGTTGATGTCGCTTGATGGAAAAATCGCCAAACACGTGATTCTGACTGCCGAAAACGATCAGAACGACGGCGGCATTGCCATCGCCGATCTTGCTCCGGGCGTTTACCTGATTTTTGTGTCAGGTAACGGAATTCAAATGTCTGGCAACTTTTTACACAATTAACTGAAAACAGATTTGTTTTTTTATTCAGCTTTTATAATCTTCGCAGTGTCGCGTCGCAGAAGAGCAAAGGGAGCTCTTCTCGCCACTGCCCGGTATGCGACGAGGCAATTCGTCAGCAGACGCATTTCATCCACAAAAACCGTGAAAAGCGTCTGAATTTTGCCACACTCCATCTACATACACTGTTAAAGTGTTGTCTGGCTTTTACAGAATTCGCTTCGGCGCGGTGTGACAACACCAGCCTGAATATTGCAACCACGTAAAACTGAAAGTGCCGTTCAAGCTTGTAATTCACTGCCGTTTTGAATTCAGGTCCACTGCCGCCTGAAAGTACCAACATATTAAACATTACTGATTCAGGGAGTTCCAATGAAACGCCTCCTGTCTGTGTGCGCTGTGGTCTGCTGTTTTCTCTTTGCCGCGGCCGTTGTCCCCGCAAATATCAATGCCGACTGCGCCGACAGCGGCTGGACCTTTGTGAACGACGGCCCCTGCCCCATAATCATAACCGTGACTCCGACAGGCGACTGCATCGGTGCGGACCTGAGCTTTACGGTTCCGGCGCAGGACCGCATTCGCCACCGCGAGATTTGCTGTATCAAGGAAGTTAAAATCCAGGTCGGCGATCCCTGTTTCGGTGTGGACGACGGCTGGCCGGTGTACTGCCGGGCCAACACTATCTGTGATCTGCCCGCGCCATTCAACGCTGTCAGCGTCGGTGAGTGCGGCGTCAAATTGTACTGAGTTTTACCGTTGCGGGCGTTCAGCCTGCGGCGCCGGAAAGAGTCCGGCGTCGCGCGCGCGCAATTGGAATACAGTCAGGTTACTCGTGTTAATTAACGCTTTATCAACTGTTTACCAATGGAGACATCATGCAACGTATGTATGCTGTACTTACGGCACTGTGTTTAACATTTGTCGTCGCGGCATTGACGCCCGCGGCAATCCAGGCGGACTGCCCGGACGGCTGGACTTTTGTAAATGACGGCCCCTGCGCCGTTGAAATCACTGTAACGCCTGACGGAACCTGCGTCGGAGCTCAAACGACGTTTAGAGTCCGCGCCCACGACCGCATTCACGTTGACGAAGTTTGCTGCATCACGGCGGTTAAAGTCCAGGTTATTGGACCCTGCACCGGCACCGACATTTTGCCTGTGCGCTGCCTCGTCGGCCAAACCTGCCCGATGCCCTCGCCGTTTACCTCGGTGACGGTTGAAGAATGCAAGGTCTCGATAGATTAACATCGGACCAGATGCAGTATGCAAATCTAGTGGAGTAATTGTTCATTCGGCGGACTTTGCGGTATCGGAAGCCGAGAGCCGATCCGCATTGCGCTGCCGTCCGCCGAGTGAACTTGTTTATCCGCCCGCAAAGGCTTTGAACGTCACCGGCTCACCAGGCTTTTTTCGGCCAACACAAGGCCGGGCATTTCCAGTCGGAACAGGACCATCCCCGTCGCAATATCCGATCCGTCAACGTGCAGAACGTATTCACCCGCACTGCGATAATCGTTCAGCAGTGTGGCAATCCTGCGGCCGAAGGCGTCATACATGCTCAGGCGCAGCGGCCCGCTTTCCGGTATTGAATAGTGAATCACAAATCCCTGGCCGGATGTCAGAGGGGTCGGCAGTATCCGCAGCTCGGCGATTGCGCCGGCGTCATGACTTTTAACATCTTCCCGCACTTTGACGTCGTCGATCACCGAACAACTTTCCATCAAAATGGCGTCGTGATATTTTCCGCGCCGCGCGCCGAAATTGACCGGCGGCTCGCCGATGATTCCCGGACTGTACAAGCGACGCAGGCGGTCGGCGTCGCACTGCGTAAATTTCACCTGGACATCGTTCGTTCTGGTGCCCCAGCCGTGCATAAGGTCGTCGGGATGCACCGAATGCGCCAGGCCAAGGTAGTGCCCCAGCTCGTGATGAAACACCGAGCGGAAGTCGATCAATGAAATACCGACGGGTTCATCACAACCGAAGGGCCCGTCGCCGTGAGGCGCGCAAGTGGTCCAGCGGACGTCTGGGTAGTTTCTGTAGAATTCGGGTGTATTGTTGAAAACAATTCGACTGCTTTTTCTCTTATTGAGCGGTCCGCACTGCGTCGTATCGACAATTCGAATCGGCTTTTCTTCAGGTGAGGAATCTATAGAGACTAGTTGCGTTACGGCAGCCAGGCTTGAGGCTTCGTCGGCAGATCCCATGTCGTCGAAAAGGGTTGTAAAATGCATTCGACCTCCAGCGGTCGCTTCAGTCCAATGCATTCGGTCGCCGGTCTGCGCGGACCAGGCGCAAATGCATTCATCACCTATCGCCTCGAGAACCTCGGAATCGAATTCAAAAGATTCGTCAGGTCCGGAGGGCAATCCATCGTTGTCAAAGTCGTATCGATAGTATACCTGCGCAAACCCTCCTGTCCCGGATTCGGGAAACCATCTGGCCGCGCCGTTGCTCAGCGGATCGCTTGTAAACCACTCGTCAAAATCCTGGCAGTTCTCGAATCTGTAGAATGCGTTGTTGCAATGTGCAATCTGCTGTGAATTCCCGGCGGACGGAACGTTCCAGCCGAGCTCGTCATCGGCGCCGTAGTTTAACATCACGTCACCGTGAAAAACCTGACTGATAATATCGCCTTCCTTGATCCGCAGATCGTCGCTCTCCAGCATCATGGTTTGCATGTCGGATGGATCGCTTGCAATCAGTGTCAGGCGAATGCGCGCCAGCCAGACGCGGCTGTACGCCGGCACAAGCGCGCGCGGCCCGACAAACTTCAGAACGTTCAGTCTGAACCAGGGCGGTACCCAGCCGGGGTTCAACGTAAGGTCGACGCTGTACGAATCGTCCAGCACATAGGGATTAACCTGAACCAGTTCCGGCGCAAGCAAGGCGTCGCCGTTGTATTCCACACCGAGGTTAAACGCGCTGATTTCCCAGTCGTGGTCGCCCGTCTTGGCCCAGACGGTAACGATGTATGACGTGCGATTGACAAAGTTGCTCATCGGCAGTCCGTCGAGTTCAAAAGTCACCCGGCTGTCCGCCGCCAGCGGCAATGTAGCAGACAGACCTGTTAACACAACTGTGCATAACACAAACATCTTGTTGGCAAACATTACGGCGCCCGTGTTTATTGAGGTGTTAAATTGTTTTGTCGTGAATGTTCGGGATAACTATCAGTCAATCCACCAGCTCTTGATTTCGCTGATTTTCTGCTCCAGATTGGCGCGGAAGTCGGCTTCGGTCGGTTCGGTTCCAAGCCCCCAGAAATCGCCCTTGTCCTGGACTTTGCCGTCTTTGACTACAAAGATGCCGCCGGTGGGTTCGTAGCTGTTGTCGGGTACGATTATTATCTGGTCGGTGCTAAACAACATGGTTAAAAATAAATACACGACATCATCAACTTCCGGGCGCACAATGGTTCTATCCATCGTCGACAACTCAAAAGGGTTGGATTCTATCGACTTGCCTGTCCACCATCGTGGGTGACCATATATAAGACAGCTCTGGATAGGAAGCGAAGCAGACTCAATCCTTGGGCTATTTTTGCCAGAATTGGAGCCAGTCAGTGCGCAGTTGGAAGGCAAATGCATGCCCTTGATCGTATCCAGCACCTGGCAGGCAACATTGACCCACGCAGTCTTGTTATCGTTGTAGGTAGAATCAATCCCGTCTTTAACCTCAATCACACGTGCACGAACTACAAAACCCGGAAAGAGAAGCATCCTGTGGCTATCACTAAAAGCCGCCCTGCCCCGTACCGCACTGCGAACTCCAGTGTGTCCATTCACTGGAAAAGTCATGTAGTTGTGAACAGAATCGTTAATCTTGTCATAGGTGTGATTAATATACCGTTTTATCAACAGCGGATCATAGTCGTACAAGGCATAATAATAGCGCGCCAGCAATCTCAAGGTGTCGAGCGATGTCCTGGCCGGAAACTCGCGAATCATCTCGTAATCCGAGATTGTCCGCGCAATCGAATCCATCGCGATATACGCCACCATGCAGTCCAGCGGCATGTCCGTGTGCAGTTCCGGCAGGGTGCTCAGCGGAACGTAAGGCACGCCCGCTTCATAGCGCTGCGTGCCGTCGCCGCGCCATTGCGAAAACACGGTCGACGGATTTGCCAGGTACATTAACAGCAGCATTAATACTGAAAACAGCAGCGGCCGTCCGCGATACCGGTCTTCGGATGTTTGGCGTGAGGTCATATTCAACATCTGCTTTGGTTAATATTCTTTGTGCCGCCAAATTCAACCATTTAACATTGAAATGCAATACGTAGTGGCTACGTGTTCCACCTGGGACAGGGCATATCACCAGCTCTTGATTTCACTGATTTTCTGCTCCAGATTGGCGCGGAAGTCGGCTTCGGTCGGCTCGGTTCCAAGCCCCCAGAAATCGCCCTTGTCCTGGACTTTGCCGTCTTTGACTATAAACACGCCGCCAGACTCCTCGCAGGTATTTTGTGGCGTAACGCGTATCCAGTTGTCGTCGATCCCGACCATCAGAAACAGATAGACTTCGTCCCCAACGGTCGGTTCAACAATAGTTCCTTCAGACATGGGAATCAGAGAAAGCCGGCCGGCAGTTTGGCCCTCCATGTGCCCGTAAACTAAACAATCGCCGCTGATAACAACGGACTGTCTGTGATCTCCACCAGATAGATTTGAAACAGACGACTCATTGATGCAGTTCTCCGGCAGTTTAAGTCCTTTGAATCTATCAGTTACCTCGCACGCAAAATTCACCCACGATTTTGGTGCGGCATGAGTGGAATCCTCTCCTCGCCTGATTTCAACCACGCGAGCTTTAACAATGATTGAGGCCTGAATGAGAAGACAGAATTCCTGACTCAGACGGGTTCGCGAAGCGCGCTCAATTCCCGCATGCAAATACACCGGAAACGCTGTGTAGTTGTGGACCGAATCGTTGATTTTATCATAGGTGTGCCTGAGGTAGCGTCGCAAAAGGACGGGATCGTAATCGTACGCTGCGTAATAGAATCGCGCCAATACGCGAAATGTATCCAGTGACGTATTCAACGGAAAGCTTCGGATGTAGCCTCTATCAGCGTGTGTTAACGTCCGCGCAATCGAATCCATCGCGATATACGCCACCATGCAGTCCAGCGGCATGTCCGTGCGCAGTTCCGGCAGGGTGCTCAGCGGAACGTAAGGCACGCCCGCTTCACAGCGCTGCGTGCCGTCGCCGCGCCATTGCGCCTGAACCGCCACGCAATTAAGCAATACGACAACCGCAACGCAGCCGATAGTTGGAATAATGCGCGACACAACAGGTCGCCAATTCGAGTAATCGCGAGGTTTCACCGCTTCCGCTGTCGTTTTTCGAGTTAAAGGGCAGCTCATTCCTTATAAAATGCCAATATACAAAGACGCGGCAACTTAATATATTACCTAATCATTAAATCTGGCGGATTTTGGACGTACCCGGGGTTTTTACACACGCTGACAAACAAAATAATCAGGAGAGCCTGAGATGCCGCAGGCAGCTCAAAGCGGTCTTACAAAACCTCGATTACACTTCATGAGCGCTTCGCCCCGGCTATGCCATGGCTTGCTTTTTTCTTTTGCTCGTCGTGCAGCCGGAAGCATTTAAACAAAAAAAGCCGGGAACATACGCGCTCCCGGCTTTTAATTATCAGTTGCTCGGCATCAGTTGTTTAAGAGTTTGAGCGTCAGAGTTTCTTCGTCACCGTTGCTGTAGCGCAGTCGCGCGGTCAGAAAGTACGCGCCCGATTCGGCGGGAGCGCCGTTCGGAGCAATGGCCGACCACTTAAACTGATGGCGACCGGCCAGGCACGCGTCATCGTGCAGCAGCGCCATGCGACGTCCCAGAATGTCGATCACCTGAAGTTGAACATGTGCGTCGGCGTCCAGGTGCAGCGCAATGGCAACCTGATCCACAAAGGGGTTCGGCGTGGCGCTGACGCGAGCGCTCGCACCCATTGACGAAGGATCGGCATCAAACGTCAAAGCCGACTTCGTGTTAACAATCTGCACGCTGACCGTCGCCGTGGATTCGCCGCCGCGCCCGTCGCTGATCGTATAGGTAAACGTGTCGTTGCCGGTTGAAGGACCGGAGAAATACGTCACCTTATTGCCCGAACCGGCGATGCTGACCGAGCCGAGCGAGCCGTCCGTCTTGGAGATAACCGTCAGCGGGTCGGAGTCGGGATCTGAGTCGTTGTTCAACACAAGAATGTCGATGTCGGAGTTGGCCCCCAGGCTGCCGCCATTGTCGTCGACGGCCGTGGGTTTAAGGTTAACGGCAAACTGTGAAATGGCGTCGTCGTACTGGCCGGCGCAATACATGTTTTCCGTCAGCGGGTCGATCAGCACACATTTGGCGCGTTTAAGTCCGTCCACGCCGCCGACGCCGTCGTAGCGCGTTTCCAGGTATTTCAACACACCGGTGTGCTGGTTGCGTTTAAAGACTACCAGCGCATTATCGGCCTCACCGGTAACCAGGACTTCCGATCCGCGCGGACTGACAGCTATACCGCTGATGCCGTCCAGACCGTCGATGCCGTTGCGGTATGACGTCAGGAACGCCAACTCGCCGGTCGAACTGTTGCGATTAAACACCACCACTGCGTCGTGGCCGACAGAGCCGACGTACACGTGTTTGCCGTTGGGCGAAACGGCGACAACCGCCGGACCTTTCATGTAAACCACGCCATTCTGGCCGTTCTTCTGACGCTCGACATAGGTCAGCCGGCCGTCGTAGGGATCGCGCGAAAACACCGCCACGGCATTGTCCTTGTATCCACAGGCGTAGACGTGTTTGCCGTCGGGGCTGACGGTGACATCGAGCGCACAACGCAGACCGTCGACGCCGCCCTGGCCGTCCTTGAAACACTCCATATAACAGAGCGATCCGGTTGTAACGGTGCGATGAAAAACAGACACTGCGTTGTCGTTTTTACCGGCGGCGTAGATGTTGCGTCCGTCGGGGCTGACAGCAATCGCCCTGACGCGGTTGAGACCTTTAACGGTCAGTCCGCCCGACAGGTCGCCTTGTTTAATGTCGTCGAGAAATGTTAAAGAGCCGTCGATCTGGTTGCGCTCGAATATCTGGATGGATTTGCCGATCTCCGCCGATACGTAGACGTGCGCGCCTTTGGGGCTGACGACGGCATCGGAGGGATAACGCATGGACGTGATTCCGTTGCGTTTGTCGCGTTCGCGTTCGACGTAAAACAGATCGCCGGTTTCCGTGTTGCGCGCAAACACGGCCACGGAATGGTCGTTGCGGCCCGCGGCGTAGACATTGCTGCCGTCCGGAGTAATCGCCAGACAGTTGACGCGTTTAAGTCCGCGCACCCCGTCGCTGTTATTGCGCTGCTGATCGAACCAGGAAGCGGAGACGTCCGCACCTGAGGAACGTTCAACGGAAATGACGATGGTGCCGATGGAGCTGCAAAGGCTGGCGTTCTGTGCGATATACTGAAAGCTCTCCAGACCTGAAAAACCGGCGTCCGGCGTGTACGTGACGTTGGAGCTGCCCGGCGTGTAAGAAACCGAACCGTGAGCCGGATCTTCGACAAACTGAATGGTGATTCCGCTGGCCGGCAGGTCGTTGCTCAGGGGCGTAAGCAGCACGGAAGAATTGCCCGCGGTTATTGCCGCATAGTCGAGCGCGGCATTGACGTTGCTGTTGACCAGGCTGATGTCACTGCCCGTTACCGGCGGCCAGAAACCGCTTTCCACGGTAAACGTGGCGGAAGTACTGGCTGTCGAGAGAGGCTGGGCGGCGTTGCCGCGCAACAGAATTTCGCAGTCGCCGACACCAAAACCGGCGGGCCCGATAAAGCTGCTTTCGATGCTGTATTGCGCTGACAATCTGCCGGGCAGAAAAAACGCCAGACAGGCAACCGAAACGAGAATGAAAATGCGTGCCAAGCGGAGCTGCATAAATTTCACCAGCATTATTGCATCATGAAACTGCCGTAACTGCTGTTGCGGCCTGTTGTTGTGTCGTCTCCGCCTGCGCGTCGTCGACGAGAATATCATGGTCGGTCTTGTGCCAGCGCAGCGGCGCCAGAACGTATTCGGCGTAGGCTCGCAGGCCGGCCCAGAGGAACATCGTCCAGTAGCAGAGTATGCCGAGCGTCAACCGCCAGGGGCTGGACGGCAAACCCATGTGGCGCATGTTTAAACCGTCGGTTTTATACGCCACGACAAAAGACACCAGCAGGTTGCCGATCATCAGAACGTTGAGTACGGTCAGATGCCAGTCGGCCCCGAAGTGCGCAATCCACGTTCCCGTAATGAGCGTAAACAGGAAGGCGTAGGGCACCAGGCCGCCGCACAACATGCGATACCAGAAGTTGTACCACTGCGCGCGGTTGAAGGTTTTGAAGCCGAAGCCGGGTTTGCTCAGGTGCAGCAACTTGGTGACCATCAGCCCCTTGTTCCAGCGGACGCGTTGTTTAACCCAGGCGTCCAGCGTGCGCGGACAGGGTTCAAAGGTCACGCTGTTCAGGTGCTCAAAACGCACGCCGCGCTCCACCAGGCGCACGGCCAGGTCCGCGTCCTCGGTCACGTTGTACATGTCCCAGCCGCCGATGCTGCGCAGCAGTTCCGTCGACAGGTAAAAGGAGTTGCCGGCCAATCCGAGCGGCATGCCTTCCTGTACAAGCCGGCGCTGGTGTTTGTAGAACCACTCGATGTATTCGGCGGCAAACCAGCGCGTAATAATGTTGTCGTTTTTGTTCTCGATCTTGATGACGGCCTGGGCGCACACGGGGCCGTCGGCCGTTTCCATCACGCGCGCCGCCTTGAGGAGCTGATACTTTTCAGGGCGGCTCTCGGCGTCCAGAATCGTCAGGTACTTGCCGCGCGCCAACGGCAGCGCGTGCTGCAGGGCGCGCCCCTTGGTAAAGGGCGGGCGGCAGGGGATCCTGACGACGTGGAAGTTGCGCGGCAGATCATAGCTGCTGATCGTCGCATGCGTCAGCGCGTCGTTGTCCTCCACCGTCACCAGCACCTGAATGCGCTCGGCCGGGTATTCCAGCGCGCGCACGGCGTCGAACGTGCGATGCACCACGCGGCCTTCGTTTTTGAGCGGAATAATGATCGTAAATGACGGCAGCGTGTCGATGGCCTCTTCCGGCGCATCCGTTTCGCCGCCTTCCTGAATCGGGTCGTTGCGCAAGCGCCAGCGGTACCAGTTCAGCGAGCTGAAGACGGTGACCGCCAGGACAAAACCGACGGATCCGACGCTCAACGGAAACACGAGCGCCAGGGCCAGGAATGCCGCGGGAAACAGAACAAAGAGCAGACGGACGTGCGGCCGGATGACCGCCCGCGCCGAATCGGCGAGCGGAAATTCGTACGGCCCGGCGTCGCGGATGCGTTCGCGCAAGTCCGCTCCTGCTGTCTGGGAGTCGTTGTGCACAGGCGCCTACCGGATTACCGTGATGTAAAACTCCATCGAAGCAGGGTCAATCGGCGATCCGGTCGCATTGTAAAAACGAATGGTCACGCTGCCGTTGTTCGACTTTGTCGAGGCGATCATCAGTCCGGCCGGCAGCAGGTTTTCCGTCGAAACGCTGACCGTGGCCTGCGTCGCCGCACCACTGAAGGTGATGACCTCGTCGCCGGAGCTGTTCGCGGCAATCGAACTCACGTCCACCGTCACCGTGCGTTTGATGACGTCGCTCACAACCACGCCGCTCGTACCGACGCTCAGGTTGGCGGCGGTAACGCCGACGCTGACGGTCAGGCTGGTGGCGCAGACGTCGCCGTAAATGTCGACTTTGCCGCTTTTCCAGATTGTGAGTGCGTCGGCGCGGTTGAATTCGTCAATACCGTTGCCGATGACCAGCAGACGGTCGCTGTCGTCGCGCGCGACCGTGCTGTTGGCCGTATAACGCGTGCTGTAAATCCCGAGTGCCGTTTCGCCGTAGGATTCGGAGGACGTACCGCGGCCGATCGCGATCGAGCTTGTTGCGTCGGCCAGGTTGTTGTAGCCGAGAGCGACCGAGTTCGCGCCCAGGGCGATGTTTTCATTGGAGCCGAAGGCCAGCGAGTTGGCGCCTTCGGCGCGGTTTTTGCTGCTGCCGAACGCGAGGCTGTAGTTGCCGATAGCACGGTTTTCGTTTGACCCGAAGGCCATTGAATAATCGCCATCGGCGTGGTTGCTGCTCTTGCCATGCGCCATCGAATAGTTGCCGTTGGCTTTGTTGTCGTTGGAACCCATCGCAAAGGTGTACATTCCGCCGGCCAGGTTGTTGGCGTTGCCGACCGCAACCGTGTAGGTATTGCTGGCCTTGTTGTCGGCGCTGCCGAGCGCCATTGAATACATCGCGCTCGCGCGGTTGTCGTTCTGACCTAACGCGAGGCTGTAGCTCGCACCGGCCTGATTGTAGTTGTTGCCGATGGCCAGGGAGTAGTTCGCGTTCGCGCGGTTGTCGGACTGGCCCAGCGCCAGCGCGTAACTGCCAACGGTGCGGTTGTAGTTATGGCCGATCGAAATCGAATACTGCGAGGCATTATTGGAGGCCTGACCGATGGCCATGGAGTAGGCGGCGGAGTGGTTGTCGTTCGCGCCCATGGCAATGCTGAAATCGCCGTCGGTCATGTTGCTGTTGTCGCCGACGGCGATCGAATAGTTCCCGTTGGCGCGGTTGTTGTTGTGACCGATAGCCAGGCTGTAATCGCCCAGCGAGCGGTTGTAATTGTGGCCGACAGCAATGGAATAATTGCCTTCGGACAGGTTGTCAAGAGAGCCGAGCGCGAGGGAATTGTTGCCAACGGCGCGGTTGTAGTCGTCAAGCGTAATGCCGTCGGTGCGACCGCCGAGCGCGACGGAACCGATGCCGATGGCGCGATTGCCGCCGCCCATGGCGACAGATCGATCGCCCTCGGCAATGTTGTTGTAGCCCATCGAAACGGCGTGGTCGCCGATCAGATCGTTGTCCCAGCCGAAAGAGCCGCTGTCCTTGAATTCACCGGCGAAAAACGCGCCTTTTTCGCGGTCGAAAAAGAATCGCGCGTCGTCGAAACTGCCGTTGGGATTGTCCTCCAGCGTGCGTGCGCCGAAGACAAAGACACTGGCCGCCGTGTTGACATTGGCGATCGTCGCCGTCGTGTTCTGCGTCAGGTCAAAAATGCCGCTCGACACGGTGGCCCATGTCACGCCGGTGCTGTTCGTCGTGCTGTAGGCCAGCACCTGGCCGGCTTGTCCGTCGCCCGGCGTGGCCAGCTGGTTGGCGCCGATAGCGCCCGCCGCCACCTGCAGCGAGTAGGGCACCGCCTTGACTTCCTGGCGCGGCGAGAGCGTCGTATACACACCGCCGCCGCTGGCGCGCACTTCGATTTCCAGCCAGCGCTGTGAGCCGTCGAAGGCCGAAGACCCGAAGTCCAGCATGACAGTAAACACGCCGTTCGTGACTGTCACGTTCGCCGATGAAACCGTCGTGGAAACCGGCGTGCCCGCAATGGACGCGTCGTACAGGCTGAAGCGGAAATCAAAGGAGCCCGATTGCGGCGTTCCGCCGTTGTCGGTCAGGCGGCCCTGATAACTGAAGGCCGAGCCGATGTTGGAAACGCCATTAGCCAGGAGGCTGGAACTCGCCATCAACACGATGACGATTGCGGAGAATAATCGTACAGTATGCAACATTGTACCTTACCGGAACTTGTATAAAGCGGCAATTGAGTTCAAAGGAAGCAGGACTGGTCGCGAAAGCGACCGGGCAGGCGAACCACGCCTGTGCCGAAGAGATAGACTGAAGACAACGCACGCGCAAAACACTTCCCTTGCACGCCAGAATACTAAACTATGGGAAAGCAGATTGTCCGGCACATTGAGTACGCTCGGCGTGAATATAGTCCGCGACGTGTTTCCGTGCAATTATTTATCAGTTGTGTCCGCGGCGTTTGCTTGAAACGAAGCTTGCACCTAGATTGCCGTCCGACGATGCAAATCCATTGCCGGCGGCCGACAGGTGCACCAAACAACGCCGCGCATGGATTTGCCGCCCAACGCTTTGCGGTTAACCATACCCGCAGCGCCTGATCCGCCACTTGAACGTTCGGACCGGCGGACGGCGATTGCTTCGTCGCAAGCTCACAGTTTCTTCACTGTTCGATTTACCCGGGAGACTACCATGTCGACTCCAACAGGCGGCGCGGCGCACGCGCCCAATGTTCTGATTATTATTACGGATCAGGACCGCGCCACCCAGCACTACCCCGAGGGTTGGGAGGAAAAGTACCAGCCCAACATTACATTGCTTAAACAAAACGGCGTCAGTTATGCCAATGCTTTCTGCAACACCTGCATGTGCTCGCCCAGCCGCTCCACGCTGCTGACCAGCCTGTACCCGGCGCAACACGGCGTCAAGGACACACTCACATACGGCAGCATTTACTCCCCGCCGGAGCCCACGCTGGACCCCTCCACACCCAACCTGGCCACGATGATGCGCGGAACTTATCGCAACTACTACCGCGGCAAGTGGCACTTAAACAAAGGCGGAGAAAACCACGTGCACCCGGAAAAATCGCTGATGCGCGCCGACATTGCGCTCTACGGTTTTGAAGGCTGGGTGGCGCCGGACGCCGGCGAGGACGTCAAACTGGAAAACTGCGGCGGCGGTTTTGCCAACCACGACGCCGAGTACATCGCCCAGACCATTCAGGCGATTAAACAACACCAGGCCGAACAAGAGACGCGCGTGCGGCAGGGCCTGGACCCGCAGCCCTTTTTCATGATTGTTTCGCTGGTAAACCCACACGACGTGTTAACCTATCCCGACACCTATATACAGGCCGGATACTGCGACGACGATCTGGTGAACGAAATCGCCCTGCCCGCCAGCTCCAGCGAACAACTCGTCACCAACTTCAAACCGAGCGCGCACTGGATGCAGAAAGTCGGCGCACTCCGTGGGCTGGGCGGACTGACCGACCCCAAACAACAGCTGGAATACATTAACTTTTACGGCAACCTGCAAAGCCTGGTCGACAGCGAAATCGGCAAGCTGCTCAATCTCTTTTACGACAGCCCAGACAGCAACGGCGACCGCACACCGACCGAACTGGGCAAGGACACCGTCATTGTTAAAATTGCCGACCACGGCGAGATGGGCATGGCGCACGGCGGCATGCGCCAGAAAGCGTACAATACCTACGAAGAGACCATCCGCATTCCGATGGTGTTCTCCAATCCGATTCTGTTTAACAAACGCCGCGGTCAGACCGACGACCGCCAGCTTATCAGCCTGATCGACATGATGCCGACGCTCGCCGGAATGGTTAACACCGTCGCAGGCAAGGACCTCGTCACGGCGCCCGACGGCACAAAAGGCGTCGATATGTCGCCCAGTTTGTTTAACGACCTCAGCGAGCCGATTCAGACTTCGGTGATGTTCACCTACGACGACATTCGCGCCGGGCAGACGGGCAGCGCCGAACCGATTCCCGCCGCGGACCGCCTGCGCAGCGTGCGTTCGCACAAGTGGAAATACGCGCACTACTTCCGCGCCGACTCGGCCTACAAAGACGAGTACGAGCTGTATTTCCTGGTCGGCGTGCACACGGAAGACGAGGTTTCACAGGCGGCAATCGACGCGGAAAAAGCGCTGCTTAAACAGCACGGCGAGGACGAGATGGACGACGGCAAGGCCGAGCAGTTTTTAACGAATTACCTGCGCCGTTACCCCTACGAGTACGTCAACCTGGCTTACCCGGACAACCCGCTCGTGCAGGACCTGCCGAAGGCCGTGCAGCATTTTGTGGCGCGCAAACGCGTTGAAATGGCTGCGCTGCTTAAACAGCGCGAACAGGACTTGCTGCGCAACGACATCCCGATGGTTTAAGACTGCCTCGGTGATTTGACGCTTCGCTCCCGCTGACAAACAAAAATGGCTTTATCGGGCTGTTTTTGTGGCGGGGGCGGTTTAACATCGCTTAACAATTCAATCTGAAATGGGCGCTGTAGCTTCGCTGGGCGCCTTTTTCTTTTTGATTGCCACACAGTGAGAAGCGGACAATACCGTATAACGCTGAAGCGGCGAGACCACAAATATCCCAGCTCCCGACTCGTGATAACCAGTCGCAATTACCTTTCATTCTCTTGACAATATTTCGTACTTTGAGCTCTGTTTTCTGATGCAAGCGGCGGAATTGCTGGTGTGCAAGCTGATAGTAAAACGCAGCGAGTATCCCGGTTTTCTACTATCGAGGCTATTGATGGCGGACAAGGCAAATATAACACCTGAAGTACTCAAGTGGGCGCGCACCAGTGCAAGAATCACCGAAGAAGACGCCGCACGACGGGCTGCCGTTCCTATAGCGAAGCTTCAATTGTGGGAGAACGGCGAGGCAGTTCCAACCATCAAGCAGGCGCGGAATCTGGCGAAATTTTACCGCAGGCCTTTTGCGCTGTTTTTTTTGCCGGATATTCCGAACGACTTTGAACCATTGCAGGATTTTCGCAGGAAAGGATCGGTTCCTCTCGGCACTGCTTCGATTTTTATTATTCGCGAGATACAACGGAGACAGGCGTGGCTGCAGGAATTGATCGAAGAAAGTGGTGAAGACCGTCTGCCTTACGTCGGGCGATTCAGCGTGAATGACTCCCCGGAGGAAATCGCGCAACACATTTTGCAGACTCTGGAGATCGACCCGCTCAACTATGAAAATGATGATCCAATGAGAGTGTGGATCAATCGGACGGAAACAAAAGGCGTGTTTGTTTCACGCACAAGTTCGATGCATTCGAGAATGCCGTTAGATCCAAAAGAAATACAAGGTTTTGCCATCGCCGATAAATATGCGCCATTTGTATTTATCAATACACGAGATTGGCGCGCGGCTCAATTGTTTACGCTCGTTCACGAACTGGCGCATATCTGGATTGCGGCATCGGGAATTTCTATCGATGTAGATATTCACAGCAGCTACGGCAACAACATTCATCCAGTGGAAATACTTTGCAATCAAGTCGCCGCGCATGCCCTCATGCCTCAAACGACAATCGAGCGACATTCCATATCTGAATTTCGATCAATTGACAGTATTTACCGCATCGCCAGATTATATGGCGTCAGTTCTTTTGCGTTCATTGTCCGACTACGAAATCTGGAGTTGATCAATCAACGGTCATACAGGTCTTTAGCCGGCGAAGCCGAAACCAGGTTTCGGGAACACCTGGAAGCGGAGGCGAGGAAACAGGCTCAAAAAAAACAATCCGAAAATACCGGCGGCCCAAGCCCTTACTTGCTGAGGGTTAACAAAAACAGCAGACAGTTTACTCGCATCGTTCTCGACTCGTTTCGACAGGGGGCGGTTGATCCCGCCTTGGCCAGCACCTTACTGGAAACTCCAACAACCAAATTCTCCAAACTCGAAGTCTATTTGTAAAAATGACGACCAACAACAATCGCTACTGCCTCGATTCAAATGTGTTGATTCAGGCCTGGCGAACGTATTATTCGCAAGATCTTTGCCCAGACTATTGGAAAATTCTCAATCAACTGGGTCGTGAACGAATTTTGTTTATTCCGCAAGAGGTACTTGACGAAATAAACAAAACCGAAGATGATCTGACGGAATGGCTTAACAGTAGTGAAATTCCGGTTGCGAACACAACTGAAGACGTCACACTTTGTGTAAGAGAAATATTCGAGCGCGACCCCTCACACAAGCGCCTGGTAGACAGTATTAAACAGCGCTCAATGGCGGACCCGTGGATCATTGCACATGCAATGAATGCACAAGCGACGGTCGTCACCCAGGAACAGATGAACACCTCCAAAAGACCTGAGCGTATCAAGATACCCAATGTATGCAAAAACATGGGAGTGCACTGTATCGACGATTTTCAGTTGGTCAGGGAATTGAACATCCGGTTCCAATGCCGCCGCGCAACCGGATAACAGCCGAGCTTGACACAGCTCTCCATAAATAGCGTAGTCCTTGTTTCGCCACTTGCGCCTTCGTAGATTGGGCTTTTACAGGCGACGGCGCACCTCTCCTCCTACCTCTTAACAATGCCGCCGCCCGGGAATACATTTCAACGGAAATCCGGAGACGAACATTCATGAGCTTGACACGGCACACGGCCAAACACCTGCGCGAGGTATTTTTCAGCGGCAACTGGACGTCGACGAACCTCAGAGACCAGACGGCGGACGTCACCTGGCGGCAGGCGACAACCAAGGTCGAGGGATTTAACACTATTGCGGCGCTGTTTTATCATATGACCTATTACGTTTCGGCGATCCTGCCGGTGCTGGAGGGCGGCAAGCTGGACGCGCACGACAAATACAGTTGGGAGCTGCCGCCGATCGAGAGCGAGGAGGACTGGCAGAACATGCGCGCGGCGGCTTTCGACAAAGTTGAGCAGCTGGCGGCGCGCATTGAAGCGCTGCCGGACGAGACGATGTGGCAAGATTTTCAGGACGCCAAATACGGCGATTACTACCGCAACCTGCACGGGCTGATCGAACACACGCATTACCACCTGGGGCAGATAGCGATTTTGAAGAAGATGGTTTCTGGTTCCAGCGCCGATTAACCCGACCACACAACAACAATCAGGACCGGCAAGAAGCCGCCCAACTGAAACTAAAAAAGCGGGCGAATAGTCCGCGGCAAGAGCGCCTTGTTCCGACCTCCGGAATCAAGGCGCGTTTCAATTGAATGGAACAGTACCCGACGACGTCAACAAGCCGGTGATCGGCACGATTTATTACCGAGATCTATGCCTATTTATCATGTTGTGGTCGTGATATAATACACTTTTGGAATGTCATTATTAATACAATCCCCGGCGATCGGGTACTTTACTCACGCCGGCAAAAGAGATGACACCCGGCAACCAGCCAGCCCACTAAACCCGGCAACTCGTTTTATAACAACGCATAACGGCAATCTCCGAATGCGCGGACCAGGCCCCGACGCTGCAAAACAGCGGTAGACCTCAAAAATTTCCCTTGGAGAAATGCTTGTAGTCGCGTAAGATTGCAGGCAGATAATGTTGCGAACCGCCTCAAAGTCGCACATTTCCATCAAGCCCGGAATCCGCCAACAAATTTCCGGCAATCGACCTGTTTTACACGTTCATATCCGAGGCCGACTCCCCCCAGCAATGTCGGCAGGGATGTGATTTGTTCGACAAACAAATTGATCATCTTACCTGGCAACTCATGATTCAAAAACTCGCCAAACTGGGCGCACTATTGCCGGATGATGTCGTTAACATCGATCCATTCGGAACGATTGAGGACTACCGAAACAGACAGATAGTTTTCATCTGTTTCAAACGCAAAGGCGGAACCTGGGAATTCGACGACATAGACCAGGAAGAGTACCAGCCGGACAAACGCGATAAATACCTCTTGATCCCCAAACCCGGGCAGCAAACATCCGAATTCCCGGCTATTGACGTGTATAAACCCGCGGAACTGATCGTAAATGGTAAAGCCAACTTTAGCACGAGTAAACCCGGCAAAAAACTCGTTAAGATTCTGGAGAAGTTCGATACCGTCTTCGCCGATATAATAGATTTGTTAAAAAACAGCGAGAAGCCCGCCCGGGCATTGGCGGAAAAGATCTCCGACATGGACCGCTGCGCCCTGTCGATCAAACTGGACGGCAGGTACATCGGCGACTCGCCTTTCCTGAAGTCCAAAGTTGACGAAGTCCGCAATCGCACGGTCGATCCGAACTATTACAGCGACGGCAAGCAGGAAATCAGCGCGAACGAAAAGCTCTGCGCCATTACCGGCCAAAAGGACAAAGTCTTCGGTTTCAGCAGCTTTTACAACTTCTACGCCCCCAAAACGGAATTGTCTGTCGTCGCCGGAGGATTTAACAAGAAGCTGGCATGGAGGAATTTCCCGACCTCGCGCACCGGCGTTGAGATAGTCGAACGCGGTAAGTGGTTTGTCGAACACCACATGCAGTTTCGCTTTTCCGGGCTTAACTATTTCCTTGTGCCGGAGCTGATTCTGGATCTGGACCCGGACGGATTCTTCGACGACATTAAGGATATGTCCCGCAGATACTCGTTGGGCGACACGGAAGCAAATCAGGTTGAAATCGACATTGTCAAAGCCCTTGCCGAGCAGAACAACAGCGCAACATTCACGATGTTTTTCTTCGAGAAAAACAACTCGGAGTTCAAGATTCTCTCGTCGATCGACGACATCGCGCCTTCGCATGTATCGCGTCTACGCAACGTGATTACAGACATTGAAAGGGACATCATTTTTCACGGCCTGCACGGCAAAAAAAGCAAGTTCAACGTCGCTTTCAAGTCCTTCAAAGCGCTGCGTACCTTTTTTCCGAATTCCAAAATCGAAGGCGACCACACGACCAGGTTTCTTGAAGTTGTGCGTGCGGTATTGATGCAACGCCGCGTTTCGTATGAAGTGTTGCTGCGCTACATCATGATGAAACTGCGACGGGTGTTTATCGAGGACGGCTACCTGAAGATGTTTGCACTACAGGCCTGGCTGATCCTGAATGTTTTTGAACAAATGAACATTATCAACCCCAATCATGTTAAAACGGAAACAACTCACATGAATGTGGCCGACGGTAAAATGCGCGCCATCGTTGAACAGTTCTTCGACGAGCGCCCCAAATTTAGAGAACTTCCCGCAGCGCAACGCGCCGTGTTTCTTCTCGGTGTATTAACCGACAAGCTGCTCGACACACAACAGATGGAACGCGGCGCGCAGCCGTTCAGGACCCGCCTCAACGGCATGCACATCAGCCGCAAAGTCGCCGAGCGGCTCCTGCCTGAAATCATCGACAAGTTCAAGGCCTACGAGAAATACTTCAAATCCTATCAGGACCTGGCCGCAATCATTTCCGACTTGTTCACATACCTGGATGACAACATGTCGGACGACGAACGCAGCTTCTACTTTGCACTCGGCATGTCGCTCGAAGAACACTTCCGCGTCGGCAAAGAGGAAAAGGCAGCGGAACAAGTGGACTGAGCCCGTCAACAAAACAACTATCATACATCTAAATTCAGTGGAGAGTTAACCATGAGCGTTATCGACAAACGCGAGGAATTCCTGTTCCTGTACGACATCAAGGACAACAACCCCAACGGTGATCCGATGGACGAAAACAAACCGCGGATCGACCAGGAAAGCAATCACAACTTTGTGACCGACGTGCGGCTTAAACGCACGATCCGCGACTACCTCTTTGAGTACAAGGGATTCGATGGCAGCAAGGACAAAGACATCTTTGTCCGCAGCAAAGAGTCCGAAAGCAACAAAAAAGGAGACAAGAAGGGCCTGCAGGACGGCAAAGAACGCGCGAGCGACTTCGGCAACGATGCAAAGGCGATCATTAAACAATGCATCGACATACGCCTCTTCGGCGGGGTGATTCCGCTCGACAAGGACTCGATTCGCTACACCGGCCCGGTCCAGATGCGCATGGGCCGCAGCCTGCACCGCGTCGAACTTAAACATGTCAAAGGCACCGGCGCTTTTGCATCCAAAGCCGGAGCGACGCAGCGCACATTCCGCGAAGAGTACGTGCTGCCCTATTCGCTCATCGGCTTCTACGGCGTCGTTAACGACGTCGCCGCCAAACACACCGAATTGAGCGTTGACGATCTGGATCTGTTTTACGACGCCATGTGGGAAGGAACACGCAATCTGATCAGCCGCACCAAGGTCGGACAGTCGCCGCGACTGCTGCTGCGCATTCAGTACAAAACGCCCGGCTTTTTCCTCGGCGACCTCGACCGCCGGGTCAGCTTTGAACACCCGAAGAAACGCGACGAGGAAATTCGCGACATCTCCGACGGAACCGTTAACCTGAGCGCCTTGCGCAACGCATTAACAGAAAACGGCAAACACGTAGCCAGTGTCACGGCGCGCAAAGATGACCGCGTTGTCATCGATGGATGGGAAAGCTGATGAAACGCCCGCGCGAAGTACTTGCTTTCGGGTTGTGGGGCGACCTGGCGCACTACAAAAAGTACTATACAACCATGTCCCCGCTCAGTTTTTCGATTCCGACCGGAACGGTGTTGCGCGGAATTCTGGGGGCCATCCTCGGCATTCACGCCGACGAAGCTCCCGAACACTTCCACGACACCTACATCGGCCTGGCGCTGGAAAAGCCGGTGAAAAAAGTCACGATACCGCTTAACAATGTCAAGGTGACGTCAAAAAAACACTTCAGCCGCTACGAGGCCCACAAACCGAGCAACTACGAGTTTGTGAAAGACCCGGCCTACACGGTCTACGTCGACTGCGGCAGTCAGGCGATGCAAACCGAGCTGTACACCCGCCTGCGCGAACACAGGTCGGAATACACCGTTTCGCTCGGCCTGTCCGAGACGCTGGCAAACTTCGGTTCGGCACAAGTGCTGCAGGTTGAACAAGTCGGCAAGGCGACGCAGGGCATTCGCACCATTATCCCACGCGACAAGATGCATCCGACAAAGGACACTTTCGAGAATGCACGGATTTTCGCCGAGAGAGTTCCGGTGCGCATGTTAAACACCCGGGAAGTGACGGAGTACACGGAATTCCTTTTCGATGCGGATGGAGCGGCAATCGACGCGGAGGTAGAAGACGTCATGACCCTGGAGAACAACAGCAAGGTCGTACTGGTTTAAGATGCAGGAACTACTCAGCCACCCGGACAAATCGCTGCTGCGACACTTGCGCGGCGTGTTGCACAACTGCCGCACGTTTATGGCGGATCTCGCCGTCGAAGACGATCTGCGGCGCATCATCGAATGGTGCGCCGTCCTGCACGACCTCGGCAAAGCCAGTGCCTATTTCCAGAAGTACATCCGCTCGCGCACGCCCGACGGTGGTCCGGTACTCGGGGAAAAAGAACGCAAACTGACCAACCACGCGCGCATTTCAGCATGGTGGACTTTCCTGGTCGTGCAACGCGAACTCGAATCCGAGCGATGGGCCCTGCCGGCCTGCCTGGCCGTCCTTAAACACCACGGCAACTTCGCCGACGTCGACACAATGTTGAAAGACGCCGGCGATGAGGACATGAATGACATGCGCCTGATCAGCGAAGCGGTAGACTATGACGCTTTCAAGGCCATACTGAGTGAACTGGGTTTCAACATTGAATACCTGAACCACGAATTTTTCCTCGGCGGCCTCGACAGATTCTATGGTCGCGGCATTCGCCGTCTGCGCAAGTACTTCAACAAACACCCCGACCTTGCGCACTTCTTCGATTTGAACCTCGTTTTTTCCGTTTTATTGTCGGCCGACAAAGGCGAAGTCATTTTCGACGGCGGCGTGTACCGCCGCGGCGCAAGCGAAGTCAGCAGCGCCGCCGTCGACAGCTACAAATCGCAGAAGTTTCCGGGAAAACCCGCCGGCCTGAATCTCCTGCGCGAACAGGTGTACACATCCGCCGCGGTCAACATAGAAAAACACGCGGACAGACACTTTCTCAGCATCAATGTTCCGACCGGCATCGGCAAGACCTATACGGTGTTAAACGCGGCGTTAAAACTGCGCGTACGGCGGCCGGACCTCAAGAAAATCATCTACTGCCTGCCGTTTACATCCGTTATCGACCAGAACGCACGCGTATTCCAGGACATCCTGGAGGCCGATTCCGACGGCCCCGTCGGCAGCGATGCATTGATGGTCTACCACCACCTGTCCGAACGATCATACAAACCACACGATGGCAAAAAAGAAGACAAAACAATCGAAATCGACGACAATCGCGCCGAGTACCTGCTGCATGCCTTTGAGTCGGAAATTTCCGTCACAACCTTTTATCAGCTTCTGTACGGCATACTGTCCGGCCGCAACCGCGAAGTGCGCAAACTGCACAGCTTTGCCAATTCGATCATAATTCTCGACGAAGTCCAGAGCATTCCGATCAAATACTGGCCGCTTGTCAAAAGCATCTTCACATACATGGCCGAGCGCTTTAACATCACCTTCATTCTCGTGACCGCCACCATGCCGCTGATTTTTGACGAATCGCAGGATGAAATCCTCGAACTCGTCGACGATAAAGAAGCGGTTTTCAGGGCGATGGACAGGATCGACCTCGATTGTTCACTCTTGCCCGAGAAAATGTCAACCGAAGAATTCGGCGAACTGCTCGTCAACGACCTGGACGACAATCCTGCGCGCTCCTTCCTGGTGATCGTCAACACGCGACAATGCGCGCGTGAGCTATACGAGTTTGTACGTGAACACCTCGAACTGTCGGACGCCGCAAATGACAACGAGTTGTTTTTCCTCTCGACCAATGTCTACCCAAAGGAACGCCTGGAGCGCATCCGCCGAATTAAACAATCGTGTGCAACAGCGGGCGACTCCAACGCCGAAAACAAACGCAGTATCGTCATTTCAACACAACTCGTCGAAGCCGGCGTCGATATCGATCTCGACATCGTCTACCGCGACATCGCGCCGCTGGATTCGATTTTCCAGGCCTGCGGGCGCTGCAACCGCAATATGCGCGACGGTTTCCGCGGCAGTGTTAAACTCGTGACGCTGGTAAATACCGCGGGAAAGCGCATCGCATCAAGGCTGTACGGCGGTGTGTTGATTGACAAATCCGTGAAAGTGCTGCAAAACCAGGGTGATGTCATCCCGGAGGCGGAATTCTTCCGCTTGTCACAGGAGTACCTGGCGGCGCTCGACGGCCGGATCAATCAGTATGACTCGAGCTCAATCCTGAAAGCCCTGGAGAGACTACAGTACGACCACGCGTTTAACATCACGTACTACAAAGAGATGAAACGGAGCAAACCGAATTACGACGGCGGCAAACCATTCGAATTGATTGAGGAACTGGAGACCGCTCCAGTCTACATCATGAGTTTTGATGAAGAAGCGCGCAGGCTCTATGACGAGTTCCAGGCTCTGATTGAAGACAAAGACATGGACAAATACGAGCGCATGCGCGCGGTCAAAAACATCTACAGAGCAATGTCGCAGTTCATTGTCAACGTCCCGGCGCATCACATGCCCAAAGACGAGTCCAGGCGTTTATTCATCGTCGACGAATACATCCAGGACCTTCCCTACGACACGGAAACCGGCATTCAGTACGGCGCGCAGGAGAGTGGCCACGCATCTATTTAACGGAACAGAGCATGCACACACTCCCGATCACATCGATTCAATTCCCCGACACGCATCTCTCGACGCGCGACGGACACAAGCTGCGCGGTTACTTCGGCAATGTCTTCCGCCAACACTCAACGCTGCTGCACAACCACTTTGAAGACGGCACGCTGCGGCACGAGTACCCGCTGGTTCAATACAAGGTTGTCCAACACACCGGCACGCTCGTCGGCCTGGGCGAGGGCGCGGAGCTGCTGCGCGATCTCTTTCTGGAAATCAACGAAATTAACATTGAAGGTCTGCTGATTCCTGTTAACAGCAAACACATTTACTACCGCGAGGAAAAATTTGGCCCCTGCGACGGCCTGCGGTCCTATTCGTTTAACACACTCTGGATGGCGCTCAACCAGCAGAACTACCGCGAGTACCTGGACATGACGGCGGCGGAGCGCCATGAAAAGTTAACCCGCATCCTTATCGGCAATATTCTCGTGTTTTTCCGCCGCTTCGGGCTGGAGGTTCAGGAGCGCATTCTGGCGCGGCCGGAAGTTGTGGAGCGTTCAACGATGTTTAAAGATCAAAAGATGCTGGCGTTTCAGGGCGGCTTTATCGCCAACGTCCGGCTGCCCGATTTGATCGGACTCGGCAAATCCGTTTCACGTGGTTTTGGATGTATTACAGGAGAAGTTCCGGCAGAGAGAACGGGTAGTGAAGCCGCAAAACAACCGCTTTATACACAAGCGCGACACGCTGGAGACAATTGAATATGGACTTGCACATTCACAGCTACGGCGCTTACATGCACGTGCGCGACAGCATGTTTGAAGTGATAGTTAAAGGCGAAGCGGGTGATCACAAACGGCATCAATTTGCGCCCAAACGCATTCGCTCCATTTTGCTGGACGAAGGCACGGCATTGTCAACCGAATGCATTTCACTGGCGATGCAGCATCACATCACGATTCACACTCTGCAGAGCAGCGGCGATCCGATAGCGCGAATATGGCACAGCCGCCCCGGCAGCACGACGGCCATTCGCAAGCGGCAACTGGAAGCGAGCATGCAGCCGGAGGCGATAAATCATATTAAACAGTGGGTCTGCGCCAAACTTGCCAATCAATGTTCATTCCTCAAAGATCTGAAGAGCAGACGCAGCGGTAAAACTGCCGACCAACTGCAAAGTGCCGTGGAACGCATTGTTAATTTTTCCGCCTCGATAAATGCCCTGCAGGGTGATCATGTCGACGACATCGCCGATTCCCTGCGCGGTTTTGAAGGCAATGCCGGTAAAACGTACTTTGCTGCCTTGTCTTCTCTCCTTCCCGAACGCTACGCTTTTAACGGCCGCAGCAGTCGGCCGGCCGGGGACGTGTTTAATGCCATGCTGAATTACGCCTACGGCATTCTCTACAGTCGCGTTGAACGCGTTGTCAACCTCGCCGGCCTCGACCCTTTCTGTGGATTCCTGCATCGCGACGACTACAACACGCGCAGTTTTGTGTTTGACTTTATCGAGCCTTTTCGCCCCTTTGCCGACCGTGCGGTCTTTCAGCTGTTCAGCACAAAAAAAGTTAACGATGCACATTCCGAGTTGATCCCGGGCGGCGTGCAACTGGTGAAGGAAGGCAAACAGCTGTGCGCCGCGGCATTCCACAAGGCTTTTGACGAGGACCGCGTGCGCATAAACAATCGCAATACCACGCGCGGACTGGCCATGCAACGCGACGCCCACGCTTTTGCGAACACCTTGATCGACCTGCCCGCGGATGTTGAACACGAATTGGTGGTAATCGAATGATAGTCTGGACGTTATACGATATCGAAAACGACAGCACGCGCAGCAAAGTCAGCAAAATTTGCCGAAAGATGGGCCTGATTCGCGTGCAGTACTCCGTCTTCCTCGGCACGTTAAACAGAAGCGAAAAAGACAGCCTGGAGCTGCAGATAGCGGACCTGATCGACGAGGAGCGCGACAAGGTTTACATCTTCCCGATGAGCCGCGACGAGCTGCGCGACTCTGTTTTACTCGGCCAGGCCTTCGACAAAAAACTGATCACCAATGAAGTTCAGGCTTTGTTCCTATGAGCATTACGCCATCCCATATTATTCAGTACCTCTACTGCCCGCGCTATATCTTCTACGAGTACGTGCAGCGCCTTTCCGAGCACGAGGAAAAGTACTACAAGGTACTCAAGGGTCGCGAGATGCACGATGTTAAACAGGAGGTCAACCCGGACTACCTGCGCAAAAACCTTGGCGTGGTTAACAGACTTAACGCGCAGTACCTGACCAACGAGCTGTTGCGCGGCGAGGTTGACGAGGTGCTCGAGTTAAACGACGGCACGATGGCTCCGCTGGATTACAAGTTTGCGAAGTGGGAGGAAAAAATCTACGACGGCTACCGCACCCAGTTGCATTGTTATGCGATGTTAATCGAGGAGAACTTCGGCATGCCGGTGAAGCGCGGTTTTCTGGTGTACACGCGCAGCAAAAACAAGCTTGTGGAGGTTCCGATAGAGGCGAAGTACACGGAACAGCTCAAGCGGCACATTGATGAGATTCTGGGGATCATCAAACACAATCGATTCCCTGCGGGCACGACAAATCGGGGGGCCTGTCGGAGCTGCACGTTCCGTTCAATCTGTCCTCAATGACGCGTTCCCGGGCGGCAATTTGTGGCGCTTTAGCTTCGCTGTGCGCCTATCTTCTTGTTTATCAAGGGGTTAGAGGCGTCAAACCGAGCGGACGGAGCCCAAAAACGGCCCAGAATGTTGATTATGAGCCACAAAAATACTGGATTCGACCTGCAGTTTGAAACCGGCAGTTCCTTAAAAACACAAGACTTAGGGCAATTGACGGGTTCGAGACCTACTATCCGATTAACAAGGATTGAAACAACTTTTACTACTCCAACAGGGGCAACTCAGATGGGTCCGAGACCTACTATCCGATTAACAAGGATTGAAACAGAAGGTAGGCGTCGGGATGGGAGAGGCCCAGGCTGGTCCGAGACCAACTATCCGATCAACAAGGATTGAAATGCATTATGCGGTCCGGCCCATGGCCTACGGCAGTCTGGTCCGAGACCAACTATCCGATCAACAAGGATTGAAACTAACGCTGGATGTATTGCAGCGTCTGCATGGACGTCAGTCCGAGACCAACTATCCGATCAACAAGGATTGAAACGTCATAGAGTCACCTATAAACCTTTACTCTATCGCGTCCGAGACCGACTATCCGATCAACAAGGATTGAAATGGGCAGGACAGGCCCCCGTCGACTTTCGTCAACAGTTCGCCATAATTCTATAATGCTCCGGCTAACGTTGGCTGCCTTTAAAGAAATTATGGGCTTGCAGGCGCGTCTGCAATCTCGTATCTTTGGCTATCCAAATCGGCCACGGACTGGTAATCCACCCGCCTGAAGAGTTACAGCGGTGTGTTGTTGCAAGGGAAAGACCTGCGATGTTCCATGCGAGGAACTCCGGGGCCAATGAGTCACAAATGGAGCTGGATGTAATGGAACTTGCCAAAAAACTTGAGAGTCTGAGCGAGAGGATTTCACAACTGAAGGAAATCGTCAAAACGGAGGAAGCCACAAAAACAGCCTTTATCATGCCCTTTATCAGTGCGCTTGGTTACGACATATTCAACCCGATGGAAGTCGTGCCCGAAGCCGTAGCCGATGTCGGAAACAAAAAGGGCGAGAAGGTCGACTACTGTATCAAGGTGGATGGACAGGACGCAATAATCGTTGAAACCAAGCTGTGGGATAAAAACCTCGATGACCATCACGGACAGGTCTACCGCTACTTCAATGCCAGCCCGGCCAAGTTTGCCATTCTGACCAATGGAATACAGTACCGCTTTCACACTGATCTCGAAAAAGCCAACATCCTCGATTCGAAACCCTTTTTCGAGTTCTCTCTGGAACAATTAAACGACTCCGTGGTGGCGGAATTGCGGCGCTTTCAAAAAGGCGAATTTGACGCCTCGGAGATTCACAAAACCGCCACAGTCCTGCGTTACTCCAAAGAAGTAAAAGAGCTGCTGCGAGCCGAACTCAACAGTCCGTCCGAAGAATTTGTGCGCTACCTGGCGTCGGCCGTCAAATATCCACGTCGCATGTCAGGCTCGGGCAAGGAAGAGTTTACAGCGCTCGTCAACCGCGCCGGCAAGTCGCTGCTCAGCGAACTTGTCAGCGAGCGTCTCAAAAAAGCACTGGACAGTGAAACTCAGGCCAACGAGGAAGCCGAAGCGGTGGCGGAGATTATCGACGACGGCATCGTTACAACAGAAGAAGAACTCCAGGGTTTCCGAATCGTCCAGGCTGTGTTGCGCCAGGTGGTCAGCGTCGAGCGGATCACGATGCGCGACTCAAAGAGTTACTTTGCGATTTTGCTCGACGACAACAACCGCAAGACAATTTGCCGGCTGCACTTTAACAGAGAGAGTGCAAAATACCTTGGAATTATTGACGCAGAGAAAAACGAAACACGCCATAAAATCGACTCGGTTAACGATATCTTCCGACACGAAGCAGCGTTGGTAGAAACTGTTAAACGCTTTACTGAGGGCCCGGCAAAGTCCACCGCGGATTAAACCGACACCGCACATTAACGCTCGCCGATCGCCTCATACACCCGTGGCGTCAGGTCACCTCCCGACGCCACGGGCCTCACACGTTCCAAACTTACTCCGCTCTCTTCGCCGCAAAGCCGTGCATCATCAGCGCCTGATAAATCAGAACCGGCGTCTCAAAACCGGCCGACTCGATCAGCGCGCCCAACTCCGCCGGAGGCAGAGGCGCCACGTGCTCGCGGAAACGCTCCACATATCCCTCGATGTCTTCATCCGTCGAACCGGCAAAACGCATGGCATTCAGCCAGTAGTTAAACAATGCCGGGTACGTTTTACTCTGTGTGTCGCCCGCGATGTCCGCGCTGATTAACGTGCCGCCCGGCTTGAGGCGCGCGCGTATCTGCTTAAACAAATCACGGCGCTCGTCCTTGTTCGTCAGAAAGTGAGAAACAAGCAAACAGGTCGCCGCGTCAAACAGCCCGAGGTCCGGCAGCGCGTCCAGGTATCCCACGCGAATGTCGATGCGATCTTCAATGCCGTGTTCCGCCGCATGGCGACGGCACACTTCCAGCATCGCAGCCGAAGGATCGGCCGCCGTAAACCGCCAGCCCGGAAACTCCCGCGCCAGGTACATGATCTCCGCGCCCGTGCCGGCACCGACGCAGAGAATGTGCGCATCTTCCGGCAAATCTTCCATCGCCTGGCGCATGCAGAGGTGCAGGCCGTCCTTCATTGCTCCCAGCTTGACGAAGCGCTGATCGTAGCTGGCCGCGCGCTCCGCGTCGAAACAGATTCCGGCTTTCTTTTCTGACATAATACTCTCCTGTTGAAGTGTTAAGCAGTTCGTGGTCTTGCAACCTGTGTATTGTTAACTCGCCGACTAACAAGAGAAAAAAACAAGCCGCGCAGTGCAACGAAGTCGGCGAAGTGCTCAGAAGTCATGCGTCGCCCCGGGAACGTGCCGGATACAGACGCCATTAAACAATAAAAGCCGCCCGGAAACCGGACGGCTTTTGTGTAATCGACATATTCCGCGCTGCCTTAAAACGGCAGATCGTCGGCATCGTCCTGTCCACCGCCGCCGCCGGAGTTGTAGCTGTCGGGCGGAGGAGGCACGTCGCCCGCCGCGCTGCTGCGCTCAAGACGCCATGCATTCAGATTGGTGAAGTACAGGACCTTGCCCTCGGGGTTAACATAACGGCGACCGGTCAGGTTAAACGAGACCTTCAGCTCATCGCCGACCGAGAACTGATCGATAGCGGCGCAGCGGTCCTGCGTCATCTGGAACTTAACGTGCTGTGTGTAGTTGCCGTCGAGCATTTCCAGAATGAACTCGCGCTTGCGGAAGCTGTCCGTAACCTGCTGTTCATCAAAGACTTCAAAAAGTTTACCCGTTACTTCGAGAGATGCCATAGTAGGTAGTATTCCCTTGTTTAAGTGCCGGAACGGCGAGTGTTAATATTGTTACGCCGTCGCAAAGCCCTTGGCTTGCATCCAGGCATCATTGTACATTTTACTGAGATAGCGGGAGCCGGAGTCCGGCAGAATAATCACGATCGATTTGTCTTCGTCAATGCCGCGCGCCAGTTTAAGCGCCCCACTTAACGCGCTGCCGCTGGAACCGCCGGCAAAGAGCCCTTCCTGGTTGGCCAGGGCGCGCGCGTACTTAAACGATTCTTCGTCGTTCACCTGGACAATGTCGTCCAGCAGGCTGAAGTCGACGGCCTCGACCACGTAGTCCTCGCCGATGCCTTCAACCGCGTACACGCTCGGCTCGCCCGGCTTGCCGTGATAGTGGTAGTCGTAAAACACCGAGCCGACGGGGTCGACGGCAATGATTTTAACATCCGGGTTCTGCTCCTTCAGGTAGCGTCCCGCCCCGCTGAGCGTGCCACCCGTGCCGATACCCGCCACGAGGTAGTCGATCTTGCCATCCATCTGCTTCCAGATTTCCGGGCCCGTCGTTTCGTAGTGCGCGTCGATATTGCGCGGGTTGTTGTACTGGTCCGGGTACCAGGCCCCCGGCGTCTCCGAGGCGATGCGCCGCGCCGTGGAGTAATAACTTTCGGGCGAGTCCGCCGGCACATCCGTCGGGGTCACGACAACCGTGGCTCCGAACGCGCGCATGAGGTTTTGTTTTTCATCGCTCATTTTATCCGGCATGGTAATGATGCAGCGATAACCTTTCACCGCCGCAATCATGGCCAGCGCGGAGCCGGTGTTGCCGGAGGAATTCTCCACGATCGTGCCGCCCGGTTTGAGCAGGCCGCGCCGTTCCGCATCTTCCACCAGATAACGCGCCATGCGGTCCTTGACGCTGCCGGAGGGGTTCATGAATTCCACTTTGGCGTAGAGCCGCGGTTTTACGTCCGCCGCCACGCGATTGAGCCGCACCATCGGCGTAGTGCCGACGGCGTCGAGAATCGTATTCTGTACTTCCATAGAGCTGTCCTGCTTTCAGCTGCCGGACTTTCCGGCGCTTGATAAAACTGACGGCGCTGGCCCGCTCTGCGGTCCGCTTTTCTGCAAAGCCATTTTTGTTTGTCGCCGCGTTTGAAGCGGCGCATCACCGGGACGGTCCCCGCGTTAAACGGCTTCCTGTTTCCGGCGTGCGTTGACGGTGCGGTAGACGCCAAATGCCAGGCCGGCCAGAATCAGAATGTTGACGACGAGCGCCAGCGTTTTAATCCATTCCCAGCGCGATTCGTAGCGGAACTGGATCGTGTGCTCGCCCGCGGGCACGACGACCGAACGGAAGGCAAAATTGGTTTTGTGAATCGGAATTTCTTCGCCGTCGATGTAGGCATGCCACGCCACCGGGTAAAAAATCTCGCTCAGGAAGAGCAGGTTGTTGCCCGTGGCTTTGACCTTGACGTCGATTTCGTGGTTGCCGAACTTCGCGATTTCAGCGGTCGCGCCATGCGCGGGATCAATCGTCTGCCCGCCGGGCAGGTCTTCTTCCAGGAAGGCCACATGCCGCGGGTCAAAGTTGCCCTCGCGAATGTTGGCCAGGATGTCCGCCGGCGCCGCCGTGGCCACGCTGTCCACAAAAAAGGCACGCGGCAGCATCGATTCGTTGCGGTAGACGAACTCGCCGGTACTTGCCGACTGGAACAGTTCATTCCGGCCCGGCAGCTGCTGCGGGAACATGATGTACTTGACGTTCAGCAGGTCCCACAGGAATGGATTGGTGATAAAGCTGACGCCGCTCTGTAGCTTGGGTGTCTCCCCCGGCCGCGAGGGCGTACCCGCCATGTCCATCAGATCCTGATACACGCGCAGCTTGGCCGAGCTGTAGCCGTGAATATTCTGCAGGAAGAAGTAGGCGGCCTGATTCTGACGCCGGAACTCGGCGATGCGGAACAGGTCGTCGTCTTTCATCAGGAAGGTCTCCACGTCGCCGGCCTGAATGCCCGAATGCAGGCGGCCTTCCGATACTTCCATCGGGCGATCGTCCACGCGCCACAGGTCGACGACCAGCAGCAGGAGCATCAGCGGAATAAAGACGGCGGATGTGATTGTGCGGCGCACGTAGAGCCACGCGGCCAGCATGAAGGCGACCGCCAGAAAAGCCGTCTGATACCAGTCGCTGATCATGTTGTCGTACACGAACTGCGTGATGAATTCCGGATACTGACGCGCGCCCAGAACCTCACGCGCTTCCATCATATAACTTTCGCTGAACATGCCCGCATAAGCCAGGCCAAAGAGCAGAAAGACCACCGCGACGCCCAGCCCGTAGAGCAGGTGCCGCGAGCGCTCCCTGCCCAGTTCCTTGTCGCGTGCGGCGGAGATCAGTCCGGCTATGCCGTGACCGCTCAGAATGGCGAGACCGAAGGAAAAGAGCACGAGCATCGTCTCCGGCGCGCGGAAGGACCTGAAACCCGGCAGACCGTAGTACAACAGATCGTAGAGCAGCGGCAGATGTGAGCCGAAGGAGGTCAGCAGCGAGATGCCGCAGACGATTACCAGAAACTTGACGCGCCCTTCTTTCCAGTACCAGACCGCGCCGAAGACCGCGAGAAACAGCACGCCGATGCCCCAGTAGAGCGCGGCGTCCGAAATCGGTTTACTGCCCCAGTAGGTGTTGAGCGGCGTCGGCTGCGGCACCTCCGGACCTTCGTAGGTCATGCGGCCGAAACCGTAGAAATTCGGCACAAACCAGGTGCGCAGCTCGGGCGGGTCAAAGCTGTAGCTCGTGGCGTACTCGTAGTCGCCTTTTTCGTCGGCTGCGCTGTGATCGCCGCCGGATTGCAGCGTGTTGACCAGCGGCGCGGTGCCGCGCGTCGAGTAGGGCAGGTATTCCAGGTTGGTCAGGAAGCGATCGCCGGCCATGGTAAAGGCCAGCACGCCGGCCAGCGCCAGCATCGACACCGCGCGGCCCCAGCCTTTGAGTTGCGCGCGGTCGCGCAGCGCAACCACCAGGTGATACACAAAATAGATCGCGATCATCATCAGCGCGTAGTAAGCCACCTGGTGGTGGATGTAGCCGGGGTCGAACATCACGTGCGTCACGACCATCAGGAGCGCTGCATAAAGCCAGGAAAAACGCTCCCTGAGTTTTTCGAGACAAAGCAGCATGTAGGGAAAGGTCATGATCATGACGGGTTTGGTATTGTGCCCGATCATGATCCAGGCTATCACCAGCGTGGCGAAGACCGCCGCGAACGAGGTGAAAAAGGCCGCAAAACGCTCCTGTTTCCAGTGGCGCATCAGAATGTACATGCCGATGGCATAGAACATGTAAAACACACTCACGCGCGCCGCTTCGGAGTTGAACAGCCCGCCGACGATTTTCGGAATGCTGAAGAAGGTGTTGCTCAACAGGTCCCACCAGCGGTCGCCCGTGATCATCTGCGCCGGGTAACCGGGAAAACCGCTGAAGATATACGGCACCCATTCAGGGAATTCGCCCTTGTCCGCCGCTTTGTTCAGGAAGGGTTCAAAGCTGAGCGAAGCGACGTTGTCCGAAGTCAGGAAGCTGCCGCTGAAAATGGCTTCGTGGAAAAACACGATGATGCTGAGGACCAGCAGGCCGCACCAGGCGGCGTCCTGATATTTTTCCGGAATCAGTGGTTTTTTAGCTGCCCGGGCTGCGGTTTTGCGCGGCGCGGACGATGCGCGGCCGCGAGGGTTCTGTTTCGCCATTCTGTTCTGTGTCAGTGTAGAGTTGCGTCGAGCGGTCTTTGGGTCGGAGCGACCGGAGCCGGGATCGGGCCTGGCCGGTCCCGACCGGAATCGAAACCAAAATATACCACTAATGCGGCAATTTTGGGACAGCGATCATGCCAACCGTCCGCCTGATCGTGCTTAGCGGTCGTCAGGACTGTACAAGCGGGCGAACAATCGGTTCGGCGGCGGACCGCCAATCACTTGTCCGTGGGTTTGATGTTGATATTGAGCGAGCGGATGGCTTTGGCTGAGAGCGCGTCAAAGGGCAGCAATTCGACGTCGCCGCTGCCGGAGAGCTCCTTGTCGGGCAGGAGCGGCAGCACCTCGGCCTGGTGCGGCGTTTCTTCGGACGATGGTGATTCTTCGGCGGCCGGCGTTTCTTCGACCGCGGTTATCGCTTCGATCGAAGGAATTTTTTTGGTGGACGGAGCGGCGGCGGCCGTGTCTGTTTCCTCGCCCAGCAGCAGCCAGTTCAGGTCGCAGCCGACGCGGGCCAGGGCGCGCAGCAGGTCGACGGTGGGTTCTTCGCGGTCGTGCAGGATGGGATAGAGGCGGTGCGGCCGCCAGTTGGTGTTGGCCGCCAGGGCTTCGATCCCGCCGGGATACTCGCGTGCAAACTTTTTGAGGCGTTCACCGATCGTCATGCCGATTCTCCGCTGCGCCGTCGAATGTCTGGTTTGGGGCTGCACGGCGCGTTCGGGGACAGTTGAATGCGCGGCGCAGTTTGTCGTTTCGGGCTTGGACGATTATGGCCGCCTCGTCGTGGGAAATCTTCTCTCCCGCTGACAAACAAGAGATCAAATCAGGGGGAGGCCATCTTCGTCGGCGTGGAATGGACGCCATTTACGTAATTTCCGTAAATTATGGGCCCTGCAAAGCCGTGCATCCGTTCCGTGCGGCGCAACGGCATCGTGAGACGCTCGCCTCCTCCGCGTGCACGTTCCATACAATCCGACAGTTACAGTGAATTTGCGAGGTACAGAGTCGTGCTGAAATCTGTGAACCTGTTTAGCCTGACGGCCCTGTTTGTGCTGGCGAGCGCCTGCACCCAGGGCGACGGTCCCGAAGAACCCCAAAAGCCGGAAGTACCGGAGAACCTGGTCGAAATGCCTTCCGGCCTGCAGTATTTTGACAACGACGTCGGAACCGGCGAAGTCGTCGAGGCGGGCGTCATGCTGCGCACGCACTACCTGGGCTGGGTGATCAAGGACGGCACCAAAGACCTGTATCACGACTGGAGCAAGGACTCCACCAAACTGCAGTGGCTGGTGGACGACTCCTACGAAGCGAACCGCCCCTATATCTTCACGATCGGGCAGGGCGAAGCGATCAAAGGCTGGGAAGAGGGCCTGATCGGCATGCGCGAGGGCGGCACGCGTACCCTGATTATTCCGGACAGCCTGGCGTACGGCGACGAGGGCGTGGGCAACGACGTTCCGCCCAACTCCAACCTGCGCTACGTGGTGGAGCTGCTGGACCTGCGCCGTCACGCCATCCCTTTTGAGGTTCCGGTGGACGCCAGACGCGAGAAGACGCCGGAAGGCGTGGAGGTAATCCACGTGGAGGAAGGCGAGGGCCGCATGCCGAACAAAGGCGACCTGGCGGTGTTCCACGTCAACGTGTGGGGCGTAGCCGACACGACGCTGTACAACAGCACGGTGGAGGTGGAGATGAAGCAGACGGTTCCGGTGGGCGTCTCGCCGACGATTGAAGGTCTGGACATCGGCCTGCTGCGGATGAAGGCGGGCGGCAAGGCGCGCCTGATCGTGCCTCCGAGCCTGGCATTCGGCAACAAGGAAGAAGTCAACGGCGTCCCGCCGGGCACGACTTTGATGCTGGACGTGGAGTTGTTCGAGGTGCGCGACGCACCGAATGAAGACTTCTGATGTGGTTGTTTAACTGACCGCAGATCGATTGAATACTTGAAACGGGCCGTCGGGTTTTGGACTCGGCGGCTTTGTTGTTTAAGGGCGTTTGAGTGCCGTGTGATTTTTTTAGCGTGGATTGATTGTGGCTGTTTGGCTGGGCGTGTGAGCGGGCGGGTTTAATCGTTTAACGGGCGGTTTGGGACTGTTAACGGGAGAGTCGAAAATTTTGGGCGTACTTCCCGCTTGATCTAAGGGGTCCTCCCCACCGCCGCCTCGACAAGTCCTTATACCAATCTACATACTCCTCCCACCCTGAATTTTTCAGGCTGTTAGAGCTTCTCAGCTCGCCCGACGAATCACTAGTACTTCCGCCGTCGCAGCCAGTCTACCACCTCCACGCCGTTTTTCCATGCGCAAAAAACTGAACGTGCCTCACCGCGTGGTTAAACGGGCGGTTTAACGCCCTGAACGCACTCGATACTCATCGCCAACCCGAGTCCCCGACCGCGGCGCCTTCTCGCTTCTCTCGCCGGCTTGCTGTTTTCTTCCTGACTCATCGCCAACCTGAGTCCCCGACCGCGGCGCCTTCTCGCTTCTCTCGCCGGCTTGCTGTTTTCTTCCTGACTCATCGCCAACCCGAGTCCCCGACCGCGGCGCTTTCTCGCTTCTCTCGCCGGCTTGCTGTTTTCTTCCTGTTCGTCAACGAGCAAGAAACAACAAGCCGCAAAGCGAGAATGTTTATTGTCGGAAGCACTTAAACCGTCAATCCGTCCAGTACGGTTTCAACTCCTGAATGTCGAGCGCCTGACCATGCGGCAGGCCGGAAAGAATGTGATCCAGCAGAAGCGTGTCGTCCACCTGATTTGTAGTGCTCCCGCATATCAGCCTTGGTTAAGCATTTTCGCCGTTTAACCAGATGCGGAGTTGACTTAACAATTCGACACCGAAACTTCACGAGACGAAAACTGCCGACCGAGTAACGCTCGCACGATCCTGATTCGCCAGTCGGAATTTCCATTGGCGAAGTATACGGGCAAATCTGACAGCACAGTCAAAATGCTCATGTCTGAGTGTTCAATCTCTTAAAGTCTGGTCTGGGCATCCTGCAGTGCATGTGATTTCTCTTCGATTCGATCTTTCAACCTCTGACTCAGGTCCGCGTACTGCCGGACGCTGATTGTTTCCTGCAAAGATTCTTCTTTAACATCCACGTATCGTTTCTTGAGACCGGCGATCTCATTTTCAGCATAATCAATGTGTTTAACTTCTGACACACGCATGCGTGCAACTTCTGCGCGCACGTGTTGCTGAAGCAAAGCAAGGCGATCTTCACGGAAGTGCAATGCAGAAATGACGCGGTCGATCTGGCCCCACACTTCAGCCACGTTCGTTTGAAATGAACAACTCCGACAACGCAGGTGCGAACAGACAGTTTGCGCCTTTGTATTCGATACAATCCGGTTGAGATGCAAGACTTTTGCGGTACCATCAGGACAAAGAATCATTCCGCTCAGCGGCTCAGTATCCGCGTCCACAGGCAGGCTGGGCTTTGGTTTTATGCGAGTAGTTCGAATCTTGTTCGCACGTTCCCACAGGACGTCAGAAATGATTGCAGGGTGATTCGCAGGCAGGATCGCCTCGTCTTCTTTTCCGCTCCGGACTCGCATCTTCCCTATGCAAACAGGTTTTTTGTCACTTTGAACGATCGATCCATATCATGGGACAACCAATTCGAGGCCGTCCGGTGGCAAGATTATCACGAGCCTACTGATGCACCACAAATAAATGGATTGCTTTTTATCATTTGATGTTGGCACTTAGTCCATTTATTCTTATGTTGCAGCCGTAGTTGTTATAGAGATATACACCTGACTGATACAGTTGAAGAGCTCCACCGTACACAGGTGATAGATCTTATATCTCAAGTCGAACTACCGTTTTTAGAAGACCGACTAATCAAGAGCCCGCTAGTCGCCGATTCAATTTTGATTGTACCAACATTTACTGTGCTGTTGCTTGACAGTGCACGAATATCCAATACCTAACACTTTAAGGAGACATCATGTTAGTGCATTATCCCTTGTCCATTCGAAAATTAGCGGCAAACACTTCCATCAAGAGTTTGCTTCAACTGGCTTGCGCATTGGCAATTGGTTTTACCTTCAGCGTCAACTCGGTTCTGGCAGCGCAAGTAACGACGTATAAGGAGACGTCGAAGGAATGTAACGGAGGAAAAGACAAATGGGGAAACCCTGCTGATTTTATCTGGGTTACAACATACGAATGTAAAACAACGGAAGGCCAATCGGATCAGAATACCAAACTTAAAGCCGCCGTGCTGAGTCACAGCACATGGGGTGCGCCGACTTCCATCGAAGTATTTGATGAAAACGGCGACCCGCTCAACATGAACGGTACGGATATTGTATTTGAAACCGATCAAGCTGCCGCTGATGAGGCTGAACTTCTGTACGGTAACGATCCCAACTACGGATGGCATGGCTTCGTTTCGACTGAGACCATTGCTTCCATGGTTGGCGAAAGTTCCGCCGTGTTTGATATAGTGTACACATGGCACAATGATGGCGTTATCGTTGATCACCGTGGTGAATCCTGGTTGAGCGACGATGGTGATGACATCTATGGCTATGATGTTGTTGATGTTCACAGTGACTACGAAGTCTCAACAGAGTCGATCACAAGTGCCGGTGAGGAGTTGGCGGCGAAAACTCAGTTCACGCATTCGCCAAATCCCATCCAGGACATCGGAAGTGTTTCATACAATGTAACGACTCCGGCAACTGTTAAACTGGAACTGGTTAATTCGAATGGAGAATCACTTGGAATGCTCACATTTGGGCAACAAGTTGCCGGAACATACAACACTCAGGTGAGTACGGATGAACTCGCCGCTGGTGTCTATTTTCTGCGCTTGTACATTAACGAGAGTGTTTTAACACGCAAAATGGTAGTAGTGAAATAACCACTGCTTAACAGTTGTTTGCAACTCTTGTCTGTGGTCACGAGACGGCAGGCAAGAGTTGTTTATAGCCCTTTCATACACCTCCTTTCGGCCAATCGGATTGAGTCAATTATCCACACAGATCTGCAAGAGATGTGTAGTCTCGTTTGAACTGCTCTTCACTAACCTGAGATAACATTGGCCTCCGATACCATTCTGCTTGCTCAAAGGGCCTTCCCTCCTCCTCGCCAAGTCCTTATACCAATCTGCATACTCCTCCCACTCATCGCCAACCTGAGACCTTGACCGCTTCGCCTTCTCGTTTCTCTCGCCGGCTTGCTTTTTTCTTCCTGTTCGTCAACGAGCAAGAAACAACAAGCCGCAAAGCGAGAATGTTTTTTGCCAGAACGCTCGCAGTATTCAATCCGTCCAGTACGGTTTCAGCTCCTGAATGTTAAGTACCTGACCGTGCGGCAGGCCGGAAAGAATGTGGTCCAGCAGCAGCGTGTCGAGCTCCAGATAATCCTGATTGTACCTGAAGCACGTGAAGTTGTTAAAGCTCAGCGTATCCACCACGCCGGACCTGCGCTCGACAAAACAAACTGTGCGCTCGTCCATCGGAAAACTCAGAGTGTTGTTGTAGTTTGCGCGTTCTACACTTAACATTTCACGCAGCAAGCGGCAGAACTGAGAGTCTTTGATGATCGTCGTAAAACCCATTTTCAGGCTCACATCAACAAGCGCCTCGACCGTCAATGCATCGTTGGTCAGAGTGTCCCAATGCATAGAATAGACACGAACAGTCTCAACTTCTGCATTGTGCTTGTCTGCGTCGCGCGCAAACACCCCATCACCGGCACAGGCAAGACACAGGAGTAAAAAACAACCTCTGCAAGAGGACCAGTACATTTTCACACCTTTCTGAAATCAGGTATGCCACGAATGTTTGAGAGTTTACACCGAGGCTACAGATTTTAACTCCGAGATTCCATATCACAGTTTATCCGGCGTATCCGCTGTGAATACAGACAAGGTGGTGTCCGTACCGATAAAAGTTTCTTTATCCAAAACATCGCTTCAAATGACATCGATCTACGAGTTCAGACACGCCCCCCCCCCAACAAAAAAACCCGCCCGGCGCTCAACGCCGGACGGGTCTCTTCTGTTTAACTCTGCTGCCGCGCGCCTTTACTCGCCGCGCACAACCAGGCGTCCCGCCGCCGTAGCGCCGCCGCCGCTGATCAGCTGCACGTGGTACATGCCCGCCGGCAACTGCGCCGTGTTTAACACAATTTCGCGCGCGGCCTGCGCCGGACGCTGCGTCAACAGCGTGCGCCCCAGCATGTCCGTCACGCGCAGCTCCAGGCGCTCGCCTTTCAGCGAAGCCGGAATGTTGATGCGACAACTGCCCGCCGCCGGATTCGGGAAAATGTTTAACTCGCCGGCGTCCTCCGCGAATTCCTGGCCGTCGACGCTCGTAATCGTCCTGTCGTAGCCGTCTTCCGTGATAATCGCTATTTCGTTGATCGGCGGGTCGATCACCGTCGTCGTCGGGAAACCCGCGTGCGGCCAGCGCACAACAATCGAGTCGACCTTCGCCGCGCCGCCCAGACCAAAGTTGCGGATAAATGGCTGCTGTCCGCCGAAGTGACCGCGCCCCGCCTGGATGTCGCGTATCTGCGTGCGATCGCCCGTGTGAACCGCAATGCGCGCGCCGATGGCCGAGCGGTTCGTGCCCGCGTTCTTCGGTTGCAGGCCGACGGCTATCCAGTTGTTCTTGTGCGCCACGTCGTTGCGCAGCATCACCACCCGGTCGCGGTTTTCCGGCTCCCAGCTGCCGCGCCGCCACTTGGCTATCAGCAGGTCGTCGTCGCCGTCCAGATCAAAGTCGATCGGCTCCATCGCGTGTGTGCTCTGGATCTCCGTTATCAGCCCCAGCGCGCCCGTGATGTCGTCAAAAGTGTGGTCGTCGTTCTGATTGAAAATGTACATGCGGTCCGTCTGCTGGATGTAGACCGACTGCGAGACCACCAGATCCAGCAGGCCGTCGTTTTCCAGGTCGAACCACACCGCGTCCTGATCGCCCAGGTGTGTGCTGGCCGGCATCTTGCGGCGCAGGCGCTCGCGCTCCCACTCGTAGCGATACCCCATCTCCGCGCCGCCGTTGACCGCCAGCGTCGTGCGGCCTTCAATATTCCCCAGGCCGCCGTGCACCAGAATCTGCGCCAGGTCCATGTCGCCGTCGTTGTCAAAATCGGCCGGCAGCGCTTCCCACTGGCACATCGTCTGGCCGTTGTCGCCTTGCATGTGCTGCGCGCTGTAGTTCGCCTCCGCGCTCGCCTCCGTAAACGTGCCGTCGCCGTTGTTGCGCCACAGGTTGCCGCTGTTGCGGCAGTAAGGCGAGGAAATCAGGTCGGGCCAGCCGTCGTTGTTCCAGTCCGTCACGTTGCCGCCGTAATTCGGCCACGCTTCGTCGCCCAGGCCGGCCGGAAAGGACATATCCGTAAACTTGCCCGTGCCGTCGCCGCGCAACAGCAGGTCGTGGTGGAAAATGCCCAGCGCGTGGTTCGGCGAAAACGTCGCCACGTACAGGTCCAGCACGCCGTCCATGTCGAAGTCCAGCCAGGCCATCTGCGTCGCCGGCACCAGGCCGATGTTCGGCAGACCGCTTTCTTCCACCAGCGTAAAACGACCCGTCCCGTCGTTCAGCAGGATCTCGTGGCGGTGCCCCACGTCGTCGTAGTCGTTGGAGTCCCAGTACCACATGCCCGAAGCCGCGTCCAGGTCGCCGTCGTTGTCCAGATCGGCAAAAGTCAGCAGTTCGGTCTGGCGACCGTCCAGTCCGGCCACGCGCCCGACGTTGATGTTCGACTCCTCGGTAAAGTCGACAAACGTGCGGTCGTGATGCGTCCACGCGCCCGGTTTGAGCACGTTCATGAAAACCCTGATCTGTTTGTTCTGCATGATCCGCCCGTCGTGCAGGATCAGGTCCGGATAAAAGTCGCCGTTCAGGTCCGCCACAAAAATGCGGAAGCCGCGCGTGTCCGCCAGGCCCACCTGTTCCGTCACGTCCGTCATCCAGCTTTCGTCCTGCGCCGCAGCCGGGTACGCCGCCGCCAGTGCACATACCGCTATTGAAAGTCCCAGTAAAAATCTTTGCATAAACGATGCCCTGTGTTCCTCGGCGCCCGCGCTGTCGTCGCGCCGATGTGGTTTGGAGAGAATGCATTCACCGGTCGGTCCGGCGCCCCCGCTCATTTCGATCGGGGCCCCGCCGCCTTGCGCAGGGAACGCCCGCAACGCTCCCGCCGCGACCCGCCGCACTCAGTAAATAATCAGTAGACCGCTGCAACCAAGCGGCGCAATCAGGTTTGATTATTCATGCCGCACGTTCCGCAGGCGTTCGGCAAGACAAACTGTAAAAGCCCGGTTTAGTCTGTGCCGCAAGGCGCAAAACGAGAGTAGCCGTCCGCACCGGCTCTCTCGTTTTTTTGTGCCCTAATTTATACATCGCGCGCTAATCTTCCGCCCCCTCCCGCTTTTATGCGGGGCGTTCTCCGGAACCAACGGCGTCTTTTGCGCGCGTTTCGGCTCTACTCTTTGACTGATTTTTTTGCTTGGCCCGCTACAATCGGGATCGGCTCAATCGTCATTCCCGGCGTTGGAATCCGGCTGCGATCTGCAAGATAGGAACCTGTCCCATGCGAAAATTTCCCCTGTTTGTCCTCATCGCCCTGCTGTTCGGCGTCGCCCTGGCGCAAGCCCAGTTGTTCGATACATTCAAGAAAAAACTCGGCGACGCCATCGGCGGCGATGCCGTGCTCAGTGAAAAAGACGCCGTCGCCGGCCTCAAGGAAGCGCTCATCAAAGGCACAAATGAAAGCGTCGACGTCCTCTCCGTCACCGATGGCTATTTCGGCAATGACCTGGTGAAAATCCCCTTTCCCGAAAACGCCCGCAAGGTTGAGCAGAACCTGCGCCGCATCGGCCTCGGCAGTCAGGTGGACGACGCCATTCTCTCGATGAACCGCGCCGCCGAGGACGCCGCATCGGAAGCCGCCGCCGTTTTTGTGGCCGCCGTCAAAGACATGACCGTGGAAGACGCCGTCGGCATCGTGCGCGGCGACTCCACCGCCGCCACGCAATACCTGCGCCGCCGCACCGGCGACACGCTGACGGCGCGCTTCCGCCCGATTATCCAGACTTCGCTCGACAAAGTCGACGCCACGCGCTACTGGAAGACCGCCATCAACAGCTACAACCGCATCCCGCTGGTGGAAGACGTCAACCCCGACCTGACCGCCTACGTGACCGAAAAAGCACTGGACGGGCTGTTCACGATGATCGCACGCGAGGAAGCCGAAATCCGCCGCGACCCGCTGGCGCGCACCTCCGAAATTCTCAAAAAGGTTTTCGGCCGTTGACGCGACGCCTTTGCACGGGTCATGCGCGCAGCAACTGCGCACGCGCCGCCGCGCCGCCGATCTCCCGTCGGTTAACAAAAAAATCATGTCAGAAGCAGAAAAGTCGCGCCGTGGAAAGCAGCTCCGCGGCGCGAAGCAGATGCGTGCGGCTCATGGTTTGAAGTTGAGCATGACGTTGACGATTTGCCACGCGCCGCCGGATTTGACGAGGCTGATGTGCTGCTCGAAGTTCATATCCCCGCCGCTGAAGTGCGCCACGGCCACCGCCAGACCGCCCATGATTTCGAGGCCGGAAATCTTCTGCGTGCGCGCCTCGCCGCCGATGAGTTTTTGTTCCAGCATGTCGATGTAGCCGGCCTTGTCCAGGCGGCTGAGCTCGCCCTTGAACACGTAGAAGTTCCGGAAGTCGGCGTGCAGCACCCGCTCGGCCAGTTGCACGTCGCGCAGGTCGGCGCACAGCCGGAAGTCGGTGATCGCCTGTTGCACCGCCTCTTCGTCGGAAGCCGTCAGGCTGGAAGCGGATGTTATCAGAACTGCAATGCAGAGTAAACCCTTTTGAATCAACATCTTATCTCTCCAGTTGCGCCGCACCGCCCCGCGGTTCGGCTCGTGTCAAAAATTGAAAAATTTGTTGCTTAGGCAACTATTTTGGCCCGTTTTGGGCCGGAAATTTTATCACCGACACGCTGCCTTTCAGCCCGCCGGCACATGTGTATTCGCTCCCCGGCGCGTCGCCGGTCAGACGGCAAATTTGTTGCCCAGGCAACTATTAATGTGCGATTTCAGCTTAAAAAGGCCGCTTTTTTACGACGCCGCACTCAATAGACGTCATCGCGAACGTCGGCGAATGCAGGCCGCGCCCGTCGTGCAAAATTTATTGCTTAGGCAACTATTTTGCACGTAAAAAGCGCCCGAACGGACGCTCAATTTTTATTCACAAAAGCGGCGCTCAGCGATCGCGCAGCTCTCTCAGGTTTGATTCCACTTTGTCGATGACGCGGCGCAGCGTATCGAGTTCGGCCGCCGTCAGGCCCTTGAAAATATCGCCGCGCGACTCTTTGATGAGCGGTGCCAGCTCGGCCAGCAGGCGTTTGCCCTCGTCCGTCAGATAGACCAGTTTCTGGCGGCCGTCGGCGTCGTTGTCGCGGCGCTGCACCAGCTCGGCGCGCTGCAGCGCATTGACAATCCGCGTAATGTTGGGGCGGTCGTCAAAAATGCGGTCGGAAAGTTCGCTCTGCGCGCGGCCGTCGCGCTCCCACAGCTTGTAGAGCACAAACCACTGCTCCGGCGTGATCTCGCGATCGACGCGCGCAAAGGTCTGCAGCAGATTCAGGCGCAGCATGCGCGCCACGTGGTAGAGTCTGTATGCCGGCGCCGCGTCGAGCGGGCCCGGCGCCCGGCCGGGATCCGGCGTTTCCATAGCTTGAACCATTGTCACTCCAAGTTAGTTGCCGAGGCAACAATATTAATCTTTTTGTGCGACACGGGCAAACTCAATCTCGCCTCAGCGTGCGCGGCCCAGCAGGAACTGATCGCGGATCTTTCCGCTGCGCATGTAATAAGCCAGGATGCCGCCGTTGAGGCGCGCGTCGTCCTGCGCGCGCAGCTCCAGCGTATAACACTCGACCGAAAAGCGCACCATGTCGCCGGCGTCCTCGCGCAGAATTCGATAGCCGAACGAGCGGTCGTCGCCCTGCACAGGCGGCGCGCTTTCGAGCGCCGCGGGCGAATCGAGGTCCAGCCGCGCCAAAGTGTAGAGCGTAAAAAAGCGGCGGCCGCGTTCCCAGACGGAATCGGCGCGCGCCGCGGCGACCTCAAACTCCAGCGGCTGCGCGCGCACGGCGTGCAGATAGTCGCCGTCCTCGCGGCTCAGATCCGGCGCACAGGACATCAGCGCGGCCAGCAGCAGCAGGGTCGTCGGCAAAAACAGTCGGGCGCAAACACATTTGCACATCATGCGCGCTCAGACGCCGCAGGTCCGGCGCGCATTGTTCCGCAGTCGGATTAACACTATATTCGGCGGCCCCCTCCAACCAAACACAGAATCACGTATGGCCGAAGCCTATTTTCCGACCCTGTTCCGCCAGATGCGCGAAGCATTTGTGCGTTTTCCGCTGCCCCTCCTGCTGGCGAGCATCACGGCGCTGGCCGCCGCGACCATCCCCTGGCTGTCCGAATCGGAGGCCGCGCTCTATCCGGTGGCGAACATCGTGCTCGTTTCCGCGCCGCTCTTCCTGCTGCTGCTCAGCCGCGCCGCGGCGGGCGAGTACCGCGCTTCCAACGCCGTACAGGGCCGCATCGTCGACCTGTTGTTAATAGCGGGCGGCGTGGGCGTCTACTGGCTGCTGCCGCCCTGGCTGCCCGACATCATTGGCATTGAAGCCGCCGTCCTGTTTATCTGCATGCACGGCCTGGTGGCCGTCAGCCCGACACTGGGCGGACTCACAGCCGACGACGCCTGGCTGTTTAACTGGAAAATGTTAACCCGCCTGCTGACGGCGGCGTTGTTTTCACATATTCTGTTCGGCGGCATTGTGCTGCTCACCTGGACGGTGAGCGAAATCTTTAAACTCGACTGGCCGATGAGCGACCTCGCCTCGACGCAGTACGCGCTGGTGCTGGGCCTGTTTAACTCCTGGTTTGTCTGCGGCGGCGTACCCAAACGCGACGAACTGACAAATGCCGACACATCCGGCAAACGCGCCGTCAGGATTTTCACCTATTACATTCTCCTGCCTTTGACGCTGCTGTCGACCGTCGTCAGCCTGCTCTTTTTCCTGCGCGCCGCGGGCGACATCCGCTTCGATTTTGTTGAAGGCCTCCTGCCCAACGACATGCACGGCAGCATGGTCGTCGTATCCGGTCTGTTTTCGGCTTTCCTGGCGCTGCTCTGTGTTTTACTGGCTTATCCGGCCGAGCGCGACGGCGACTTCGGCTGGTCCAAAATGCTGACGCGTATCATCTTGCTGCTGCTCGTACCGGCGGCGCTGATCGGCGGCATTCACAACGTCATCCTCGTGTATGCGGCGGGCAGCCAGCCGGGCTACTACTTCCTGGCGCTTGTTTTACTCTTTGCCTGCGCGGCGCTAGTGTTAAGTGCTGTTCCGGCTTTGCACGCGCGCAAAGTTGTGATAATTCCGGCTGGACTTGTTCTCGCCGGACTCGTGGCGGTGTACGGTCCGCTCAGCCTTGAGAGCGTGGTCGGCGGCGTCGCCAAAGACGAGTTGCGCAAGGAGTTTGACAAATATCGCATGTTAACGGACGAGGGCCGGCTGCAGTTCGGCGATGCTTCGGTGGATCAGGATTTTGTCTACAGACTCAATCGAAGTGAAAAAATGTACGGCTACGGCTGGTTTCAGGAATTCGTCGACGTCGATCTGGACGAGGCGGTCGGCCGTTTAACCGATTACCGCGATCCGGGCGCGGAAAACGATATGCTGACGCGGCGCGACTCCCTGCTTGTGTTACTGTTCGTTCCGCGCAGCAGCATCGGCCCCTACAGGCCTCCGGCGCGCGAAAAAACCGCCCGGCAGCGCATTGCACTGCGTCCGGCCGGCGGCGAACTCGAAGAGTTTAACTACGTGAACACGTCCGAATTCCGCTACGCCCTGCCGCTGGCACTTGGCCGTTTTTCCAGCGAGCGGCGCGACACATTAAACAGCGCTTCCGGCAGCGACACCATCGAGGTGCTGTACAAACCCGACCTGGCCCGCATCGAAGTCAGCCGCAACCGCGGCGGGCACATTGTGCTCGACTTCAGTACGCCGGACATGCGCGCGGCAATCCGGGACAGCGTCGACTTTGAACCGGAACAGCCCGGCGACATTGTTATTGCCGACAGCAGTGACAACTTGCGCGCCGAACTGCGTTTGTACTCTTTCACCGGTTCTGGCGAGATCGAAACGGACGACAACACCGCCGACCAATTCCTTTACCGCGTGGAAAACATGCGCGGCCTGCTCTTGTTGCACTGGTAAAACACTTTAACTGCTGCATTTTAAACCGGCCCGGAGTTTAGTGCTTCGGGCCGCGCTTTGCCGATCGCCTTCGCTCCGGCAGGCTGTGCGTTGTTCTTTTGTTTGCCGGCGGGTCCGAAACTTTCAGCCGCACACCCGACGGCAAACAGGAGAATCAGCAGAGCCTGAGGCCGGAGCGCAAGCCCGGACTCAAAGCGATCCGAATACGTCGAAGTCATGTAACGTCTGCATTAAAAACGCTGAACATCGCAGGTACCGAATAATTGCACTGAGACAAATCGGGCTTTCAAGACATATAGTGTTGCACATGCGTCGCCCGGCGCCAACCAGACCCGGCACACTCCAGTAACAGAGGCGGGATCATGCAAAATCAACAGGCACTCTCTGCGGGTGCATCGATTGATGTCACAATAGTCGATATTCCCGAGTTTGAAAAACAACTTAACAAAACGCGGCACCCGGATGTTAAACTGCAACTCCTCATCCAGGCTGCGGGAGCGCTGCGCCTGCAGAATCCAAAACAGGCCTGTGAGTTTGCACAGCTCGCCCGGCAAGCGGCCCGCACAAATCCGGACGTTGAAAAACGCGCCGCGGCGCTCGTCTGTCTGGCGAGGGTGCTCGTCCTGCTCAACCGCGACGGCGAAGCACTGGAATGCACCGAACAGGCCCGCGCCGAAGCCGGCAACAACATCGACGCACAACTGCTGAGTGAACTGGAACTCGCTGCCGGACAGGCCTGCTGCAACCTGCAGCGACTGGACAAGGCGCTTAAACATCTGAATGACGCGGCAGAACACGCGGCCGACGCGGGCGGTCCAACAACACGTGAACAACAAGTGCTCGCGGCGACGGCGCGACGGCACATCGGAAGTTGTCTGACAATCCGCTCACATTTTGATGAAGCGCTCTACTACTTTTTCAGTGCCGCCGAAGATCTTGAGACCCTGGGCGAACAACGGGAATACGCCATGTGTTTACTGGAAATCGCTTCGGTCTTTGCACAGGTTCGCAATAATGATCTGGCCGATCTGTACAACGACAAGGCGCTTTCCATTTTCACTTCCTGCAATTGCCGCCGCGGAATCTGTTTAACACATGCGCGCCAGGGCAATCTGTTAATAACGCGCAATCGCGGCGCAAATGCGACTGTGAACATCGACCAACTGCTGCAGGCGACAACACTGCTCGAAGGTGTGATAAAGTACTGCGAGACAAACGACATGACGGATGCACGGCTGGCCTCGATGACAAACCGCGGCGTGGCCCTTGCACTGGCCGGGCGCACGGAGGAGGCGCTGACGCAGCTGCTTGAGGCCGCGGAGTTGGCCCGCAATGGTCACGTCGGCCGGCTCGTGTACATATGCGGCAGTCTGGCGGAAATCCACGAACTACACGGCGAGCTCGACAAGGCGCTCAGCTACATCGACGAGGCCATGGGCTGCGCCGCCGAACTGAACAGCACCCTGCTGCAGGCCAAGCTGCTGCGCAACAGATCGTATGTGCTGGAACGCCTGGGCGACAACGCCGCGGCATTGCAGGCTGCGCGGCGGGCCGACGCACTGCGTGAAGACGTCGTTTCCCCGCGGCATATCCACGCCCTGAATGCACGCCACTTTGAGCAGGAGCTGGAAGTAGCGCACCGGCGTTGCCGCAGCGGCATGCAGCGGATCAAATCCCTGAACAGTGTGAAGACAAAACGACTTGACATGATCAGCCTGGCCGAAGAACGCGAAGTTAAACAACGTGCACTATTGCAAGCTCTGGAGGACGGAATACGGCGAGGCCTGCGCAACGGCGGACGCTCAAGTAAGAACGTCCTGCGGCAGTTGATGCAACAGATAGAAAGCGGCCTTGAACAGCTCGACCCTTCGACCGACGGTACCACGGCAGACACAAAGGACAAACAGCACTTCCTGGTTGAACTGACGCAGATCTGCCCCACTCTCAGCCCCGCGGAACTGCGCATCAGCCTGCTCCTGCGGCTGCATCTTGATACCTCCGCGATTGCCGCCGCGCTTAACATCTCGCCGCGCACGGTGGAGGCGCACCGGCGCAGTATCCGCGCCAAACTGCAACTGCCGCGCGAGGCAAGCCTGACGCATTGCCTGACGCGTATTGCGGTCAGCAGCGCAGATTAGGATTTCCGGAATTTAACACGACATATACGCCCGGCGCAGAGGTCGGACACTGTTAAATTTTGGCTGCAAACACTCTCCCGACATGCAAAACCGCTGGATCACACATGACTGACCTGCCGATACAAACCGAACATCAGATGCAACAGGTGCTGAATCTTGCGTCAATCGATCCGCTGCGCGCGCCCGACGCCGCGGAAACGCTGCTGCAGACCGCGCGGCGCGGAAACGACAAAGCCGACATTGCGGCGGCGCTGACGCTGAAAGCCGAAGTGCTGACGCGCCTGAACCGCGACCGCGAGGCCGCGGTTTGTCTCGAACAGGCACAGCTTCTGACCCGTACAATCGAAGCGCCGGCGATTGAGGCGCGCATCATGCTGCAGCATGCCGTGGTGCACTACCACCTGCAAAAGACACAGGACGCTTTTCCCTTTCTGCGCCAGGCCGAGGCCCTGTCGGAGGCGGCGGGCGACGACATTATTCGGGCGGACTGCCGGCGCTTGCTCGGCGTCTGCCATTCCGTACTGAGCGAGCACGACGCGGCGCTGCACCACCTCTATGCGGCGCTGGAGATCTACGAACAACATCGCGACGACTATCGCATCGGCCTGACATGGATGGAGATCGGCACGGTCTACGTTCTGGTGTTAAACTTCGAACTCGGGCGCCTCTATTACGACAAAGCGCTGAATTGCCTGTACGACAGGAACTGTCAGCTCGAACTGCACATTGTCGCCACACGCGTGGGACAATTGTTGATTGGCAAAGCGCACAAGGAAAAGGCCGGCGAGGACGACCCGCAACTTAAACAAGCCGAACGTCTGCTACGACTGTGTCTGCCCTACTTCCGGCGAATCGCTCAAAACATTTCGACCGTCTCCACCCTCACGAACCTGGCCGTGGCCTGTTCAATGCAGTTGCGCCTGGACGAGGCGCTTACACTGCAGATGGAGGCGCTGAAAATCGCCGAGGCAACTCGCCAGACAAATCGACTGATCTATTGTTACGGCCGCATTGGTGTTCTCTACGCCTATACCGGCAAGGTCGCGGAGGCGGTGGAATGGATCGAGCGCTCGCTGAAGCTCTCGCGGGAGAAGTCTTCACATCTCTCCTCGATCGAATCGTGTGCGTTCCTGTCGCGCCTGCACGAAGACCTCGGCGATACGGACAAAGCACTCTGGTATCAACGCGAAGCCACCCGACTGAAAAAGAACCTGCTTGAAGGACGCAAGATTCACGCCATCGACCGCATACACTACGAGCGCGAAGCCGCAAAACTGGCAAACGACTATCAACGCATGTTAAACACCGCAGGCGGTTTGCACGTCAGCGACGCCATCCTGCAATCCACGCTTAAGGAACAAGACGACGCCGGGGAACGCCATAAACAGTTTCTGCAGTCGATGTCCGCCCAGATCCGCGAGACGCTACGGCAAAAGGGTCGATCGGGCAAAAACACCCTGCGTCGCCTGGCGCAAAATGTGCACGACTTTCTGGAACACACTTCGCCGCCTGCAAACGGCGACGCTCCCAACGACAGAGCGCATTTTCCGACGCAGCTGCACGAGCGCTTTCCGGCGCTTACAACCGCCGAATTGCGGATCTGTTTACTGCTCGCCTCGCATCTGGACAGCGGCCAGATAGCGATTATGCTTGGAGTTTCACAACGCACAATTGAGACCCACCGCCGTCGCATACGCAGCAAGCTGGACCTGCCCACACACGTTAACCTGTCGCTTTTTTTAATGCGCCTTTACGCCGGATTCAAACGAGATCAGTCAGGTGCGGACACACACAAGACACAGGCGTCCGGCGAGAACTAACACCGCCATAACCTCCTGCAATACAACGAGATACGGACATACACCGCAAAGATTAGGTAGCTGACTGCGCCGCATACCACCTACATTGACCGCCAAAGGATCGCATGGTGGAGATCAATTCTGTCTTGTCCCGGCGCCACCGAACTCCGCTTCAAACTCGACGATCCCCGTTTTTCTATCTGACTACAGGAGATTCTGATGTTATCACGTTTTCATCCCCGTCCCCGGACATCGGAGCGATGTCCGCGCGCGCCTTTGTTCCGCATGCTGTGTGCAGCGCTGTTAACAGGCTCCCTGTTTTTCCTGCCGCCGGAGGAGATCCTGGCGCAGACGAACTTCGTGTTAAACCCATCTATCGAACTCTTTCCGGCAACTGATTTGTGCCCGAACTGGCCGTTTAACTCACTCCCTTCTCACTGGACATCCGCCAACCAGGGAACGCCGGAATTCTTCGACTCATGTTCCACCACGGATATCTTCTGCGGTTTCTATGCGTGGACAAACATTTACGGCCGTGAAGCGCCGCACACCGGCCGTGGTTATGCCGGCATAGCCATGACGGACTACGATGACAACGGCAATGTTTACAGAGAATACATTCAGGGCGAACTGTCGACTCCTCTGCCGGCCGACGGTACATTCATGATATCCTATAACGCAAGTCTTGGCGACATATGTCAGATACAACCGATCCCACCGCATGTTTGCATTTCCGGTCTGCAGGTGTCCGAATTTTCAAGCGGACCGCTCACAACGGTCACTCCTGTCGCTGAATGGACCGGTACGCCGGTGAAGTTGGGGCTAAACCATGAATGGCAACGATTTGAGCTTCCCTACCGGTCCTCTTCCAGCGGCACGGACAGATACATCATCATTGGCAACGTGTCTCCATCTCTGTCCGGATCCATACCGCAGTCTCCAAGCAACATCATTCTCCCATGCATGAACTGCGTACACTGCGATCAGTGGGACTCCGGCGTTGCGGACTCGGCATACGCATATGTCTACATTGACGATGTTTCGATTGTCTCCTGCGACTGCGGCGGTGAGGCAATGGATGTTGTGTTTCAGGAGAAAGAATCATCATCTGAGAACTGCTGCTACGATCTCCGCCTGGATATGACTGCCGCGGCATGCAACATCTATGGCATTAAACTGGAAGTGCTTTCGCCCCACATTCTGTCGAGTGCCACATCAAATGCGCTGCCGGTAGCCTTTGAACCCAACGACAATCTGGCAATTCTGCATTCAAACTCATCCTCGGCGTTGACAGGTCCTCTCAGTTCCAGATTTCTGGGCCACGTGTGCATTGAGTCGGCGCAAACAGGAAAACCAACAACTGATATCGAAGTAAGAATTTCCTATCTGGATTTTGATGGCAACGAATTGTGCTCTGAAATCGACACAATTCCGCCATGCCTCCCTTGTTGTGAAGATATCGAAGCAAGCATTCAAACTGTCAATCCGGAGAACTGCTGTTACAATGTAAGCGTCGATCTCCCGGCATCCTGCTGGGAGGTGGATTTACTCCGTATTCATGCACCCGATGGTCATATGTTAACAGTCGGCTCCACTGGCGCACCGGCTCCATTTGCCGACTTCTACAAGGACAGTACCGGCAGTATAAGTGCAGATATCTGCCTGCCGCCGGTCGCTCCGCCGGACAACGTGATAATACTGGAATTCCTGGACTTCGAAGGCAATGTGGTCTGTGAGAAACAATTGCCATACTCATGCGAGGGGTGTTTCTGCGCATTGTATTCGGTCGGCATTCACAACCGGCCCGCCGACGAAAACGAGTGCTGTTTTGGTGTTGATCTTGAATTGCTCGAAGGCGCCTGCGATGTTGCCGACATTGAGATATGGCTGAACGGGGCCGAGGTTCCCTCCACGCTGAGAGAACTTCCCTGGCCGATGAATGAACTTCAGTCGCGCACCAACGCAGTTGAGTTTTGTTTAAGCGACACTCCCGGCCAGCAGACGGTCGAACTACGATTGATCGATGATTTGGGCAACGTCCTCTGTACCAGGCAGCTGAGTGCCGATTGCCCCTGCAACTGTCAGAACAATGGTCTCGACTTCCAGATTGACAGAGACTACAGCGACGGCGGAATTACGTGCTGCTATGACCTCTACGTTACAAACACTTTGGACTGCGACGTGGAATCCAGCGGCATCCTGATTGAATATGGCAACTGGGGACTAATTGGATCACAGATAACAAGTGTAGAAAACGGCGAGTGGTATGGCACTTTTCGTTCGCCTGCTGGCGGCTTGGTTCAGAATGAGCTGGAGTTTAGCAGTTCACATACAGGCAATCTGCTGCATGCAGGTACGACAATTCATCTCGGTAAAATCTGCATCAATGACGGAGGTCTCGATTCCCTGAACATTGAACTCTCGTTGATCGATGACCTCGGGAATGTAACATGCAGCGCTGACGATGATATTGTGAACTGCGACGACATCGACTGCTGCGACCAGGCCATGGTTAACATCTATCCGTCCGGTCTGGCGCACGACTGCTGTTTTGACTTCGACCCGATTCTGCCGCCCTGTTACACGATGGGTACAACGCCTTTCTACGCCAACGTACGCGTCTGTGTGGAAGCGCCGAACGTCATCGGTTCCATGACGGGAATTTCGACTTCGCCGCAGTGCCTGTTCTTTAACAACCTGGAAGTAACGGGTTCCGCGCCCGGTTTGCCGCAGTTCTGTTTTGCGGCCCCGCCGGACGAACCGCGTCAGAACATCACATTCACCTTCCTGGATCCCATGGGACAGGTTATCTGCGAAAAAACCGTGACAATTGAGTGCTATGAGATGGAGAATTCCTGTTGCGGCGACTTCAGCATTTACACACAGGACGACCCGTCCTACTTCGGTCCGCTGTGTTGTAAACTCATTAACGTCTACCAGGACCCGATGAGCAGTTGTGTCGTCGGCAGCATCGAATTGCAGGGCCCCGAAGTCGGCGGTGGTTTGAACCCGGTTCCGGGCGGTGCAATTCACAATCCCGGCAGCCCGCCGGCGGTACTGCCCGGCGTAACCGTCGGCGCGTACTGCGCCAGTCCCGGCCAGAGCGGAACCGTCAAGATCATTATTCGCGACAATGCCGGTTACGTGATCTGCGTTCGTTACATCGACTACGACTGCCCGGCCGTGCCGCCAAGCCCCAAACAGGGTTTTAACGACTCACCGGAGATTAAACAAAACGGCCGCAGCGGTCACGACATTCTGTCGGTAATGCCGCAGCCCGCTTCGTCCGAGTTTAACGTCAGCTACAGCCTGTCGCAGGAGGCCGAGATCAGCCTGACGCTGTTCGACGAACTCGGCATTCCGCGCGCGCAACTGGACGCTGGCATGCGCACGGCCGGTCAACACAGCATCAACTTCGATGCTTCCGGCCTTAACAGCGGCGTGTACTTCCTGCGTCTCGACAACGGCATTGAAGTGACATCGATCCCGATCCGCATCGTCCGCTAGGACAGGAAGTTGCCGTTGCGGCAATGACCTGTGCAAAAACCGCCCGTCGATTCAGTTCGGCGGGCGGTTTTGTGTTTAACTCAACAGTGCCTGTGGGACCGCATTGACGCCTGACAATTCGAGCTTCGAGTACTTCATGCGCGCTTTGCCGTTCGCCCCGGCTCCGGCAGGCTCTCTGTTTCTGCTTTTGTTTGTCCGCGAGTCGGAAACGCTCAACCTCAAACCCGCCGACAAACAAAAGGGCCTTTGAGGGCCAGGCGCAAGCCTGAAGCCCCCGCGCAATAAGTAAGGCGCAAACGTTCACGCGATCAGATCTGCGCCGTCAACATGAGAAAAGCCCATAGCGACGGATCCGGGTCGGCGACATTAAACAGCTGCTCCATCAGGTCGCCGGCCAGAAACACACTGCCGCCCAGACTCAGCTTTGTTTTTGCCGCCAGGCCATATGTTAAAATCAGATCGACTTCCTGGCCAAACGTGTCGGCCTGCTCGTCAGCACTCTCGTTCGCCGTCATGTGATGCGCCTGCAAGGTCGCGCCGAAATCACCGGCTTCAGGTTTCCAGGCAAAGCCCAGTGAGGCGTCGTTAAGTCCGCGCCCGGCGCTGTTAACGGGAATGTTAATAAAGTAGTCCATGTAGCCGTAGAACTTGTGGTTGGTGCCGTAGGGCAGGGCGATCGTTCCCATGGCATCCGTCGGTGCATCCGCGCCCTGCTCCGTTCCCGAGAGCAGATCCAGCTGCGCAAACGCCGTAAATTCACCAAGGTCGTACGCCAGCCTCAGGCTGGCCACATAGGCCGCTATATCCAGCAGTTGCTCCTCGGTCGATTGTTCGCCGCTTTGATAGGCCGCTTCAAACAGCAGGTGCAGGTCGCCGATGTCGCCGCCGTAGTTAACGCCGGCCGTCAATCGGTTTAACAGGCAATTGCCATTGGCATCGCTGCCGGCGTCGTTTTCCAGCAGGCCGAAGGCGGTAAGTTTGTGCCCCGGTTCAACAATGTAGTCGCCCCACAGGCCGTGCAGGCGCAGATCGCCCGCGCCCGGCGGCAGATTGGGAGTTGCAATGCCCACAAAGGGATCGGACTCGCGCAGCAGAGTTGAAAAGACGTCAACCTTTAAGTCGCCCTGCCGCAGCGCCATGCGCGCTCCGTCAAAAGAGCGCCCTACAAAACTCCAGTCGGTCGCGCCGACAAAACGCTGGGTGCCGTATGACAATGTTAAACGCCCGGCCTGCAGAGACAGCGGCAGGGAAAAGAGTGAATCGACCTGCAGAAAAGCCTGATGCACGTCGACATTCGCGGTGTTGGCCAGGCTGTTGGGCGCAGTACCCAGAATGCGCGCATCCTGCAGTTGAACAAAAAAGTGAACATTCGGATTTATCGAGCGCTGAATTCCGGCGCGAGTGCGCAGGGTTGTAAATCCAAAAGCATCCGTCGCTGAAGTGAAGTCGCGCGAGTCCCAGTCGCTGCGCATCTGAAATTCAGCCGAGAAGGTCCAATCCGGCGAATTGTTTAACAAAGCCTGCGCGCCAGCGGGCGCCTGAGCCAGGCAAAAAACAACGGCAGTCAAAAGCAGGGCAAACGCGCCCGGGAATCGAAGAGCTGTGCATTCGTTGGAACGCATACATTGACTCCTTGAGATTTGTACACTTGTTGGAGAGTCGAAATGGAAGCCTTGCCGGTCTTGTGCCGACGCCGCCGCAAGCGGTCTGTTTAACTCATGAAAGGTCCAGCAGTCCCTCGATGACCGCGGCCGCTTCATCGGGCAATATTTTCAGCCCTTCCTGCTGAAAGACAATATTGCCGTCCTGGTCCAGAATGCTGATGAGATTGGAATGTGAATAGTCGCCGCTCGGCCCGCGCTTGTACTTGACACCCAGTACGGCGGCCATATCCTGCACGTCCGTCGCGTCGCCGCGCAGCAGCGTCCAGTGCGCCGGGTCGAGTTCGTTTTCACGTGCATATGCCCGCAGAGCGGCCGGCGTGTCGCGCTCGGGATCAATCGAGAGCAGAACAAAACCTGTCTGCTCGAGCACCGATTTGTTTAACGCCGCTTCAATCGCCAGCATGTCGGCCGTTAAACGCGGGCAGGCATAGCGGCAATGCGTGAAAATCATTGCAACGACGCGGACGCGCCCGCGCAGATCGCCCAGGCTGACATTCGCTCCGTCCTGATTGATCCATTGTGAACCCAACTGGTAAATGGACGAGTCGCTGAGCGCCCGGCCCGCCTCCTCGGCGGCACAGCAGGCGTCGGGAAGCGCCGCGGCGACGACGCTTGAGTCGCCGTCGGATGCGGCCGCCGGGTCGTCCCGACGTTCCGGGCCGCAGGCCAGACAACAGAAGAGCACAACACATCCGATTAACGTTTTCATGATAGTTTCCGCTGCTGGTTGTCGGGTGTCAGTTCGCATCGCGCGCGCACCTGAAACCAAGATTTTTGATACAGAATCCGGCTTCGAGGCTACTGCGAAAGCCGGTGCGCATAAAAGCGGCGTAGTCGTTAACATCCGCGGCGCGCGTTGCCGCCGCGCCGCAAAAGAGATTGCGTTCCAGGTCGCTGTCGCCGCGCGAGTCGCCATTCACCAGAGAGGAAGAAAAGTCGTCGACCCACTCCCAGATCAGGCCGTGCATATCACAAATGCCGTACACGTTTTCGAATCCCCGTCCAACATCCGGCAGTACCCGCGGTGTCGGACGCGAGTACCAATCGAGGATCCGGCGAGTTATCTCGTCGTGGTCCGCGTCGGGATGGTCCCGCGGAGCCATCGCGCCGGCGTATTCCCATTCCGCTGTCAGCGGCAGGCGTACGCCGCGCCATGCGGCGTAGGCACGAGCTGCAAACCACGAGACATTGGTTACCGGCGCATTTGGTCGGGCGCCGCCCAGGTCGAGGTCGCCCGCCCAATGTTGCAGGTAGCTGTCGTCGGCAAAAATCGCCGCGATGCGCGAACGCCGCCAGCGTGGATTGGCGCGCACAAATGCCAGAAACTGTTTATTGCTGACCGGATAGACGTCGAGGTAGAATGCGCCAACCTCTACGGCGTCCATGCCGAGACTGTCCTTAAACAGGGGCATATACGTTCCGGCCGGTATCAGTACCATTGCCGCATTGGACCCAACTTCATCGTCCGCGGCAAATTGGCTCGCATGACCGAACAGCAGTCCCGCCCCCGCTATAAGACATATCAGCATGAACGCCGGAGATCTTTCCATCGAAATGCCTGCGAAAATTCCCTGAGTCAGCAATTGTGTTAATTCCGATTCACAGCGGCGCCGTTTACGCCGTCGGCGCGTCCGGTCCGGCTTAGTGCGCCGCGCGCAGGGCGGCGACTTCATCGGCCTGAACGGCGTCGCCCTTGTTGCCCCACGAACTGCGCACAAACGTCAGGATCTGCGCTATTTGTTCGTCGTTCAACGCCATCGCCGGCATGACGCCGTTGTACTCCCTGCCGTTGACCGCGATTTTACCGGAGAGGCCGTTCAGCACGATGTTAATCGATCGGTTTTTGTCCTGCATCAGGAAGTCGGATTTGGCCAGCGGCGGGAAAGCGCCTTCGATTCCCTGGCCTTCGGCCTGGTGACAGGCCATGCAGTTGGCCATGTAGAGGCGTTTGCCCGCCTCTTTCTTTTCGTAGGGCGTCAGCGGTTTGGCCTCTTCCACTGCGGCCGTCGGCATCGACTGCGCCGCGCCGCCCTCCGGCAGGTAGATGTCGTCCGACGTTTTGCCGGAGTAAATCTGCAGGTTTTCGTCTCCATCGACTTTTAACATTCCGATTGCGCCTTTGTTAAACGCGCGCAGGATCGAGTGGTCGACCATGATAAACGTACCCGGTACTTCCGTCCGGAATTCAACAACGGTGGACCCGCCGGCCGGAATCAGCGTCGTCTGCACCTGTTCCTGGTTGACTCTCAGCCCGCCTTCGCCGTAGACTCTGTCAAAGATTTCGCCGATAACGTGGAAGGACGAAACGAGATTGGGACCGCCGTTGCCGACGAACAGTCGCACCGTTTCACCGACCTTGGCGTGTATCGCGTTGTCGCCGACCAGCGCACCGACCGATCCGTTAAAGACCACGTAGTCCGCATCTTCGCGAATCGCCTTTTCCATGGAGAAGGGCTGGAGGCCGGCCTCGCCGTATTTGCCTTCCGTGTAGAATTCACTCTGGAAGATGTAGTACTCTTTGTCGACGGGCGGCAGTCCGCTCATCGGTTCAACCAGAATCAGGCCGTACATGCCGTTGGCCACGTGCATGCCCACGGGCGCCGTGGCGCAGTGGTAAACAAACAGACCGGGGTTGAGCGCTTTGAAACTGAAGGTGGACGTGTGCCCCGGAGACGTGAACGACGAGGCCGCGCCGCCGCCGGGACCCGTCACCGCGTGCAGATCGATGTTGTGCGGCATCTTGCTGTCCGGGTGGTTGCTCAGATGGAACTCGACAAAATCGCCTTCGCGGATGCGAATCATCGGCCCCGGCGCCGTCCCGCCGAATGTCCAGAAGGTGTAGTCGACGCCGTCGGCCATCGGCATCACAACTTCACTGGTTTCCAGATTGACGATGACTTTGGCAGCCTGTGTGCGCGTGATCGGCGGCGGAACGTCCGGCGCGTGTGTAAGCACCGCGACTTCCTCGCTGAGTATGTTCGCCTTCACGTTGCGGATTGAACGCATGTCTCTGCTCGCCGGATCCGCCAGTCGCGTATCGGTACCTGACCCGGAATCACAGCCGCCAAGTACCAGGAGTACCGCGGCCGGAATTGCAAGGCCAAGCACTTCGAGTGCTCGCTTCATGACTTTGCTCCTTGTTTGGAATCTCCGCCAGGCCGAAATGCCGTTCAGGCCCGAGTTGCAATAGAATGCCTGGCGTCTTCACTATTAAGATTTAAGAGTATTTTATCTGTTTTAAGGCCAAAAAAAATGCGCCTCAGGATTTCAACATGGAAGGACCAATATCGCTCAGACGCAATTTCTTGGTTTTTACCTGCGCCGCCATGTCCGCAAGACTTGTCTCCTTAAACAAGGTCCGCACCCGCTTGCGAATTTGCTGCCAGTCCGCGTGCAGCGGGCATGGAGACTGATCACTGCAGCCCGGCAAGGCCAGAATGCACTCGCGGAACATGCTGTCCGTGTCGATGGCAACAACCACGTCGTACACTGAAATCTCCGCGACGGGCCGCGCAAAGGTCACGCCCCCTTTCGGTCCGCGGAAGGACTTCAGCATGTTCACCTGCGTAAGCGACTGCAGCACTTTGGTTAAAAAATGGAAGGAAATCCGGAGGTCGTCGGCTATGTTGGAAATCGGCACGTACTCATCGCTCGGCTGCATCGCCAGATACGTTGCCGCACGCAAACCATAAACACCGGCTTTGGACAAAACTACCACGACCATCCAGCAGCTATTTAAGAGTAATTGGTCTCAAATTAAGCAAAAGTCTCCGCCGAGGCAAAATATTTTTGCGAGTGGCATTGCCGGAGCGCTTCAATGCTGTATTTGCGCCTGTTTTTTTCGCGTGTGCGCCTTTGTTGTTTTTATCTCGGCAGCAGTAATTGTGCCCCGCTTTGCCGATCGCCTTCGCTCCGGCAGGCTTTCCGTTTGTGCTTTTGTTTGTCAGCGAGTCCAAAACGTTCAGCCTCAAACCCACCGACAAACAAAAAAGCCTTTGAGGGCCAGGCGCAAGCCTGAAGCCCCCGCGTAAAAAGTCAACCGCAAACAACAGCGCCGTAAGTCAACCGCAAACAATTAAGTTAACAGTGTCTAAACGGCGCAGAGTGTTAAACACATCAGTCCAGACACTCGAAGTCCTCCTGCCACAGCAGGCCGTCGCCAAGCAGCGCGATCTTTTTGCCGTCGGGCGAGACCGCAAAGGCAGTGACAGATTTATCCCAACTGCAGTCCGTCGTCAGGGCCTCGCCGGTTTCGGGGTCGATTAAACCCAGTTCGGCCCGCCCCTCTTTGTAGTAGCTGCGCAGGTAAACGTAGCGCTCGGCGTCAATGAATGCCCCGCTCTCGCCGTCAATCAATAACCCGCGCTCGGCGTCAATCAAAAACCCGTTGCCGACATCGCCCTGCACGCGGATTGCCCTGAAGTTGCCCGCACCGTGATAAAGCACCTCGGGCAGGGACCCGCCGGATCTTGAATATCTGAAGTACAGGCGCGTCTCGTCGTCCGCCGCCACTTTAATCCCGGCGCGCTTTAACAATGTCGACGCCTCTGCCGCCTGGTCAACATCAATCAATTGCCCCCGCCCGAACTCCGTCACCCTGGTAGCGGAGCCCTCAAAGTCGTAACGATAACCGTATACGTCAAAAATGACATAGCGGCCGGAAGGCGAGACTTCCACAGATGCCGCGGCGGTGTCCTGCGTAAACCAGTGCCAGTGTTTATCGACATAGTCATAGATGCCGTAGCGGCCCCCGCTAATGACGTCGAGGTTCACGCCGATGTCCTCGAACAGACACAAGGCCAGGCGGCGGTCGTCCGGCAGAAAACGCGAAGCGACAACGTTGCCGTAATTGCCGTCAAACAGGATTGTGTCCGGCTCCGCCGAACCGTCCGTCGTCACCAACACAATGCCTGACGGCCCTTCCTCACGCGGACGGCCGCTTTTAACACCTACGGCGGCCAGGCTGCCGTCGCGATTAACGCCGACGTTGCCGGGCGTCACGGTAAAATCCGAAACCCGCCGGTCATCCGGGTTAAAGCCGTGTTTAAATGCGCCGATGAGCTCGCCGCTGCGCGCATCGACGAGCAGCATTTCGTCCGCGCCGTAGACGACCAATCGTTTGCCGTCGGCCGTGTAATCCAGCTTGAGCAGTTCCCCGAAAGACGGTAAATCGACTGCCCAGTCGGCGTCAGCCTTCAACACGCGATCATTTCCTTCAACTTTGAACTTTTCCAGCGGCGCGCTTGCGCCGTCGCCGTCCATGACCGCGGCGGAAGCCTTGTTCCCGTCCGACCCGGCTTGCACGGACCACGCGGCGCAGCAGAACAGACAGGCAAATATTGCAGCAAGGGCAAAGGCGTTCAGTCCGGATTGTTTAAGTTCCGAATGCAACATGGTTTTATCTCCTTTAAAATTTGGCGAGTTCAGTCTGTGATCAGAATGGTGGACTGTTCGATTGCATCAGCACTGCGTTTTGTGACGAAGTAGACGCCGCGCGGCCAGTTAGAGGTGTTTAAGTCCAGCGCCGCCTTGCCGTCCAGCTCCGTGCGGAAGACGAGCTGTCCCATCAGGTTGTGCACGGTAAACAGGCCGCGCTGCGCGCCGCGGTTCTCGATGCGGTGCACGCCGCCCCCGAAACTGCGCATGCCCAGTTCGCCCGGCAGAAACTGCGGCGTATCTTCCGCGCGTTTAACTTCGTGGTAAGGCAGCCTCGGGCGGCCCGCGCCGCCAATGTTAACGGCCGTGACCCGGCCCGGGGCTTCAACAACTATCAGCACATCGCCACGAGGACTTAAACCCAGATTAAGCAATTTCTCACTACTGTCGCCGACAGCGTATTCCCTTTGTACCGTACCGTCATCCAGGTCGATTACCTCAATCCGGGATTGTTCATTGTTGATCTGAAAGTATTCATTGCCGGAGGGACTGATCCACCCATTGGAAGTGAGGTTTAACGCATCAACGCCGTGCCAGACGCCGGCGAGGGAATCAAGAACATACCGTTGCACAAAGCGGTCTTCAGACCAGACGAACAGTAAACGCGAACGCGGATCGAACTTCGCGTGCACAAAATCATACAAGTCGGTGGAATGCACAAAGTCGTCACCGTCCAGGCTCCAGATATCGTAGAGATCCGTATAGGTAGTTACGCGGTCTGCTGTGGCCTTTCTGCCGCCGCTGACGCAATATTTACCATCGGGACTGATGTCAAAAAACACCTTACCACCAATGTAATGGCCGTAACCTTCGGGAATAGCCTCGCGGTCGTCGTACAGCAGCAGAGTTCCCCACTCGTTGCAGCAGCCGCGGTCATAGGAGGTACTATGCTCAACTATGATGATGCAGCGGTGTTCGTCGCCCGGCAGCGCTCTGACACCGGCAAAAAGATGTTGTCTTTCATCTACTGAAGCGAAGCTCTCGGCTGTCATAAACACTACTGTATCGGGACGAAAATCATTGTCCATATCAAAACGCTTGAGGTATCCGTAGTAGCCGACAATTTTGACATCATAAAAGACACTCGGCTCGGCCTGCAGGAGGTATCGACGATTCCCGTCCAGCGCCGTGTAGCGATTTTCAAAGAGCGGGGTGCTGTGCAGGACCGCTCCGTTGTAGTAGTTGACGACATAGTTTGTGTTGTTGACGGCCAGCGACACAAGTGAATCGCGCTGCAGGAAGCGTATATCGCTGGACTTGAACGTGATTCCGTCCAGGCTCATGGTCCAAAGTTCGGTTTCAATATCGTCGTTTAGAACTCTGTCGGCGCCGAAGGACTTGTCGAACTGCGCATGCAGCGGCGGTGCCGGGGCGGCGAGGGCCGTCAGCACGCCTAAAAAGGCAAAAATGTAGCTATTCATGGTGTTTTTATGTTGAGTTCAGAGTGCGGCATTGAGAACACGGGATATTACGCGGAGTTACAGGTTTGGGACGCGCGCCTCACCGCCTCACGAACATGATTGAAGCGCGATGACTTCCATCGCTTATTTCGAGGCAGTACACGCCGGGACTGAGGGACTCGACATTGACCTGACTCTCTTGTTTGTCACTGAACGTGAAACTCAGGGACTCGCGGCCGGTCATGTCGAGAATTCGAATTCGACCGTTTGACATTTGCGGATGCGCGACTAACAAGAGGGAATTTGTCGGGTTGGGAGAAACGCGCAGTGAGAAGCCGCTGTTAACATCCGCTTCGTCAACATCCACCGTGCGAATATCCTCAAACTCACAGTCAAGATCCTGCTGCCAGACGAGCCCATTAACATCCACAAAGGCAATCTTCGAGCCGTCGGGCGAGATGGCAAAAGCGTTCAATGCAACGTCGTGCTCAAAACACTCGCCAACGACAATACCGCCGGATTTGAGGTGCACGATGCGGAGGAAGTTTAAGTTAGCCTTACCCCAGTAGTCTGTTGGGATATAGGCATAGTGTTCGCCGTCGGGCAGGATGGCGCCGTTGGGTTCGACGCCGGGAATATCCGTGAAGTGGATCGGGCTGCGTTGCAGGACGGTCGCAAGCAGAGAGTCCCCGTATTGATACCAGTGGTGAAACATTCTGCCGGCGCCGTCCTGTGAAAAATGTATTGTACAATTTCTGAATGGAACGTCCAACAGCGCTTCTGTTTCCATGTCATACAGAAAAGTAGTGTATTTGCGGGTTGTGAAGTCATAGTGACTGCCGGACCACTCACGGTAGTAGAAGTACTGTCTGAACTGCACGAAGCGACCGTCGGCGGCAAGATCAATCGATCGGGACGGCAATTCCTCGTTGAGGTATTTCCAGGTATTTGACCGCAGCGAGTAAACACCGAATTTGCCTTCGTGCCTGATCATGTTAACGTCATCATAGGCCGGACCAACAAAACTCATTGCCACAAGACTATCGCCGGGCAGGAAGCGAGTGGAGTGGATGCGCTGTCTCGGCTCTGGAAAAGAAGTGGAGTTAATTATCTTGCGGGTTTTAACATCCATGAGTTCAAGAATGGCGCTCTTTTCATCATTTGCATCTATCCTTGCCCCGAGCGCAATCAGGCGGCCATCCCACGACATACCGACGTCACCTACTCCAGCCAAGGTTGGTTCATTTGCATATCTCCCCGCGCGATTGTGCCGGAATGCGCCTACTGTTACACCATCCCGGGCATCCAGCACAATAAGACTACCCGAATACAGCCCCAGCTTTGCGCCGTTGCCATTGTATTTCAGGGAATTCACGCCCGGCAGATTGGACATCGTAGTCCAGTCGCTCCCCGAGGGCAGCTCGGCATCGATCACCTCCAGAGCATAGGCTTGCTCCAATTCACCAAATTCGGTTTTGAGAATCACTGTGCAAACGACGGTTGTATCAGGTAAACCATGTGCACGCACCGGCAGGGAAAGTACATCGTGACAGGCAAGGTACTTTTCAGGATTGAGGTTGGCCGTGTCAATTGACAAAACATCCGGCTCCGATATTAAACAGATGGAATCGATATTGTAGTCGATGTTCCCGGTATTGGCCAACCACAATGAAAAAGGTGCGCTTGCATTGGCGTTTAAATACACAGGGTCTTTTGAAGTAGAAGAACGATTTGCAATCCTGAACTCCGGCACGGCCAGATTGACAGTCTGCTCCAATTCGCCAAAGTCCGTGTAATAGCGAATGAACAGACTTATCGTGTCGCGCACAAGCGGCATTATGAAGACGGCATATTTAACTCGGCGATCCACATTTACAATTGCAGGCAAAGATACAGGCCTTGAAGAATAGCCCGGCAGGTTGAAACCGGCCGAATCGTATCGAATGTACTCCAGACGTGAATCGGCGATGATACTGAGGCTGTCCAGGCGGAAGGGATGTGTACCTATATTCCAGAGATCAAGGGATACGTTAATCTCCCGACCGGCAGATATTTTATCGGCCCAGGATTGTTCCGCCTCAACTGAGGGCAGATTGGCTCTGGCGAGTATCGTTTCGCTCAGTCGCAGTTCACCGGCGTAGACAGTCAGGGTGTCGTAGATTTCGCTGCTGTCGCTCGCCGTGAACATCGTCTCCAGATGAACGGCCAGTTTTTCACCTGGCTGCAGGACAAAGGGGAGTTGCATGTCCTCGTACACGATGCGCAGAGGCGAGTTTGACTCGCGACTGAGTCTGAGCGAGTCAACAGTGACTGCGGCTATGCCGGTGTTCAGAATGTGAACGCTGTCTCTCTCCGTTTTGTTTAACAGGCTCGAGGTTTCGAATTCGCCGGTAAACGCAAGACGCTTGTATGGTTGATCGGCCTGCGGCAATCGGAACACCGTGTTGGTGCTGTCCAGTGCGTACAGAGCGCCGTCGGGGGCGGCGAACAAATCGTGACACTGCGGACTGTTAATACTGTTTTGAAACCACATGCCGTCCACATCGCGGCGCACAACGCCCAGGACGGAATTGGATGCATAGGCTGTTAAAGCGTCGAACAGGGCGATGTCCCAGGTTTCACCTTCGGTCAGTTCCCCATGCCAATTTTCCGCATCACCGACATTGGTCTGAATTGTGGCCGGGCACGGTCTGCTCGTTTCTGAATTCCGATTGGATATGATCACGTACAGACTATCCAGGGCCGTGCCGCAGACAAATTCATAATTGCAATTTCCTCGCAATTCATTGTTGTACGTCCAGGATGTAGTTCCGGACTGGTCCGTCCATCCGAGGTGCGTATGATTTTGGGCCACCAGATAATCATCAAAGACTGCCATCGAGAGAATTTCATTGTATAATGCACGAAATACGATCAACTCATTGTCGCCGGCCCGCTCAATGGCTCCCTGGCATAGCGTATAGAGGCGATCATCACGGCCAATGTGAAGAACCAGAACCCCACGACACCAACTGGCGGCTCCGATCTCCTTCCACTGGAATCCATTGTCGGACGACAGCATGATATTTGTTCGGTATTTGTTTTCGGGATCCCGTTCGGCAACAACCACGCGGCCATCTTTAAACAACTGAACCTGCCCCTGATGCAACAGCACGTGCCATGTCTTGCCGCCGTCGAGCGAACGCCATGATTCCGTGTTTTCATCCGCCGTGTAGGCGTACATTGCACCGGTTGAAGAAACCAGGACGCGCTGCATCATGGCTTCGCTCGGAATGCGCCCGAGCGTGTCCCAGGTCTGTGCGGCGGCGAGCTGCAGGCTGCCGACGGTACAACTCAGAAAACAGATAAACAGGACGCTTAACCTGCTGACTCGAAGTGTTGATCTCGTATTCATGACTGCCCCTGCGATGATTTTACTTGTGTTGTGCGATATAATGGTTATTTGACTACAAGCAGTGAACCAGACTGCATTCCGTGATCCGAACAATAGACGACATATATCCCGCGCGGCCAGCCGTCGGTATTAAACACACCGGTCATTCCGCCGCTTAAGGTCTGTTGATGAACTAAAGAGCCGCGCATATTGCAAACCGTGACGCATGCCGGCGCGGCGCTTCTGTTGTGAACCTGCACGATGTCTTCTGTTTGCCGTACAGTCAGGACAGGTTCCTGTTTAACCGGCCGTTCACTTTCCCCGGCCAGGCCACTGGCAAACAGGAAGTCTTCACACAGTTCGATCGCAACAAGATATCTTGCTTCCACCTGAAACAGTACGATGTTGTGACCGGGAATTTTCAGCATCTCCTCCACTGGGCCGGGCAGCCGGACTTCACATTCGGCGACGGTCAGGCCGGTCGACATCTCGACCATTTCCAGCGCGGTTTGTTCTTTGTTTAACTGGATGTAGTGTGTTCCGTAGGGTGTCAAGAAGCCGAAAGGCTCAAGAAAATAGCCGGAGCCCTGCGCCCAGGAATCCGTTGCAGTATCGTAGCTGTAGCGAATTCCGTAGCGATCACCGTTAAAGCGATCACCGTTAAACAGGAGAAAACTCCCGCTCTTTTCCTCAATCACAACGGAAATGAATTCCGGGAGCGACAGCTCGCTAATAATCTGGTTGCCTTCGATCCGGCACAGGGAATAAATGTCGCGTGACTCACCGCTGTTGGCATCAAAGTCGAAAACCTTGGAGTAGCCCTGTGTAATGCAGAATCGGCCGTTCGGCAACAACCAAAATCGGCCGTCGCCCATGCCGCTGCGCGACGCGTTGCCGTTAGGGTCATCCAGGTCCACAATCGTCAACCAGCCGCCAGTCCAGGACTCTTCGTAGTCCTCTTCTGTTTCATTGAAATGCAGCAGCAGTCGCGTTCGCGAGCCGGGTAAAAACGTCATCGAACGAATGATCCACGCGGAGCTGTCGGAAAATGTCTCGCGGATTGAAAATGCAATGGTATCCACATCCAGCGGGGCGGCATAAGTCGAACGCAAGAACCAGTGCGCCCCTAACGAGGGTCGATCAGACGCTACGCGCAACAATTCTTCGGCATTGCCGGCGGCCGGAAAAATGGCGTTGTGAAATTCCTTGTGGTCCCAACTATGAAAAATGCGGCCGTCAAGGTAGTTAACCAGAAGCAGGTCGAATCCGGCTTTGACTTGCAGCACCGAGTCCCGTTGCAGTACCCCAAAGCTGCGCAACAGTTTGTCGGGATCCTCAAAACACACACTCCACCGCGCGCCTTCCACCTCGCCGCCGAGCACTCTGTCACTTGCAGACTTGGCGGTTTGAAACTGCTGGGCACGGGCCGCTGAACTCGCGCTGACAAACAAAAAAGTCATCAGTGCAAGGCAAAGAGTAAGTCCGAATGTCCTGATCATGTGATTGAGAAGAGTTTGAATTCCAGTGCGCAGAGGGCGAACACAGGCACAATCCGCCCGTTACAATGGTCACGCATTAGTGCACCGCAATCGGCGGAATCTGTTACCGCGCGCGGAATCGAGCGCCGTGAAGGGCGAAAGTCCATGTCCGGCCCGGCGATTTTTCCTATTTTTCCGCCTGCCGCCGCTTTCGCAGCCGTTCTTTGGCGGCGCTCCGGTCAAAATCCCTCCTATCTATTCTGGAGACTACTATATGAAGAGTACCCTACCCCGTTTTTTCACCGCCTTGTTGGTCCTGTGGGCCGCAGTGGCAAGCGCACCCGATGCCGCGGCGTTTTTCTGTAATCAGCCGACGGTAGGCATCGAATGGTGCGGCGAGTCGACATTCAAGATCGACGGCGATGGATTTTCGCGCGGCAATTTCACACTGATTAACCCCGGTGCGGAAGGCATGCTCGAATTCAGCCAGACTGAGTTCAGCGATGCGCTCGACGCAACCTTTAACATCAAGGGCCTGCAACCCGGCACGACAAAAATCGAAGTGGCCTGGGAATTTACCGACGAGTCCGACAACGGCGTGTGTGAGGCCGAAGTCACCGTGGGCGACTATACCGTGGGCTACGACGCCGCCTCACAGTTGGTCGTCAACTACCTCGGCGAAATGGGTGTAGCCGCAAGCGACGCCTGGGCTTTTATGCCCAAACAGGCGCTGACCGCGGGCATGAGCATTTCCAGCGGCGACCCCGAATCCAATATGGAAGAATGGGCTACGGTCGGCGATGACGCGCAGATCGAATATGTCGCGGAGTTAAACGGGTTTTCGCTCAAGGCGCAGGCGGCCTGGTTTGCCTGGGTCGACTACAACAAAGACGACCGCTTCGGCGGAAAAGGTGAGATGGTTTTTGTCGACGCAAAGACCGGCGATGTTGAACAGTACAACACCGACTTCTGGCCGGTCCTGGACGGCGCGCCCTATCTGGCCGGCCTCGACGAGCGTTTGAGCAGCACCGACCGCGTTTTTGGCGACAACCCCGCGCCAAGCACAACAACGGACGACAACAGCATTAGCTCGGAATCCGAGCCGGGACCCGTTAAAGAAGACGTCTGCGCCGTGCTCGTCAGCGGCCATGCGGACAACCCGCGCCAGACTGAAGCATTTGAAGGCGACGTCGAGTTTATCCGCCAGAACCTGATGAATGAAAGCAAGGGCGAACGCATTAACCCCGACAACATCGCGGTGTTAAACGACGCCTCGCGCGAGCAGATCACGTCGACGCTGGAGGGATTCGCCGGCACCTACCGCAAGGTCTACTTTTTCTATTCCGGCCACGGCTCTGAAAACTATCTGGTCACCAACGACGAAGTCGGCTCGCGACTGTGGTATGCGGATCTGGTGCGGGCCCTCGACAAATCCGAGGCCGACGAAGTCTGCGTTATCATCGACGCCTGTCATTCCGGCGGCGCCGTCGAAACATTCAGCGGCGCCGACGGCCTGAAGGATCAGAACGTCACGCTGGTGACGTCCTGCAGCAAAGACACCAGTTCGTGGACGCGCTACATTCCGCTCAGTTCCGGCGACACCGTCCGCACGGGCGAGTACACCTGGGCTTTTGTGCAGTGTTACGGCGCGCCGGCCGCCGACCGCAACGGCGACGATGTTGTTAACGTGCGCGAGGCGCACCTGTGGGCTGTTGAGCAAAACCCCACGCTCGATGTGGGCGGCACCCTGGTTGGTCGCATGGACCCGCAGGAGTATCACCACCGCGCGGTACGCCCGGCGCGTGAACCCGTCACGACCGTACCCGATTCGCGCGTCACCGTTGAAACGGATGAAAACAGCGGCCTGAGCGAGGACGACGAATTGCAGATTGACATTCAGTACGATCTGAAGGACTTCGGCAACTGGGACGAGACGGTCCTGCGCGTTTCACCCCTGGTGACCTACGACCTGAAGTGGACCGTGGAACCCGACGACTACAAGTTTAACCTGCGCATCGACTACCGCTACATGACCAATGACTTCACGGGCGAGGGCGTTCCGGGCATCGTCTGGCGTCCCGAGGTCGGCCAGGACTGGACGAAGTGGGACATGCAGGAAAACGATCCATTCGACTCCAACGCCGTGGCGATCGACGTCAACAGACTTGGTCGGTTCGGCATTGGCGAAGTCAAACCGGACGATCCGAACAGCGTGGCGGAGCGCGCCGCGGCTCTCGGTTTTGCGTTTAACTCGATTGCGCCCAACCCGGCGCGGTCGGATGTTAACATTTCGTTGACCCTGCAATCTCCCGGCGACATCAGGCTCACGATTGTGGACCTCAACGGCCGCGAGGTGTTTAACACAGCCGATCGCTTTTTTGCGGCGGGCGAACATCGGGAGCGCCTGGCGCTGCCGCAATCGCTGACGCAGGGCAACTACTATCTGCGCGTGCGCTACACAAAGGCGGGCGAATTCCCGGTGGCTCTGACGCGGGCTTTCTCACTCCTGCGTCCCTGACCTGAGCCGCCGGCCCCGATTTGGCCTTAAGCCCGCGCTGCGCTTGGTCTCGGCCTTTAAATGCCTTTTCTGTTTGTCAGCGCGCTGAAAACCTCAAACCGCGAATCCGGCATGGGAGTGTCCGGGTTCGCGGTTTTTTATTTGTGAGAAGAATGCGTGCTCCTGCTCTGCCAATTTTACCGATGTCGCGGTGCGCGGCGCCCGCTTGTGCGTCGACCTTTAAACGCGCAAACTGAACCATCGCGTTCAAGGCCGGCAGATGCCGACTGAAATCAACCGCAGAAGACACCCGGTTTAAAGTCTGTTTGTGTGCAATTCCGGTTCGGACGCCGCGAGCGTACGTCGGGACGCCGCGTAGAAGTCCTCGTAAACAGCCAGATTCGACGCCTGCGTCTGGTGCGAATTCACGATTTCTGCCGCCGCCTGCCGCCATGATGCGGCGGTGGAAAACACAGCCGGAAGGCCCGCGAGCAACGTAAAAGTCAGAACGAGAAAAGGCATCGAGTTTAAAGGCTGCGTCAGAGTGCGCAGGCGGCGTCGCCTTGCGTGACGCGGCGCACAAAGCCTTGTGTGTTGGATCGACATGATGTTTAACTCCCGGTTTAGTTTAAACATTCAATGCGGCAGGTTTTCTATCTCCGCCGCGTCCTTCTCCGTCAGCGGCACGAGGGCGAACTTGCGGTCGCGCGCTTCTGCGGCGCGCTGCAGGATTTCGACTTCGGCCAGGTTTAACTCATCGACAATTTCAATCAGGCTGTTGTAGCCGGCCTGCGGCGAGACCTTCAGCGAGGTGATTACCTCGCCGGGTGCGCGCAGATTCTTGCTGATCGCCAGGGATTTCAGATCCTCGACTTCAAGCGCCAGGGCGGGGTCCTTGCCCATCTTGTAAAACATCTGATCGTCGTGCCGCACAAGCAGTTGAAACAGCACGGTGTCTTTGACAATCACTTCCGCGACGCTCGGCGGAACCTTCATTTCCATCGCCTGCGGCTGGGTCAACTCGGTGGTAAACATGAAAAAAGTCAGCAGTAAAAAAGCGATGTCGACGAGCGGCGTGGTGTCGATGTTAACGCCGATGCGTCTGCGTTTGCGGCCGCGCCGTTTAACCCGCGTGCCGCCGAGTGATATTCCGCCCGCCATAGTCCGTCTCCGCACTGTTAATCTGTCATCCGTCCTGTGAGCGGTGGATGCGGAGTCTCAGAGTTGGGTTACAGCGCGGCGGAACGCGTTTCAGGACGGTGTAACCAGTCGGCTCAATAGCCCATCTTAAACATTTCGGCTTCGGTCTGCGGCCAGCGCTCCAATGCACCGTTCAGCCTTTGCCCCAGCTTAAACAGGTCGTGTGCGGTGGATTCGATCTGCGCCGACAAAGTTATTTTTTTGCGCCACTCCCGCGGAATGCCGTTCAAGCCGTAGAATGCGCCGCAGATCTGCCCGCACACCGCCGCCGTGGTGTCGGCATCATTGCCGATATTCGCTGCAAGCAGAATTGATTCGCGGAAGTTCGCACCGCGATAAAAACACCAGAGCGCCGCTTCGAGGCTCTCAACGACGTAGCCGCTGCCCGTCAGCTCTTCATAACTCTTCCGGAGGAAAGCGCCATTGTGCAGTTGTGCAATTTTTTCCCGTTCCGGTTGGAAGGCCGTTGATACAACGGCGGCTTTGTCGTCGCTTAACATCGCTCGCATCAGAAGCGCGCAGAAATAGCGACTTGCGTCGACGCATTCCGGCGCGCCGTGGGTTGTGCGCGTCGACAAATCGGCGTAGTGAATCGCTCGTTCCGGGACGGACAGATAAAACATCGGCACAGGAGCCAGTCGCATGATTGCGCCGTTGCCGGCTGAATGAGGGTCAGTGGAACCCGCGAACGGATTGCCGCTTATCTCAAACTGATGGAGCGCGCCGCGCACCGTATTGCCGATGTCGAAACACGCGCCCGTGCTGCTTAAAGTTCCCTTGTAATACCAGTCGCAGTAGCGCGACATCTGGTCGTCGGCATCGAAGTCCCGCAGTTCCAGCAGGCTTTGCGCCAGGCAGAGCGCCATCGAAGTGTCATCGGTCCACTGGCCGGGCTTCAGCATGAACGGCCCGCCGCCGATCATGTCCTCGATCGGTTCAAATGTTCCGCGGCGCTTGAATTCCAGTGTTGTTCCGACGGCATCACCGCAGGCCAGCCCCACCAGACAGCCCGCCGCCCTTTCTTCGAGCATGTTGTTGTGCACCAGTTTCGCCTGTATTGTATGTAAACCGAGCGCTATCGGCTCGCAGATTGGTGCAACGAACTGACGCCGCATTACATGTAAACGCCCTGGACTGAATTGGTGAATTCACGACCGGTGCGCGGCTTCGGCCTCGTGTGCATTTGTGATCTGCGTCGCCGCTCCATCCCCGTAGGTCCGCCACAGCAGACGCGGCAGAATGAACATGGTCGTGCCGTAGCAGGCTACCATGGCGCCGGCCAGAAGTACGCCCAGCGAGTGATTCGGCTTCAGCGCCGAGAGCGTCAGAACCAGAAAGCCCAGGGCTAAAACCGTCGCGTTCCAGGCAATGGCGCGGCCGCTGCTCTGCGCCGTCATGTGCACCGCCTGCGCGTGGTCCAGCCCCGCCGCGCGATGCGACTTGTATCTGTGTGCGTAGTGCAGCGAAAAGTCGATGCCCACGCCGATCGCCAGCGGCGTGAACATGCTCGTGGCGATGCCGAGCGGAATATCCAGATAACCCATCGCCGCCAGCATAAGCGCCGTCGCCAGCACCACCGGGACCATCAGCACCAGCGCCGTGCGGTCGCCGCGCAGGAAAATCAACAGTAGAATGACCACGCCCACCAGACTCGCACCGATCGAGCGCAGTTGGTTGTCGACGATATCGCCGACAACTTCCATCGCCACCGGAATGTCGCCGCTGTAGTGTACGTCCACGCCCGCCGCGGACGCCACCGCCTCCAGGCTGTCGCGCAGATAGGTGCGCAACTGCACGCTGCGCGCAAAGTCCGGACTGTTCACAAAAATGCGCAGGCGCGTGCTGTCGGCCGCGCCGCTCAGAAACTGGTGCAGCGACACGCGCGAGTGGAAAAAATTGGCGATGTCGTCGACCATCTCCAGCGAGTCCGGCGGCAGTTCCAGCAGGTGTGCGTCGTCGCCCAGGACTTTGGCCGCGCCCTCGAATGGATCGAGTACGCTGGCCACGCCGCCCACGTAGGGGCCGCGCTTGACGATTTCCTTGCAGGTGCGCACCAGTTTCAGTCCCTCCTGCCGCTCAAAAATGCCCGATTTGGCCGCCAGGATGACGTCGAAGCGGTAGCTGCCCCAGAAGCGCTGGTTGAAGCTGCGCTCGGCCGCCACCAGGTCGGAATCGTGGTCGAAGTTGTCAACCCACGAATCCTGTACCGTCAGCATCATGATGCCCGGCACCGCGAGGCACAGAATCGCCAGCGAAGCGCGCAGGCCCCAGCGTTTGTAACTTCCGGCCGCCGCGTCCGGTGAACCCGCCGCGCGACGCTTCAGCAGGTCGGGGACGAGCGGTTTGAACATGAAATCCGGCATGAGTATGCCCATTGCCGGAATCAGGCTGAAGCTGATGAACATTGCCAGCAGAATGCCGATGGAAGTAAACACGCCGAAGTGCTGCATCGGCGCGACCGACGTCGTCAGGAAGGACAGGAAACCCGCCGCCGTGGTCAGCGAAGTCAGAATGACCGGGCGCTTGACGTCGCGGATGGCGTCCAGAAAGGCCTGCTTGCGTTCGGCGCGTGAAATAGCCGCGCCGCCGCGGCTTTCAATATGCGTTTGCAGCCGCTCCAGCAGGTGGATCTCATCCGTGATCGCCATCGCCACCAGAATAATCGGCATGATGGTCGTCACCAGAGTGATCGGCACGCCGGCCACCGACATCAGTCCCAGCGTCCAGATCAAGGTAAAGAGCACTTCGATCATCGGTATCGCCACGCCGGCCGCCGTGCGCAGCGTCAGCAGCAGCAGAACGGTAATCGCCAGCATCATCAGGGGCACGAGCCAGAGCAGGTCCTGGATCACCATCTCGCCCAGCAGCACTTCCGCCACCACCGGGCCGGTCGTGCGGATGTCGAAGTCGCTGCCGCCCCGCGTTGTGATCCAGTGTTGAATTTCCTCGATGGCGGCCGCGCGGTCCACGCCGCGTTTTACCGGCAGGTAAAAGGCCGCGGTAGTGCCGTCCCCGTCCAGAAAGAGGCCGTTCGTCAGACGCTCTTCGTGCAGACGCGCGCGCAGCGCCGCCAGAGCCCGCGGGTCGCGCGGAATGTTGTCCAGATAAGCCTGCACGCTGTAGAGCGATGACCGGGTGCTGACGTCGAGCTGGTTGACCGCTGAAATGACGCCGTTTTCGTGGGTGATCGGCAGGCTGTCCAGCGCCAGGTGCACCGCGCGCAGGAAAGAATAACCTTCGTAGGATTCCAGCGCCGGCCCGCCCTCGTGTTGCTGCACCAGGACAATGACGTGTTCGGGATCGTCAAAGGTGACGCGGTCCAGCGCAGAGCGGTCGATAATCTCGTTGCCGCGCGGATACAGCGCCGCGCCGTCGGTGCGAATATCAATGCCGAGCAGTTGCCATGCCAGCACAAGCGTCAGGAGAGTGAAAGCGGCCAGCCAGGCCAGGGGTCGTTCCAGCGCAGAGCGCGTAATCTTCATCATGTCCGTAGTCCGCCGTCCGAGTCGTGGCGGGCGGCGCATCCGCGCCGCCGCGTTGAACGTGCGCCGCGCCGGCTGGAAGCCGGCGCGGCGCACGTAAATGTCCCTTGATCTATGTTTGGCGTGCCCGCCGTCAGAGTTGCTGCACCACGCCGAGCGTCAGCGATTGCCGAAATTGCAGGTCGTCGCTGCGGTCGTTGTAGGTGAAGTCGACGTTGAACGTCACGCCGATAAAACGCCATATCTGCGCGCGGAACTGATTGGACCAGTCCATCTCCCACACTTCAAATTCATCGAAGGTCGAATACAGACTGAAAGTCGCGCGGTAGTTGATGTTCTCGTCCAGATTGATGTCGGCCTCGTTGATGAACTCGATGCCCGTCTCCGCCTTGTAGGCCTCCACAACGTCGCGCGTCTTGAAGTCGTCCGTCGCACGCGTGTGAACATTTGAACGCACCTGGCTGAGTGAGACGCCGATGCGCGTGCCGAAGGTCCCGTAGTCGCCGCGGTCGCGGAACCAGAAACCCAGCCCCTGACGCGTCGTGACCGGATCCCACAGGTTGGCCGTGCGCTCCAGATAATCGCCTGAAATGTAGCTGCGGCGCACGCGGAAAGACTCCGTGATGGCCGTCTGCAATGAAGCCGCAAAGTAGGGGTCCGCCTTCCAGCCGAAGGGCAGCACTATCACGTTCTCCAGAAAGAGGTCGTTGTCCGTCGGCAGCACCCACTCCGTCTCTTCCGTCGTCTCCTGGCTGATGCCCAGACGCGATCGCCCTTTCAGCACAAGATTGATCAGCGAGAGGTCGATAGCCTGCGTGAAGTCGAAGGACGTCGTGATCTCGAGGTTCTGTTTCTCGCCGGAGCGGTAGTCGGACACGGCCGACTGCGCAAACGACACGCTCCAGTTAAACTGATCGCGCACGCCGAACATGGAGGGGCGGTAGCTGCGCATGCGCTGCGCTTCAACTGTCCGCACTCCCAGGCCGAGGAGCAGCAGAACACATACAATCCATTTCATACCTGACTCTCATGTGATCCGGTTCAATTCCCGGCCCGCGCGGCCGGGCGCGCAGACAGGCGGAGCGCAACAGCGGCTCCGCGCTGTTCCGTTCATCTGATCATTGCTCGTATAAGCACATCGGTGGTCGAGTGTGTTCGCACGGGCTGGTAAGCCCGGGGGCTGTGTGCGAGGTCTGGCAGTGTCTCGGCCGTTGTGTGTCCGTTTTTCCGGGTGATAAGTTCGTCCGAAAAATCGGACCGCAAATATCGTGCAATTGATCGCCAATGTCCACGGAAAAAGCAGGCCCCCGCCAAATTTTTTTTATTCTCAATGCCGCAATGGTACAACCGCGGCACGGCGCGACCGATGAATTGTCCCGTTCTATCCCCTGTTTGTGCTTGCGGCGGCGCTTGTACGATTGTGTTTGGGGACGTAATTTTGGCTTGACAAGGCGTCAGGTGTTATCTCTTTTACCTGCCTTTTTGCGGATCAAGGTGAAACGCCCGCCCGGCTGGCGGTTTTGTCGGCCAGTGTAACGCGATTTCAACTGTGTACCATTTTCATTTTTTCCTGGATATGCGACGTATGAGAATTTCGGCTACAATGATTGTTGCGGCCTTGTTACTGTTGAATGCAAGTCCTGAACTTGCCGCTCGTGACCGGCGCGTCAACCAAATCCCCAACGGTTTGCAGTTCGATTGCCAGACTTGTCACGAGACCTTCGGCGGCTCCCCGCTCAACGATTTTGGCCTGGACGTCAGAGACAACTTCCTGACTCCTTCCGGCGCAGCCGGCAATGTCGACTGGGTCATTGAACTGGCTATGCTCGATTCGGACGGCGACGGCTTTACAAACGGCGAAGAACTGCAGGACCCGCTGGCCCTGTGGTCTTCCGGCGCCCCGCGCCCCGGCAATCAATCGCTTCTCAGCAATCCCGGCTTCGGCACCAGCGTGCCCGACGGCCCCGGCAGCAACGTGATCGTGGCGCTCAACGGCTTCGGCAACCTGGTGGGACGCTGGATGGAAATGCGACTGGTCGACGTCGAAACGGGCATGGAAGTCTGGAGCACCGCGCGCAGCGGCGTGCCCTCCGACGCATTCGCCGTCGGTCTGATGGGCGCATTGGAAACCCGCGATTACTTCGTCGATTTCTACGTTGACGGCAACGGCAACATGGAGTACGACGCGCCGCCGGTGGACGAAGCCTGGCGCATCCGCCTCGACAACGTCGAGGGCCACTCGAACCTGGACTTTACCTACAACACCAACTACACTGATATTCAGTGGGGTGAGATTGTCTCGGTCAACGAAGGCGCGTCTTTTGCCGGCGTTGAGCTGCTGGCCAATACGCCGAATCCCGTGCAGGGCGTGACGGCGTTCAACTTCACGCTGGAAAGCGCGCACAACGTTCGTTTGCAGGTGCTGGATGCACGCGGCAGTCTGGTTGCCGCCGTGACCAACGACCAGTTCGCTCCGGGTGTACATCGCGTGGAATGGTCGGCCGCCGCTCTGGCGCCGGGCGTTTACTTCTACCGCCTCGAAGCGGGCGCCGCGGTTCTGGTGCGTCGCATGCTGGTGCTGCGCTGATCGACCGACTGATTTTGACCTGACTCAAGGCTTGTACGCGGCGTGCGGATCTTCCGTGCGCCGCGTCTGTTTTTAAACGTCCGGTTCGGTTGCCGCCGCTCACTGCCCCTCGCGCCGTTCCGTTGCCCGCCGCCGATTTACCACGCCTCGATTCTTTGTTTCGGCGCTTTGCGTCTTGTTAAACGGCTGCGCCGTTTTCAACCCCTTCTGTTTGTCCCGCAGCTGCAATCTGCAAGCCGCGCAGCGGCGGGGTAAACAGGAACAACAGGCCAATATCGAAAAAGACGATCTGTTTACGCTCCCGGAGGCCGCCAAACAGGCGCACGGCGCTGCGGAGCGAGCCGGATTTTTCACAGGAAGTCGGGCAAAAAAAACGCCGGAGGAATCTGAATGCGATCCGCTCCGGCGTATAAATGCCGTCAATAAATATGTCGTTCAGAATGCGTCAACTGCGCGCAAGTGCGGCGCCGGCCACGCGTTTGCCTTCCAGGTGCATTTTAACCTGCTCGTGAACAAAACGCGCCACGCGGCGGCCCAGTTCGAGGCCCTCGACGTTGTCCGCCTGGATGTGATAACCGCCCAGCACACGGGACATGCCGGCCATGTTGGCCGTTTCCGTGAAGGTCGGGAAGTGCAGCGTCACCGTGTCGCCGATGTTGTTCGGTTCGGTCATGATGCCCGGCACCAGGTCGACGGATTCGCCGAAGTGGTCGTCGCCCGTGACGAGTCTGAGCACCTCGCCGCAGCCGCCGCTGATGGTGCTGTGGCCGGAGACGTAGGCGGGGAAGGGCGGGCAGAGGAAGGTATCGGGCGAGTAGGGACGCCATTCGACGCCTTTGATCTTTTTCCAGCCGCCGTCGGGGCCGGCCCAGCCGTTGATGAGTTCCTGCTGGAAGTAGTCGTGCACGAGCGCGTAAGGGCGCGCAAAGTCGTAGTGCATTTTGGCGTCCCAGCAGGCGATAAATCCGTCCATTGCGACGAGCTGGTTCTGGACGTACATGATGACGTCCTGATCCAGCGTGTTGCTGTCGCGGCGGGAGACGTCCTGCGCAAAGATGAGCCAGTGGCCGGCCTGCTGCACGGAGGAGGGACCGTCGCGCATGAACTCAACGAGCGCGCGTTGCTCGTCGGTCAGACCGGCCTGCAGTTCAACCACTTCCCTGACTTCGGCGGCCAGCTGATCGGAGCCGACCATCGGCGGCGGGCCGGGGCGGAACTGATCGGCGGATTGCAGCACGAGCGGCTCCACCTTGTCCCAGTATGGCGTCAGGCAGCCGGGCACAAACTTGCCGCCCATGCCGTCGGCAAAGTACTTCGGTTGCCAGCGGTTGATATCGTTCATCGTGTCGACCGGGTTCACCGGTTGATAGCCGGTGTAGTCGCCGTAGGCTTCGGGAGCGTCGGGATGCGTGCCGTATTGATTGGAGCCGTCGTCGCGGCGCGCGTCGATCACGGTTTGGGCGGCCAGGTTCCCGACGCCGACGGGCGTATTGGGATCCATCGACATGTCGTTGGGGTCGAGGCCGACTTTTTGCATCATCTCCATAAAGTATTCGGCGTCGGAGTAGTAGTATTCTTTCAGCGTGCGGTAGGCGGCATAGCTGATGGCGATCTCTTTATTGGCGAGGGTGCGTTCGTCCTGCGGACGGCGCGCCACGGTGTCGGACAGATAAAAAGGAGCGGCTTTGTCGTCGTAGCGCGTCCAGGCGTCAAAGACGGCCGTCCAGATCAGGCCGAGGTAGCGCGAGGTAATTGTCGGGCGCGGTTTGAAGCGTTCGGTATCGCGTGCCGTGGCTTCCAGGGAGACTTCACCCCAGAAATAGGCGCGGTTGTCGACGCCGCGCGGCTCGGGTTTGTCGTCGGGCGCGGCTTGGTCTTTTTGAGCGCAGGCGCTCAGCGCCAGAACGGCCAGCGCACTTAACAGTAACTGTTTGAACATAGTACCGGAGTCTTTCAACGTTTGTGAACGTGTACCTTTTGATGTCCGCGCATACAGCCGTCAAACCGACCATGACCTCGGAGTCGGTCAACGCGGACCTTTAATTTATCAAAGGAATTTGCACCGGCCCGGACAACTTTGCCGAAACCGACACTTTGCTGTGTGAACCGGGCCAGTTGAAGTGTGAAAAAAGCCTGACACTATTATCTGTGGGAAAAACAGGCATGCACGGCAACGTGATTTCTGCAATAAACTGTAAATGTGAAAAAAATGTGAAGTTTTTCAGCAGAGCAACAAACAGCCTAAACGCAATTAAATTAACATGTTGCGCGGGCGCTGCATCACGCGCAGCAACGCGCGTGAAAAATTTTTCATTTTGCACAAGAAGTCAAATCAATATATTTGTCGCAATCAAAACTATACGGGGTGCATGTTAAGCGCCGATTCACAAAACGGGTTAGCCCCCACAACAGAAGATCCTGTTCACATCGAGAGCCGAGTAAATGAAAATTACTAACCGCACATACCTCGCAGCCACGAAGCTAATGCCGGCGTCACTTGACGTTCTCGGGCTTAGCTATGACGCGTCCCGGGACGTGTTCGTGCCAGGTGTCGGTCCGCGGCGCTTGACTCGATGGCGAATTCAGTAGTTCATCTTCTGAAGAATCATTAAAAACCGCGGACATTGCCCAATGTTCGCGGTTTTTTTTTGCCCACATACCACGAATGATCCCGGAGGAATGCGACCGGCCCGGCCAGTCGGAGCGCACAGGAACGCAGTAAAGATGCGGCACGACCGAATGTGACGACCTATTTAACGACTGAAGTCAGGATACGGCAATGGATACCACCCGTAAACTCTTTGAAATCCTGGGTGATCGCAAGCCGCTCTACTTGCTTGCCGGTGTAATGTTAATCGTCTCGATCGGCATACGCATGCTCGAACCGCGCATACTTGAGATTGCGATCGACGACGTAATTTTGTTTAATGTTGCCAAAGACAATGCGGATCTGACGGACAGCGTGGCGGGGTTCTTACGAAACCTTCTGCCCGCGACGGACGCATCCAATCTGGCGACAATGCTCTGGTGGCTCGGCCTCGTGTTTGTTGTCATCGCACTGCTGCGCGGCGCGCTCATGTTCGGTGCAACGGCAATTACGGCTTCCAGCAGCGAAAAGGCCATTAAACGCCTGCGCGACCGGTTGTTTAACCACATCCAGTTGCTGCCGCTCAGCTTTCACGCACAGAATAAAACAGGCGATCTGATCCAGCGCTGCACGGGCGACGTGGACACCGTGCGCCAGTTTGTGCTGACGCAGGTGGTGGACGTCATCCGCCTGACGGCCATGTTTGTGGCCGCCTTTGCGATGATGCTCAGCATTCATCTGTGGTACGGCCTGGCGGCGACCGTTATGGCGCCGATTATCGCGTGGTGGGCTTATCGTTTTTCCCTGGTTGAAAACAAGGTCTGGGAGGAACACGAGAACGAGCGCGACAAACTCTCGTCCATGGTGCAGGAAAACCTGTCCGGCATCCGGGTGGTCAAAGCTTTTGCGCGCGAAGGCGCGGAGATCAACAACTTTGAACAGCAGAATATCCGCACGCGCGACGTGGGAATTAAACACGTCATGCTACACGCGCGTTTCTGGCCCGGCTCCGACATGCTGTTGCTGCTGCAGATGAGTTTAACTCTGCTGCTGGGCGCCTGGCTGACGATTAACGGCAGCCTGACCCTGGGCGAGTTCAGCGCATTCTACGCCTACGCCTGGATGATTGCCTGGCCGCTGCGGCGCGTCGGGCGCATCGTCTCACAGATGAGCATGGCGACGGTGGCGATTGAGCGGCTGTCGAACATTCTCGGCACGCCGATTGAAACCTACAAGGGCGACCGCAGTTCCGACGGGCGCCTGCGCGGTGAAATCGAGTTCCGCGACGTGAGTTTCGCCTATGACGACGCACCCGACCAGCACGTCGTACACAAGCTGAGTTTCCACGTTAAACCCGGTGAAACCATCGGGCTGGTGGGACCGACGGGCGCGGGCAAATCGACGATCATCGCGCTGCTGACGCGTATGCACGAACCGACCAGCGGTGAGATATTCGTGGACGGCCGCAACCTGCGCGACTACGACAAGGAATGGCTGCGCGAGCGCATCGGCGTCGTGCTGCAGAACCCTTTCCTGTTCTCGACGACCATACGTGAAAACATCGCCTATGCCCGGCCCGGCGCACGTCAGGACGACGTGATCCGCGCCGCGCGCGACGCACACATACACGACATTGTTAACATTTTCCCCGAAGGCTACGACACCGTCGTCGGCGAAAAAGGCGTCACGCTGTCCGGCGGCCAGAAACAACGCGTCACACTGGCGCGCACCATTCTGCGGGAGCCGGACATCCTGGTGCTTGACGATGCGACGTCCGCCGTGGACTTCTACACGGAGTTCGGCATCCAGCGCGCGCTGCGCCGCCGCTCCAGCGAGAAGACGAGTTTCGTGATAGCGCACCGCCTTTCATCCGTGCGCGAAGCGGACCGCATCTTTGTGTTAAACAAAGGCACGATCGTCGATCAGGGAACGCATGAGGAACTCCGCCGCCGCGATGGCTTCTACAAAGTCATCCACGATATCCAAATGAATGTCGAAGCGCACATCGATTAATCACAGGTATACATCATGTCTCGATTGCAAGACAGCGAATACAACTCGCATGGCTCCGTCTGGCCCTTTCTCAGGCGGATGCTGGCGTACGCACTCGACTACCCGGCACCATTCTGGGCGTTTGTGCTGTCGGTCTTTGTCGTGGCGCTGATTGACGCGGCTTTTCCGCTCGTCTACACACAACTGATTGACAATGCACTTAAACCAATGATGGAAAGCAGCGGCGAAGTCCTCGACGCGCCGACGGCCATGCGCCGCATCTGGGTCTACGTCGCCATTTTTGGCGCGCTCTCAATCGCCCAGGTTGTCGCCATCCACTATTTTATTAAACAGGCCGGACGCGTGGAGAACAACATTCTCTACGACCTGCGCCGTTTTATGTTCGACAAACTGCAGCAGCTGGAATTCGCCTTCTACGATAAATCAGCCGTCGGCTGGTTGATGTCGCGCATTACGTCCGACAGCGGCCGCGTGACGGAAGTGGTCTCCTGGGGCCTGCTTGAAGGCGTCTGGGGCCTGACGATGATCTTCGTTTGTTTAATTGTCATGTTCGCAACGGACTGGCAACTGGCCTTGCTCGTCACGGTTTCGATTCCGATTCTGCTGATGGTGTCGGTCAGGATTCGCCTGCTGATCCTGCGCTACTCGCGGCGCGCGCGCAAACTCAACAGTGAGATAACGGCGCGCTACAACGAGCACATCAACGGCGTGGAGGTTAACAAAAGCACGGCGCAGGAGCAGCGCGCCAGCGAGGGCTTTCGCGGCCTGAGCCTGGAAATGCGGCTCTCATCGTTCAAGGCGCAGTTTTACACGGCCATGTACATGCCGCTTGTGATCTTCATGGGCTCGCTGGTAGCCGCCATGGTGATAATCGTCGGCGGTCAGCAGAACATCGGTCTGGCGGTGACGCAGGTCGGCACGCTGGTGCTGTTCTTTACCTATGCCATGCGCATTTTTGAGCCGATCTACGACATCACGCACTTTTACGCCAACGCCCAGGGCGCGATTTCCGCCGGTGAGCGCATCTTCTCGCTGCTCGACGCGCCGGTGACGATCAAGGACAAGGCAGATGCGCGGGACTTCCCGCACATCGAGGGCGAGGTCACGCTGGAGAACGTCTCGTTCTACTACGAAAAGGGTAAACCCGTGCTGGACGACGTGACGCTGCGCGTTAAGCCAGGCGAATCGATAGCACTGGTCGGCGCGACGGGCGGCGGCAAGTCGACGATCGTCAACCTGGTCCCGCGCTTCTACGACGTACAGGAGGGCAGCGTGAAAGTCGACGGCCACGACGTGCGCGATATGACGATGGAGAGCCTGCGCCGCCAGATGGGCATTGTGCTGCAGACGCCGCACCTGTTCTCAGGCTCTATCCGCGACAACGTCCGCTACGGCAATTCCGACGCCGACGATGCCGCCGTGATTGAAGCGCTGAGAACCGTCGGGGCGGAAGAGTTTATCACGCGTCTGGACGAGGAAGTCGGTGAAAACGGCGACAAACTCTCACTGGGCGAAAAGCAGCTGATGTCCTTTGCACGCGCGGTGCTTGTCAACCCGCGCATCTTCATCATGGACGAAGCGACCTCGTCGATCGACGCCTACACGGAGATGCGCATTCAACGCAGCATTGAGCAGATGATTGAAGGCCGCACGGCGTTCATTATCGCGCACCGACTATCGACCATCCGCAATGCCGACCGCATTTTGTTTGTTAAACGCGGCAAAATCGTCGAGCAGGGCGGACACGACGAGCTGATGCAGCGCCGGGGCGAGTACTACCACCTGTACACGAGCCAGTTGCGCAGTTCACGCGGAGAAGACAACCAACTTGGGGACGAGGCGGCTCCCGCCAATCTCGCACCGGCCGGCGCATGATAATGTGTTAAACATATCGACGCAATTTTGAGGAGAGGGCGGGACGCAGTGCGCACAAGAGGAGAGTGGGCTGCGTCCCGCCTGTGTTTAAGTCTTGACGATCCGGCCGCCGCTGCACACGAGCGGCCGGCGACCCGACCGTGTTTTTACCAATCTGATACATTCTCAGCAAACACAACGGATCGCACCTGAACAGGTACGGAGCAATGCATATCCATAAGTTACCTCAAGGCGTCGCACTGCATGCGCCCCGTCCGCGGGCGCAGTGTGCGTGCATTCCCGGGAGCTCCGTCCCGTGGGAACGAGGGCCGCACGCAACCGGCTGGTCGCACGCGGCACGGGCATTGCGGTACCGTCTGTTCGCGGTTCGATGCTTTACAAACCGAAAACGCACGACACATCAAACAACAGCATACCCGTCCGTCCGACGACATATCGGCGCCGGCGCACAGCCGTCGGCGCGATCGCAGGTACCGTAACCGCAGCTACGCAAGGAGTTTAGCCCCGGGAGCGGTCTCGACAAAGTTGGAAGTCTGCGAATGCTGCTGTTGGCAACTGAGGTTTGGACCGTATGGGTTTACGGGGAGGAATGCGGAGAGCGGGTATTGCAGGGGAAAGAAAGAACGTTCAGGTGAGTCGCGCAGGTTCTTGAGTACTTGAGTTTAAAGCCGCATGGACCTCTCGCTTGATCTGGGGACCTCCCCGCCGCCACCTCGGTCGACTCCTCCGCGTTCACGACACACTCCTCCCACCCTGCTCTGTGTGCAGTTCGTTCGAGTGAAGGCCGTCGCGGATAACGCGCGCCGCATGCTGCGCCGCGTATCAGCACAAGCTTAACAAAACAGTCGGCCGCACTCAACTATTTATTACTGAACGTTGCCTAATTCGTGGTCAAACGGCAGTTTTTTCGCTCTGAACGGGAGCTCCAGGGTACAACGTTGTCGCGGCGAGAGCGGCCTGAAATAATGCTGTTCAGCTGAGTTCTTGAGTACTTGAGTTTAAAGCCGCATGGACCTCTCGCTTGATCTGGGGACCTCCCCGCCGCCACCTCGGTCGACTCCTCCGCGTTCACGACACACTCCTCCCACCCTGCTCTGTGTGCAGTTCGTTCGAGTGAAGGCCGTCGCGGATAACGCGCGCCGCATGCTGCGCCGCGTATCAGCACAAGCTTAACAAAACAGTCGGCCGCACTCAACTATTTATAACTGAACGTTGCCTAATTCGTGGTCAAACGGCAGTTTTTTCGCTCTGAACGGGAGTCGCAAACGCACAGTCGCGCAGTATGCAAACCCGCACGAAGTCCATCGGGAAACGCCGCCGCGGTCTGGAAAGCGCCAACATCGTCTGCTGTTTTTTCGGCTTGCATCCCTGCAACACGCGACCGACACAACACCGCCCGGCGCCGCTCTGCGGGACGAACAAAAGGAAAAAGCAAGCCAACGGCAAGGCCGGGGGCGAAGCGCTCAGTCAGCCCGTTCAGCCCTCGTCGATGAGGCCGTCGCGCAGACCGAGGAAACCCATTTGCGGGCGGATGTCCTCAATGGTGATGAATATTTCATTGCGCACGCCGTTTAAGAAGCGGATAATGCGCCGCTCGGTATTCTGCGGTTGTTGTTCGCCGCCGCTGCGCGCTTCAACAAATTTGAAGTATTGTTCAATCGGAATCAACAGCGTCATCAGGGCCTCGCGTTCTTCTTCCGACGGGGCGCGGAATGCAACCGCCGTCTGGGCGTCCCCGCGCTGCACATTGCCGTTGTAGCGACTGTTTAACTCTTCGGGCGTTAATTCCTCATATTCATTGTGCAGTTCCATTTTGCGGCGCTTCTGGACGCGCGGTCCGCGGAAACTGCGGCGACTGTTCGAAAGCCCCGTCACCGGCGGATATACGTCGATAAACACTTCCTGCGCCTTGACGAACGACTTAAACAAAACGGCCCAGATTTCTGCGCTAAAACCGCACTCAATTGCGGCCGAAGCAAATTCGGCGAACAGGAAAAAGAACGATCCGTCAGGCTCGCCGGGACGTGTGCGCGCATCGTCGGGCGTCGCGGGATTGCGCAGCTCGCCGTTGGCAAAAGCCAGGAAACACCACTGAATGGAATCGTAGTTTAACCGATCGCTGTTTTCAATCAGATAGTGGTCGCGGAAGAGGTCCAGCTGCAAGTTGGACAGATTTTCAATTGCCTCTTTTTCCGCTTCGGTCGGCGCCTCAAAACCGGCATCCTCACCGGCGGCATTGGCCCGGCGACGCTCGGTTAAACGACGCCACAGATAGCCGGGAGCGCCGTCCTCCAGAAATGTCAACAAGCGTATTTGCTGCTGTAAATCGGCATCGGCTGCAAACAGAAAACGACGGTCGTAATCATCAAAAAAGTCGCGGCAGTCCGAGTTGCTCAGCTCGATAATGTCGCCGTCGTTGTCACCCTCAACCACCACCTCGCCCTCGTTGGCCGGGCCGACGACAATCGTCCCGCTGTGGTCGCCTTTAACAGTTATCGTGCCGCGGTTGCACACGCCCACGCGAACTTCACCTTCGTTGTCGCCGTCGACGATGATCGCACCGTGGTTGTCGTCGTCGATGTTAATTTCTCCATCGTTCTCCTCGCCGACGCTGATTGTGCCGCTGTTGTTGTCGCCCACATCGATGAGCCCGTCGTTGTCCTCATCGACGTTAACCGCACCGCGGTTGTTCTCGCCGACGGTAATATCGCCTTCATTGTCGTCGCCGACATTTATGTCGCCGCGATTGCCGTTGCCGACGCTGATACGCCCTTCGTTGACGTCGCCGACATTGATTCCACCTTCATTATCGTCGCCGACGCTAATCCGCCCTTCGTTGTCGTCGCCGGTAGAAATTGTTCCGGAGTTGTTGTCGCCGACGGTGATCGTGCCGTCGTTAACATCGCCGATTTCAACATTGCCGCCGTTGCCCGAACCGATATCAAGCGAGCCTTCGTTGTCGTCCTGCAGTGTCAGGTCGCCCTGGTTGTCATCGCCGATGTCGACCTTGCCTTGATTAACATCGCCGATATCGACGCGCCCGCTGTTGTTGCGGCCTGTTTTAATCGAGCCTTCGTTGTCGTCGTCGATAATAATGTTGCCGGAATTGCCTTCGCCGACTTCAATTTTCCCCTGGTTAACATCGCCGACCTTAATGTCGCCGCTGTTGTTTTCGCCGGTACGGATACCGCCCTCGTTGTCGTTCTCCGTTTCAATCGCGCCGGAGTTTTCCGCGCCGACTTCGATGCGGCCCTCGTTAACATCGCCGACTTCGATGCGACCGGAGTTCCGATCGCCCAGCCGGATCACGCCTTCGTTGTCGTTTTCAACCTGGATATCGCCGCTGTTGCCGTCGTCCACGGCGATGGTGGCGGTGTTGGACCCGCGGATAACAATCCGCCCGCTGTTGTTTTTGCCCACGTTGATCGGCGAATCGTTGTCGCCGTCAATAATCACATCTTCGGTATTGTTGTCGGGGATATCGTATGGGGTACTCATGCTGATCCTGGCGCGAAAATTCGATTCGGAATGCATTGGTATTGGCCCGGCCGCTGCGGGAGGCAAACCGGTTTTTTCGACTGCGATGTTACGAAGAGTCCGCACAACACACAAACCGGCGGCTCTTCCGACGACTCCGGCACGCGATTTGCGCGCGTCGCGGCAGAAAATTTTGCCAGTTCCCGCTGTTCGGCGTATCTTTGCGGCTTCCATTTGGAGCCTGTTTGGACGATTAGCTCAGCTGGTCTAGAGCGCTGCTTTCACACAGCAGAGGTCACTGGTTCAAATCCAGTATCGTCCACACTTTGCCTTTCCCGCCGCCTTCTTACACAATCTTTCGCTCAACTGTTCTGCGCTTTCGACTTGTCGCTTGCGGCCGGACTTCGCACGCACGTACCGATCGATTACTGATGACTCTTTTGTTTGGCCCGCCTGCCTTCGGGCGGCTGGCAGATTCATGCCTGAAACCTGCGACAAACACACGAACTGCTATGCCCTTGAGTTCGCAAGACATACGTAGTTTTACGCAATTTTTCACTCAAACGGCAAATTTCCAGTTTTTGGCACGATCACTTTTTGAGCTGTGAGGGCTCACAGTTACTGCGTAGTTCTACGTAGTGCTTTTGGTCTCACCGCCGTGTTTGCGCCGCATTGACTCGTTGAACTGCTTCGTCGCTCCGCGCGCCACACTCAGCGTCTGCCAGTCGTCGCCGGCGTGATGACGCGCCAGTAGAACGATCTGCCCGATGTGATAAGCGTAGTGCGTCAACTGACGGTTGATCGCCTCAATCACGTTGTGCGGCTCGCCGCGGATCGTGATTGTCCGCCCCAGGTCCGCCGGACTCAGCGGGTCGAGGATGCCGAACAGAATGTCCCACGAGCGCGCCCAGGCGGCCATCAGATCCGAACGGCTCTCGGCTTCGATCTCAAATTCCATGTCGCGATCGCGGTCCGGCTTCTCGCCGTCGGACGTAAAAAAGTCCAGCCAGCGCGAGCGAATGTTGCCCGCCATGTGTTTAACCAGAATCGCCACGCTGTTGCCGTCGTGATAGGGAACAACAAAAAATGCCTCGTCTTCCACCTGTGCCATGGCCTTCTCCGCCATGGCGCGGTACGATCTGAATTGCAGGCGAATATTACTCAAGTATTGGTCGGCAAACTCCGTCATGTCTTTTCTCCTCCTTCTCAGTGAATTGCGACAAGCTTGTGCACCGCGCATGACGAATCAAAGGCCGATTTGGTGAACTCAGACCCATCTTCAACAAAACTTTAACATCGGGCCGGGACGAACAAAAGAATTCTGCAAGCTGCCGGCAAGTCTGCGCCGACGGCAAAGCGGGCTGTTGCAGCCGCTTTAATCCCGCTGTTGTTTAAGTTCGCGCTGCGCCCTGCGCCGAAAAATCTCCGCTATCGGCAGTCCCTCCACGCGCGACTCCAGCCAGTAAAGAGTCTCGTGCAGGCCGATGAGTTCGCGGCTTTGCGCCTGACCGGCGACCTCCTGCATTTCCTCCAGAAAACGACGATAAATTTCCATGCGACTGTTTTCATCAGCTGCGTTAAGTTTGCGCAGAAAGTGAATTACCGTCCGCTCGAACGCAAAAAGTCGCGTGTGTTTGTGGAAATAGCGGTAAGCCGAACGCAACTGCGAGTCCACGACGTCGGCGTTGCCGAGTTCAAAATGCACAAGCGGGCTGAACAGCCTGTTAAAGTCCTGGATGTCGCGCCGGTAAACGCTGTCCGAATGAGCCTCGACTTTGTCCAGACGCGCCAGAGTATTGTTTAAGTCCCCCAGAAAAAAGTACAACACCGCCATGTTGTAGTTTAAACTCATGCTGACGTCGGGGCTGATGCTCTTGCGGTAGCGGTGTAAAAAGTCGTCAATCGGCGTCGCCAGCTGTGCGCCGCGCTCAAACTCGCCGCGTTGCATGGAAAGATTGAGTTTAATCTGAAGGTAATTCTGCTCCGTGTTGCGCGCGTCGCGAATGGAAAGTGAAGGGCGCTCCTGAATCCGCGCCAGCAAGTCTTCCACCGCCTCAATGCGTCCGGCCTTGATATTGAGTTTAAGCGAGTTCTGCAGATCCCGCTTAAACTCCAGCGGGTAGGCCGACTGCATCGACGGATGCGTCTCCCAGTGCTGCAGCAATTCATCCACCTGGCTACAGGCCTCGGCTATGCGGCCGCTGATCATGGCCTGCGCGCAGTTAACCCGATAAAACAAACGACGTGTTAAAAATGCATCCGGCAACCTGTCCGGCCGCAGCAGTGCGTCGTCAGCCAGCTCCTGCGTTTCGCGCCGATCGCGCCTGAGGTGTTCAGTTTTTTCAACCGCCAGCACGCGACTGTAGAGCGAAAGATAGTCGAGGCGCTCGGACCACTGGCGCTGCAAACGGCGCTCGCGCTCGAGCATCTGATCCACCTCGCGGTCAATTTCGCGGCGATGCGACTCAAAAAAGACCTGGCGTTCCAGGTCGAGAATGTCGAGCAAGGCCGGATGCATCTCGTACTGCTCCGCTTCGTGGCGCGCCTTGTCCAGCAGTTTACCGCTTTGTGAAAACAGTCCGCGACGAATCAGAACGCGCGCTTTTTCGATCAGGTCGCGCACCTCGCGTTCCACAACTCCTTCACCCGCACTCTCGCGCAGACAGCGTAACACCAGGTGATATAGCTGATACTTGGTGGAAGCAAAATGGCGACTGAATGTTTTATCGCGAAACAGTCGGCGGATATGCGCCTCGTCGTAGACATCCTGGCGGCCGACGGCATCAAAAATCGTGATATAATTACTTGTGTCCTTGCCGCCATGCCGACGCGCAAACAGCTTGAATGCGCGCTTCTCGGAGCTCGTCATTGATTTGATCAGTTGAAACAGGTCGTCTGATGGTTTCATGGCTGTGCAGAGAGGCCGAAGCAAAAGTTTAAACCATTTCACCTCGAAGCCGGCCGCGGGCAGGCGGGCGTTCAAGGCGCGCGCAAGCTACAATGCGCACGCCAATTTACCTAATGAGCGCATTTACACCCGAAGACTCCAGCGTTAACACGACTGCAAGCACCGCCGTAACGCATTCAACCACAACAACTTAGGACACGTACGCCGCTCGGAGTTTCACCTGTTTTAGCGCGTTGGCCGTTCCATAGTCGGACCCAAAGTGGTTTTTGCACCTGCGGCGGACTGTGCATCTTGCGGACGTCAAACAAACAGTATCTGTGATGCTGCGTAACACAATCTCGTAAAGGAGTAAGCCGGGATGTCAGACAAAGCGCATAATCATAATCCGCAACAGTTGAGTGGTGTAAGCGGTAATGTCACGATGCAGAAGATCGGGCCGTTTACCGTCTGGGGTATCGTCTACACCGGCGTCATGGTTGGCGGCACGCCGACGGCGGACAGAACCGCGGTGTTTAATGCCAACCTCGGCAATCACGGGCGGCAGTTCATTTTCACGAATATGAATCAGTGGGAAACGTTTTCGGCTACGGACGCACAAGGTAATTACGGCACGATTATTTTCCAGGGATTCGATCCGAGCACAAAAGAGCTGCACTACGCCCATATGTCGATGGTGGTGACGGGCACTGCGCCGACGACTATGCCGGGCTGGACTATCGGTACCATCACTCTGGACGATCCGGTTGTCATTGAACAATCCGGATCCTGAGATTAATCGCAACGCCGGTTAACGATCGCCGGTGTGAGCAGGAGTTTATTGCCGCGGCGACGCCATGTCGCTACCGGCTTACTCCACGATGTGTCCGGTCCGTCTCCGGGCGGACGGACACATTGCTTTAATTCCGACCTGCGGCTTCTTTGGTAGTTGTCATCTGAAAAAACTCACAGCGCGCCGATGCTGTTTTGCGGCGCCGCGGCGGAGCTTGGCCCGCCAAATTCAAAAGTAACGCAATTCCGTGTGTTTAAGAGGGTTGCTGGATTGGGAGGTGCACCCCGGTTTGGCGACTCTCTTTTTTTGTTTAAGTGATAGTTGCGCAGACAAAAAAGGCGACGAACAACTTTGTGTACGTCGCCTTTTTGTATGGTCCTGCAGCCAGTGCGATTTATTGATTTTTCTCGGTCGACTCAGTCGACTCTTCCGACTCGGTCGGCTGATCTTCGGCCGAGTCGAAGTTTTCATCGATCTGCGTTGAAATCCGGGACTTGACTTTCTCCCAGTCGTCTTCCGTCACGTTTTCGAGTTTTTCAAGCGTTTCCTGCAGGTTGATGCGCTTTTGTTTGAGTTTATCGAGCGCCGCCTGCGCCTCGGCGCTTGCGGCTTCGCTGTCCTTATCCATTTTCGCTTCCATGTCGCTGATCTTTGCATTGACCGCGTCCAGTTGTTTGCGTGTCTCTTCGATCAATTGATCCCTGGCTTCCCTGGCTTTTTCGCTCCATTCATCCAGGGTTTCGTGCAACTTTTGTTGCATGTTTTGTTTAAACTCGTCGCTGTCGCTGTTGCATGCGGTGAAAACAAACGCAGCCATGCCGACCGCAAACAGCACAGCAAACGAGCGATGCCGCAAGTGAGTTAAGGTGTTCATGCCCGGGTTCCTGATGTTTAAGTGAGTGAGAATCGCGCCGCCACCCATTTGATGCAGGAGTGCTGCGCCGGAGAGTGTCGTCCCGCGCGGCCACCGCCCGGGACGCAATTGTCTCAACTGCCAGTCGGTATCGGCGCACAGCCGGAGATCACATCACAAGGCCGCAACCCCGCTTCAGGCTTTAATCGATATATAAATATCGACTTTGTCCGGCTGCTGCTCTGAGTACAACTCAAAGTCGTAATCGTAAGCCCGCGGCGTCTCCGTGTGCTGCTCAAAGTATTGCCAGATTTCCTGCCAGAGTCCGATGGTCGCCTGCGGAACAGGCCCCTCGGCCGAAAACACCAGAAATGTGGCCGGCGGAATCTCGATCGCGTTGAATCCCTCCGGCGCCGCCGCACCCGCTTCGGTTTCCAGCGCGACCGACAGCGTGTACATGCCGTTGACGTCGCTTTCGTAATCGGAATACACGCCGAAGACAACGCCGGGCGCGCTCTGGCCCGCAATCTTGTCAGCAATTCCTTCGGTGTAAAACTGCTGCCACAGTCCGCCTATCTGCGCCGTGGCCGCGTCCATCTCCAGCGCGTTGCTCGTCCGCACGCTCTTGCCGATCAGGTGCATAGTGTTCGAATGCATTACCACCGGTTCGCTTGTCATGGAGTTTGCCTTGAATGTCGTGAAAGTTACTTGGATAGGCCCGCGAAAAGCACAATCTTGTGCAGCGCCGGCTGCCTGTCAACCGGAATTTAGACAAATAGTTCGGACTGCCGTTCGCCGGTGCGGGCGCGGCGCCCCGTCACAATTTCCGCAGGTTTAACGCTTGGCCGTCATTCGGGCTTTCGCACCCGGAAATATCCGCAGCCCGATCCGACGGCACGCAAGGCGGGCCGAATTCGTCAGGGCTATTCTTCTGCACGCTTTTTGGCCGACTTTTGTTTGTCGTCGGGCGTTCAGTTTTTAACCAGCAAACAGAATTGGATGATAGGTATGGAAATCGTGATGTCGGAATCGTCGCCGTCTCAGGCCCCCGCACTTGAAAGTGAATACCACCTGCAGGTGTACCGGCGGCTGCCGCTCGTCCCCGCCCGCGGCAGCGGCGCGCGCATCTGGGATTCCAACGGCCGCGAATACATCGATGCGCTGGCCGGCATTGCCGTGCTCAATGTCGGGCATTGTCACCCGCACGTCGTCGCGGCTATCCAGCGCCAGGCCGCGCAGCTGACGCATATTTCGAATTTTTTCGTGACCGAAGCGCAGGCGCAGCTGGCCCGACGCCTCTGTGAGCTGAGCGGTCTGGATCGCGTCTTTTTCAACAATTCCGGTGCGGAAGCCAATGAGGGCGCGTTCAAGCTGGCGCGCAACTGGTATCACAGCAAACGCGGCGGCTCTCCCCGCGGCGGCGTGATCGTTTCGATGGAAGGCTGTTTCCACGGGCGAACGCTCGCCACCATCGCGGCCGGCAAGGACCTCTACCAACAAGGTTTTGAGCCGATTCCCTCCGGCTACCGCCGCATTCCCTTCAACGACGTCGCCGCGCTGGACCGCGCCGTCGACGGCGATACCGCCGCCGTGATTATCGAACCGATCCAGGGCGAAGGCGGCGTGACGGCCGCCACGCCCGAATTCATGCAGGCTGCGCGCCAGATCTGCAGCGACCGCGGCGCGGCGCTTATTTTTGACGAGGTACAGTGCGGCATGGGACGCACCGGCACGATGTTTGCCTTTGAGCAGTACGGCGTGCGCCCCGATATTCTGTCGCTGGCCAAAGGACTCGGCGGCGGCGTGCCGATCGGCGCCACGCTCGTCAGCCAGGACATTGCCGACGCCCTGCCCAAGGGACGCCACGGCACCACTTTCGGCGGCAACCCGCTGGCCTGCGCCGCCGCTCTTGCGACGATTGAAGTGATCGAGGACGAGGATCTGCTGGACCGCGCATCCGAACTGGGCGACTACCTGGTCGAAAAGCTCGAAGCGGCGCGCGAACACCAGACTTCGATCAAAGAGATTCGCGGCCTCGGGCTGATGCGCGGCGTGGTTCTGGACTTTGAAGGCGCGGGCGTGGTGCGCCGCATGCTGGACAAAGGCGTCATCAGCAACTGCACCGCCCTCAATGTTATGCGCCTGATTCCGCCGCTTGTCATTTCCAAACGGGACCTCGACACCGTCATCTCTATCATGCTTCAGGCAATTGCCGAAGAAAAAGAAGCGCTCAAAAACCAGGCCTGAGAAATCAGGCCCGGTGCGGCTTCGCAGGCCTGTGGAAAACTTTCACTTGCCAGTTAAGACGACCGGTCATATTTTTGCGACATGAATGTTAGTGCAGAACATAAAAAAGCCAAACGGGAACAAATCCTCAGCGAGGGACTGCGCCTGATGCACGGCCAGGGCTACAACGCCACCGGCATCAAGGACATTACCGACGCCGCCGGTATTCCCAAAGGCTCGTTCTACAACTACTTCAACAGCAAGGAAGACTTTGCCGTTGCGGCGATGCAGTTCTACTACGACCTGTACTCGGCATCGGACGAGGACGCCCTGCGCGACTCGCAGTTGCCGCCGCTGGAACGGCTCAGAGCCCTGTTCGAGCGCCGACGCGTCGCTGTCGTTGAACGGCAAAATTTTTCACGCGGCTGTTTTATCAACAACATGTGCCAGGAAATGGCCGATCACGGCGGCACAATTTCGCAAAACATTTCCCGCCACATTCGCAACTCGCGCTTTGCAATGGCCGCCTGTCTGGCCGAGGCGCAGCAACGCGGCGACATTGCGGCCGACTACGACGTGGAACAATTGGCCCAGTTCATCGACAACGCCTGGAAAGGCGTTATAACGACGGCCAAAGCCGAGCATTCGGAAGCGGACTTCGACGGCTTCATGAATCTGGTGTTCAACAAACTGCTGCGTTGAGAAGCGTTTTTTTCAGCTCAGCTTAATACGGTCGGTCACTTTATTTGATATTCCAACCGACCTCCTTGTGTGAATCGGTCCAGACATGCAAACAAGTAATACGACTGGTCATTTATTTAATCTTCTGCTAAACTGATGAGGTATTGTCATGGGACGCCTGAACGGCAAGACAGTTCTGATTACGGGCGGTACCAGCGGTATCGGCCTGGCTTCCGTGTATCGTTTTAAAGCCGAGGGCGCCAACGTGGCCGTCACCGGACGCAACCAGGAAGCTCTGGACAAGATCGCTGCGGATACCGGCGGCACGGTGTTAACAATCCGCGCCGACGCCGCCAATCTCAAAGAAACGCAGGCCGCCTTAAACAAGACCGTCGAAACTTTCGGCAAAATCGACGTCCTGTTTCTCAACGCCGGCATCGCCCTGTTTGCACCGGTGGAACAAACGCCGCTGGAAATGTTCGACAACACAATGAACATTAACTTCCGCGGACCGTTCTACACAGTTCAGGCTGCGCTGCCGCAACTGAACGACGGCGCGTCTATCCTGTTTACAACTTCGGTGGTCAATGAGATGGGGATGCCCAACGGCGGCGTCTATTCCGCCAGTAAAGCGGCTTTGCGCTCGCTGGTTCGCACGCTGTCGGTAGAACTGGCGCCGCGCAAAATCCGCGTCAACGCCGTCAGCCCCGGCCCGATCAATACGCCGATTTTCGGCAAAACAGGTCTGAGTGAAGAACAGCTCGATGAGTTCGGCAAACAAATTCTCAGCAATGTTCCGCTCGGTCGCATGGGCGAATCAGATGAGATTGCCAACGTCGCCCTCTTTCTTGCTTCCGACGAAGCTTCCTTCGTCACCGGCTCGGAATACACGGCCGACGGCGGCATGCTGCAGTAAAACATCGCAGTTGCAACAAAAAACTCCGCCGTCGGGAGAGGCCAACGGCGGAGTTAAACACTTAAACATACACGAAGATTAAACGGTCACATCAGTTGGCGACTTTGCCCTTTTCGATGATGATCTCGTTGCCGCTGTCGCTCGTAAAAATAACCGGGTCTTCGACGTAGTACACAGCCGTTCCCGCCGCCGGCGGCCATTCCGTCACGGGATTGGCCGATTGCAGCCAGAGGTTGGAGCTTGAGCGATACTCCTCACCGCCGTAACTGATAACCACATTCAGGTCGGCATACACCAAAGCCGGAAAGTCGGTCGTGAAATCGAGCGAACGCAGAATGAAATTTGACTCGCGTGCAAAGTCGAGACGCATCTGAAAATCCAGACCGGCCTGCAGGAATTTGTCAGTCACCTTGGCAATCTGCAAACCAGGCTGCACCTGCACCGGCGCTTCCGACGTGATTTCAATAACCGGGGAAATCTGCGTGTCAACGCCGTTAATGATTATGACGCATTCACCCGAAAGATTGCAGACCGTCGTCGGACGCACCGTTTCCATTGAGGTATTGCTGCCGCGCGCAATCGCAAGACGGTCGCCGTTTTGATTAACATAAATCGCATCGCTGATAACCTCGTACGTCACCGGTGTCGGGTTCGAGCCCAGGTGATACGGGTAGAGGTTGACGGAACGCAGGATCAGGTTGTTCTGCGCCACAAAAGTGCCGGGATATCCGGGCACCGTCGCCGTCGGTCGCATTTTGGCTTTGTAGCGGTACAGCCCGGGCTGTTCTTCTTCTTCCACGACTTCGCAAAAACTCTCGTGGCCGCCAAGCTCCATATTAAAACAGGTGCCGTTCAGCGATTTGTAATCGCAGATTGCCAGCTGCACCGTACTCGTCGATGCTGACAGCGGCCCCGTAATCAGTTCAATGGCCGTTATACAGGCCTGCGGTAAACCGTTAATTGATATTTCGCAGTTTCCTTCGCCCGTACACACAAATTGCGCTCTGGCCAGAGGCGCACACAACAGCAGCGCCGCCAAAGCGCAGCCCATGAGTTTGAATCGTTGCATTGTTAACATCCTGTGGAAAACATGTGGATAAAGCTGTAGTTTGGTTTGAACCGGCAGTGGTACATCCGGCGCCGTCACTAACCGGCGGCCGAATGGAGTGTCTGGACTACGATTGCATGTAAACCGCGTCCACAACACCACGCATGCATGTTAAAGTGTTTGCACCGTTGAAGATCGGTTAAATTCTATTCCTGTGCCGACTGAACGGCGGGCCGCAAACAACAGCGGGCAAGCGGCTTCCCGTCTGCACTCCATTCCGGATCGCAGCTGTTTCGGCAATGTTCAACTCAGTAAAACGGCAGTAATTGCTTTTACGGTAATGCGCTGTTTTTTCGGCAGTGAACAGCGTGTTCGAATCAATTGACTGGACAGTGTTTCCAATACACGGGCCATTTTACGGCATTATTTATTTAAAAGCAAATAAACTCTTTCGCGCCTGATTTCAGGCCAACGCACGGCTGATCGAACGGCCTGCAATGTCTGAACGCGGACGGTGGACCTGGCCATCTACCGCACTACCTTCAGGCTTTTGTATTCCGACTTGAGCGCTTCGCCGGTTTGCGCTCTGCGCCCGGCTTGCTTTTTTCTCTTGTTTGTCACGGTGTTTAAAGCTCCATTGTTTCCAGAGCGGTGACAAACAACATAATCATGCCGGCAGTCAGGAGTAAAAGGCGTGGTGGTCGTCGGGTGCGGCGAACATAGCTGTTTAAACGTCAGTACCGCCGTACATCGCATGGACGCACGGCGGTACGTAATCGGTCAACAGTTCGGCGATGTATGAAACGCCGTACTCATCAATAGGCTCAATTGGTGACGTGACCTTCGTGGATCGTCAGGACGTCGCCTTGCTCGCTGAAGAACTGGATCGGCTCGCTGAGAATGTATTCGGCGGTACCGGCGGCCGGCGGCCATTCGTTAACCGGGAAGGTCGACTCAACCGAGAGAACTTCCGAGGAGCGGTACGTGATGCCGTTGTGGTCGATCTGAGCGGCGAAGTAACCGTTAACTTTGGCCGGGAAATCCTGGTCGGCGTTAATCGGCGTCAACTGGAAATACGACTCGTCCGGTGCGCGTTCGGGATCGAGAACCAGCGTGAAACCGCCCTGAGCGAGCAGTTCTTTCGCTGTGACGATGCCGATCTTCGTGTTGTTGCCGGCGTCCGTCGGCTCTTCCGATTCGATCGTAATAACCGGGTTGATTTGCGACGGCGAACCGTTAATATCGATTTCGCAGGTGCCGTTGCCCAGGTTGCAGATGATTTTGCCTTTGGTCGTCTGGATCGCAACCGAGCTGCCTTCGCGCAGGATCAGTTCATTGCCCAGACCGTTGTCAAGAGCAACATCGGAGGTAACCTGGTAGATGACCGGATTGGGGTCTTCGCCCAGAGGATAGGGAGAAATGTTGACCGATTCGAGGATCAGCGGATCCGGACCGGTGAACGTCCCCGGAACGCCGGGAACAGTGGCCTGAACGTCTGACGAATACGTGAAGCGGTATCCGCCGCCGACGCGTTCCTGTGCGATTTCACAGAAGCTTTCACCGCCGGGAGGCAGTTCGAGGTCAAAACACACTCCGTCGAGTGCTTTGTAGTCGCAGATAGCCAGCTGAATCGGACCGGAACCCGTCAGCGGGCCCGTCGTGATTTCGATTTGCGTCAGACAGTCGTCGCTCAGACCGTCGAGAATGATTTCACACTGACCGTCGCCGGTACAGTCAAAAGCAAAAGCCGAAGCGGCGGCAAAAGCACCAACCACTACGGCGGTACCGAGAGTTTGGAATAACTTCATGATAGAATCCTGCAAAAACATGAATTACATAGAATAGTGTGGAATTGTTGAGCGTGCGATCTATGGCTTGCCGTTCCGCGCAGAACGGACAAATGATGCGTGATTCAACGCAGGCCGGCGGCAGCATGTTAACCTTTCGTGCAAGCGGGATCCTTCGAACGACCCGTTAACCGCCGGCCTGGTGTTTGTCGATATTAATTTCTGATCTCGCCTTCCATGACGACAATCACGTTGCCCGAATCGCTGACGTACTGAACCGGGCCTGCAACGTAGTACGTCGCGGTTCCGGCAGCGGGCGGCCATTCGTTAACGGGGAACGCCGATTTAACTTCGAGCGCTTCGTTCGAGCGATAAATCTCGCCGTCGTGCTCGATTTGCGTCCAGAAAAAGCCGCTGACATTGGCCGGGAACGGATCGTTGGCGTTAATGCGCTCCAACATGAAGTACGACTCGCTCGGCGCAAAGTCGGGACCCAGCGTCATGACGATGTCGTTCGCGGCAACCAGTTGTTTGGCGGTAACGAGACCGACGCGGACAACGCCGCCGTTGTCGACCGGTTCTTCCGATTCAATCGTGATGATCGGATCGATATTAACACCGTTGCCGTTGATCTCGATGTAACAACGGCCGGTCAGGTCGCAGATGATTTTGGGTTTCTTTGTGAGCATGGAAACCGAGCTGCCGTCGCGCAGCACCAGGTCGTTGCCCAGACCGTTGGAGAGCAGCACATCTCCGTTAACGCGGTACGTCACCGGATTCGGGTCGTTGCCCAGTTCGTAGGGCGAGAGGTTAACGGATTCCAGCGTCAGCGGATCCCAACCGGAAAAGACACCGGGGTAACCGGGCACGGTGGCTTCGACGTTGGACGTATACTCGTAGCGAAAGAGACCGGGCTGCTCTTCGGTTTGTTTAATCTGGCACAGCTCGCTCTGTTTGGGTAGTTCGAGGCTGAAACACACGCCGTCGAGAGACTTGTAGTCGCAGATGGCGAGTTTAATCGGACCGGAACCCGTCAGCGGGCCGGTAAATATTTCAATGGCGGTCAGACAAGCCTGGTCGACGCCGTCGATGATGATCTCACACTGGCCGTCGCCGGTGCATTCAAAGGAAAAAGCAGCTGCACTGCTGAAGATACAAACAGCCAAAGCCGCGGCAAGATTGTTAAACAATTTCATGACAATTCCTGTAGGGATAGTGGTTGTACTGAAAATTCACAGGATGCCGAGAGTGGTTTTGGCAGCAATGCGGTCAGGTGGGTCACAGGCGGATGTTGAAAGAACCGGCCCTCGCGCAGGGCCGGAATCTCACTTGTCGGACACGGCGGTTGACCAAAATAATCAGTCGGGCCGCCGTTTAACTGTTGCGCGGTCTATCAGTTGCTGATATGACCTTCGTGGACGATGATTTCGTTACCGCTGTCGCTCGTGAAGATGACCGGCTCGGTGATGATGTACTGAGCAGCGTCGTCTGCCGGCGGCCACTCGTGGACCGGATCGACGGATTCAATCTGCAGCACGCCGTCGGCGTGATAGATTTCATCTTCGTACGTGATTTGCGAAGCGAAGTAACCGCGAACCATTGCCGGGAAGGTTTCGTCGGCCTGCAGCGGCTCAAGTGCGAAGTAGGACTCGTCCGGATCGCGTTTGAAGTCCAGCGTCATTTCAAGACCCAGATCGTCGATCAGTTGTTTCGCCGTAACGCGGCCGATCAGAATGTTGCCGGATTGTTCCGGGGATTCGGATTCGATCGTGATCGTCGGGTGAATGTCGTAGTCCGAGCCGTTGATCTGGATGTAACATTTGTTGCTGGTCAGATCACAAACGATTTTCGGCTTTTTGGTCTCAACAATCACCGAGCTGCCGGCAAAGACGCGCAGGCGCTCACCACCGTTGACAAACTCAACGTCTTCGGTAACTTCATAAGCGATCGGGCCGCCGTTTTCGCCCAGCGGGTTGGGGTACAGGTTCAGCGCTTCCAGGCGCAGTTCGTTCGTGCTGTAGAAGGTGCCGGGGATGCCGGGAACCTGAGCTTCAACAAAATCGGAGGTGTAAACAAACTGGTAACCGCCGGGCGTTTCAGTTTGGGTAATCAGGTTAACGCCTTCACGGTTGGTGTTAAGCGTAAAACAGACACCGGCCAGCGATTTGTAGTCGACAAAAGCGATCTGAACCGGACCCGTACCGGTCAGCGGACCGGTAAAGATTTCAATCGCTTCGATGCAGGACTGCGGCGTATCGTCGTTAATCTGGAAGATACACTCGCTGTTGCCCGTGCATTCGAAATCAGCAGCGGAAGCGGATCCGAAGCTGACGGCGCCTGCAACTACTGCAAGGCCGAGAGTTTTGAATAATTTCATCTGGTAAAATCCTGTAGTGCTAAGAGTGTTAAAAGAAAACAATGTGGATTGTTGAGATGCGAGAAACTTGTTGTATGCCTGCGGACTTTCCGCCGGGCACAACCGCAATTGTTGTTTAACGCCGTTTCGGGCGGTTAAAAACCGGCTCCCGCGAAGAGCCGGTAAGTGTTCAACGTGTGAATCGCCAATGCCTGTTCAGCTGATTGGCGCTGCGTGTTGGTCTTAGTTCGAGATCAAACCGTCGTGAATCGTGAGTACATCGCCGACGCCATTTTCGTACTGGATCGGCTGCGTGATAATGTACTGTGCCGTGCCGACGTTCGGCGGCCATTCGTTGACCGGACTGATCGCTTCTACTTCCAGCACCTGGCCGCCGATGGGATCGTACGTATCGCCATTGTACTGGACCTGCGTTGCAAAGTATCCGCGCACCATCGCCGGAAAATCAAATCCCGGATTAACCGGTTCCAGCAGGAAGAAGGACTCATCCGGTGCTGCGGCAGGATGCAAAGTCATGGTAAAACCCGTCCCGAGGTCGAGCAGGTCTTTGTCGAGGACATAACCAATCTGTACATTGCCGCCCTGAGGTTGCAGCTGTTCCGACTCAATGGTAATGGTCGGATTAATCGTGAACATCGGTCCGCCGTTGATGTCGATTTCACAGTGGTCGCCCGTCAGATCACAGATGATTCTGGGTTTGATGGTCGTGACTTCAACGGAGCTGCCGGGGTGCAGAGTTAACACTCTAAGGCCGCCGTTTTCATTGAACGCAACGGGTGCGATAACTTCATACACAATGGGTCCGGGATTGTCACCGAGTTCATTGGGATAGGTGTTGACTGAGCGCAGGTGCAGCGGATCTGAACTGGTATAGTCAACTCCATTGGAGGTCAACAGAATCGACTGCGACTCGTACTCAAAGCGGAAACCTGTCGGCTCCTGCGTCTGGGTGATTCGATGATAACCATCGCCCAGGCCTGCCTCAAAACAAATTCCATCCAGAGTTTTAAAGTTGACCAACGCAATTTTCACCGTGCCGGAGCCCGTAAGCGGGCCGACAAGAATTTCTATTGCTTCAATGCATGCCGGCGACAAAGTGCCGTCAATGTCAAATTCACAGAGCGTGGAACCTTCACATTTGTACACGTCCTGCGCCATGACATTTTGGGTGCAAAACACAGCCAGTGCAAAAGCGGCACTAAAAAATACTATGCGTTTCATAAGAGTATCCTGTTTAACTGGATTCAAGTGTAATAGAAGGAACGAGAGAGAGAAGTGATGCGCTATCGGTCTGGACGAAGCGATCGCAATCCGGAACGTTGTGTTCAAATGCGCTGGCAGAAGCGCCGGAGTGATCGCGTTTTCAACACGTTTATAACGTGTGATAAACCGGGTCTTTACGAGGGGACCTGCTGAATGCAATGTAATCGCGATATGCATTCGGTTTTCATTTCGTCAGGCGCTGCCCCCGGTGCTGTTTATTAATCAGCGACGGAAATGCGCCAGTGGGTCGGTCCGTTGCGGCATGCACACAACTTTTATTGTATAAAACTTCTATTCAAGGTGCGTGCGCCGCAACGCACGCACCTGTAATCACACGCAATGTTCATTCAACAACTTAGTTGCTGATATGACCTTCGTGAATGATGATTTCGTTGCCGCTGTCACTCGTGAAAATGACCGGCTCGGAGATGATGTAGTTGGCGGCATCCGGTGCGGGCGGCCAGCTTTCAACGGGATCGACCGATTCGATTTGCAGCACGCCGTCGGCGTGATATACTTCATCTTCGTACGTGATTTGTGAAGCGAAGTAACCGCGCACCATAGCGGGGAACGTTTGATCGGCCTGCAGCGGCTCAAGCGCGAAGTAGGACTCGTCCGGATCGCGTTTGAAGTCCAGCGTCATTTCCAGTCCAAGTTCGTCGATCAGTTGTTTCGCAGTGACGCGGCCAATCAGGATGTTGCCGGATTGCTCCGGGCGCTCGGATTCGATCGAGATGGTCGGGTGGATGTCGTAGTCCGAGCCGTTGATCTGGATGTAACATTTGTTGCTGCTCAGATCGCAGACGATTTTCGGCTTTTTGGTTTCGACGATAACGGAGCTGCCTCTGAAAACCGTCAGGCGGTCCTGACCGTTGACAAATTCAACGTCTTCAGCGACTTCGTAGGCGATCGGGCCGCCGTTTTCACCAAGCGGGTTGGGATACAGGTTCAGTGCTTCCAGGCGCAGTTCGTTCTGGCTCCAGAACGAACCGGGGATGCCGGGCACCTGAGCTTCAACAACGTCGGAAGTGTAAACAAACTGATAACCGCCGGGTGTTTCGGTTTGGGTTATCAGGTTAACGCCTTCTTTTGTGGTGCTGAGCGTAAAACAAACACCCGCCAGTGATTTGTAGTCGACAAAGGCAATCTGCACCGGACCCGTACCGGTCAGCGGACCGGTAAAGATTTCAATCGCTTCGATGCAGGACTGCGGCGTATCGCCGTTGATCTGGAAGATACATTCGCTGTTGCCCGTGCATTCGAACTCAGCGGCGGAAACGGATCCGAAGCTGACGGCGCCTGCCACAACTGCAAGGCCGAGGGTTTTGAATAATTTCATCTGCTAAAATCCTGTAGAGCTTAAAGTGTAAAAGAGGTATACGTGTGTTGTTGAGATGCGAGAATCTTCCCGTATGCCGCAGCAAATTCCGACTTCGGCATACTTGCATTGTTTTGTTTAACGCCGTTTGCGGCGGGTACAGAATCCGGCTCCCGCGAAGAGCCGGATTGGAATGTCAGTGTTCACTAAACTCAACTGTTGCGGACACCTGCCGCACAGTCGCAATACTGCATCAGTTCTGGATGACGCCCTGATGGATGGTTAAAACATCACCCACGCTGTTTTCGTACTGAATCGGCTGTGAGATGATGTACTGAGCCGTGCCCGGCGCAGGCGGCCATTGATTGACCGGGAATGTCGATTCAATTTCCAGCGGCGGCGAACCGGCGATCGGCCTGAACACGTCGCCGCGGAGGTGGATTTCAGTTTCGAAGTAACCGCGTACATTGGCCGGGTAGTATTGACCGGGATTGATGGGGTCCAGCCTGAAGAACGAGTTGGACGGAATCGTTGACGAGTACGGTTGCAGTATCATGCGAAAGCCGATAAGGTTGTCTATCGCTTCCTTGAAGTCGACATATCCAACCTGAACATAATTCCCCACGTCCACCAGCTGCTCCGACTCAATTTCGATGGTCGGATTTACCGTTTGTTGCGGTGATCCGTTAATATCGATCGTGCAGGAATTACTGATCAGATTGCAGATAACTTTGGGCCTGGTAGTCGTCACGTCAACCGAACTGCCCTGATGAACCATCATGTAGTGCAGCCCGTCGTTCGTCTCAAAGTGCACGTCCTCATCGACGATATAGGTTATCGGACCGGGATTTTGACCAAGCGGGTTGGGCCACAGGTTGGCGGCACGCAGGTGCAGCGGGGTTGTGCTGTGGAAAGTATATCCGCCGGACTCGGCCGTCACAAAGTCTGACAGATACTCAAACTGGTAACCAGCGGGTGTTTCTGTTTGAATAATGCGGTCATAGCCTTCCTGAGAAGAGCTGAGAGTAAAACACACGCCGTCGAGAGTTTTGAAGTCCACCAGTGCAACCTTTACAGAGCCGGCGCCCGTCAGAGGGCCGGTAAGAATTTCCAGCTGTTCAAGACAGGCTTGCGGCGTGCTGCCGTCTATCTCAAAAATACATTGGCTGTCGCCGGTACATTGGAATCCGGTCGTAGCGGCGGATAAAGAGCCGGCGCACATCATCGCCAGCGCAAGCGCAGTGAAGGTAGATAATAGACGTTTCATAAGACTATCCTGTTAAACATGATTAGTATATTGTTTTAAGTGGCAATGTTTTGAGGCAATGACGGTCAATGCACCGTGATTGGCTTCCGGAACCGTAGGTTCGAGGCGCTGGTAGATGCGCCGGAGCGACCACGTTCAACACTTGTTTAACATGTCCTTAACTGGTGTCTTTACGTTTGGGCCTGCTGAATGCACTGCAAGTCGCTGCCTGCATTCGGTTGAAGATTCAACAGGCGCCGTCCGGTTGCGGTGTTTAACCGCGGGGGGACGGCGCCATTCGGTCATTGGTTGTTTGCCGAAAGGCGCACAACCGTTTCTCTTCTATTCGGGAAGTCAAGGCGCGTGCGCCTGAACACAAGCGCCCTTAATCGCTGAGCTTATGCAGCAACTTAGTTGCTGACAACGCCTTCGTGGATGATGATCTCGTTGCCGCTGTCGCTGGTGAAGACCACCGGGTGCGACAGGATGTACTGAGCAGCACCCGGAGCCGGGGGCCATTCGTCAACCGGAACCGTCGACTCAACTTCGAGGACGTCGCCGGCCGTGTAGATTTCTCCGTTGTACGTGATTTCCGTGTTGAAGTAGCCACGAACGTTAGCGGGGAAGTCGTTTTGCGGGTCGATGGACTCGAGAGCAAAGTAGTTCTCGTCCGTACCGGACGACCACGGAGCCAGAACCAGTTCCAGGCCAAGTGCGTCGATCAGTTCTTTAGCCGTAACGATACCAACGCGGATACCGCCGCCCTGGTCAACCGGGCTTTCGCTTTCGATGTGGATCGTCGGGTTGATGTCATACGGCGTACCGTTGATCTCGATGAAGCAGCTGTTGCTGTTCAGGTCGCAGATAACGCGAGGGCGTTTCGTCGTAACGGAAACCGAGCTACCTTGGAAAACCGTCAGTTTGCCGGGGCCGCCAACTTCGTTGAACGTAACGTCGCCGGTGACTTCGTAAGCGATCGGGCCGGGGTTGTCGCCCAGCTCGTTCGGGTACAGGTTCAGCGAACGCAGGTTCAGCGTACCGTTGCTCCAGTATTGAACGCCGGCAACTTCGGCCAGCAGGTTGTCCGAAGAGTATTCGAACTGATACATGCCGCCAACGTCCGTTTGCGTGATAACGTTGTAACCTTCCTGAGTCGTGCTCAGCGTGAAGCAGACACCAGCAAGCGATTTGAAGTCAACAAAAGCCAGTTTAACCGGGCCGGCACCCGTGAGGGGACCAGTGAAGATCTCAATTGCTTCAATACATGCCTGAGGCGTGTTGCTGTCAATCTGGAAGATACACTCGCTGTCGCCGGTGCATTCGTACGCGGTTTGAGCGTTAGTGGTAGCTGCGCCAAAGACAACAAGAGCCAGCGCGGCGCCGAGAATGTTGAAGAATTTCATTTGAAAAATTCCTGTAAAACATGAAATAAAGAATAGTGGAATAAACGGCAGTGTTTAAGATGCGATTAACATTTTTGATACAGACCTCTTCCGCCCTGCATTGATGTCAACAATGCAGGTGCTTTAATACCGAATCGGTCCTGTTGATATGTCGATTTACGGCAGTTTAATCGATGCGCTGTCCGGACTCGTCATCAATCGCGGGTGTGAGTTGTACATATCACACTCCGGCAATTGTTTTTCACCCGCGGAACAAAAGTTCGCGCGAAGTTCAGACGCCGTCTGTACTGTATTCCGTTTGGGCAGTAGTGAATAACGGAATTCCAGCGCAATCAACGCATATAGTGTGTATTCATGCGGGATGCGAGGTTTGCCTGTCGTTTGTGGAACGTCATGGCCATCCCCGTAAAAACACCGCACAACCGGCGAGCGCTGCCGGCGCACGGCGTTTTCGCATCTCAACACTTTGTATAATTCGTAAGAACGTTTGTGAATTTATGTCCGGCACAGTGGATCTCGGTGAGGGCTGGTTCAGTGAGATCGCATGACAGCGGACTGATATGATCTTGCGGAGCGGCACGTTTACGATTTCATCCTGGGGCTGGTTGGATTGGTCGCGCCGTCACCTGATAAATAACATAGTCAGATTGTAAACTCCATGCCCCTAATCTACAACAATATTTTCAATTTGCGAAGGAATTTTCGCTGCTTGCTGTTTAATTTTTTTCGGGATTCGCATATTGAAACGATCGCCGTAGACGGACATCAGTCGGAAGCCGAGAACGCCCGCCAGAACGATGCCCACGCTGAACAACGTCAGGCTTGTCGTATGCGGTAAAATGATCAGTGCGGCAATGTACTGCACAAAAATTGATATGTACAGAAAGTTAACAACCAGTTGCCGCGAGCGTTTGGAAATGAACCAGGCGCCCAACGGGGCTCCCACGACAACCACCGGCACACAGACGTACCAGTATTCCCACGCAGCCGTCGGCATACCTGCGCCCATGCCGCCTTTCCACAGAAAGCCGAACAGTGCATTCATGCCCATCAGGACCACCGACGTGGGCGTCGCCACCCGTTCGTCGATCTTCAATCCCAATACGAGAACGGAAAACGTTAAAATATCGAGACCGCTGCCCGTAATCCCGCTGATCATTCCTCCCACAGTGCCGACCAAAAAAAGCACTATGGCCTGTGAGGGTCCGAATTGCGGCAATCGTTGAAACAACTCCCGCCCGGGAAGGCGATTTATCCAGTACAGCGCCGCAGCAAAACTCAGCCACACGCTGGTAAACAAAATCTTGGTAAAAGCAGGCGGAAGGAGAGGGGAAACAACATCCAGCCCAAACGTTATTCCCACCGCGCCTCCCAGCCCTGCAAAGATGATCGCCGGGACAACGACCGGAATGCGCATACACATAATGGTAAACGCAGCGGCCATCATGCCCACAGCCTGAATCATCAGGGAAAAGTCACGCGCTACGGCCGGGTCAATTTTAAACAAGAGCGTCATGACCGGAAATGCCACCGCACCTCCGCCTTCGCTCGTTGCACCCGCTATGAACGATCCGAACACCATGGTAATGGTCATGTACCACTTTTCCATGAACAGCGACCAGTGGTTGCCGTTAATCATCAGCACAAGCCAAAATGCCCATACCAACAATGCTCCAAACAGTATGGATCGCTTCTGGATTGCCTGTTTAAGTGTGTCCATCGTGTACCGTTGTTTGATGCATTGCCTTAATCATAGGCTGCGGCAGTGCATCCGCGTTTCAGGTTAAATTTTCTTTATGCCGGAATTTCGCTGGCGGAACGCTGTTCCTGGTTCGCCGAGTTGTTGTTCCGGTCGGTCGACGCCGCGCTGCTGCCGCGTCGTTTCATCATTACTACTGCAACGATGACAAGTACAAGCAGGAGTCCGCCGCCCAGGAACATCAGAGGTGTACTGAGCGAAGCCAGCATGCCGGGGTTCCCGTCTTCCACGGGAATTGCATCGCGCAGAATGGCGGAATGCAGCGCACCCGCTACGATTACGTCGACTGCCGGTTTTGACTCGTCATATGTCGACAGCATGCCCGCAACCTGAATTTCAGTGTCCGATTTACGGACGATATCATGCAGGGTGACGCTGTCGCCCAGGCTCACGTACACGCGCTCCGGGAAACGCTCGCCGTGAATGTTAAGCGTAAAATCCTTGCCCGTGACAATTTTATCCAGATCCACGCCGGTAACGACGTGTTCAAGCGTTTTGACGCGGACAGCGTCGACTACGGTAAAATTGCGCCCGTCGCTTTTGACGGTCATGTCGTAGTCCACCGGCGGCGCGGCTTCGTCGATGTTAAACACCGCACGCAAAGACTCGGGGGAGTCGATGTGAATCTCGGCAGCGGATATTCCCGTCGTATCGAATACAATCTCAAGCGGTTCGCGGAATCCCGCGCCGCTGATTGTCACTTCGGTCTGCGCCCCCTGGTTAAAACGCCAGTTATTCATATCATGCACGTCCAGCCCCTTGTCCGGCAGATGCACTTCAATAAATTCTTTGTCGCCAACAAAGTCAACTTCGCGACCGGCCGTCAGGAAGTACAGACGCTCCATTCCCGGGCGCTTCATGCGCACATCGAGATTGTACGCATGGCGGTCGCCGGTGCGCAGCGTGTCGTGCCCGGCAAAGTCGCCGTATTGCGCGGCGATCGAATCGGCATGCGGTGTGATTTTCTCAATTATCTCACCGCCGCTGTAGAACGTCCAACCGTATGCGAACACACTGTCACTATGAGAAGTCACCGACCCTTCCAGCGTTATCAGGTCGCCCTGACGTTTAACTTCCCGCAGTTCGGTTTCAACCGCGCCTCTCTCGTAAAACCAGGCGCAGAGGTTTGAATCCAGGTGGACCGTCAATCCGAGCTGCTGGTAATTACCGCGACTGTCTACGGATTTAAAGTTAACGTCCTCTTCTACGCGGTAAACAGTCCCGGGCGGCGTCGGCCATTCGTCAATATCCGCTATCAGGTGCACCGGCCCCATGCTCTTGCAGGTCGTGCCCATCTGTTCGATGCGCAGCTCCAGAAAAAACATATTGTCGTTGACCGCAGGGAAGAAAGAACCATCGCCGACGGAGACGCTGTCGTAAAACGCCCATTTGGGTCGCACATGTCCGTAGGATTCGATACGGTCATTCAAATAGATATGCACGCCGTTAAACAAAGGGAAACGCGCCCCCAGTTCAAAATCGCTCATCGCCAGCTCCACCGGTTGTTCGGGGTTGCTGCCGTTGTAGTCAATTTCAAAATAGCCATAGGCAACGGCCGTGGAGGATCCAAACCCGTTTAATGCCAGTGCCAGAACGTTTGTACGCGTATCGCGCTCGCTCCAGGCATCGGCGGCAAACGCAGTCGGAACAGTTAACGCGATGATCAGCACGGCAAGGAAAACACCCGCTCCGCGCACCAATCCACTTTTGTTAACCTCGCGGTTTTCAGTAGTACGGCGACAATTCATTAAACAACACCCACGGCTGTATTTTGATAGGCGCGCAAGGCCTCACGCATTTCGGTCGGAACCGGCGTCGGCACCATTTCACCGCCTTCGCGCTGCATGCAGGCAATTGACTGTTCGCCGCTGGCGGCCAGTTCATTGCCGCCAGGCGTCACTTTGAAATAGTCGAACTTCATCGTTACGCGGTTCTGGCGCATGTCTTCAAGCGTCATGCGAATCAGAACTTCGTCGAAGGCTTCAAGCTCGGCAAAGTATTCGCAATTGGTCCGCAGAGTAACAAGTGATAGTCCTTCGGCGATCAGGCCGAGAATGGAGGGACAGTGCGTCCGCAAAAACATTTCGCGGCACTTGCCTTGCCATACCAGATAATTGGCAAAATAGACGTTGCCGACGACGTTGGTTTCTTCAAAGCCGACTACATGTTTGTGTTCAAACGCCTTCATTCATCCTCCTGACCAGAATAGCCAAAGCAGTTAAACCTGTTGAATTGCGCAGCGGACCGACATAGGTGGCGGCAACCATAGACCCGGATGCAAAGAGCACCCAGCCGTCCGCGGTGGAAGAGTGAAACACCAGCGGGGCGTTTGGCAGAGCGCCCGCTTTGGTTAAACACTCGCCGGCCTCCCACACACGTGTGGCGGAGAGGTCCGCATCTTCGTTTAACTCGCGCGCCAGCAGTTCCGCCAGTTGGAAGCGCTCGGGACCGAGCAGGTCGCGCCACAACTGTGCGGGACGAGCCACAACGGGTTCCAGGTCACAGCCAAGCGGACCTTCGCCTGCCACGGCAAACGTCAGGCCGTCGGCATGCGCGGCGGAAACGGCGCGGGCGTCGTCAGCCAGTTCGGGCTTGCCGTCGGGACGACGAAACACGGCGGCCTCGCGGCCCAGCGCCCTGCGAATAGCGGAATCGCTGTTGCTGTGCCTGTCGTCGCCGACATCGCGTTGCACGACGGCGGTGCATTGCGCGCCGTCGACCAATTCGCTGATGCGGCGTTCCATGTAGGGTCCCAGAAGGGACTCCACCCAGGCGTCGCTTGGCGGATTTTCGGCGATCATTTGCAGGCGCAATCCATTCCAGCTTTCCAGAATGCGGCCCTGTTCGTCCGTCACGCGAACGTCGTAGATAAACAATTTGTCATCGCGCAGGCGTTCATTCGCATGCACAAAAACCGGCCCTTCATACCTCTGCGTCGCGGGAACGAGTTCGTCCACGCCGATCGGCAGCAGGGTTGCATGCGGCAGACAGGCCAGGATCGAGTGAATCACGGCGTCGCGCACGGCGGCGTCGCCCAGCACCAGAGTCTGCGGCAGGTACCGGCCGAACCACTTGCCCCCCGGAGTGGTGTCAATTTCCACAAGGGCGCGCGTGGCGCGCAGAGTGCGGTATGAACGCACGCGCTGGAAGCGTCCCGTATGGAAGAAAATTCCGCCGTAGAGGTCCGTGGCGGGTTCGATCGGCACGGCTTCGAGCTCGGAGGGTTCACTGGCGACAAATGTTTCGTCAACCGGCGTCAGCTCCGTCGGCGCATCAAAACGACAGCGCACATTGAAGACGTCAACCTGAAAGTTGCTCTCGCCGGAGCGCAGAACCACATCCACCGTTGTCGCATTGCGAACCACGGCGGCGACGCGAATCGTCTGTGGCGACCGCTCGGACACAACAATCGGGCGGTGGAAACCGGCGCCTTCAAACCAGGGACGCTGGTCCGTTCCAATGAGCGCCATGGCGGCCTGCGCCATCGCTTCAAGTCCGACGACGGCGGGCAGGAGGCGTTCACCGCGGAAAACGTGTTCATTCAGATAGGGATCGTTTTCGAGCGAGAGTTCGCTCTCCACAATCAACTCCACACCCGGCACGTAAAAACGCGTGTCTTCCAGGAAGCGGCGGAAGGGCAACTCCGGACGGTCAAAGACCAGGGTTGGCGAGTCGCCGAATCGACCGGAGACAACCAGAGCCACATCACCGCCTTTGGCGCAGATCAGATCGCGCATCACGGCTATGCCCGCGTCGGGCGAAATCGGCGTAATACCTTTCTGCATCAGCGCTTCCACCGCACCGAGACGCTCACCCATGCCCACGCCGGACCAGACCGACCATTCGATCGAAAGGGCGCGAACGTGAGGATGCTGTGCCGCATAACTCTCCGTCATACGCGTCAGCCATTCGTTGGCCAGGGCGTAGTCGGCTTCGCCGTGCATACCCGAACGCGCAATAATCGAAGAAAAGGAAATGAGCATTTTGACATCGGCGGGATCGAGACGATCCAGAATGGTGCGCAAGCCGTAGACTTTAGGTCCGAGCGTTCGCCGGAAATCATCCATCTCCAGCGCTGCAATCAGTTTCGGCTTGTTGGCGCCGGCGCCGTGCAGAACAGCGCTTATTGTTCCAAAGTCGGATCGGATCGCCTGCAAAGTAGCATCAAGCGAGCCGGCATCCGTGATGTCGGTCGGATAGTACTTCAACCGACAACCGGCGGCGCGCATGCGATCCAGGTTCGACGAGAGTTCTTTATCGTTTTCGGGTTTGGAACGGCCCAGCAGTGCGAGCGCGGCGCCCGACTCCCTTGCAATGATCAGGGCGCATTCGGCCGTAATGCCTTTACCGCCGCCCGTTACGAGCAGCACATCGTCTTCGCCGAGCGGTTTGTCGTCAACCGGTTCAATGCCGGCGGCCAGTTTGAGGCGCGGGATGCGACGGCGTCCCTGCTGGTCGTAAACGACTTCGCGATGTCCGCCGGCCGTAGCCGCTTCCAGCATGATCCATTCGGTGGCCTGCGGGTTGTCGATCGGCACATCGACGATGACGGTATCGATTTCGGGCGCTTCCAGATGAAGCGTCCGAACCATAGAAGCAGCTCCCCCACCGTGCTGCACCAGGACAAAAGTCGCGGTTCGCCTTGATTGCAGCATTTCACGCATGGCGCTCAGAAGGCGCTCTACGTCGGCTTCAACCGGGTCGGGCGGCATGCAAACAATGCTGCCTCCTTTTCCCGGTGCGCGATCGAGCCGGGCGCGCAGCGCTTCCTCAAGTGTGTAGTCGGAGGGGGTGCTTATTTTCCATTCAGCGGCTTGCGCGTTCAGTGGCGCAGCCGGCGCAGATTCGTCGAACAACTCTACGCTGAACGAACGCACCCATGTGTCTACACCGTCTGGAATGCGCGGAACCGGCGTGCGCGCGGAGTCATCCGCCTGGCCGAGTTCAGCCAGGGCTTCGGCAATTTCCATGACGCTCGCGTCGGCGTAGTTGGTCGGATTTGCGGGCGGGTCCACCTGCAATTCCCGTGCGGCTTCAATCACGAGCTGGCTGACGGCGATCGAGTTCAGGTGCAGATCCGTCAGCATGCGGTCGCCGTCGTTAATCGCCTCGGACGGAAGTTCCGCGCGTTCGGCCACCAGACGGCGGATCGTATCGATGGGACTCGCGTCCTCACCACCGCCGACAGCCGTCGCGGATTCCGGTTCATGCGCTTCCTCTTCCGCCTGATAGTGTGCCGGAATACCGTGCGAGAGGGGCGCAAGCTCACAATTGTTGATAAGAAAGACCGGCTTCCATTCGATGTTGAACGGCCGGACAAATCGGTCGTTGAAAATGACGCCCAGGTCGAGTTTCACGCCAAGGGTAAATGCCGCACCGGCCGCACTCAACAGTCCTCGCAGGGACGAGCCGCCGCTGTTCAGCGCGATCGTCGGCACGTCGTAATCTGCCACCAGACCACTGAGAATTTTGCCGGGACCGACTTCAATCGCCAGGTCCAGCCCGGACATGGCCTGCGTGGCCGCTTCAACAAAACGCACGGCATTCGTCACCTGTTTGCCGAGCAGATCGACGATGTCAACGTCTTTGTCGAGAACACTGCCGCTGACCGTGGAATACACCGTGCGCTGCGGCGCGGAGAAGGTTTCCGTTCGAATGTACTCGGTGAGTACGGGCACAGCCGCGGCAACGAGCGGCGAGTGAAAGGCATGCGAGACCTGCAGCGGAACGGCGCTGATTCCGGATGCCTTGGCACGTCTGACAATGTCGTGCACCAATTCACGCTCACCGGAAATTACCGTCTGACGGGCCGAGTTGAAGCCGGCGACGACCGCGTCGTGACCATCGAGCAGGCGCTCCACGCGCTGACGTCCGGCGCCGAGGCTGGCCATGGCGCCCGTAGGACTGCCGAGGTCGGCCATAGCGCGGCCGCGCGCCTGCGCCACGCGCAGCAATGTATCTTCGTCGGCGACGCCCGCCCATCCCAGTGCGCTGATTTCACCCAAAGAGTGACCCACGCTGCATTCCGCCTGGATGCCGAGGCGTTCGAGCAGCTGCATGCCGGCCAGCGACGCCGTCACGATGGCGGGTTGTGCAACATCCGTCGCTACGCCGTCAACGCCGACCGGCAAATCAGCGCGCGAATACAATTCGTCGATGAAGTCAAAACGACGGCGGAAAATGCCGCCATCGAGATTGGCCGGGGCTCCCTGACCGGGAAACAGAAAACCGATGCGCGCCTTGCGCTCGGATGCGCCCAGCATGATGCCGCCGCCCGTGTCAATTTGTTCCGACACGCCGGAATCAAGCAACTCAATGACCTTGCGCAGACGCATTTCCAGATCGGCCGGCTGCGACGCCACGACTGCGGCGCGGCAGGGCGCATCTGCTTCGAGTTCGGCGTGCAGCGCGTGCGCCAGGTCGGCCAGCTGCGCGCGCGAAAGTTTCTCGGCGTAGTCCGCCACGGTGCGCACGCGTTTGCGCAGATCGTCCGGCGTCAGTCCGCCGAACAGAAAGAGCTCACAATCCTGGGCGGCGCGCAAGACTGATTGTTCGGAGGAGGTAAAACCCTGACGACGGCGTTCAGCCGGATTCTCGAGCGTCAGGTGAGCATTGATGCCACCGAAACCCATGGCGCTGACGCCGGCGCGCAAGGGGCGCTCCTCCGGCCAGGCAATACCTTTTCTGACGGTTTGCAGGACGCCGTCCTCGGCGGCAATCACCGGGTGCGGCCGCTCGTGATTCGTCATCGGCGGAATGACCTGTTTGCTGAGCGCCATCGTGGCCTTGATCAGACCGGCGACGCCCGCGGCGGCCTTGGTGTGACCGATGTTCGCCTTGGTTGAAGCGACAAAACTGCGGCCGTGTTTGACGCCGGCTTCACGCACGGCGCGAGACAGTGTTTTCAGTTCCGTTTCGTCGCCGACGGCCGTTCCCGTGCCGTGGCCCTCAAAGAAGGTCACGCTGTCGGCTGCGTATCCCGCCTTGTCATACGCGGCGGCAATCGCCTGCAACTGGCCTTCGACTTCCGGTCGCGTGATGCCCCCGGAACCGTCGGAAGAAATACCCCAACCGCGAATCGAGGAGTAAATGCGATGTCCGCCGTGCAACGCATCGGCATAGCGCATAAGAACCACAAAGCCGCAGCCTTCGCCAGGCCAGAAACCGGCCGAGCGCTCTTCAAACACGCGCATATCATTGGCTGCAAGAGCTCCGGTTTTGGCAAATCCAACGATTTCAAACGGATCAAGACTCAGGTCGACGCCGCCGGCCAGAGCCGCATCCATATCTCCCGCCGCCAGGGCATTACAGGCCGTGACAACGGCCAATAGCGAGGAAGCGCAGGCGCCGTCCACCGTGTAGCCGCCGCCGTGCAGATCGTAATAATTGCAGATGCGGCCCGCGATTGTGTTGGCCAGACCGCCCGCCAGTGTTTCTTCCGAGATTTCCGGAAAGGGCTTTTTATAGCGCTTTTCCATGCGCGCCAGAAACATGCCGATCTCATCGTCGGACCAGCCTTCGTCGCGCAGTCCGGATTCCATCACGCGGCGAACATATGGCCAGCGCAGACGCATGATGTTGGCGCGCGAAAATTCACCTGTCAGCGAGTTGCCGATAATGACGCCGGTTCGTCGGCGCGGCAGACCTTCGGCCTCGGGAAATCCAGCGTCGTACAGCGCGCGCGTGGCAACGTCGAGCGCCAGCCAGTGCGCCATATCGGCCGAACGGAATTGTTTGCCGGCAACGCGATAGCGGACGCGGTCAAACTCAAAACCTTCCAGCACGGCTGCTTCCGTGGCGTAGGATTTGTCGGGCGCGTTGCGGTCCAGCGAATGGTAATCCTCCATGCGCAGACGTTCGTCGGGGAAGCGGCGGAAGGCGCGGCGATGCGCCAACGTGTTGTTGAGCAAGTCTTCCGGTGATTCGGCGTCGGGGTAGCGACAGCCCATACCGACAATTGCTATGTCGTGGTCGTTATATGTTTTCATTGTTGTGTTCCTCGATGTCGAAACGACGGCATCTCAGCGCCGCGTGTCCGCGCCATTTGTTACGGCATGGGCAAAATCCGCGCGCGAAGTGCTGCGCGTGTTTTCGTGATACAGTCGATACCAATCGGCACCGCTTCCAGATGCCGTTGCTTCCAGCGCGATCTCGTAACGGCGACGCAACTCACCGAATACAGAACGCTCCACCTGAATACGACCCTGTGGGCTGTTGCTTGAATGTGTCTCCAGCGCGATACCAACACCGCGCAGTAAATTTTCCCGATGCTCGGCGCCCATCCCGTCCACGGCGCGCATAATGGCGTCCGGCATGGCTACCTGCGTGAATCCAATCGCCAGTCCGAGGCCGATGCCGAGCGCTTCGCTTCGCCATACATGCCGGCGCAAAATTACATTCAGCTCTTCATAATTGTGCATATAAAGGAACCACAGAACGCGGCCCACACCGTGATAGGCTGCTTCCCGCGATTCTTCGTCCGGCAGGTTTTCGATGGCTGCCGCGGCACGCTCATCAAAAGCGCCGCGGAACATCACAGTCGAGAAACCAAAGCCGTTGGGCATCAAAAGGCGGTATTTGCTCCAGGTCGATTCACCCGCCCACAGCCCGGCCGTTTCGTCAAGACGCGGCGCCGGATATTTGGTGGTCGCGCCGTTCCAAAATCCATAGCCCACGTAGCGCATCAGTCGAAAGTCATCGTAGTGAAACAGCAACTCCGGCGTGCCGGATTGCAGGCGCATGGCGCAGCGCGCGGCAACGCCCATCGCATGGCCTTCGTGATAAAATGCGCGGTGGCTCCAGGGCATCCCGTCGGATACCGACCGCACGTGCTCGATCGGGCTGTTGCGCAGGCCGAGCTTGGCGCCGGAACCAAAGGAGCGCATAACGTTGCGCGTGGTTTCCTCGCCGCCCGGCGCCTGATGCGGAAAACGCATCGTGTCGATTAAGCGCCCGATCCACCAGGCCATTACTGATCCTATCATATCTGCTTTCTCTTCCTTGCGGGCGGCAGGTGTTCAGGCACCTGCCGCGTCATGGTGTTTCTGTTGTGTTCGTTGTTTGGCAGAGGCGGCTCAAACAGCCGCTTTGTCCTTCAGCACCGCGGCCGGTTCGCGGGAGTTAATGCCCGCAAATGCCGTCTGGCCTTCCGTCAGATTAAACACGCGCTCAACGGCGGCTTCAAACCAGGGCCGGATGGCACAGAGAATTGCAAGCGCATAGAACATCGAAAAACGCATCTCGTTAAATCGCATGACGCCGTCAATCAGGGCGATTGAAAGCCCCCAGACAACCTGCGTCACTTTGTTGGACGGCGAAGCTTTCGGGTCCGGTACCATCGAAATGGTAAACAGCATGAACTCCGCGCCGGTCATCGGCCCCAGGACAAAGACGAGACCGCCCTGTCCCAGCGACATGCGAACCAGTCCCATGAGGACAAAACCGCCGGCCCAGCCGAGAACAAGAGGCAGGCGGTTAACACGCCAGCTCATGACAAGGCCAAACGAGAGTACAACGAGCGAATAAACGATCTCACTGCCCCACTGGGAACCGGGTGCAACCGTCACGGTGCCGTGCATGAGCAGAAGAGCCATGACGATACCAAAGTTCGACGGGTTAAACACCTGAACTCCTCTGAATTTGATCAGGTGTTTGGAGGCAATCGACCAGACGCCTGCGACGACAAAGACGATGTTGTTGTACGATTCCAGCAGCAGGCCGAGACTGAGACCGGTGATGATACCGCTGAGCGGGATTTCCACGCGGCGACGTTTTATCAGGTTAATCAGAAAGTCCAGACCGCCCGTGATGCTGATCGTCAGCAGCAGCTGTTCAAATCCGATGTTGAAGTAAAAGACAAACTGTCCCAGCGCCGTATACGTTGAAAGAATCAGCAGCAGGGTAAGGCGCGGATCCCGCAATTTGGGAGCCACAAATTTTATTGGCTCCACGCTTTTGGCAGAGTTCTTTTTAGCCGCCGGGGCTGTAGCGTTCATTTCCACATGAACCTCATGTCGGTAAGCGGATGTTTAAGGTCATTCATTTGTTTCTCAAGCAAGCGCTCGAGATTTTGTGCGGCTTCGTCGTCATCCCACGCCGTGCGTGTGTTAATTTCTTCAACGAATGCTTTGTCCGCGCTATTCAGGTTGTAGGCAACCTGCCACCAGGACCGCGCTTTTGAGATATTGCCCTCTTTGCAGTAGGCATCGCCGAGCGTCATGGAAAGGCGCGCTTTTAACTCATCGGAACCAACACCGACTTTTTGCCCGATGGCAACACAAAGAGCTATGTCATCGCTGGCGGCGGTGGGTGAAGATTTTATCGATTCGGGCCATTCCAGATCGGCCGGCCGATACAGGTAGTTAAGTCCGCGCGCAAACAGCGCGGGAACGTAGTATTTGTTTTCGCCGTCGTTTTCCTCGAGAATCTCGGTTAACAGTTCAACGGCTTCAACACTGGCAGGTGCTTTAATTTCAAGCGCCGGGTACAGCAACATCTTGTCGATGAGTCCCATGGCCATCTGGAACTTCAGTTCGCGCGTGCGGAAGATGCGGTAGCGGCTTTCAAAGGTGCGCTTCGGTTCGTTGTCAAGCCATACCGGCAGACGCACCTTCTGCATGCGGGCTTTGGCGGCCTGACGCAGGAATTCGCGTTGGGCGTCGAGTACACAGAGGCGGAATCCGTTGCCGAGCGCAAGGTTGTTGGGGTCAAAGCGCAGTCCCATGCGCATCATCTTGAGGCCGCGTTCGTGCGTGCCTTTGCGGAACTGTTCCGCACCCAGGGCCATCACCGTCGTGCCTTTGTCGTTAACACCGCCAAAATAAGAGCCGGAATCAAGTTTGTTCTGCGAGAAACGCAGCGTGTCGATACCGCCAAGTCCGACCATGTCTGCAGTGAGGTTGTCGGGAACTTCAGGAAGGTCAAGCAGACCCGAGCGTTGATAGGCGAATACTGCGAGAACGACTACGACAATGGTCGCCACTACTCCGAGTACTTTGTATTTCACGGTTCAATCTCCGTCAAAAAAATATAAACGTTGTTGAAATGCGAGTTCTGCGATAAAAGCGCCTGCCGTCGTGCATTATTTCGCGCAACACACAACACGGCAGGCATCTATATGTTAAAGCGTGGTTGTCAGATCGACTCTTCGATCACGTGGTACGCGTTGATGGTTGGCGCTTGATCGCCTTCCAGTGTCGTTGTGCGGCCGCTTGGCCAGTTGATAACCATTCGGTCGATCTCGGCTGCTTGTCCAAGTCCAAAGTGAAGCCTCTTGTCTCCCTGGCCGGCGAATCCGTTAACTTCGTTCTGTTCGTTAACAAAGTACTGACCGGCGGCCCATACTTCCACACGGACGCCGTCCGCGTCGTGCGTCGTTGCAAATGTTCTTCCGCCAACGTGGTTGGGCGCATCCGGGCGGCCGACGAGTTGCAGGCCCAGCCAGGCGCCGCTTTTGTTGCCGGTTTCGTTGCGATAAAGGCAGTTGACCGCTCCCTGATTGGCGACGTAGAAGTCCAGATCGCCGTCGTTGTCGTAGTCGGCCAGTCCGATGCCGCGTCCGTTCAGGATGTCCGTAATACCGGCCGGAACCGCGTATTCGTAGAACTTCGGCATGTCGGCGTCGCTGGCTTGTTGAATAAACAGCCTGCTCGGTTCGTAGCCGGAGAGGTCGCGGTCGCCCATGTCGGGCCAGACCTCCGTGTCGGAGGCGTTGTTTTTTGTCTGCGTGACCATTTCCTGCAGGGCGAACCAGTAGGTGTTGTCGCGGTCTTTTCCGGTGGCAAAGCCGTTCAGTGCAAAAACGTCCATCAGGCCGTCGTTATTAACATCACAGAAACGACCACCCCAGCCCCAGCCGCCGTCGTGAACGGCAACATCTTCACCGATATTCAGGAACTTCACACCGCCGTCCATTTCCGCATCGGCGGTGTTAAGCCAGAGCATATTGCCTTCATCTGTTTTGTATCTGTGCGCCAGAATGTTGGTCACGTACACGTCCTGACGGCCGTCGTTGTTAACATCGCCGATATCGCAGTTCATGCCCTTCCACCAGTCGTTGCCCGCGCCGGGATGTCCGTCCGGGTCGATGTGCATCATGAAGGCAGGTTCCTGCTGCTCCGCGCCGGTGTTGAAATAGATCTCGTCCGCGCCGAAGTCGTTGGATACGTACAGATCCGTCCAGCCGTCGTTGTTGAGGTCGCCGACGCCGATGTCGAGCGTCCAGCCGGTGTGGCCGATGCCGACGTCGTAGGTCACGTCGCGAAACGAACCGTTGCCGAGGTTTTTGTACAGGACATTGCGGCCGCCGTTGGTGGCGTGGGTAAAGGTCGAGTGCATGACTTTACTCGTCACCGGATCCCACAGGTCATTGCGCACCATTTGGCCGCTGTTTTCATCGGCAATTTTTTCGGCAAAGTAGTTGCCGACCAGGATGTCGGGCAGGCCGTCGCGATCGTAGTCAAAGGATACAACCGAATTGGCGTAGCCCCAGTATCCGACGCCGGCAGCTTCGGTCCGATCTTCAAAACGACCGCCGACATTTTCAAACAGCACGTTGGTCGCGGCCCATTTTACCAGGTAGAGGTCCTGATCGCCGTCGTTGTCGTAGTCCAGAAAAATAGCATCCATGGAAGCGCCTGTGCGATTCTGATCTGCGACGCCCCAGGCTGCGGCCACGTCTTCAAACGCGCCGTTGCCAAGATTGCGAAACAGGCGATTCTGGGAGTTTCTGCCGCAATTGGTCGCGTAGTAGTCAACAAACCCATCACCGTCAAAATCGCCGGTAGCCACGGCCGCGCCGACGGATGACAGCCAGGGCATGATGTTGTTAAAACGCGTATCAAGTTCAACTTTGCTGTGATTATTTAAACAATGTGCTTCCTGTGCAACTTCGGTAAAGCTGATGCCGAGATCCGGCAGCTCCGCATCGACGGGCCTGAGGATCCACGAGCCGACCAGCAACAAAACGAGCATCGCAGCGGCGGGTACAAACGATTTGGCTTTTTTCATAATTCCCTTTGTCGATACCAGGTCAATATTGAGCGCACGCGGCAATGGCCCTTATGCCTGTACACGCATGGGTTAAACAATTAAACACACAAAAATCTGACGCGCTTTGACGACTTAATGCGGTTCACACCTGAGAGTGATCACTGTAATCTCGCAACAGTTTAACAGTAAATACAGTGTGATCGTCATTCGGGAACTATTCTTATCCCCGCAACGTGACGCAGCCCTTTCCGCGATTACCCTGCACTTCCCAGTCTTCCGCATCCACACAAAGTTTCCGTCGAAGTGCGCATGCGGGGCGCCGGGGCGTGCTCTCAGCTACCTGTGTTTGATTCAACACATTAACTGACCTTTTCAACCGGAGGCAGGTAAACAGTCATCCATAGTAGAAGCAGGTGCAAATTCGGGCAGTCGCGAATTTACATGAGTGTGCTGCTCACTACGGTCGGCGGCGAAAACAGTACAGGAGTGCAATCTTCCCGCCGCGTGGACTCCGGTCGCTATATGTTATTGTCAGAGCCTTGAATTATCGAGAAAGCCGTTGAACTCTGGGCTGGGGTTCCATCCGAAACGATCGCTCATTGGCAGTGGCGCTCGTATTCGGCGTGTTTATTCCGCATCAATCGGCAGTGATGACTCCACGGAACAAACGAAAGGGCTCCCCCTCTTTTGTTGATTGTCGGTTAATTATCGGTTGGAACGGTTCAGCTTTGTAGTGTCGGTTCTGATTTCCCGTCGAAATGACTTTCATTACAACGTTTATAAACCGTTCCTCAAGACGCCTGCAAAACTACTGGTTTCACGCTCGTGAAGCAATAAGCATTACCCTTATTTTTGCCTAAGTGTTTGCCCTAATTTGAGCTAAGGGTTTTCCTGAGAAATGCATCAGAAAAACCCTTAAATTCAGCCGTAGAGCGCGCTCCTTTTGTCACATTATATTTCAACCGTTAATCTTAAAAATATTACGGGGATTTTTTCTTCAATGAGCGCGTTCCCGTACTCAGATGTTTGTGAAGGCGCTATATTTGGCGTATGCACCGCCTGCGCTCAGGTTGAGGGCTCCTTCAGACTTCAGGTAAAATTGCCGAAACTTTCGACACAGGATCAGTAAGTAGCGAGCATGAAGATCATACGCAGTCTAATATACATCGCAATCGGGGTCGCAGCAGCGGGCGGCCTGTGGTTTGCACTGGCGGAACCACCGCCGCAGGAAGTCGACATCCTCGTCAGCCCTGAACTGGGTCCGTTTGAAGTTGTCGTAACAACCACGGGGGAACTCCGCGCGAAAAACTCGATAAAGATCCGCGGGCCGCGCAATGTGCAGGCCACCGGGATCTATCAGATAAATATCTCGGACATGGTGCCTGAAGGAACGCTTGTAAAAAAGGGCGATTTTGTCGCGCAATTGGACAAATCAGACCTTTCCGGTAAAATAAAAGACCTCCTGATCAACATCCAGAAAGCCGAATCACAGTACGAACAGGCACGCCTGGATACCGCCCTCAGCTTGTCACAAGCACGCGATAATCTCGTGAATTTACGCTTTGCGCTGGAAGAAGCGAAGATCCGCAAAGAACAGTCAATTTACGAAGCTCCATCCGTCATCCGGCAGGCGCAAATTGACTATGAACGCGCCGAACGCGCCCTCCACCAGGCGGAAAAAAACTACGAAGTCCAGGTTCAGCAGGCCATGGCCAAAATGCGTGAAGTCGGCGCCGAACTGCGCTCCCACCAGCGCACGCACGACAGCTATGTCGAAACAATGGAAGAGTTTACAGTCATTGCACCCGCCGACGGCATGGTGATTTATTCGCGCGAACACCGCGGGGTAAAAAAAGGCGTCGGCTCCGTCGTCTCCGCCTGGAATCCCGTCGTGGCGGAACTGCCCGACCTCTCCTCCATGGAATCCGTTACCTACGTCAATGAAATCGACATCCGCAATGTGCACCAGGGACAGCCGGTCACGATCAAACTCTACGCCCTCCCGGACAAAGTCCTGACCGGCACCGTGCGCGAGGTCGCCAACGTCGGCGAAAAACAGCGCAATTCCGACTCGAAAGTCTTTGAAGTCCTGATTGAAGTCGATCAGGTCGACACAACTCTGCGCCCCGCGATGACGACAGGCAACGAAATTCTGGTCGCCAACGTCGATGAAGCCCTGTCCGTGCCGCTGGAAACAATTCACGCCCGCGACTCGCTCGTGTACGTCTACAAGGAGTCGCCGGCGGGCCCCGTCCGCCAGACAGTTGAACTCGGCCTGATGAACGGTACGCACGTCGTAGTGACAAATGGTCTCAGCCCCAACGACCGCATTTACCTGAGTACGCCGGAAGAAGGTGAGGAAGCGCCGCTGGCGCAGGCTTCTTCAGGCGAGTAATATCCACGTCCACCCATTATTCATTTTCCGGCGGCGCGCTCCGGCGCACCAGGGCCAGCAACCAATGATCCGACGAATTCTGCACAATATCCTGATTGCCGCCGAAGCCATGGCGCAAAACAAGCTGCGCGCCCTGCTGACCTCGCTCGGCATTGTCTTCGGCGTGGCCAGCGTCATTGCAATGCTCGCCATCGGCCGCGGCGCACAGGAAAAAATTCTGCAGCAACTCGCCCTCCTCGGCGCCGACAACCTGATTATTACGCCCCACATTGAAAACCCGGAGGAAAACAAGGAATCGGAGGAAGAGGAAGACAGCGCCGATATGCAGGTCAAACGCTATTCGCCCGGCCTGACCCTGGCCGATGCGGCGAGTATTGCATCCACAGTGCCGCAGGTGCTCGCGGTCTACCCCGAAATAGTTCTGCCGATGGAGATGGCGCGTGAAGGCGTCAGCCGCAACAGCGTGCTCGTCGGCGTTTCCCGGGATCACTTTTACGAACGCGCGGACGAGTTTGCGCTCGGTGCGACCTTTTCCGTGCTGCACTTCGACGCGCTCGCGCCGGTGTGCATCATCGGCCACGAAATTCGGACGCGTTTTTTTGCCGGCGTCGATCCCATCGGCAAAAGCATCAAATGTGGTCCGCAGTGGCTGCGCGTGGTGGGCGTCATCAAGGACCAGGCGGTGGCGCAGGACCAACTGGAACAGCTCGGCCTGCGCAACCCCAATCTGGACATCTACACGCCGCTGCCGACCGTTCTGCTGCGCTACCGCGACAGATCGTCGGTAACGGAGGACGACCTGACGTCTGACGGCGGCGGCGATGGGTCGTTCAACGCCGCGAACAACAACAATCAGATCGACCGCATCGTCGTGCGCCTGAGCGACAACTCGTTCAGCCGCAGCGCCGCTGAGATCATCGGGCGCATGCTGACGCGCCGGCACAACCAAATGACCGATTTCGAGATCACGATTCCCGAAGTGGTGCTGGAACAACAACGCGAAACCACGCGGCTTTTCAACTACGTTCTCGGGGCCATCGCCTCAATTTCGCTGATCGTCGGCGGTATCGGCATCATGAACATCATGCTTGCCAACGTCATGGAACGCATCAAGGAAATCGGCATCAGGCTTTCGCTCGGCGCTACTCCCAACGACATCAATCTGCAATTCCTGAGCGAAGCCACGGCTATCAGCGTTGCGGGCGGCGCGGTAGGCGTGCTGCTCGGCATTACACTGAGCATTTTGATCGCCGAGGCGGCGGAAATCGACACAATCGTCACGCCCTCTTCGGTTATCCTGTCGTTCGGCGTCGCCATGTCGATCGGGCTCGTTTTCGGCATCGTTCCGGCACGGCGGGCGGCAGCGCAGAATCCGGTGGAGTCGCTGCGTCATGACTGACCTGCGCGGCGGCACAACACGACTCAACAGGCGGGGCTGTTCGGCCATCCTCCGCTTCATCCATTGTTCCGACATCATGAAACGATACCGACTGCACCTGATAACAGCCATTTTTTTGTTTGCCGCCGGGTTTGCCGCGGCGGGTCCCGGGGCGCACGCCCAAACCGGCGATCGTCGCACCCTGAGCCTGACCGAAAGCATTGAAATGGCGCAGCGCAACAGCGCACGCGCACGCGCTCTGCGGCGCACCTACGACATCGCTTTGTGGCAGCACCAGAATTTCAACTCGTCTTACCTGCCGCAGCTAAGCCTCAGCGGCGACATTCCCGGCCTGACCCGCTCCATTGCGGTCTTCCGCAATGCAGACGGCGAACAATTCTCAGAGGTGAGCCAGACTGTGGCCTCCGCCGACCTCGGCATAAGCCAGCGCATTCCGCTCACCGGCGCGGACCTTCGCATCAGTTCCGGCCTGAGCAACACGTCCAGCCTGACCACGGACGCAACGCAGTGGCGCAGCAGCCCGTTCAGCATCAGCCTCACGCAGCCTCTTTTCCGCTTTAACGATCAGTACTGGGAACGCAAGATCGAACCGATGCGGCGGACGCTGGCGGAACGCACCTACGTGGAGGAAATGGAACGCATCGCCGTGGATATCAGCGACCGCTTTTTCAACCTCTACATCTCGCGCATGAACCTGGAGAGCGCACAATTCAACAAAGCCATCAACGACACAATTTTCCGCCTCTCGCAGGGCCGCTTTCGCGTCGGCTCCATCGCCGAAAACGATCTGCTGCAGAGCGAGCTGGCTTTCATGAACGCCGAGATGCGCGTAAGCGACGCGGAACTGAATTACGGCATAGCGCAGAGGGCATTTGCGCGCGCCGTCGGAATGGCGCCGGACGAAGTGGTGGACGTCAGTCCGCCGCCGCTGGCGCGCAATATTGAACTCGGCGCAGAGCAGGCGGTGGCGCTGGCGCTGCAGCATCGCAGCGAGGTACTTGGATTTGAACTGCAGGACATCGAGACGCAGCGCGACGTGGAACGCAGCGAATCCGAAGCGGGGTTCAATGCGACCATTTCGGCCTCGCTCGGCTTCAACCAGACCAGCGACGAGTTTCAGACCGCGTACGACAATCTGCTGGACGCACAGCGATTCAGCGTCTCTTTCAGCATGCCGCTGCTGGACTGGGGCGGCAGCGGTGCGCAGCAACAGATCGCCTTTGCGCGGCGGCAGCAGGCGCTCGATGCAATCTCCGAGGAACGCCTCGACTTTGAACAGCAGGTCTTTCTCGTCGCCAGCCAGTTCCTGAACGCACAGCGACAGATCAGCATCGCCGCCAAGTCCGATACCATCGCACGCAAGCGCTTTGAGGTGGCCAAGAACAGGTATCTGATCGGCAAGATCGGAATTACGGACCTGTTCCAGGCTCAGGCCGAACGCGACGGCGCAACACAGGGTTACATCCAGGCGCTGGGCGCGTACTGGACGGCATTCTACCGCCTGCGATGGATAACGATGTACGACTTCCTGGAACAGCGTCCGCTCGTCAGCGGCAACTGAGTCGGCGGCCGAGGCGAGCACCGTAACACTTGCGCTCCGGGCCGGCCGTGCAGCGGTGGAAATATCGATTCATTGACTCATCCGACGACTTCGGGCGGGGTCGTTTAACACAGGCTGCGGGACTCTATGGCTGAAATACTGATCGTTGTACACGCGGCACTCGGGGGCATCTCACTGGCTGCCGGACTTATCGCTCTGAGCGTCAAAAAGGGCGGAAAAATTCACGTACTCGCCGGTCGCGTATTTTTCTGGTCGCTGCTCACATCGGCATTCGCGGCGATCGCCATTACGCTTTTTCCCGGTCATTCCAATGCTTTTCTGTTCAGCATCGGCGTTTTCAGTTCTTATCTGATCGGCACGGGCTACCGCGCCACCCGACTTAAACGGAAGGACGTCTCGCTCGGCCTGGACTACGCCCTCAGTCTGCTGATGTCAGGCTGCGGCATCGGCATGATTGTGGCGCCGCTCATTTCCAGCGGCGTTGTAAACGTGGTACTGGCAATCTTCGGCGGCATCGGCATTGCATTTGCCGTCGTGGACATGTTAAACTTCAGGAATCCGGCCGTGCTGCGCAAAAAGTGGCTGGGCATGCACCTGAGCAAAATGGTGAGCGGTTACATTGCCGCCGTAACGGCATTTATTGTGGTCAATCAATTTTTCACCGTCTGGATAGCCTGGCTTGGCCCTTCGGTTATCGGGACGGCGTTTATCGTTTACTGGATGCGCCGTGTTGCACCCAAACCGCGCAAAACCTGAGTCCGATGTGAACGAGCCGGCGCGAATCCGGCACAGCGTCAACTGCGACTTAAACAAAGCAGAAGAGCAGGAGACACCAGACTCTGAGTGTGTTTTGCTGCCGTTGCAGTCTTGCGTACGCAGCAGAAATTTCAGGCTGTTTTGGCGGACGTCGATAAGCAAGACATCGACCAATGTGTGAGCTGCAAATTTTCTGCCGCGGCAAGCAGGGTGTTTTCAGCCGGGGTCATTGAAGTGGTGTTTTTTACTTGTTAACGGGTGGTTTTGAGTGTTGAACGGGAGGGTGGAACATTTTGGGCGTACTTCCAGCTTGATCCAGGGGACCACCCCGCCGCCACCTCGGTCGACTCCTCCACGATCCAGACACACTCCTCCCACCCTGCACAGTGCGCAGATTTTTTTGAGTGAAATTCGGTCGCGGATTCCGCACGCCGCATGCTGCGCGCTTCTCACACAATGGTACCACATGCACCGCCCGGCCCCAACACAAAAAACTTCAACGGTCAAAATGAGCAGCCAAACGGTCGCAGCGCGTGGGTAATCGCAATGTCGGAGTTCTGCTGCGGCATCAACGGATGCCATCATCAGGTGATGAAAACATACTGAAGATTGACGCCCTGGCGACGAACGGACGACGAAGCAGCTCAAAGACTCCGGACCAGATCGACGACGCCAAACTTGCAGCTGCATGACAAACAAAATAATCATGCAGAAAGCGTCGCACGGAACGTGCAGCGCGGGCTGTTGGGTACATCAAAAAAATCCCCCGCAACTCACCGGGATGGAGGATGCGGAGGATAGGTTTGTTCATGTGCGCTGAACGAGGCAAAGCTTGCGATCAGCCTTTGGATTGTTGCGCGGCAATCCAGTCGTCAATGCGTTGTTCGAGCAGCGTGAGCGGCAGAGCGCCGGCGCCGAGAACTTCGTCGTGGAAATTGCGCACGTTAAAAGAATTGCCGAGGGCCTGTTCGGCACGCGAGCGCAGTTCCTTGAGCTTGAGTTCGCCCACTTTGTAAGCCAGGGCCTGTCCTGGCCAGACGATATAACGGTCTACTTCGGAGCGCAGGTCGAGCTCCGAGTTCGGCGTATTGGCCAGCATGAATTGCACGGCCTGCTCGCGATCCCATTGTTTGGCGTGCAGTCCGGCGTCGACCACCAGACGGCATGCGCGCCACATCTCAAACGTCAGCGCCCCGAAATGCTGATAGACATCCTCGTACATGCCGGTTTCGTAGCCGAGGTATTCGGCATACAGCCCCCAGCCCTCAACAAATGCGGTAAAACCCAGCTGACGGCGGAACCAGGGAAGGTCGTCCAGTTCCTGCGCAATGGCAATCTGCAGGTGATGTCCGGGCACCGCCTCGTGCAGCGCCAAAGCGGTCATGGTATACGTCGGACGCGAGGGCAGGTCGTAGGTATTGACGTAGAAATACCCGGGGCGCGAGCGATCTTCGGGCGCCTGATAGTAATAGGCCTGCGGGGCCGATCGCGCGCGATACGCTTCCATTTCCTTCAACTCATAGGGCGCTTTCGGCAGTACGCCGAAGAGCTGAGGCAGCTTGGCGTCCATGTTGTCGAGGATGCGACGATAGCCGGCCATGAGCGAATCTTTATCCTTGTAATAAAAGCGCTCGTCTGTGCGGACGTACTTCATAAACGCAGCCAGATCGCCCTCAAAACCGATGTCCTCGCGCACCAGACGCTCCATTTCCTTGCGGATGCGAGCGACCTCGGATTGACCGGTTTCAAAGATGTCATCCGCCGTCATGTTCGTGGTGGTGTGCCATCTGATCATGTGGTTGTAGCGTTTGATGCCGTCCGGCAACGACCACACGCCCGGTTCGGTGCGCGCGGCCGGCAGATATTCGTCCTGCAGGAATTCGGTGAGTTTATTGTAGGCGGGCTGAACAAAAACGCCGATGAGCGATACGAGCTCAGCTGAGAGCCGGATCTGCTCGTCTTCCGTGAGACCGGTGTCTTCGCGCAGCAGCGGCACCATGAAAGGCGTGTCATTGGGGTCCATGGCTCCAATGTTTTCCGTCTGCGCAATGATCTGTTCCACGACAAATTTGGGCTGCACCACGCCGGCCGCTATGCCTTCACGCATATTTGTGATAACGTGGCCAACGGCGCCCGGGAAAGCCCTGAGTCGCATGAAGTAACGCGCGTAGTCGCCGGCGCTGTCAAAGGGCTGATATTCGATGATCTGAGGAAAGTCGATGTGCAGGCCGCTCTGTTGCGTCAGCGGCATCATATAACCGCGAAATTCCTCGAACGACAGTTGCTCCTGGACACTGCGTTCAAACATGTCGTAGTTGACCAGGTCGGCGCCGGCGAGCGTGTTGCGGGGAATGGAGCGCAGACGCGCCAAATAGACGCGCAGTGAGTCGTAGCCTTTCGCGGCGGCGGCGGCGGAGTAGTCGGAAAGGCGGTCGGAGTAGCGATGGTCGCCCTCGTAATCGGCCGTTTCAGGGGAGGTCCGCAAAACATATTCGTGATAGTCGTTAAAAACTACCTGTAGTTCAGCGACCGATGCGGAGTCTCCGCCATCGCCCTGATCGGGCGCTTCGGGCGTCTCCGGTGCTGAACAAGCCGCAAGGAAAACGACCAGCAGGAGAGCATAACGCACATTGTACATTGAAACACCTGTTTTGAAGCTGTTGGGATGTGATTATCTTGCCTGATGCAAAACTAGTTCGCCTCCGGCTGAATGCAAACAGCGGCAAACATTCATCGCATTAAGAATCTATGAAGCGGCCGTTGAAAGCCCATAATGAGAAGGCCTGAAAATTTAATTTTTTGGCCTGTCCGGTAACGTCGGCGGCTTGCAAGCTGAAAATTATTGACTCTTTTGAACAAAAGTCTCGGAAAAGAGCTGTTTCGGCTGCCTGAGCGGCGCCAAACAAAGTGTGGCGTTCGATCCGCGACGCCGTTTCGCACTTGTGTATCTTCGCTGCGTGTACTACATTTTCGAGTGCTCACCCGCGGCGTGAAACAGTGCCCACTAAAGCGGCAACACCGTTTGTATGCAGCAGCAAGTACTCGAAATCATTGAAACGAAAGGTACAACTGCAACGCATTCACTCCTGGAAACAAGCTGAAAAGTTGGGCTTGATCCAGTCAAATTCATTTTGATGTGTTCACAATTTTTCGCGAACCGAAGCTGCGGGAGAGCTTGTTTTTTTGCGTCATTGGTCGCTCCGTGTCACAAATGCGCGTTATTTTTTTCAGCTTCATGGCGACCAACGACACTCAGATTACCTTGGAGTAACATCTCTTAATTAAATTGCGAGGAAAACCGAGAAACATTCACGGCCTCACGCAGGAAATTTTATAAATTTTCGAAGCGCTGCATTCCCGCTTCGACTCTTTACCGCCGCACGAACTCAGACTCCCTGACACGTTCGGCCACAAGCACTATGACACACGTATTAGTTGCAGATGGACACTCGTTTCTCCGGGTCGGCATGAAGCTCTACCTCAACTACAGCCTTGAGGATATGACGGTCGGCACGGTAGACAATGACGAAGAAACGTTTCGCTACCTCGAGAACCACGAAGTCGATGTAGTGATACTGGACGTCGCTTTACCCAACAGCGGCGGCCTGCAGACATTGAAACAGATCAGGCAGAAATTCCCGATGCTGCCAGTATTGATGCTGTCTGTCAATCCCGAACACGACTACGCCATGCGCGCCTTCAAAGCGGGAGCCGCGGGCTGCCTGAGCATCGACCTGGACGTCAAGGAACTGATCGTCGCCATCCAGACGGTCACGGTCGGACGCAAATACGTTTCGGCGCATCTGGCGGAACGCCTGGCCGGCGAGGTGTTTGGCGACCGCAATTCTCCGCACGAGCGACTGTCCGACCGCGAGTACGAAATTTTCCGCCTGCTTGCCAACGGGCGCACGCCGACGAAGATCGCCGAGGACCTGAACCTGAGTCCTAAAACGGTCGACACACATCGCCGCAATATTCTGGAGAAAATGCAGCTCAAAACCAATTCGGATTTGATACGCTACGCCATGAAACACAAACTGGTGGACTGATTTGGCGAGAATTTTCCTGGAATGTGAATTCGCGATGAACAATTTTTTCTCCACCGACGCCGTGGTTTTGACAGCCGGCCTTTCTTGCAAATCGCGGCGTCAGAACTGACCGGACTCCACGACCAAAATCAGAAAAACCCCTAGAGCATTATCGGGAATTCCCTTAGAAACAAATCAGGCAAAATCCTACCCTAAAATCAGGCCTTTTCCGATTGTCCGCCGCGACCTCATTGTGTAGTTTGCAACCGTGTTTGAAGCGGAACCACGAACGCCACACTGCCATCCCAGGCGATCGATCCACCGCAGAGATTGCATAAACACGCCGTGTCAGTCTTCCAGACCGATGCAACATCTTGAAAAGTTTACGGTGAATGCGCTGTCTGTTCCCGAGCCTCCCTTCCCGGGCGACAAAGGAACGAGCACCGCCGTAGAAGGTTCATTACGCAAGATCCCGGAATGTACCTTTCACGCGGAGACATCGCAGCGAACAGGAGGTTCTTTATTGAACGATGCCGAAAATGCGGGGCTCGCCGCCGCAACCCGCATGTGTCTTCGGCATCGGAATCAGTTCCCGTGTTTATGCCGCAATCGCTCATTCGGAGTATAGACCCGATTTCCCTCTGTGTCGGCCGGTACACCACACCGGCCGGCTTTTTTTTATCCCCCATCGGCTCACAACAATTATTATTCGAGCGCGTGTCTTCGGCCTACACCTCTGCGGAGCAAACAACAGTGATAGTCACGTCGGAAGCGATTGTCCTCAAGACGCGCAAATACCGCGAAAGCAGCAAGCTCGTCGCCATCTACACGCGCGACTACGGCAAATGTTCGCTCGTAGCCAAGGGATCGCGCCGCGTCAAAAGCGCACTCGGTTCGCCGCTCGAACCTCTGGCATGCAGCTGCGTCACCTTCTACAAACGCCGCAACGCCGATCTGCACACCGCTGCAAAAGCCGAAACAGCTGTAGCCTTTCGCAGCCTCTCCGAGTCATTTGACAAACTGACTCTGGGCCTGACGATGGCCGAGGCGATCAACAACACGCAGATGGCCGACGATGCACATCCGGAGCTCTACGACTTTTTCAAATCCTGCCTGCAACGGCTGGATACGGCGGGCGAAGACTGCAAAGGCGTGCTGCTCTTTTTCTATTTCGGATTGAGCGAATTCCTCGGTTTTGCCATGAATCCGAAGCGCTGTGCGCGCAGCAACAGCACCGTCGACCCCGCTTCGAGCGCCTGGTTTGCCATTTCGCTTGCCGACGGCGCGCCGCTGACGACGCAGTCGGCCGGCGATTCGGCAGGTCCACTGAGACTTCGTTCGGAAACTTTGCGATATTTACAGGCGCTGGCGGACTGCGCGGACATCAACGACTTTGACGCGGCCTGTGACGCCCGCATCTGGCAGGAGTTGCGCGACCTGTTTTCGCGCTATTTTGTGCATCATCTGGACAAACCGGTCAACTGGCGAACCGATCAGTTTCTGGCGGCTATGAGCGGCGCTCCCTGATTTCCGCGGCGCGGCGCCCGATTCAGCTTCTCTTTTTGCGCTTCCTATGATAACTATCCTGATAGTGTTCACTCTTCTGATCGTACTCAACGGCCTCTTTGTCGTCGCCGAGTACGCCGTGGCGCGCTTGCGCAATAAAGGAGTCGACGCGGGCAGCCTGTCGCGCCACACCGCGCCGTCCGGCGCTGCGGAAGGCGCTGGAGCAAAGGAAAAAGAGGGGCTGATTGCACGCCTGACCGATCCCATCATCGCGGACCCGACGGCATTTCTGGCCGCAACGCAACTTGGAATCACCATGTCCAGCCTGGCAATCGGCTGGTTTGCGGCCGATATGCTCGCGATCCTGGCGGAGGACCTGGCCGCATCGCAGGAGTGGTTCCGCAGCATGCGCGACGCCGGCACGGACCTGACTTCGGCGCTGGAAATTGGCCGGCTGGCGGCGTTTGTGGCGATATTCGGCGGCCTGACGCTGCTGCACTCGGTTTTTGCGGAAATCATTCCGAAAACGTTCGCCTGGCACCGACCTTTGCTGGCGCTGAGAATGACGGCCGGACCATTGCGGCTCTTTGCGTTTGCAGCCTGGCCCGCCGTGCGCATCGTCGATTTCCTGGCCGGTTTGCTGCTGCGCCTCGTAGGCATGCGACGCGTTCCCGCGGGCGAACACCACAGCACAAGCGACCTGCAGAACATCGTCGACCAGAGTCGTCGCAGCGGTGAAATCGACCCAACTTCCCACGAACTAATCAGCAAAGTTTTTACGTTCCGACATCGCACCGTCAGGCAGATCATGGTGGCGCGGCCGCAGGTCATAGCGCTGGAAGCATCGGCGTCCAAAGCGGAAATCATGCGCACCTGCATCGAAGAGGGTTTCTCCCGCGTGCCGGTCTACGAAGGCTCGCTCGACAACATCGTCGGCGTGGTCTACGCCAAGGATCTGCTCGGCATGGTGGAACACAACAACCTCATCATTCTGCACGACCTGATGCGACCTCCCTTTTTTGTCGCCGAGAGCAAAGGCATCAGCGAACTGTTGCGCGAATTCCAGCAGCGGCGACTCCACCTGGCGATCGTCGTCGACGAGTTTGGCGGTACGGCGGGACTCGTGACGATGGAAGACATCATAGAGGAACTCGTCGGCGAAATCCAGGATGAGTTTGATCATGAAGAACCGCCCGTGCGCGAGTCGGGCGACGGCGAGTTCACCGTCATGGCTTCAGCGGCGATTTCCGATGCCAATCGTTTTCTACCCCAGGCGCTGCCCGAAGGCGAGCAGTACGACACCGTCGGCGGGTTTGTCAACGTGCTGTTTGAAAAGATTCCCGACCTGAACGAAACGCGACACTACGGCGACTACGAACTGACGGTCGTGGCCAAAAAACGACGTACGATTGAGACGGTGTTGCTGCGCCACCTGCCATCGACCGACAATTCAACACCGCCGGTTTCTTCCTGACCATCCGCGGTCCTGAAATTCGTATATTTGCAGCTTATGTCCAGCAAAAACACTCCTTCGATCGCCGTTGTCGGCGCCACCGGCCTGGTCGGCCGGACCATGCTGCAGGTGCTGCATGAACTCGATTTTCCCGTCGGCGAGCTCCGCCTGCTGGCGTCCGCCCGCTCCGAGGGGATGGTGCTGCGATTCCGCGACAGCAACTATCAGGTTCAGGCGCTGGGGCCCGACTCGTTCCATGGCGTCGACATCGCACTGTTTTCCGCCGGCGGCGACATCAGCCGCGAGTACGCTCCGATAGCCGCGGCGGCCGGCGCAGTTGTGGTGGACAATTCCAGTGCATGGCGCATGCACCCGGAAGCGCCGCTGGTCATTCCGGAGGTGAATGCCGACGCAATCGATGCACACCGCGGCATTATTGCCAACCCCAACTGCTCGACGATTCAGATGCTGGTGGCGCTCGCGCCGCTCGACAAGGCATTCGGCCTGACGCACGTGAGTGTATCAACCTACCAGTCGCCCAGCGGCGCCGGAGAAAAAGGCGTGCAGCAGTTGCACGACGAACTGGCCAAAAAAGCCGGCGGCAAATCGCCCTTCCCGCATCGGGTAGCCTTCAATACGGTGTTCCACGACATCGAGGAGCAGGACGGCTACAGCATGGAAGAGCTGAAGATGATTGCCGAAACACACAAAATTCTGGCGCGGCCCGACCTGCCCGTCACGGCCACCTGTGTACGCGTGCCCGTTCTGGGCGGCCACGGCGAGGCTATTCAGGTGGAATTTGAACGACCTGTCGATCCGCAGCAAGCGCGCAGCGTACTGGAAAACGCGCCGGGAATCGTGGTTCAGGACAGGCCGCAGGACGATATTTATCCGACCTGCCTCAACGCGGACGGCAAAAACGAGGTGTTTGTTGGTCGCATTCGGCGCGACAACTCCAGGACCAACGGGCTGCATTTGTGGGTTGTGGCGGACAACGTACGCAAGGGCGCGGCGACGAACGCCGTACAGATTGCCGCCGAACTCGTTGAACGCGGCTTGCCGGCTTTTTCGCCGCCGTCGCGCTGGTGAACTTTGCTGCAGGGATGCAGCCAACCAGATTTTCATCAACCCGCGGACTGAAATCCGCATGACGAACAAGAAGGTCAGGCAGGGCCTTTCCATCCGTCAAAAAGAACCATCAGATTGAATGCCTAAAACAGCGATTATCATGGCCGGCGGCGCCGGTGAACGTTTCTGGCCATTGAGCCGCAAGCGCCGACCCAAACAGTTGCTCAAACTGACCAATCCCGACACGTCGATGCTGCAGGAAGCCATCGACCGCATCGCCCCGGTGATTCCGCCCGACCGCGTATTTATTGTTACCAGCGAACTCCTGCAGCAGGTGATTCGCGATGAGATCAAAGGCGTGCCCGCCGCCAACGTCGTGGCCGAGCCGTCGAAGCGCAATACGGCCGGATGCATCGCGCTGGGCGCGGCATTTATCGCCGAGAGACTGGGCATCAGCGACGACAATGCCGATGACCCGCTGACGATCGCCGTCCTGACGGCCGACCACGCCATCGGCGATGCCGAGTTGTTCTGCCAAACGATTGACGCCGCATTGCAACACGCGGCCGACAGTGATGATCTGGTGACACTCGGGATTCGTCCGACGCGACCGGCGACCGGCTACGGTTATATCGAATACGATACGGCCGCCGAAGTCAAAGGTGAATTCCCCGCCCTGCCCGTCACCAGTTTTCACGAAAAACCGGACGAGGCGCGCGCGCGCGCTTACGTGGACGCCGGCAACTTTCTCTGGAACTCCGGCATGTTCTTCTGGCGCTACGATGTGCTGCGCCAGGAAATGATGCGCTGCCTGCCCGAGGTCGGCGGCAGAATCGACACTCTGCGCGCGGGACTGCGCGGCCGCTCCAACGATGCGGTCGAGGGTGCACACGACGCCATCCGCGCCGTGTTCGACGCCTTCCCGGACATTTCGATCGACTACGGCCTGATGGAAAAAGCCGCCCACGTGGCAGTGATTCCGGCCCGCTTTGCCTGGGACGATGTCGGCTCGCTCGACGCACTCGAACGCGCACATCCGGCCGACGAGGACGGCAATGTGGTGCAGGGCGATGTTGTCCTGCTCGATATGCACAACAGCCTGGTCGTCAACGCCACGTCAGACGGTCGACCGATGGCGGTCGCCGCGATGGGCATGGACGACGTCGTGCTCATAACCACCGACGACGGCATCCTGTTGTGCCCGCGCGAACGGCTGCAGGACGTCAAAAAAATTGTCAAGGAAATGCGCTCCCGCTTCGGCGAAAAATTTGTGTGATCGCTGCCGCGGCCCGCAGCAGCGCGCCGACCAGCACTTTATATCGGAAATCGCAGTACATGAACGTTCCCATTCTCGACCTCCAGCAACAATACGCGGCCCTCAAACCGGAACTCGACGCGGCATTGCTGCGCGTAGCCGAATCCCAGGTACTGGCGCTCGGTCCGGAAGTCGAAGCATTTGAGCAGGAAATTGCGGATTACCTCGGCGTCAAACACGCCCTGGGCGTTTCGAGCGGCACCGACGCCTTGCTGCTGGCGCTGATGGCGCTGGGCGTCGGCCCGGGCGACGAGGTCATCGTGCCGACTTTCTCGTTCTTCGCAACTGCGGGCGTGGTGTCGCGCCTGAACGCGGTACCGGTTTTTGTCGACATCGACCCCGTCACCTTCTGCATGGACCCGGAGCAATTCCGCGCCAAAATCAGCGACAAAACAAAAGCGGTCATGCCGGTGCATCTGTATGGTCAGGTTGCGGCCATGCGGGAAATCAACGCCATCGCCGCGGAGCACGGCATCACTGTGGTGGAAGATGCGGCGCAGTCAATCGGGGCGATGTACGACGACGGGCGCCGTGCCGGCGCACTCGGCAAAGTGGCCGGTTTTTCGTTTTATCCGACAAAAAATCTGGGCGCTTTCGGCGATGCCGGTCTGGTGACATGCGACGACGACGATTTGTACTACATGCTGAAAATCATGCGAATCCACGGGGGCGAGCAACGCTACGTGCACCGCGTGGTTGGCGGCAACTTTCGCATGGATGCGCTGCAGGGCGCGGTCCTGCGAATTAAACTACAGCACCTGGACGCCTGGACCGACCGCGTGATCGAACTGGCGGGCATGTATTCACAGCTGATAATCAAGGCCGGACTGGCGGAAGAGGAAGGTCTCACGGACTTCGACGCAAACAACCGCGTCCTGCTGCCGGCGGCAGTGCATCGCGATTCCGGCGTGCGCCATTTTCACGTGTATCACCAATACGTTCTGCGCGTTCAGCAACGCGATGAACTGATCGGTTTCCTGCGTGAACGGTCCGTCGGCGCGGGTGTATACTATCCCATCCCATTCCATCGGCAGGAGTGTTTCCAGGATTTGCCGTCGTCCCGCGACGCGTATCCCGTTTCGGACCACGCGGCCGAGCACGTCCTGGCTTTGCCGATTTACCCGGAGATGAGCGAAGAACAGCTGCGCTTTGTGGTCGATTCGATCGCCGCTTTTTACGATCGGGCTTAAACAAACCGCAAAGGGCGCAGGCGGACTTAAACACAGCGGCGTACTGTGCGTGGGAGTTAACATTTAATGTGCGGAATTGCAGGCATTTTTGAGATGCAGACGCAGGCGGGCGGCGTCGCCGAAGACACTCTGCTGCGCATGAGTTCCGCCATTCACCACCGCGGCCCCGACGACGAAGGCATCTGGATTTCTCCCAACCGCAGACTGGGCCTCGCGTTCAGACGTTTATCAATCATCGACCTCAGTGCCGCCGGGCACCAGCCGATGACCACCGCCGATGGTCGGTTTACGATTGTGTTTAACGGCGAGGTTTACAACCATCTCGAGATTCGCCGCGAACTGGAACAGCGCGGCATTCAATTTCGTGGACGCTCCGACACCGAATCAATTCTTTACGGCTTCCGGGAATTTGGACCGCAACTGCTGGAACGACTGCGCGGCATGTGGGCCATCGCCATCTGGGACGACCACAAACAGGAGCTTTTCTGCGCACGCGATCGCACCGGAATAAAACCGTTGTACTTCAGCCTTGACAAAGGCCGCTTTTTGTTTGCCTCCGAGATTAAAGCGATCCTGCAGCATCCTGCCGTCAGCGCGCACATGGACGAGCGCCAGGCTGTTAACTTTCTGGCGCTTTCAATGTCGGACAGAGACGACACCCTGTTTAAGGGCATCAAGAAATTGCGTCCGGGCCACTGCATGACGCTGGGCGCGGACGGCAAGGTTAACACACGCGCCTGGTGGACGCCGTTCAACAACAACACGGCCCTGAAACGCGACATCGACGCACAGGAAGCCCAGGACGAGATCATGCGTCTGCTGCGCGCCGCCGTGACGGACCGAATGGTGAGCGACGTACCATTCGGCGTGTTCCTGAGCGGCGGCGTCGACTCCAGCACAAACGTAGCGCTCATGGCTGAACTCATGACGCAGCCTGTAGACACATTTACTGTCGGTTATCGCGAGCTGCAGCAGTACAACGAACTTAAATACGCGCGCCGCGTGGCGGAGCTGTTCAAGGCCTCATACCACGAAGTTTTGATCGGACATGAAGAAGCGCTGGAGAGTCTGGACGCAATCACGCTGCACGAGGACGAGCCCAACGGCGATCCCGTCTGCATTCCGCTCTACCACGTTTCACAGTTAACACGGCGCGCGGGTACTACAGTCATTCAGGTGGGCGAAGGCAGCGACGAACAGTTCGCCGGCTACGAATGGATGCTGCGCGACATTCGATTTATCGAAGGACCATTTAAACAATTCAGGCTGCTGCCGCCCTTTGTGCGCCAGATGATTTACAGGGGGCTACGCCCTTTGTTCAACATGCGCGGTCAATACCTCGCGCTGGACTACCTGCGTCGCGCGGCCGGCAACGACCACCCCTACTGGGGCGGCGGCGTGGACCTGACACCCAGCCACCTGCGCCGACTACTGCCCCGCGGCAAATTCGATCTGTTAAGCGCGCCGTCGGACCTTGTAAACGGCATCCACAGCGACGGACTTAAACAGAATCCCGACGCGGACATTCTGCAGCAGATCCTGTTTTACGAGCTGAGTCACCGTCTGCCGGAAATGCTGCTGATGCGCGTGGACAAAATGACGATGGCGCACTCGCTGGAGGCGCGCGTACCCTTCCTGGATCATCGATTGGTGGAATTCAGCATGTCGCTGCCGGCGCGCCTCAAAACGCCGGACAATCGCCAGGCCAAGATGTTGTTAAAACGCGCGGTGGAGCCGATCCTGCCGCGCGACATCATCTACCGCAAAAAACAGGGTTTTGCCGCACCGATCGACGAGTGGATGCGCGGCCCGCTGAATCCCGTCGTGGACAAAACGCTGCTCAACGGCTCACTGATGAAGACCGGACTGTTGGATCGCAATAAGATTCAGGCTTTTGTGGCGGCGCACCGCGCCGGCAAGATTCGCGCCGGCAAGTCCCTGTATGCGCTGTTGAAGCTGGCGCTGTGGCATGAGAAGTTTGTGGGGTGAGGCAAACAACTTCCCGCCCAGCCGCAAATTCCGACCGTTCAACCAATTACCAGAACCCGCTCAGTTTTTTACACAAAAAAAGTTGACCTGCGCCCCAAAGTGTATGCACTGCGGGCGGACCAGTCCGTTGGCGCAGTCGGAGGTCACTTGTTCTGCAAGTCAACGGACCAGGGCCGCGCTATTCCGTTCCATTGATGTTGCCGGATTAATCCGAACGTACAATCACATTGGTGAATCCGGCACGCCGTATTGACGTTCCGGGGGCGGTTCGAGGCAAGGTATGGACAGCCCTCCGTGGTTTCGGATTCCCGGAACAGCCGCGGAACGCTTAAACATCACGCCAAATTTTCAACACCACAGCATCCATCCGCACAAGCCACGATGTGTCTCAGGCCTTTGCAGCAACCACAAACGGACAAACATCCCAAACATGAACTGTATCGTTTCATCCCCTCTGTTGTTGTGCCAGCGTTGTTTTGACGTTCTGTCACAACTGAACGGTCCGTCTTTTAGCAACTGCGCCTCTCAATGCCGTGACTCCTGATGTTAATCCGTTGAACAGCTTGTTTTGGAATGCAACATATCGGACGATGTCCAGGCTCGTTTCGGACATCACTGTAGATGGTATAGGCGGACACATCAGCATTTCAGAACGCTTCGCCGGCTCGTGGTTTTCGGCGGCTTGCTTTATTTCCCGTTTTTGGCAAGAATGCCCGGGGCATGACGCGAATGAAGAGAGTAACGTTCGTATGCGCATCGTTTCCGAAAGTCCGGACACAGACATATCACTTAGGCCAGATATACATTTCTTTAGATGACCAGAGCAATTATTGTTTAACCTGCTGTTCAGGCATGCACTTTTGCGAAGTCCGGACAGGCAGGGATTTTAATGTCTACTCGTAATACGACAGGCGAACATGGAGATTTGTATGACCTTTGCATCAAGATTGTTTATTACTGCCGTTGGCATCGCGTGTTTTAGTGCGTATTCAGCCCACGCGCAATCATGGACGATAGAAAACACCTATGGCGGGGACGCAGACGACCAGGCGTTTGACCTTGTGAGTCACGCCAATGGCGATGTGACTCATATCGGTTTCAGCAACAGTGTGGGTGATCCGGCTACACGGCCGAATGTTCACATTGTGCACAGCAATCCACAGGGCGGTCCCGGCTGGGAATTTGTGCATAACATCACCGTCGCGACGCCGCTCAACTCCGATGTTTACCAGACTGAAATGTCCATTTTCGAGTGCGCCAATGGGGACCTGGTCTGGACCACCGGCGTGATCATGCAACCCGGCGTAAAGCCGGACATCATTGTCATGCGCCTTACGCCAGACGGGGTTCCCATTTGGACGTCGGTACTAAGCAGTCCCAACCATGGCGACGACTACTCCACATCCATCATCGAGACCGACGAAGAAGAAATCGTCATTGCAGGTTATACGAATGACATACCGACAGCCGGCGGATACGACGTGATTGTAGCACGATTTGACGGTGCCGGAACTCTGCTGTGGTCGGGTCGGTACGGCAGCGCCGAAAACGACTTTGCACGCTGTATCAGGGAAACCGACCTGGGCTTGTTGACGCTGATAGGAGAATTGACAACTCCTGCGAACTACGATGCCTTGCACATGGGTCTCACACCTTCTGGCGGCATTGTCTGGTCCAATCGTTACAACATTGGCCTCAACGCCGAAGGATTTTCTACCGTTATGCAAAACAGCAATGGAGATTTGTACGCCTGTGGAATCGTGCGCAACGACACCGTTGCCGATGCGTGGATAGTCCGCACAAGTGCCGTCGACGGCAGCCCCATTGCGGGCCGTCGCTATGACACGGGCGAACACGAAGGCGCCTGGTACATCGGGCGCGCTCTCACGCCGGACAACCTTGTTGTTGCCGGTGAAATGACGGATTCATTCGGCAGCATGGGCGGTGACGGATTTTTTATGGAAGTCAGCCCCGACCTTGGAACCGCAATCAATTTTCGGTCCTACGGTACGCCGGATGTCACGGAAGATATCCACGCGGTCGCATTTTCGCCAGGCAGTCCCGGCGCCTGGTTCACCGAGGGAGGCTATTGGCTGGTCGGCTCAAGCGATGCGCCGAGCGGCGGCACAGAATCATACGACCACTACCTGGTCCGTAGCAATCTTACGGGACGAACGGCCTGCGCAGGATCTCTCGTGCCCGAGATTTTACCGCACCTTAACGCGGAACCCGTCGCCATGAGCATTCAAGCCTTTGGATTTTCGTTTCCGTATGGACTGAAATTTGAACAAGCAGCCACCATGAACAACCAGTGTCCCGGTGTTAACATGCCGCCTTTTGCGCGGACGGGCAGCGAAGCTGAGACGACAAAACAGAACGTCCGGGACTACGCGGGTGTTCGCGTATACGAGGATGGGGATAGCGGGAGCGGCCAATACGTTATTGCGCTCCCTCCGATTCAGCCCGGTGTAATCCAGCTGGCGCTGTATGATCTGCAAGGGCGTCTGCTGATGCGCGAGTCACATGAGTGCCGTGCCGACAAAATGAACATTGATCTTTCGCTCGGCTCAATGCAGGCAGGAGCATACCTGCTGCACATTTCCGGCAGAGGAATTGCGGCAAGTCTGCCGCTGCTGTTAACAGATTAACAGTTGATGCCGCCCCGGCTGCTTGTTAATTTTGATGGACAAGCAGCCGGTTTACGAATTGCGAACAAGCGTTGACTGCACAGCCAGAGCCACACGCATCAAGCCCGCGCGGCAACGCTCCGCGGGCTTTCGCGGCATAGTCTGCCGATCCCGGCTTAAACAGAATACAGGAAAATCACGAAGCCTGAGCCGAACAAGGTGAAGGCTCAAGGCGCTCAGACAGTGCGGCACCTGTGAAGTTTTATCATCCAGGCATCGATTCAGTCAAGCTGCCGGGCGGCACACACACCTTGAACATCGATCGGCGCGAGGCGACGGGCGCAAGATTACCTGCGGGCACATACATTGTTAAACTGGAAGGTAGAGATAATCGCGATACAAGTACCGTCAGCTGCACGTTGACCGTGCGCCAAGCGAGACGAGGCGTGACAGACGTCGTTCTGATTGTCGGTCCGGACGGCCTTAATCTCCAGCCCCACGCCCAATGCAACATCAGTTTGCGATGCGCGACAGAAGCAGTCGGCGGACCATTATCGCGGTTCGTCGACTGTTCCCGTTTAACTGCATTGAGTGACCGTTCAACCACGTTCCGGGCTACGTTCAGTTTTTTAGGCATGGATAATTTGTGGCTTCGACGTAGACTGGCGCATATCACGGAGCGCCGCATGCAACGCGCCGTGTTATGCCGGACTGACGTTTGCCCTACAAAAATCTGCACTGGTTGCAGGGAGGGAGGAGTGCGTCTGGACGTGGTGGAAACTCGCGGTAGACTGTATGTTTAAAAAATAGCGATTACCGACCGATGCTAAGGAGAAGTCAAACCCTTCTTACCAATACGGAGCGGCAATCGCAATGGGAAAAGATGCAGTATTCTCTTCGGAAAAT
>JAUIKM010000041.1 GCA_030430495.1 bacterium | reverse complement strand
CGCGCACCGTAGTGGCGTCTTCGTTGCCTTCGTTCTGGAAGCGGATCAGATATGTCAGCACCTTGTCTTCCGGCAGAATCGAGCCGTCGGCATTGCGCGTGCCGCTGAACACCTGGATGTCGTTGGGATCAAAAGAACCGCGGATTTCCTGGCAGATTTCGTCGCTGTCCTTGCGCAGCAGTTCGTCGCTGCCGTCATTTTCCCGCTCGCTTTCAACGACGGCGCAGATTTCACTTCCGAGCAGGCCTTCGTCCGCGGGAACTTTCATGGTGACGTGCATTTCCATTCTCGCGTCAATCGGCAGATCGACGATCTCCCATTCGGCTGTCGGATAGTTGTAGCTGTCCGCCTGTGGCTCGCTGCTGAAGTCGGTCAGCAGGCCGTCGGGCGTAAAGCGGATCGTGCCGGAATAGGGCAGCGTGCCGATGTTGCGCACGGAGATATAGTACGCCATTGCAAAGCCGGGGACGGCGCGACTCGACATCACCGAAACATCGATCGCTTCTGTTAAACGTTCGGCTTCCAGCGCAAAGTCGATGTTGACCTCGCTGCCTTCTTCCGTCAGCGATACCGACGCCGGACCGGCCGGGCAGGTCTGCGACCACAGTTCGCGCTCAATAACTTCCACGTCGTAGTCGCCCAACGGCAGCGTCAGGCTGTAGTGGCCGTTGACATCTGTCGCCGCCAGGTACGGCCCCGGTGTGAACTTCACAAAACGGCGCATCAGATTCTGGTCCGTGCCGTTGAATTCGCAGTCGCTGTTGTAGTCGGCAAACACGTTGCCGCTGACCACTGCGCCGGATTCTGCGTCCGCTGTAATCGAAGTAATTTTGGCTTCCAGTTGAATATCGCGGCCGTCCCGGTCTTCATAGCGGCCGACGACGACGCGTGCCATGCGATTCCAGTCGCTCAGGTTGATGCTCGTAGGCAGCTGCATAACGTCCAGCGCAAAGTCGCAGTCGTCATTCTCAAAATAGATCCCGATCTGGCTGAAGGTAACATCTTTCTGATCGGGGAAAATATTGACCTCGCTCGTTATCTGAATCGTGTTTCGGCATGTCGGGCCGCTGTTCTGATCTACGAGGCTGTTGTACATGGTGGCATAAAAACCCCGCTCGCGGAAGTCGTTCCCCTCTACCCATTGCGATGATGTAAACTCGTGCCCGCCAACCAATACTGCAATGCTGCTCGAGGCATCTTTGGTCAGGTCGTGCACCGCACTTCCGGCATTCCCGGAAACCGTTTCGTAGGTTGCCGGTAAAACCAAAGTTCCAATCACCAAATCACCTACATTGATCCCGAAGTTGTTGTTTTGATCGACAATCTGTGTGACTTCGGCGCTGAACTGAAAAGTCGTGGGCTGTTGCGCCTGTAGCATCAACGCCGTCGCGGGCAGGAGTAAAAAACAAAGTGCCAGTCTCGTAAACACGTGCATGTTGAAACCTCATAGATGTTCAATTAAACGATAAACGGAGAAAATGGGGCACTACGCGCTTGCAGGACTTTTACGTGGTCCGGCGTTTGTTGGGGAGTCGCCGGACCCGTTGAACTGTCAAGTCCTGTGATGGGCATTCGGGCAGTAATCCGACGGGGAGGGGGCAAATGAAGAGGCCGCGGAATCATTGCGGTGGTCAAGACAAGCGCCGCCGGAAAAAGGTCTCAAAAAAATGCATTGCGCGGAATGTTCTGCTGATTTCCCTTGACACTTCGCCGCCTGCGCGGCTTGCTTTTTTCTTTTGCTCGTCAGCGCGCCAGAAATTGCAGTACGTGGAATCTGTCACCCGGGCGACAGCCGATCAGACTCCCGTTCGGAATAACGGCCGTTGTGGGTCCTTAAAGCCTTCCAGATTGAAAATGTGATTCCCGTTCAGCGGAGAATCTGTCACGTTCAACCACAAGAAACGCTACGGTCAGTTTTTTCGCCATGGAAAAGCGCAAGGATGGTTTTAAGCTTGTCTTTGGCGCCTGCATACCGGTTGCGGCGTCACTTGATCCACCACGGTTTGATGGCATGCTGAACGAGCCCGCGCGTAGCGGGTAAGGGAAGCTATATTGGTGGGTATCGTTCCTGGAAAGGTGGTGGTGTCGGGGTGGGTCCTTTGATCTCACACAAAAACATCCCAACTAAACTCATGAACTTCAAACCCGTTTACTCGCCTTCCGGATTCACCCGTGCACTTGCCCGCCTGCCGATTCGCATGTGATCTGTGTACTTTTGATCTCAGCCGTGCATTTGTCCGTCTCACAATTGTGCATGCGACCTGTTCACTGTCCGGTTGCACACATTAACTACTCGCCTCCCGGCTTCTCACACGCACCTGACCGCCTTCCGGACCCGCACGTCCACTTATTTGTCTCTTTGCCACGTTTAATGTTTGCCCGGAATTCACCAGCCTGAATCAGCTGCCGGCTGCTGTTAAACATACATTTCCCGGGTGTGCATCCTCGCCTTGCCGGGGCCTTGCTGTTCCACGTAAAAACGCTTATTCCTGCATTCTCGCCGGGTCAATTCACAAGTTGGTCCCTGGTGCTTCTGGACCACGGTCGCTTAAACAATAATGCATCCCGCTCATGCGGAGCGGGATGTTTAAATTGTGTGAGTTCTCAGTGTTGTTCGTTGTTTGAGCCCGGCTGTTGGCCGACTTCGCATGGATGTCTGTTTGAGTAGCGCGGTTGCTGTCTGTTGTTTGTCTTGTTGCCGGTGCGCGTTCTGTTGAACAACAACAGTCCGCCCGCCGGGCAGGCTGTTGCAGTCGCACACAATCACACCTTGTTGCCGCGCCTCGGCGCTCGATCCTGACGCTGCGCATCTCGCGCCCCGCCACGCGTCCGTCTCGATCGTCAGGAAGTACGTGCCCGCCCGATGCTGACCGACTTCGATATCCTGTCGATGCGAACCAACTCCCGCGCGTCGTGCGAGTGCGGAAGTAGAAGAGCGAAGCCCGTCAATGTGAAGAACAAACACAGCAGCAGGCAAACCCTGTCAAAGAGTTGCATGGTGACTCCGGAATTACTGTTAAATATTGTTGTTTGGCGTTTCGGAGTTGTGGTAGAAGTTCCCGCGGACGGCCTGCGCCCGCGTGCCCGAAGAATTGCGCCGATGGGGTTGGGAAACGACGGTTGGAGTTGCTGCCTCTGCGGGTCGATTTGAGTGTGTATTTGAAACTGCGATCCGCGTGTGGGGGACCAGACAGGTGATCCGCAAAAGAACTCAGTTGCTGCGTAAAAAAATCAGACCCGCCGCCGCCGCGCGCGCCCGGCGCTGAAATCCCGATGACGAACAAAAGCGGATTGATGGGGCTTACGCAGTAAAAGCCCCCGCCTGAATTCGCGACGCAGATAAATGTTAAACAAAAAAGGTCCGCCCCGCGAGGGACGGACCCGAGTTGGAAAAGCGTTTAACTCCGCGCGGGATTAGTGGGTGATACTCACGGGTTTAACCGTCACGCCCTGCGCCGTGTGGATCGTCAGGTAGTAGTTGCCCGAAGCGAAGGACGTCAGGTCGAGTTCCTGCACGCTGCCGTGTATGCGCTGCGTCAGAACGGTCTCGCCCAACAGGTTGTTTAACTTTACTTCAGCCGATTGCGCCTGGTCAAAACGGACAACCAGTTTGTCGCTGGTCGGGTTGGGGAAGAGCTGCACCGCAACCGCGTCTCCGTCGTCGCCGACGGAGGTAACGCTGTTGAGAATGCGGCTGACGACCGTATTGGTGCGCACCGGGCTGTTGAAGTCGAAGTAAATGTCGGCATTGTTCGGGATTTCCGTGTCGACCGGCAGGCCCGTTTTCAGGTGCACGTCGAACGTGATATAGCCCATGCTGCCGACTTCGTCCTCGTCTTTCGCCGGCAAGTTGATGTTGTTAAACGTCCATTCCAGCGCGCCGCCGTCCTTGATGTTAAACACAAAGTCGTGGCTCGCCGCGCCGATGCGTACTTTGTCGATGTTGTGGAACTCGCTCAGCTGGTCCACCACGCGGACGTTGATCGCCTCGGCATTGCCTTCGTTCTGAAAGCGAATCAGATACGTTAACACCATGTCCTCCGGCAGTATGACGCCGTCGGCGTTGCGCGTGCCGCTGAACACCTGAATGTCGTTCGGGTCGTATGCGCCGCGAATTTCCATGCACAGTTCGTCGCGGCTTTCCTGCAGCAGCTCGTCGCCGGCTTTGTCCGAGGTTTCGTTTTCAACGGAGGCGCAGACGATCGTGCCGAGCAGCGTTTCGTCGGCCGGGACCTGCATGGTGATGTTAATGTTTTGCACGGCGCCCACCGGCAGGTCCGTGATTTCCCACTCCGCCACGGGCGTGCTGTAGCTGTCGGCCTGCGGGACCGCACTGAAACCCGTCAGCAGGTTGTCGTGTGTAAAACGCACCGTACCGGAGTAGGGCAGCGTGCCCGTGTTGCGCACGCGGATCGTGTAGCTCATCGCAAAACCGGGGCGCGGCTGGCTGCCGGCCAGGCTGATCGACGCCGCTTCCGTCAGCGTCGTGGGCTCCAGACCGAAGTCCAGCGTCTCGCTGCTTTCCGCCGTCGGCAGGCTGATCGACACCGTGCCGGAAGGACAGATCGTCTCCCAGAGCGGGCGCTCGACCACTTCGGCCGTGTAATCGCCCGGCGGCAGGCTGATGCTGTACGCGCCCTGTGCGTCCGTAATCGCCGTAAACGGTCCCGGCGTGAATTTGACGAAGCGCTGGTTCAGTCCGCCGTCCATGCCGTTCAGCTTGCAGTCGGCGTCGTAGTCGCCAAAAACCGTGCCGCTTACCGTCGCGCCGCCTTCAGCGCCCAGCGAGAGATTCGTGATTCTGGCGCGCATCCAGAAGTCGCCGCCGGGATCGTCGTACACCGCAATTTTCACCTCGGCGTTTTCCCAGTCCGCCAGCGTAAAATTCGTCGGCAGATGTGAGCTGTCGTACTCGCCTTCGCAGTCCCAGTCGTCCAGATAAAACTCGACCAGATTGTGGTAGGTCTCGTTGTTGTCGTCCAGATACAGGGACTCCGCCACAAGGTGGAAAGCCTTCTGGCAGCGCTGCCCGTCCGCGTCCAGCGAACTGAACAGATGCGCCGTAAAGCCGGCCGTAATGCCCATGTCGCCGCCGTGAGTCACGACGTTAAAATCGTGGCCGCTCACGCTCATGTCCAGCCTGCTTGCGGGGTCGGCCCCCAGATTGTACACGTGTCGATCCTGGCCGCTTTCCTGCAGCGGCTCCAGCGTGGGATTGTAGGCCAGTACGCCGGTCAGTGTGTGTCCTGCCTGGATGTCGTCGGTCAGGGCGGTATTGGCGCCGCCCGCTTCCACGACCTCCGCGGTCCAGTTGAAAAAGAGAACTTCCTGCGCCTGCAGCGGCATCACACCAACCGCCAGCAAACACAGCCACAGTGCGAACCTGTCAGGTTTGCGCATAATAACTCCTGGAGTAAAATTGAATTGAGGAAAGAGCGCCGTTTTCCGGACCGGGCCCGTGCATCGTTGTTTGGGCGCACCGATGCCACGCGGCTGTCCGCGGCTTTGTGTGTGATGTCTGGCGTTGTCCCAATATACCAAACCTGTCCGGCCCGTTTCAACTTCAACCGATTTTTCAGAGCACTTCGCCTCCTTCACTCTGTTCGGCGGCTTGTTTTTCCCTCTTGTTTGTCGTGCAGCCGCAGGTGTTGATCCCATGGGTCGGTTCGCAGTTGCGCTGTCTGTGCGTTGCGAGCGGCTATAAATGCCGCGGGCGGCCATCGGCCGCCCGCAGGTGCAAAGTCAAAAGTTCATCAGACGCCACAGCGTTGGCCGTCAATGAGTCTGGCGCATAATCTTCAGGTGATGTACCGCCGTCGCCGTACCGCGCTGCAGCGTCAGGTAATAACTGCCCGCCGGCAGCGTGCGCACATCAAGAGAGTAATTGTTGTTTAACATCGTCCGCGTCAGGACGGTCTGGCCGACGAGATTCGTCAGGCTGATCGTCGTTTTCCGCGTCCATTCGGCGCTGTTTAACGCGATTGTCACGACGTCGCTCGTCGGATTCGGAAACACGCGAACCTCGCCGAGCGTCAGGTCCGCCGCCACATCGCTGACGACCGCCTCGGACTCGCCGAATTGCGGCGGCCCGGCAAAGGTCTGCGCCGCGCTCAACGCCGCATCTACGTCTTCGATATAGTCAAAGCGCACGTCGATCTGTTCGCGCACAAATTCGTCGTCGAAGGCGACATCATCCTGCGTAACACCAAAACGCACAAAAGCTTCCGTGTTAACATCTGCACCGTCCGGCGCCAGCATGATGTTGTGAAAACTGATGATTATATCGCCGTCCTCGCTTTTCGAGGTCGCGTATTCGTGAGAAGCCGCACCGACAAAGAGTCTGTTTAAGTCGAAGTCGGTCGTTGCCGGAATTGTCACGTGCACGTTGCGCGCCGTGCGACTGTCGTCGTTGTGTATCTGAATGATGAACTCCGCTTCCACCTGCGCGTCAACGGTTTCGTTCTCCTGTGTTTTATCCTGTTTAATCCGCTGTAAACGGACCGGATCGTAGTCGCCGGCGACAACCTGGCAATAGGAGTCCAAGTAAAATTGTCGCTGCCCGTCGTAGTCGAACTTTGTGGCGCTGCAGAAGTTCTCGCCCTGCAGCGCAGGATCATTCGGAACCTTGAATCGCACGATAAAACGGCGGCGTTCTTCCGGTTCGATCTGATTGACGTCCCAGACCAGCAACGGCAGGTTGACTTCGCTCGGCGCCGGTTTGCTCGACACGTACCGCAGGCGTTCGTCGAACTCAAAGCGCAGCGTGCCGTCCTGTGTATTCTCGTCCTGGTTGTTCAGGAAAATGATGTAATCGGCCGTCTCGCCGGGGCGCAATGCTGTTGCGCCGATGCTCAACGGCGCGGCCGGCAGTTTGGGGCGGTCCACCACCGGCGGTTTTTCATGCAGCGGGATTTCAACCGTCGGGTTGGGACCGAGAGCTATCAGGTCGTATGTAATCTGGTCGCCGGTGCAGTTTAACTCCCAGTCGTCCTGCGGCAAGATCGTAAGGTATCCCTTGCTGAGCGGCGACTGGATAAACAATTCACCGTTGCTTTCTGTTTTAAGGACGAAAGGTTGGCTGCCGACTGTGAAACTGACATTATCAATTCCGGGCTCGCCTGCTTCGCGGCGACAGTTGCCGTTGAGATCGTGAAATGCAGTTATATTCATAGCCCCTCCCGTCAATTCTGTCAACCGGCCCTGACCGAACGTTGCGTAGACCTTATAAAGCTTGGTTGAACGGTCAAATAGGTCACTAAACAATATCGTTCCTTGTGTCCATTGGAGCATGTTCAGAGTGTCCGGGATAAAACAATCCGGATCGTCTCTGGTCAATGTCCTTTTCCATTCAATTGCAAAATATGGGCAGGCGGTGGGATCGGTAATCAGAGATTGGAATGAGTTTGTGACGTCCATATTTAAACCGGTTGTGCACGAGTCTCCATGGTTCTGTTTTGGTTGAACGTCCCAACTCATACCCCAATTTCTAACGTGCTGAGCATTGTAGTTGAATTGAATTCTCGCGTTGTATGCTCGCATTTCAAACGGTATGGGGGTACTATAAGTCCTCATGTAGTTCGACGGAGGCCGATACGGCATTTCGATCTCCAGTGTCAATTCGTCTCCAATTGAGATTTTGTCATTCAGAATATTGTCATTGTCTATAACATTGGTAACGATCATGTCGAATTCATACCGCGCCATCCCCTGCGCCTCAAGTCGCCGAGCCCCGCCGCCGAACATCAAACAAATGAACGTCAAACAAAAAAGTCCGGTCGTCAGGTGAGAAGCAGGCCCTAAACTTTTGAACATGGGAATTCCCGGTTATTGTGTGAGCCGCGTTTTCAGTACAAGTGATCCAAACGCTGAAAACTGCGGCAAGTATTTTGATGTGCCGCCGCCAGTCCTTCCTACGCGAACCGCGGTCGACCGCAAGACCGACACCGCAAAGCTGCAAAAGTTTGTGTGATTCTTCGCGCACTCAGCGCACAATCCGCAGCGGCGCTACAATTGTCTCTGCGCCCTCCGTGATCCGCAGGTAATAACTGCCCGCCGCCAGACCGCTCAGGTCCAGCACCTGACTTGTGCCGCTGAATGCGGTAGTGAGTAAACGCTCGCCCAGTTGACTGAGAAGTTCCAATTTGGAGCGGCCGCTGTTTTGGCGCGTGATCGTGACAGTCTCGCTCGCGGGATTGGGGTAAATCTGCAGGCCAATATCGTTTAACGTTTCGTCCACCGACGTCGCGGCGTCCGTGATGCGGCTCACCACCGTGTTGGTGATCACCGGGCTGTTGAAATCGAAGTAAATCGCCGCTTTGTTGGGAATCTCCGTGTCGACCGGCAGACCGTCTTTTAACTGCACTTCAAACTTCAAATAACCCATGCTGCCGTTTTTGTCCTCGGATTTCGGCGGCAGGTTAATGTCCTTAAACGTCCACTCCAGCGCGCCATTTTCCGTGAAGTTAAACTCGTAGTCGTGGCTCGCCGCGCCGATGCGCAATTTGGCGATGTCGTGAAACTCGCTCAGCTCGTCAACCACGCGCACGGTGATGGCGTCTTCGTTGCCTTCGTTCTGAAAACGAATCAGATAGGAGAGCACGGTCTGGTCCTGCAGGATCGGCCCGTCGGCGTTGCGCGTGCCCGTAAACACCTGGATGTCGTTGGGGTCGTATGCGCCGCGAATCTCCTGGCAGATCTCGTCGCTCGTGCGTCGCAGCAGGTCGTCGTTGTTTTTGTAGTCGCTGTCGGAATCAGCCCTGGCGCAGATAACGGTGCCGAGCAGTTTTTCGTCCGGCGGCACGCGTACGGAAACCTGAAAATGGCGCACTTCGTCTAACTGCATGTTGTCGATGTACCACATCGCATGCGGCATGCTGTAATCATCCGCGGCAGGTTTGGCGGCAAAGTCGAGCAGGATCGGGTCGTGTGTGAAATAGACCCGGCCGCTATAAGGCAGTGTACCAATGTTGCGGACGGTGATCGTGTATTGCAATTCGAAGCCGGGTCGCGGAAGTGATGCGGCAAGGCTGATATCAAGGGCCTGAACATATTCAGTCGTGCTTAGTCCAAAGTCCAGTTGATTGTTTTCAGCGCTGTCGGGAATCGTAATTGTTGCGCCGGGGCAATTCCGCTCCCATGGAAAAGGACTTGCGATCTTTGCAGTGTATTCACCAGGCGGCAGAAAAAGGTCGTAGCGCCCGGTATTGTCGGAGATGGCTGCATAGTGTCCCGGTTCGAAGAGCACAACCCGGCTGGGCAGGCCAAATTCCGCAGTGCTCTCGTCGCACGAGTTGTCCTTGTCCGCGTAGAATTTTCCAGTCAGCGTATTTGGGGAAGCAATGTATTTTCCGAGCGTGGTAATGTTGCAGATTACGACATACGGTTTAGCCGGATCGGTCGATTCAATCCAGATTCGTGCGGTCCAATCACTTAATGGTTGCAGCTCTTCATCCAGGTCCGGCAGGAGGTAGAGTGAGAATCCGTCCATCGAATCGTCATCTCGGAACAATTCAAGTGCCATGAAAGTCTTTGAGGGGTCTTCGGCAAGTGGGACGTTGTTTTGGTAGGACCGCAGATAGATGCCGTGACTTCGGTTATATCTGTCAGGATTACCCGTGTTGGTGCTCTCTAGATTCGTCAACATTACGTGTGTACCTTTGACGTTCAGTTGATCACCCACGGTCCGAACTGAGTTGAAATTCCAGCCATTGCAAGACATCGACAGGCCGCTTACACCATCTTCCATGTTGTAAAATGCCATGCGGCCCAGGTAGATGGAGTCAGGCCCCATGCTGGTGTCCCAAATGAATTGCCCCATCACGTCATCGCCATTCTTGATGGAGTTTTGAAAGACATTTTTCTCGTCTGCAAGAATTCGCAGTTTGCCCTGGAATGAATAGGCTTGATACTCCTGCGATGTCAGGTCGGCGGCGGATGTTAAAATCAATAATACTGCGGCAATGCCAAAGCGGAGTGTCTTCAAATCGTTTCCCGGATCTGTCTTGGAACTTGGTTCATTCAGGGGCAGCATGAATGGAGTGCAGGTCGAACACTGCTGTTTTTTGGTGGTTACAAGGTGATCAATAATGGCATTTTGAACTACGCCAACATCTGGATTAGAATAGAGAGCGTCAACAACCCACGCGTTCCCAACCGCGTGACGAACAAAAGAGAAAAGCAAGCCGCCGAGTGCAGTGAGGAGGCGAAGCGGTCTTGAGTGAGGAATCTGCGATCAGTATCCGGCGTCGAGGTCGACCCGCTGCAGGTCCGTGCCGCCGCCCAGCCAGCTGCGGATGTTGGCAAACGCTCCGTCGATATTGGCCTGGCGCGCCGCCGTCACATGCGCCGCCGAATGCGCCGTCATGACCACATTATCCAGCTCGTGGAAATCCAGTTGCGACGGCATGACAGGTCCGTCCTCGCCGCGTTTGTAGACGTAGTGCACGTCCGTCGCAAATCCCGCAAGCGTGCCGTCCGCCAGAGCGTTGTACAGCGCCGCCTCGTCGATCAGTTGCGCGCGGCCGACGTTGACGATAAAAGCATTCTTCAGCTGACGCAATTCGGCTGCGCCGAGAATGCCTTCCGTTTGCGGCGTCAAAGGCGCGGTCAGAATCAGCAGGTCCGCGCGTTCCAGCGCCGCCTGTTTGTCGCTTGTGCAGTCGTCGAAGTTGAGCGGCGGGGAAGGGCGCGGGCGGCGTCCCCAGGCGGTCAGCGATTGCGCGAGCGATTTCATCAGCGCGGCGGCTTCGCGCGCCAGATGTCCCGCGCCCAAAAAGACGACATTTTTATCTCGCAGCGAATGCCAGAACATCTCCGGTTCGGCGCGCAACCACTCGCCGCGCCGCAGTTTGCGGTCGGCTTCGGCCACGCGGCCCAGCAGCGCCAGGGTCAGCGCCAGAATGCGTTCGGCCACAAAAGGCGCGGCGCCGTGGGAGTTGAACAGGTCGATGCCGCGCTTTTTGATTTCCGCCAGCGGAAAGGGGTTGACGCCGGCAAAAGGCACAAAAATGGCGCGCAGTTTGGGCGATTGCTCCAGCCGTTCGGCGGGAAAACGTCCGGCGACGACTGCGTCCGCCTCTGCAAGTGAGTTAACGAGGTGTTTTTCACCTTCCGGAACGTCGATTCGCAGGTCCGGGAAGTCGTTTTGCAGCGCGTTGATGCGTCTGCGCCAGTGCGGGGTTTCGTCGATGAGAAAGGTGATATTTGGCATGGGCGGCGCGTGTTTTGGAGAAAAAAAGCGGCTCGTGCCGCTCCCGTCGTCAAGGTGGATAAAAAGTCCTTTTACTTACCGATTAATTTATTATTATAACCTTGCTACGCCGAAGTGCGCGGGCGGTTAAACTGCACCAAAAGTAAAATCGCCGGCAGAGCCACGCGGCGTACATCCATTCCAGCATATTTTTTCCAATTCCAATCTCGGGAGGGTAGCGTATGGCGACATACTTCGATTTTACCCGCACCAATGACATCGGAGACACGATGGGCCTTGAGTTCATCTTCGATGACATGGGCGTGCTGGTGCGTTACTATGCCAAAGGCCATGGTAACCGCACGTCGCACAAGACCTACTATTTCGATGCCAAGCACACGGACGAGCTGCACGAGTTTATCCAGCGCGAGACGAGCGGCACGTACCAGGGCGTCAACTGCATCAAGGCCATGCTGCTGAATTTCGACCACTGGTTGCACTCCAAGATAGAATTCGATCATATCCAGTCCAAGTTTGCCAGAGACTCCACGTTTGACCAACTGAAATCTTCCGCTGACAAGAACCGCTACGAAGTTGCAGAATCCCTGGCGCCTGATTCTTACTCCAGTTACTTTGCCAAAGTGATATAGCCAAAACAATTCATCGTATAATCGCCGTCCGGACAAAGCTGTGACGGCACATACTGCCTGCGTTAAGGCACGTTCAGAATGAGATAATCGGGAGTGGAAACCAGAGGGTTTTCACTCTTTTTTTTGGTCTGAAAGCACGGTGAGCATGCCTGGGCGTTCGCTTTGTTGCCGCCGACGGCCTGATTCTCCTGTTAGTCCCGCCGCGGGGTGAATCCGCCGTAGCGCCGCCGGATGCGCAGCACGTCAAGCGCGGCGGTCAGGAAATCAGTCGCTTTTACTTTAGAGCCGTCCACATCCACCCACTGCCGCAGCGGCAGCTCGTACATCGCATCCGCCGGTGAAACGGACGTGCGCCGGAAGTGCGCCGGCATACGCGCGATAATCTCCACGTCAAAGACCCATCGAGAGAGAAACGGCTCGTCGAACAGCTGTCGTGTGAACTCGTTGACGCGGAACATCTTGGCGCCGCACTGCGTGTCGTACACCGCCAGCCGCAGGGACATCGAGACGACGGTGGCGAAGACGCGTCCGAGCAGGTGGCGCGCCAGCTTGCGTTCGACCTTGCGGCCCAGCAGTTTGACGCGTGAGCCCATCACGAGTTCCACCTGCGGTTTTTCTTCCAGAACTTCGATAAATCGCGGTATTTCCCACAGCGGCGTCGCCAGGTCGGCGTCCCAGTACGCCACGTAGTCCGGTTGTTGTTCCAGTGCGGCCAGGATGCCGCGGCGCACCGCCTCGGCCTTGCCGCCGTTGACCGGCTGGTTCAGCACGCGGATGCCGCCGCCGCTCGCCGCCTGCATCTCGTTCAGAACTTCCAGTGTGTTGTCGCGGCTGCCGTCGTTGACCATCAGGAACTCCACCCGGTGCGGGCCGCCGTCAAAGGACAGGAACTCCCGCCGCGGCAGGCGCGCGGCTTCATTGTAGCAGGGAACAACACAGAGGAGATAGGCCATGGAACAACCGGAAGGTGCGGAAGATTGCCGTCGCTTGCGGCCGCGGCGCAGCCGAACGGCGCGGAAGATTCCGCAAAACTACAATTATTGATCGGATCGGCCGCCGCGGTCGCGCCGAATTACCTCCCGTTCGTCCGCGCCGCGCGGCATTTACCGCAAGACTGCAGAAATATCTGATTAATTAATTGATTATCTTTATTTTGATTTTCGTGTCAATTGCAGATCATTCACTCTGAAAGCGCGCATTTCTGTATGTATTCACTTAAAGGCATCGCGGATGCGATTAACCGGATACGCAGTCGCGAGTGCGACCCGACCGCGCTGTTGCGCGGCGGGCGTCAGGTGCGGCGGTTGTGCACGGCATTGCTGGGCGCCGCCGCCGAGTGCGAAGTCGCGTCACCGGATGAGGAGCACAAGGCGCGGCGGCGGCGCATCACATTGCGGAGTCGCGCTCTGGAAGCAATGATCGACGTGCTGCTGCTCCTGCGGCCCAGGCGCGCCCTGCGCCGCACGCCGGCCTGGAAGCTGCATCGCTGCGGCATGCAGCTGGCCGCCCTCAAGACGCTGGTGCTGCTCGGCAAACGCGAGAGCGCGATGCCGCTGGTCCGCGGCCTGCACCGCCGCGCCGCCGCGCTGGAAGCCACCGGGATTCAGCTGGAAACCAGCCTGCTCCTGCGCCAGAATGCCGCGCTCAGCGGCGAACGCCGCGCCTTTGAGCAGTACAGTGAAGAGACGCGCCGCCTCCGCGACCTGCGCGACGCCGAGGTCTACGCCGCCGAGTTGGTGCAGCGCCACATGCTGGACGCCCACGTGCTGGGGCGTCGCCGTCGCGCCGTCGGCCTGGCGGCTTCGCACTACTTTGCCAATCTGGAGGATCTGCGCCGCATTCACAACAGCCGCGCGCTGACAAACGCCTGGTTTCAGCTGCGCATCCAGGCCGCCATGGCGCTGGACCGCCTGCCGCAGACCCTGCGCCTCTGTGAGGATTACCACGCTTTTCTGCGGGGCGGAACGCAGCCCGTCGCCGCTTCTCATCTGTTGCGCGTGGAACTGCTGCGCCTGCACTGCCTGGTGCGTGCCGATGATGAGCGGGCGTTTGACCTGGGGGAGAAGTTGGCGCGCCGGTGTGATCGCGGTGAAATCAACTGGCATGCCGCACTGCAGCAAACGACAATTCTGGCTTTGCGCCGCGGCGACTACGCTCTGGCCGGTCGGCTGCTGCGCCGCGCCCGTGCCGCGCACAAAGCCGCGGGCGGCGGGACGCCGCTGAGTCTGGCGGCGCGCTGGGCGCTGGTGGAACACAATCTGAACGCCCTGGGACTGACGGGCAAGCCGCCCGACCCTGCAGCCGAGTTTTCCGCGCTGCCCTGTCTGAGGCGGGGCATGCCCGTCTGGGAGATGGATGCAGCGCTGCTGGTAGTGGTCGGGCTGACCGCCGCGGCGGCAGACGCCGGCCTGCGACGCAGATGCCTCGATCTGCTTGACCTGCGGCCCGCGGCCGCCTGCGCGCCGCGCAGCGAACTGCTGCTGCGCCTCCTGGCGGAGCACGACGCCGCGCCCGACCTTGCACTGCTGCGCCGGCGCGCTCTGACGGCCCTGGCGGACGCCGCCGGCCGCGACGAGTGTGAACTCATTCCGTTTGAAGTCTTCTGCCGCCGGGCGACGCCGCGTCGTGCCGCTGCGCGCCTCCGGCAGCCCGGCAAACGGGCGGACTTGCGGCCGGAGGCGAGCTCCGGCCGCCCCGATCACTTTTCCGTTTCCCAGTCGATGATCAGTATCATCGAGACGTCGTCCTGGTAGTCTTCAACGATTTGCTGGGTGAGGTCGGCGTCGGCCTGAATGGCGCTGATTTCGCTCTCGTTTTGCTGGGCGATTGCGTCGATTTCGATGTCGTAATACGTGCCCGGGCTTACGATGACGCTCAGGTACAGAAGGATGGAAAGCAGCACTTGCATGCGTGGACTCCGGATAAAGTTGGACGTTTGTTTGCTGCTAATTTCGAGCCGCCGCGCGTGGCGATTTATGCCGATTTACAGGGCGCGGTAAGTTCACTCGCGGACGTCCGGCCCGCCGTTCAGAGCGTCGCCGGGCGCGCCGCAACCGGCCGCCGTGCCGCATGAAATCTGGAGCGGGGAAAACAAGAGTATGATGCAGTTGTTGCGCGATATAGCCGAAGTGGTAACGCGATACCGGCGGACCGACCGCGGCGAGGATCAGTTCTTTGCGGCCGGCTCCAAATGCGCGCAGCTCTTTCGATTTGCCGCGGCCGATGCGGCCGAAACGCAGCCCGGGCCGGCCCCCGACGACGCGCGCGAGCTGGATGCCCGCGCCGCTGCGCTGATCTACGACGACGCGCCGACCGCGCGGCCTTACATCACGCTCAAGAGCGAGGTGATGCGCCACGCCCAGCGCATGCTGCTCTTCCTCGACGTGCGCCGCTTTCCGCTCTCGGACCGCGGCCGCGCCATCTATCGCTGCGAGCGCCGGCGCCTGGTTGTAAACCTGTTGCAGCGCTGCGGCGCACATGTTGCGGCCGAGGCGCTGGCCGCCTCCCTGCGCCGCGAAGCGCGCAAACACGAACTGTGGCGCATCGCGGTCTGCGCCGGCAACGTCCTGCGCCGCCGCGCCGCGCTCGACGGCGACGAAGAGCGCTTTGAGTCCCTGACGCGCGAAATCAACAGCTGCCTGGAGGTAGACGGCGCGGAGGTGGAAGCGCGCGAAATGGCCGAGTCCATTATTGTGCGTTTTTCGCGTTCCGCGGCGCCGGATTTTTCGCTGGCGCGCGAAGCGCGTGAGTACCGCCGCCGGCTGGAAATGCAGCGCCGCCGCCACAGCTCGTACACGCTGCGCATGTACTGCCACCGCCTGCACCTGCTGGAACACGAGATTGTGCAGGACTACGCCGGCGTGCTGCGCGTCTGCGACGAGTTCGACGCCTGGCTGGCGGCCGGCGGGCACAGCAGCAATGCGCGCCGCGCGGAACTGCACCTCACGCGCCTCTACTGCTGCCTCTTTTTGCGCAAATACGAGCGCGGTCGGCGGCATGTGCGCGAGAGCCTCCGCGAGCTGACGGAGGGCGACTACAACTGGTTTGCGCTGCTGGAACTGAACTTCCTGCTGGAGATGCACGCAGGTGAATACCGCGCCGCGGCCGAGGTCTACCGCTGCGCCACCGCGCGCCGCCGTCAGCTGGCGGCCTACCCGCAGCGACTCGAAAAATGGCGGATTTTTGAAGCCTATCTGCGTTTTGCCTGTGAAGCCGGGCGCATCGACATCCCCGAGCCTGAAAGTCTCTTTGCCAAAAAGTTCAACATTTATGGCTTTGTGAATGACTTACCCGTATTTTCACGGGATAAACGCGGTTATAACGTCGCAATCACGATTGCACACTTTTTGTTCCTGCTGCGTTATCGGGAATTCGATGCATTACTGGATCGCGCAGCGATTCTCGAGACCTACAACAGCACCTGGCTGCGTCAGCGCTCGCACGCGCGCAGTCACTGTTTTGTGCGGCTTCTGCTGACCGTGCTGTACCGCAACTTTGACGCGGCGGATATCCAGCGCCGCGCCGGCAAACATCTGGACCGGCTTGCTGCCATCAAACCGCTGTACGACGGCGCCATCGACGGCGTGGAGGTGATTCCCTACGAACACCTCTGGACGCTGGTGATGCGTGAGTTGCAGGCTATCGACCGCGAAGGCTGGTTCGTGCGCGTGCATGCGCGCGGCGAGGAAAGCGGCACGCGTGCGCCGGAGCGGCCCTCGGAGCCGGGCGGTCCGGGCAGCGCGGACGCGTCCGCAGCACGTTCCGGTCAATCGGCGAATTGTCAAACCACACTTTTGCAACAGAGGAACTGATTTCATGTTATCGCATCATTCGGAGCACATTCCCGGGCTGGCCCGTCTCGGCGGCGAACTGTACCTGAAATCGCATCATCCCTTCAAGTACGCCCAGATTCTGCTGGAATCGCTGAACGAACACCTGGACGACTTTACCGATCCCATCCAGGTCGGCCTGAGGTACTTTGACGAATTCCTGCACGAGGTGGAACACTATCGCTTCGACGTGGCGCAGTCCGGCTTCCGCGAATACCTCAACTTCAAACGCCGCGACATCCTGCAGGACGTCCGTATCGACTCCGCCGAACGCCAGGAAATCATCTCACTCATGTACAACATCGCCTTCCTCAACGACCACCTCGAAACGCTGCACCGCGTCGTGCGCGAAAATCACCGCGACGACCTTTTGCGCGAGATTCTGCGCCCCACCGACAAGGATTGACGCTCGGGCCCGCGGGACGGCATCGTCCATTGCAGCCCTGAAACTTGCAGCTGGATTCGCGCGCGTGTACTTCTGACCTGCGGCTCACGCAGACGTGGCCTTTTAAATCCATTTTTGTTCGTCGTCGTTTGTCGCGCCGGGTGTCGGCGCGTCGGGCCGGAATGGGCGTTCCGCCATGTCGTCAGTCGGTTCTTGCGTCAGCCGCCGATGCGCTGACGGCGGCTCAGGTAGTGGACCATCGCCTTGTCAAACGGTTCGGAGGTGTTCAGCAGCATGTAGTCGATGCTGCGCGTGCGGCATTCGCGTTTCAGTTCTTCCGTAAATGCGGCCATGGTCTCGATATAGGCCTGCTGGATCTGGAAGGGCTGCGTCGTCATCTCCTCGGCCGTCTCCAGGTCTTTGAAAATTGCGTCGCTGCCGAAGTTGAAATCCAGTTCGCGCGGGTCGAGCACCTGGAAGGCGATCACTTCGTGTTTTTTGTGGCGGAAGTGTTTGAGCGCCGCCAGAATCGAAGCCGTATCGTCGAAAAAATCGCTGATAATAATGATCAGGCCGCGGCGTGAGATGCGTTCGGCCAGGCGGTCCAGCGCCTGTGCCGTGCCGGTTTCGTTGGACGGCGTTGTGTTGTCCAGCGTGCGCAGAATTTCCTGAATAAAGGAGCCGCGCGAGCGCGGCGGCATATAGGTCCGCACTTCCGAGTCGTAGGTGGCCAGGCCGACGGCGTCCTGCTGTTTGGTCATCAGATACGCCAGTGCGCCCGCCAGATAGGACGCGTATTCAAACTTGCTGATGTTGCCGGGCGAGGCGTATTTCATCGAAGCGCTTGAATCGACGATGAGCGTGCATTTGAGGTTCGTTTCCTCCTCGTACTGTTTGACGTAGTGCCGGTTTGTGCGGCCGTAGATTTTCCAGTCGATGTGTTTCAGGTCGTCGCCCGGCATGTACTGGCGGTGTTCGGCAAACTCAACGCTGAAGCCGTGGTAGGGCGACTTGTGCAGACCGGTGATAAAACCTTCGACTACGAGGCGCGCCTTCAGGTTGAAGGGCTGCAAGCGTGAGATGACTTCCGGCTTCAGGTATTTGCGATGATCTTCCATAATCCTCAATTCAATAGAGCGTGTTCGGCCCGCTCCGTACGGGACCGTGCGCGGGACTACGTGCGTAGTACGCATATGTGGCAAATAAAATTGCACAGCCCGACCGGCCGGCACTGTAACACCTGCGGCCCGCTTTCGTCCAGATGATTTTGCCTTCCGCGGGTCTCCCGGCGGCCCGTTCCAAACGGCGCGAATCACTTAAAGTAATACTTTAAGTGATGGCCGAAAACGCTTTCCGGTGCGTGTTGTATTTTTTCTTAATTTAGGCTCCATGGACCGTATGGGAAGGAACGGTGCATTGTTGCATTCAGAGTGGAAGAGAATGAAACTGACGTCGGCCTTGATTCCGGCCATGCTGTTGGGGCTGTTGTGCGCCGCAGCGCCCGCCGCCGGACAGGTTGCAAACTTGCCGCATTCGCAGTCCGCGGTGGAAGACCTGCAGCATGCCGCGGCGCTGGACGAAGCCGGGCTGCGCCTGGAAGCGGCGCGAATGCTGCGTCGCCTGCTGCGCGAGCGTCCTGTCTCCCCGGCGCGCGACGAGGCGCTCTACAACCTGGCGCTGAACCACATCGAAGCCGGCGAGTTTCGCGACGCGCACGAGCGCTTCGACGAATTGCTCGCAACGCGCAATAACTCGCCCTGGCGCGCGCACGCTCTCAGCGCCAAATCGCTGCTCTACTTTGATCAGGGCGACTACATTTCCGCCGCGCAGTCGTTTCAGGCTGCGGCCGACCAGGCCGAGGTCGACGCCATGCGCCGCCGCGACACAAGTTATACGCCCTTTGCATCTGCCGGTCTGTTCTGGAGCGGCATTTCCTACGCGCTCTCGGGCGACGACCGAATGGCCGAAGCGCCGCTGGCGCGCTGCGCCGATTCCTATCCGACCTACGAATACGCGGACGACGCACTCTACTTTCTGGCGCAGTTTGCCGAACGCACCCGCCGCCTGGAAGAAGCTCTCACGCTCTACGATCGCATAACAAAAGACTATCCGCGGCGCAACACGCGCGTCGGAGCGCACATTCACGCCGCACAGAATTACATCTCCCTGCGCAAACCGACGCCCGCGCTCGAAGAACTCGAGAGCGCCGGAACGGTGATTCGCACGCTCGAAGGCCAGGGCGCGAGCCCGGCCACAAGCTTCGAGCCGCAGAGTTACGTCGAGGACGCCGAGTCCCAGATGCTCTATCTGCGCGGCGAAGCGCACAACCTCAGTGGCCGCTCAAAACAAGCGCTCGAATCGTTCGAAGCGGCGCTCAACGCCGATCTCTCGACCGAGCTGCGCACGCGCTCGCAACTGGGAGCGGGCTGGGCCCTGCTCAATATGGGCGAGTACGACCGCGCGCTCGCATATTACGATCTGCTGCTGAACCGCGAAGAAACCGAGCCGGCCATCGACGCCTCGGCGCGCCTCTATCGCGTCCTGGCGCTCAAACGCAAGGGCGACCGCGAGACGGCCGTGCGCGAACTGGGCGCTCTGACTTCGCGCAGCGATTACCCCTACCTGGGGCTGGCCCTGCTGGAGCTGGGGCAGATGCACTACGAAGATGGATTGATGGACCAGGCGCGCCGCACGCTCGAGCGCGCCGTCAAAGAAGCGCCGGACGCCGTGACGCGCGCCCGTTCCTACCTGCTGCTCGGCGCGGCGGCGCTGGATGCGGCTTATTATTCAACCGCGGCCACGGCCTATTCCGAGGTAATCCAGATAGCTGAGCGCAGCGACGAACGCAGCATGCCGGACCGCGCGCTCTACCTGGCCGACGCCCGTTTCAAGCGCGGCATTGCGCTGGTGGGCGCCAGCAACGGCGCGGGCGACGAACCCAGCCGCGAAGCCACGACCCAGCTGCAGGAATTCATTGCCGAACATCCCGGCGACGACCGCATTCCCGAGGCGCGTTTCTGGCTGGCCGAGGGTTTCTACAAAGCGACGCTCATGCACGAAGCCGAACAGGCCTACAACTACATCGTGCGCAACCTGCCCAACAGCGACCGCCGCGAAGAAGCATTTTACGGCCTCGGCTGGACGCAATTCCGCACGCGCCAGTTTAACAACGCCTCCAAGACCTTTGGTCGGCTGCTGCGCGAGTTTCCCGACACGCGTTTTGCCGTCGACGTTCTGGTGCGCGAAGGCGATGCTCACTACCTCAACCGCAATTACTCCGCCGCGGCGGACTCCTACCGCCAGGTGGTGCGGCGCGACAAGGAAACGACGCTGGGCGAGTACGCGCTCTACCAACTCGGACAGTCGCTCTACCGCCTGCGCCGCTACGACCAGGCCATTGCCGAGCTGCGCAACTTCCTCAAAGAGTTTCCGCGTTCCAGCCTCGCGCCGGAAGCGCTGTATTCCGTCGGCTGGATGTTGTTTGAAAGCAACCGCTTTGAGGAGTCGATCGCGGAAATGCGGCGTCTGATGCAGACCTACAGCGATTCGCCCAAGTTCCAGAGCGCGCATCACGCCGTGGCCGACGCCTACTACAACCTGGGCCAGTACGAACTTGCGCTCGGAGTGTACAGTGAGATTGTCGACGCCTATCCCGGCAGTTCGCTGATCGGCTCCGCACTCAACAATATGGAATACTGTCTGACGCTGTTGGGTCGCGAGGAAGAAGCCAAAAACGTGCGTGCGCAGTTTTTTGCCCTCAATCCGGGCTCGCCGCTGGTTGAGGAAGAGCTGTTCAGCCCCGACCGCGGATTCTGGCAGCGCACCGAGTCGAATCCGGTCGAAAGTTATCGACGCTACGTCGAAGATCATCCCGACAGTGAGCGCGTGCCCGAAGCGCTCTATTACATGGGCAAAAGTTATGTGAGCCTCGGCGAGACCGAGGAAGATCTGGAGCAGTACCGCCTGGCGCTCGACGCCTTCCGCCGCGTGGTCAACGGTTATCCCGAGCACGACATCGCGCCGCAGGCTTCTTTTGATCTGGCTATGACGACCATGCGCCTCAACGAAGCCGATGCGGCGGACTCCCTGCTGGGCCTGACGCGCTCGCGTTTTCCGGAGAGCGATGCCGCCGTGCAGGCCGGTTTTGAGCAGGCCATGCTGCGCCTCTCGCGTTCCGATACCGCGTCCGCGCTGAGTGCTTTTCTGTCCGTGGCGGATGAATACCGCGGCAGTTACTACGGCGACCGCAGCCGCTTTCGCGTCGGCGTGTACCACATGCGGCGCAAGGAATACGACTCGGCGCGCGTGCAGTTCAGCCAGGTGGCTGAGCGCGACGACGAGCTGGGCGCGGAAGCCCAGTACCGCGTGGCGCAGGCCTGGTACTGGCAGGAAAACTACGAGGCGGCCAGGGACGCGGCCATCGTCGTGCGCGAGCGTTTTCCCGAATTTGAGCCCTACCGCTCCGAAGCACTGCTGATTCTGGCCTGGAGCCTGGAAAAACTCGAAGACATCGACGGAGCGCTGGAAACGTTCCGGCTGGTCGCGGCGCTGGGAGCCGACAACGAATACGCACAAACCGCCAACGCCAACATCGAACGGCTGCAAAAATCTCTGGAGCGCAGACGATGAAACACGCTCTTACAATTGCCTTCGCGCCGCGCACTCCGCGCCGCCTGGTTTTACTGCTGTCGCTCTGTGCGCTGCTGTCTGTGGCGGACCTGTCCGCGCAGGAAAGCGGAAGCAAAAAAGAGAACGAACAGCAGCCGCTGCAGCTACCGGAAATTATCATCAGAGGCCGCGAGAGTCTCTCGATCCGCGGCGGCCGCAAAGCCGCGCCGCGTTCGATTCCACGCCTGCAGCAACGCGAACTCGACCAGCTCAACTCACTCGAAAAACTGGCGCCGCCGCTTATGCCGCCGGCCGCCCTGCCAATGTTGTCCACCGAGCAGTCGCCCTGGAAAGGGTTTTTGCAGGGCTCGCTGGGCATGTACCTTACGGCGGATGTGCTGGCCGGGCTGAGCGCCCAGCTGGACGGATATTCGCTCTATGCCCGCGGAGGCCTGCAACTGAGCAATGGGCACGTGGACGACGCGGGCTACAGTCGCATTCACGCCGGGCTGCGCTCCGACTATGTTGCGCCGCAAAAATTCTGGATCTTCGGCGGAAGCCGCACTGTCGCGAACCTGAACATCGAGCGCCAGGACTACAATCTCTATGCGCTTGACTCTGCTGAAGCGCGCGGCGTGACGCTTGTCGATTTTGACGTCGACACACATGGCTCGTCCGGCGGAATGGATTTTAATCTCGGCTTCGGCATGGATGTGCTCTCGCTGGGCGGCGCGCGCGACGCTGATCACTTCGGGCTGGACGGCTACCTGCGTCTGCGACGCAGCGGCGATGGTTTTCAGCTCGGCGGACTGGCGGACATCAATATCCAGAGTCTGAACTCCAATAGCCTGAGCCTGATGACCCTGGCGCTGACCGGCGATCTGCGCGATTCAGCGCTCACGCTCACGAGCGAACTGGGATTCGACGTCGGCAGCGACACGCGCGGCGAGTCGACATTTGCGCCGCGTCTGCGCGCGGGCGGAGAGCTGGAACTGAGCGAATCGCTTTCGCTGCGCGGTGAGCTGAAGAGCGGCCTGCAACGTCGCGATTTCCATGGACTTTGGCGTGAAAACCCCTATGTTGACGCCGATGCCGACGTGGCCTTTGAATACGTCGTCGCCGGGGTGGACCTGAACATGATTTACCATCCGCATCCACGGCTTGCTCTTTTGTTTGGCATCGGGGCGGAAGTACTCAACGACGCCGGGGCATTTGAGCCGACTTCAACCGCGACATTTACGACCGTGTTCCGCGATGGAACGCGGCTGAGCGGCAAGGCCGAAGTACTCTGGCACTTGAGCGAAAAGACCTCGCTCAGCGGCAAGCTCGACATGCTGGCGACATCGCTCGACGGCGAAAACGGCGGAATTCCCTACGCGGCCCCGCTGATGTTGCAGACCGAGCTGGCGCATGTGTTCGGTGAAAGTGTGCAGGTAGGCGTCAAAGCGTTGTTCGTGGGCGAGCGCCAGGCCGATCTGGCGGACAGCAGCAGAGTGGACGCATTTTTTGACCTTGGCCTGCATTCGCGTATCATAGTGCAGCCGAACTTTTCGATCGACGTCAGTTTCAGCAATTTGCTTGGACAGAATATTTACATTTGGCGCGACTACAAAGAGCGCGAAATTTTTGCGCGCGCCGGCGTGAGCTGGCTGTTCTGAACAGCGCATTGACGACCTGAGCTTATGGCCGACACGAATAATCCCGACATGCGTGAGGAAGAACGCCGCGGCGGTTTTGCCCCCGACGACGAAACCTTCCAGCTGGAGCGTCTGGAGCGACATCCGTCGCGTCCGGCCGCCGCTATGCCCGAGCCCGACATCGACGCCGCGGATGACCTGTCCGCCGAAGTCACTGAGAGCGGCGGCACAGAGGCGGCGGACGATGCGCCGGAGGCCGTTGAGTTTGAAGCGCCCATGAGCGTTGACGAGGCGATGCGCATGGCCGACGAAAACATTGACGATGACGATTTCCGCGGTGCGGCTCCGTCCGGCATCGCCGATGCGCCGTTCAGCCTGGACGACGACGACGCGGATTTTGATCTCCCGGCCGCGCCTGCGGCCCCCGCCGCGGTCGACGCCGACCTGGAGGAGACGCTGGGTTCCGTCGATCTGCCGGAAGATATCGAAGCGGACCTGCCCGCACCGGACGACGCGCCGGCGGCACCGCCCGTTCCACCCGCGCCGGAAGCACCTCCCGCACCTCCCGCGCCCTCCGCTCCACCTGCGCCGCCCGCACCCGTGGAGGCGGTCAACCTCGGTCAGGCCGAGAGTGAGAATGCCCACGCCGAGTCCATATCGCTGGGCGAAGAACTCAAAGCCATTATTCGCGAAGACCTGTCCAAATCCAAAAAACGCGAGCGCGCGCCGGAAGCCGCGCCCGCCAGCGCCATCGTCGAAGCCGATGAAGTCGGTCAGGACGTCGGCGAGGACCATGCCGATGCACCGGAAATAGATCTGAGCGACGTCGAGTCGCGCAGTCATCCGTCGCAGCACGAAGTCGAACAAGCGCCGGCCGCGTCATCTACGAGTGCGTCGTCGGCGGCGGCGAGCAAAACGAGCTCGAAATCGACAAAAACCGCGCGCACAAAGACTTCCCGCAGAAAATTTGGACTGATGCCCATTGCGGCGGTACTGCTCGTACTGGTGATGGCCTCCGCCGCAGCCTGGTTTCTGCTGGACAGCCCCAATCCCTTTACAGCGTCGGACGCCGCGGACGATTCCACGGCCGCCCTGGCCGACGCGGAACAGGTGGACGATCACGCCGCCGACCATGTGGCCGGTGATGCAGAGGCGCGGGACGCGGAACAGGTGGACGATCACGCCGAGGCAAACGTCCATGCCGACGACGCTACAGAGGAATGGACGGAACTCGGTGAATCGGAACTGCGCGGCAACGCGCCGGACAGCGAGGCGTCGCCGCGGCCGGCAGCGGACGCAGGACACGACAACTCCGCGCATTCCGCCGCGGAGCCACAAGCCGGGGCAAACAGAAATAATCAGGAGGAGTCGTCAGCCGGTCTTGCCGAAGTCGAAAGAGTCCCCGAAGAAATGAATGCGGAGGCAGAGTCGACAAATATGCCGGCTGCGACAGCGTCGCCGTCCACAGCGGAAGCGAGTGCAAACAAGAGCGTTCCGGCCAGGCAGACAGCGCCGAGTCCGCGCGGAGAATACGTGGTGCAGATCTATTCTTCGCCTTCCCTGGAAGATGCGGAGGAGTGGCTGCACAAACTGCAGAACGACAATATTTCGAGTGCGTTTATCACGACGCAATACATACGCGACCGGATTTGGTACCGCGTGCGATTTGGAATTTTTGAAACGCGCGAGGATGCGGAACGTAGCGCACGAAATCTGGGTTATGCGCGGGCCTGGGTGGTGCGCGTGCGCTGAGCACGGCCGAACGCGATCACACAATGAATTTTTCCGGCAGCAGGCATTCTCAATTGACAGTGGAGCTATTCACAGATGCAGCAGTCACGAATGGAAGAAAGCGGATTTGAGCTGCAGATTCCGTGGAATTCAAACACGGCGCGCAGCTTCGGCCTGGCGTTGCTGGTGAATGCCGCATTGCTCTGGCTGTTTTTCCAGTACGCCAACATTACCGTCACGCCGCGCGATCTGGAACTTCAGGAGCGCATACCGACCATGATTGTCTTTGGGCTGGGCGACGGCACGGGAATATCAAAAGGCAATCTGGAAAAGGAAGGCGCCAAACGCGCCGGCAAGGAGACGCCGACGCCGCTGGAAGACGCCCAGCGTGCGCCCGAGAACGCCAAACGCGCGGAGAACACCAGCTCCGAACATCCCAACGCCATTCCGAATATCGTGCAGGAAAAACGCGCGGAGACGTCCTCGCCCAAAAAAGACGAAGCGCGCGAAGGCAAACAAGATATTGGCGCTTCGATCACCAATCCGGACGAGGCGGGCCGCGGGCTCGGCGACTTTGGCGGCGGAGCCGGCAAGGGCGAGGGTTTCGGCGATGTGGAGTGGGGCGGCGGCGGCAACCGCGTCGTGCTGCGGAAAGAACTGCCGAATTATCCGCGCGGCGTCAACCGCTCCGTGGAAGTACGTCTGAGGTTTACCGTTACGCCCGACGGACGCGTAACGCATGTGATGCCGGTCAAACAGGGCGAGCCGGCGCTGTCGGTGCGCGCCGTCAATGCCTTGAAGCAGTGGCGATTTGGGCCGATTTCCGAACAAAAGGACATGTTCGGATTTATCACCTTTACTTTCCGGATCTAGACGACCGCCTGATTCTTTCTTTTGTGATCACATTTCCAGCTTTGCGGTGCAATGCAGCGCCGCCATTTGCCGCGCCAGTTTGCCGATTTGCGGAGCCGCCCCGCATCAATACAGGGCCGGCGTTTCGAATTTGTAATGTAAATCTCACCTGCGATTGGAAAAGCTCGTCTCTTTGCCTATTTTTGTGAATTCCGCCGGAGTACAATCGGCTTTATTCGCCTGATTCATTGTGGCCGGGGTCTATAGGCATTCCGATGTTTCCGTCGGGGAAACAACAAGTTCCGATGTGGTTTGTGGCTTGTCGGATACATCGGACACGGAGCTTGCGGCCCTGCTGCGGCGTGCTCTTTTTGTGTTTAAAACGTTCCACGGCGGTATTGTAGATCGTTTTGCGCTGCCCGACGGCAGGCGGTGGAAGCGCAACCATCACGGCAAGTTGTCCAACTTCAACCCGAACATAACAACAATATGGCGAAACCGCTAAGCATTTTATTCTGCGCGAGTGAAATTTTTCCCTTTGCCAAAACCGGCGGTTTGGCGGACGTCGCCTACGGACTGCCGCTGGCACTGCGCGACCTTGGCCACGACATCCGCGTGATGTTGCCCAAGTACGGGCCGATCAGCGAACGGCGCAACCGCATTCACGAGATCAACCGACTGAAAGACCTGCCTATTCCGGTGGGTGAACTGACGGAACCGGCGACCGTCAAATCCTCGTCCATCGTCAATCCGCGCACCAAGGTGCAGGCCTACATGACGACGAACCACCGCTACTTCGACTCCAAGTGGGGCGTGTATTCGGATCCGGAAACGGGCCAGGACTACGAGGACAACGACGAGCGCTTCATCTTTTTCAGCCGCACGGTGATTGAGACCTGCATGCTGCTGGGCTGGTTCCCGGACGTGGTGCACTGCAACGACTGGCACACGGGCCTGATTCCGGTCTACATGCGGGAGATGTTCCCCGAGCAGTTCGCCGACACAAAAATTGTGTTCACGATCCACAACATCGCCAACCAGGGCGACTTCGATCTGGACGCGACCTTCCCCAAAGCGGGCTTTGACGAGGGCGTGCGCGAGCGCGTCAGCCACAACGGCCGCTTCAATTTCCTCAAAGCGGGACTCAGCTACGCCGACCATATCACGACTGTCAGCCCGTCCTACGCGCGTGAAATCCTCGAGAACGGCGAACTGACCGACGGACTGAACGAAGTTCTGGCGGCCCGCAAAGACGTGTTCTCGCCCGTGCTGAACGGTATCGACACGACCGTCTGGAATCCCGAAAAGGACAAAAGTATCGCCCGCAAATACACCGCGGACAGCATCGATAAAAAAGAAGCCAACAAGGAAAAAGTTCTCGAGAGCTTCGGCCTGAATTTCAAGGCGGACCGTCCGGTGATCGCAATGATTTCGCGACTTGTTCCGCACAAAGGTCTCAGTCTGATACAGGATGCGGCGGGCAAGCTGTTGGAACACGATCTGCAACTGCTGGTGCTGGGTGAAGGCGACCAGGATATCCAGGAGTTTCTGGAGTCCCTGCAGAAAGATCACCCGGACAAAGTCGGCGTCAAGATCGGCTTTGACGACAATCTGGCGCACCTGATTGAAGCCGGCGCGGACATGTTCCTGATGCCTTCGCTCTTTGAGCCCTGCGGCCTGAACCAGATGTATTCCTTTGCCTACGGCACCGTGCCTGTCGTGCGCGCGACCGGCGGTCTGAAAGACACCGTGCGTGAGGAGGACGGCGAAGCCGGCCCCGGCAACGGCTTTGTGTTTGACGACTACACCGCCGAGGCGATGCTCGCCGCGGTGGCGCGCGCACTGGAAGCCTACGGCGACAAATCGCGCTGGAATACCATCGTCGCGCAGGGTATGAGTGAGGATCACTCCTGGAACAAAGCCGCCGGCGAGTACGAGGATATTTACCGCGGATTGTTCGAAGCCTGAGTTCCGCCCGCAGCTATCGGACCCGCCCGGCCGGGATGCAATCGGCACAATGCCGCCGCCTGAAAAAAGATGCGGCGTTGTGACCAAATATCGCTTTCGGCTATCCGTATATTCGGCTCCGGTAATTTTTCATGTCAACTCCGAACCTATGACGAACATTCGCAGGGCCGTCGCCCTCTGGCTCACGACCTGCCTCGCGCTCCTCGGCATGTCCGCCTGCAACGATCTGCCGACCGATCTGGGCAGCGATTTTGTGGTCGACACAGCCGACACCTACCGTCTGCTCTCCTCCGAAGTCCCGCTCATGCTGAGCTTTGACAACGGGCGCATCGACACCTTTGCGTCGGGCCGTCCGCTGTTCAACGCCGGGCCGCTCTACGTCGGTCGACTGGCCGACGGCAGCGAGGCGCTGAGCATTCTGCGCTTTGCGACGATAGACGATGTTGACGACCTCGATCTCTTCGATCCGGCGCGCTACACCATTCAGTCGCTTAAACTGCGCCTGCAGGTGTCCACGTATGCCATCGGCGACACGAGCTCCGATCTGGTCGACTTCGGCGTTCACGACCTGGAGTGGCGCGACGAAGAAACGTTTGGCGCGTTTACGACGCGCACCCAGATTGAAAACCGCCGCGACGCCGGCCTGCCGCTCTTTGCCGAAGCGGAAGCCGCGCACTTCAGCGGCCCGATCGCCTTTGCGGATTCGATCTTTGCCTTCGAAGTGAACGACATCAGTCAGGACCTCTTCCGCGACTGGATGCGTCGTCGCAGCGAGTATGTAGAGCTGCGCAAAGAGTTTGAAGGGCGCGGCGAAGAACCGCCCGCCGATGACAACTACGGTCTGGCGCTCCTGCCTGCCGAAGGCGTCAACATCATCCGCAGTTTCGCCACGCCGGAAATCTCGACGCTGGAAGATATTCCCTTCAGCCAACTGGAACTGGTCTATCAGCACGTCGACAGCTCCGGCGTCGACACACTGCTGATCGAGGCCGGTAACGACGGCTCTTATGTCGCCACGCCGCCCGCGCCCGAAAAGCGTTTTGTGTTGCAGGGCGGCAGCGCCTGGCGTTACGCCATCCAGCTCGACTTTGACATGATTCCCGACCTGTCGCGCGTGGCGTATGCCGAGCTGGATCTGACCATCGACAAAGACCTGACGCTCGAAGGACGCGGCGGCAACGGACGCAGCAATGCCGTTACGGTGCGCGCCTCGGAAGACGGCTCGCTCGTGCAGAACACAACGCTGTCGCGTTCGGTCGACATTCAGGCCGACGACAGCGGCCGCTATCTGCTGACGGGCCTGCAGACGATCATCGAAAACTGGCTGCGCAACGGCGGCGACGAGGCCTTCCTGTTGCACACATTGTCGTCGGAAGAACAGTCGGAAATGGACAGACTCGTATTCTACGGTCCCGATGCGGACGACGCATCCGTGCGCCCGCAACTGAAAGTTTTCTACCGCACGCGCCCGCGATGAGCGGCGTCCGCGCCTGCGCACACAACGGTATACCTGAATGATGCACAGAATTCCGACCAAAAAACTCTCAGCTCTGGTCCTGGCCGCGGCGCTGCTGGCTGTTGCGCCCTCCGGCGTTCAATTGATGGCGCAAGGCGGATCCAACTACTCGGTCTTCGGCGTCGGCGATCTCTACGATCACGTCAGCGCCGTGTACGAAGGACTCGGCGGCACCTCGATCGCCGTCGCATCGCCCTACGCGCTTAACTCGGTCAACCCCGCTGCGGTGTCGGACCTTGAGACGACGCGCATCCAGGCGGCCTACTCGTTCCGCCAGATTCAGGCCAACACCGATCTGCGCACGGTTTCGCAGAACAACGGCAAGATTCAGGGCCTCACCGCCGGCATGTCAATTGACACGGCGCTGGGCGCCGGCCTGCTCTTCGGCATCCGGCCCTTCAGCACCGTCAACTACCGCTTCCAGACCACGGAAAACGACGTCTACGACGACGGCGAGACGGTCAGTTCTTCGACCGAATACCGCGGCAGCGGCGGCCTGTCGGAGTTTTTCCTGGGTGGAGCAATCCGGCCCATGGAAGACCTGGCGGTCGGCATCAACGGCGTGTTTTACATCGGCAGTATCAACACCTCCACCCTGACCGAATACGGCAGCAGTCTGTTTTCCGCGGCGGAAACCCGCCGCAGCTTTGGTTTTTCCGGCGCCGGTTTGCGCCTGGGACTTACCTACAACGTCACGCCGCGCCTGCGGCTCGGCGCCACGGCGACCTTCAACACCGATCTGGATGTGGAAGTTGAAAACGAGTATCGCTCCAATCTCGTGACGCTCTACGGCGATTCCACCATTGCGGCTTCGGCCGTCAGCCCGATGCCGTCGATTCTCGGCTTCGGCGCCAGTTATACGGTCGGTGAATTTGTGTGGGCCGCCGACGTGCTCAGCAAGGACTTCAGCTCTTTTTCCGTCCGCACGGGAGACGGCCAGGCTGAATTCCGCCGCTCGAACAAAGTCAGCGCGGGCGTGCAGTGGCTGCGCACCACCAATGCCTACCAACGCTACCACGATCGCTGGACCTGGAACTTTGGTCTTAGCTACCTGCAGGACTACTACCAGATCCGCGGCACCGGGCTCGATGAAATAGCCGCCTCGGCCGGCGTGCAGATTCCCGTCAGCTCGCGCGCCATGCTTGACGCCGCCGTCACGATAGGTCAGCGCGGCACCATGGACGACAATTTGATTCAGGAACGTTTCTTCCGGCTGTCATTCTCACTCAGCATGGGCGACACCTGGTTCAAGCCTTTCGGCCGGCGTTGATCGCTTTTGCGGCGCGCCGCGGTCAGATAGGATATATGCACCGGGCTTCGTAATTTTGCTGTTCTGTTTCAACTACCAGGATAGGTTCATGAACTCGATGAAACGCTTTGGTTTGATGCTGCTGGCACTTGTTTTTGCGACGGCTGGTGTTCATGCACAGGATGATGAGCTGGACAGTTTTGACTGGGAAGACGTGGAGGAGGATTTCGACAACACCGATCCCTACTACGCGGTGGCGGGCGGTTTTACCACCACGCTGCACTTCGGCAATTTTGACGACGTTTCCGGCATGTTGGCGCAGGTTCTGCCGGATGAAGGCGACATCTCCTCGCCCATGGTCATGACGGGCTGGGAAGTTGTGCTTGCGCTCGGTTTTGTTGAAAACCTGCGCGTCGGTTATTCCTCAATGAGCGGCACGGATATTCACGAGGGCAGCGTGCAGATTACACCCGCCGGTTCCGAGCCGGTGACGGTGGACCGCCGCTTCCAGTACTCGACGGATTTCCAGGGGCCCGTCGTGGATTACGCGGTGCAGCTCTCCAACGACTTTGCCGTTCTGCCGGGCCTTGGACTGTACTTCGGCTCCATGCAGATCAACGCTTCACAGAGCAGCGGCGATCGCAGCTTTGACGGCGAATTCGATTTTAGCGCGGACAACTTAAACAACTACCGCCTGCTTGAGGCCTCGCACATCAGCATCGGCCTGAGCCTCGACATCGAGTACATCGTCACCGACTTTGCCATGATCCGCGTCAACGGCGGTTACATGCTTAACATGACGACGGGCGACTGGGAAACAGACCGCATTGTCAGCCCCGTCAGCGACGCACCCGGCTTTGATACGTCCGGTCTGACCGTTCAGGGCGGTATCTTTGTCGGCCTGTTTAATTAAACAAGATTTACGCTGTGTCGGATTCGGCCGGCGTACGGGCTCGTAGCTCAATTGGTTAGAGCAGCGGACTCATAATCCGTTGGCTGGGGGTTCAAGTCCCTCCGGGCCCACTGTTGTTTTTCTGCTTCCGGCGTACACCGCGTCCGCCTGTCCGAATAGTCGGACCGCACTCGTTCACTTCTGACCGGGCTTTACTTCGTAGCCCTTTCAAATCCTTTTTGTTTGTCACTGTGTCGACGGTTTTGTGCCGCCGGGATGGAGTGTGGCTCACTGCCGTAGTCCGGTTTCCGGATGCCTCCGCAATTTTCCTGCACTGAAGTTTTGGAATTAATAATTATTGCGCCTAATTTTGGAAGATGTATAATCTGCGTAGGCATACAGCTGAATCCAATATCTGGATGATGATCTGGCAATATAGACCCGTTTTTTACAGGTGTAATCAAATGAAAAGACTTATCGCGTGTATTGTTGCGGCAGCAACAATCGGCGGCGCTTCGTTGCAGGCGGAAGAACCATTCACAATCAGCAAAGAGTTCACGCTGATGACGTCGGATAATCTTGAGGGTTACCTCAAGCCGCTTTTCACAACAGTTGAGGAGAGCGTCAATTCGAATCTATACACAACCGCCCTACACAGTGACAGCGACTGGACGATCGGTATCAATTTTGCGGTGCAGGCTTTTGCCATTCCCGATGACCAGCTCACATATGACGCTGTCTTGCCGGCCGACTTTCAGGACACGACGCTGTCCGAAAACGTCGAGCTGCGCTCAGAGCGCGAGCGGCGCAATTTGCCGAATACCGTATCACAACCCACGATCTACGGGGGAATCTCGACGCCGGCCTTCAGTGCGCCGCAGCCTTCCGATGATTTCAACTATGCGCGTACGGTCACATTCATGGAAGGGAACAATATCAGCGGCATGCCGGGAATTCCGGTGGTGCAGCTGGCGCTGGGCATTCCCACGGGCACGCAGCTGCGCTTCCGTTTTGTAGGCGCTTCATTTGACGTTGAAGATGTCAACCGCTCGCTGTCGTATTACTCGCTCGGGCTGGATCAGCGCTTTGATCACTTCTTTGATTTGTTTAAGGAAAACGACACAACGGCCTCTACCATCGGCCTGGCGTTGAACGCAAATTACGCCGCGATGGAGCTGACCGGCATGTACGAATTCACGACCTTTGCCGTTGGTCTGCACGGCAGTAAAACCTGGGCTTTTCAGGACGGCGCCGAGACGATGGACCGCGAGGACGACGGCATTCGTTCGGAGCTGACCGTCTTTGCCGGCGTGCAGGTTGAAGGCATGGACGGCGACTTTGTCGCGATTCGCGAAATCGACAGCCAGAATTCCGACGACATCGTCAACAGTCCCTATGAGGAGATCCGCAAGGGCGAGCCGATCAACATCGCGATTGAGTCGCACAACTCGTTCCGGCTGACAGGCGGCGCGGCTTATCGCTTCGGTGTTCTGGAGCTGCATGCCTCCGGATTTCTGGCTTCGCAAGCCGGCGTGAGTTTTGGGCTGGGACTGTGGTTCTGATGTGCGTTCAGCCGTACTGGTTAAACAGAAACAGAGATTAACACAATTTTACATACAGAGACATCATGCAAACTTCCTTGCACAAAGTTCTGATCTGCTGCGGCGTAGCCGGGCTTTCAATCCTGCTCTCCGGCTGTTTTGGTACGGTGGACGATCTGGGCACGTTCACCTTTCAGCTGGCGGCCAACTACGAAGCGACGTTTAAAGACACTCACGTGCCTGACACCGATCTCGAGTTGATCGACCTGAACGACTACCAGTCGTTCCGCGAAAACCGCGAGAAACTGCAGTCGGCGCGGCCCTACCAGATCGGTTGGTGGGTGGAGCGAATCATCCCGAAGGTCAACACGGACAACGACGTGAGCAACGACATCGATGTTAACGAGGTCGTTTTTGACTCGGTGATGTTTTACATCATGTTCCCGGATGCCGACAATCCGAATACGCCGGACCGCGATACGCGTTTTGAAGTTGGCCGGTTTGAGAACGTCAAGGTGGCGGACTTTATCCTGACGCCGCAGGTATACGAGATCGAAGCGCCGCTGGCGCAGACGCTTTCGCATCTGTTGCTCGAGCACAATCGCTACTACGTGGAGACGTATTTCAGCGAAGCGAGTGCACCGCTGCCGGAGCCGCCGGTGGAATTCACACGGATAGAAGTGAAAGCCGACATCGTGGCGCGCCTGGAGGCGGACCTCGATCTGTAGGCTGAAAGCCGCGTGAATTTTTGCACCCACACAGACTTAAACAGGCCGTACCGGAAGCCCGGATACGGCCTGTTGTGTTTTAAACCCGTCGCCCGACGGCGAACAGGATGGACATAAAGCGGTTGTTCAGGCAGCCGCGGAAGGCGTCAATACCATTCCCAAAGGTAATCCTGACCGTTTTCCACGGTGACGTAGGCTTCTTCGTAGTCAAACGCGACGATCATGTCGAACTGCACTTCCGTCAGGTTGTGCATGTCGATGATTTCCTGACGCGTTTCACCGCCCAGGTAAATGCCCCAGGCGTTCAACTGCGCAGCCACTATTTCCTCCGCGGTCAGATTGGGGTCTTCGGTATAACCTTCGTAGATGTAAAAAGCCGCGCTTTCAGACATCTCGCTCGGATCGTAGTACACGTCGTCATTATCCAGTGTTTGCACCAGAACGCCGACATAGTTGTCGGCTGCGTCATAATCCAGGCCGTATGTGTCCGAAAGCGGGTCGGTGAAATTGGAATTGTCGACTGTACCGCAGGCTTCTTTGGCCTCGTTGCGCGCGCCGGATTTGGTCGGGGACCAACCGTAGCCGCTGCCGTCCTTGCACTCCCAGCCCCACCAGCCGGTTTTTTCGGATTCGCGCAGACGATACTTTTTGGCGAAGAGGTCCTGGCCAGTTATGGCAACGCCAAGAACAACTAACAATACACAACACGTGATTCGAAACATGGTAATCTCCATGAAATTAAACAGAAGAATGGATTGTTAAACGGCAGTGTAGATGTGAGCGGAAAAGATGATCTCGCGCCGCCGGGAGCGGCGACTGACAAGTTTTGTGCACGGGAGCGCAGTGATTGGCGAACCGGCCGCGTCGCGGAAATCCATGCGGCGGGCTCAGGCAGGCCGAACGGAAAGCCCTGATACGGCCTGCTGTGTTTTAAACCTGACTCTGCGCGACGAACAAAAGCGGATTTAAAAGGCTGTTTAATCAGGCGGGGAGAATGTTTCACCACTCCCAAACATAGAGCGCGCCGCCTTCGACGGTGACGTAGCCGGTGTCGAAATCCTGATCGACAATGCGCTGGAATTGCGCGTCCGTCAGGTTGTGAGCGGAGGTGAGTTGCGCCTGCGTTGTGCCGCCCAGGTAAATGCCCCAGGCTTGCAGTTGTGCCGCCACGATCTCTGCGTCCGTGAGGGTAACATCGGTCGACGAGCCGTCGAAGAGGTAGTTCGCGGCACTCTCGCGTATCTCCGCGGCATCGTAAAAAACGTCGTCATTTTCAAGTGTCTGCACGAGCACGCCGGAGTAGACGCCCAGTTCGTACTGCGTACCGTATGCGCTGGAGCCGGGTTCAGTGTAGTTGGCATTGAGTGAACTACCGCCGCAGGCATCCCTGGCGGCGTCCTTGGCTGCGGATTTGGTCGCGGCCCAGCCGGAAGCGCTGCCGTCCTTGCATTCCCAGCCCCACCATCCGGTGGCGTCGCTTTTGTTCAGTTTGAATTTGCGGGCCTGCATCTCCTGTGTGCCCAAAGCGACGGCAAAACAGACAAGTGCAAGAATACATGCGGATCGAAGCATGGAAAACTCCTGAGTAGAGTAAGAGGGTAGAATGATCTGTAGAGATGGCAGTGTGAGTGCAAAACTAGGGCGCAACCGGCTTGCAGCCTGCGGAAATGTGCGCCGGGCGGCAGGGAGCGGGCTGCGTGTTACGAAACGGTGACGCGGACTGTAGCGCGGCGAGATAATTTCGGGGCGACATGTTCGTTATACAGCGCGTCGTGCAGGGCGGAACAGGTCCGGCCTGGGCGACTTCCGCCAGTCAATCCGCATTCTCTCAATTTACCCGGACGGCCACGATGCAACAACGTATTGAACGCGATTCCATGGGAGAGATTCCCGTACCTGCGCAGGTGTATTACGGCGCGCAGACGGCTCGCTCGCTGATTCACTTTGCCATCGGCGAAGAAACGATGCCGCGCGAACTGATTCGTGCATTCGGAATTCTCAAGAAAAGCGCTGCACTGGTCAACGCCGAACTCGGCCTGCTCTCCGGTGAAAAACGCGACCTGATTGTCAAGGCGGCCGACGACGTGATTGAGGGACGACTGCACGAGCACTTTCCGCTGCGCGTGTGGCAGACGGGTTCCGGCACGCAGTCGAACATGAATGTTAACGAAGTGATTGCCAACCGCGCGATTGAAATTGCGGGCGGCGAACTTGGATCAAAAACGCCGGTGCATCCCAACGACGATGTTAACAAAGCGCAGAGTTCGAATGACACGTTCCCGACGGCGATGCACATTGCCGCGGCCGAGTCCCTGGTGCACCGCCTGATTCCGGCGGTGTCGCACCTGCGCGACGCGCTGAGCTACAAGGCGGATCAGTTTAAGGGCATCATCAAGAGCGGCCGCACGCACCTGATGGACGCGACGCCGTTGACGCTGGGACAGGAGTTTTCCGGTTATGTGCAACAGCTGGAAAATGCGGTTAACCGCATCAACGGCGTGCTGCCGGGGCTGTACGAGTTGGCGCTGGGCGGCACGGCCGTCGGCACGGGTTTAAACACACATCCGGAGTTTGCACAGCGCGCCGCCGCGCAGATTGCCGCGCTGACGAATCTGCCCTTTGTTTCGGCGCCCAACAAATTTGAAGCGCTGGCCGCGCACGACGCGATTGTGTTCGGCCACGGCGCACTGAAAACGCTGGCGGCTTCGCTGATGAAAATTGCCAACGACATTCGATGGATGGCGAGCGGCCCGCGCAACGGTTTTGCGGAGATCACCATTCCGGCCAACGAGCCGGGCTCGTCGATTATGCCGGGCAAAGTCAATCCGACGCAGTCGGAGGCGATGACGATGGTGGCGGCGCAGGTGATGGGCAACGACGCGGCGATCAATGTTGCCGGCGCATCCGGCAACTTTGAGCTCAACGTCTTCAAACCGGTGATGATCTACAACTTCCTGCAGAGCGTGCGTCTGCTTTCGGACACGTGCACGATGTTCACGCAGTTCTGCGTAGACGGGATTGAGGCGAACCGCGAGCGCATCGACTTCTACCGCAACAACTCGCTGATGCTGGTGACGGCGCTGAATCCGCACATCGGCTACGACAACGCGGCTAAAATCGCCAAATACGCCTACGAGCACAACCTGAGCCTGAAAGAAGCCGCGATTAAACTCGAGCTGCTGACGGCAGAACAATTCGACGAGTACGTCAGGCCTGAAGACATGATCGGTCCGCGCGCCTGAGCCGCGTCGTCGAACACATGTTCAAGTATTGGAAACCCGCCGCAGCTGTTTGCTTCGGCGGGTTTTTATTTGCAAGGCGTGACGGCCGCGGGAGAGTGAGTTGTGATTGTGTTAAGTTTTATGAGCCTGGTCCGGAGCCGCGGAAGCGGCGTGCAGCGAGTTCATGAATGTGGAGTATTTCCGGTCGCGATCTGTCGGAACGCAATCACTACAAGAGTTTGATTCAGTTTTCTGAGTATCCTCCCGGCTGTATTCTGCAGCGGCGTGGAATCGCACCGGGTATTTGCATCGTGGTCGCTTAATTGCTGCGTCTGGGGATGCTTGTCACTGCGTTCACCTGCGTTTAACTGCCCGCCTGGCGGTGAAAACGGTACGTTGACGTTTTTACACTTGCAGGGCGGGCGCAATATGCGGATGTTGCGGGAGTCGAACCATCCGGAAGGTTTGGCCGCGCCACGCCTGGCATCCGGTGAGAAGGGATGCGGGCTGAAGAAGAAAAATCCACGAATCAGGGGCTGATAGGGTGTGCCTGGAGGTGGAGGAAAATGGGAAAAACTGGACAGGCGGTGGCGGGGGGCGGGGCCCATTTTTTTTAGGTATAAGTCTTGTTTAAGTCTCAAGTACTAGAGCCCCAATCTGAAGACTTGACGTTTAAACATGTGAACTTCAAGCTGTTGTCGTCGCGCGTGCAGTTGTGTCGCCTCAAGTCATTGAGTTTGCATCTGGCATGAGGTTGAATACAGCGGGGTCAGACGCAGTACGTATTGTCGTCGCGCGTGCAGTTGTGTCGCCTCAAGTCGTTGAGTTTGCATCTGGCATGAGGTTGAACACAGCGGGGTCAGACGCAGTACGTATTGTCGTCGCGCGTGCAGTTGTGTCGCCTCAGGTCATTGAGTTTGCATCTGGCATGAGGTTGAACACAGCAGGGTCAGACGCGGTACGTATTGTCGTCGCGCGTGCAGTTGTGTCGCCTCAGGTCGTTGAGTTTGCATCTGGCATGAGGTTGAATACAGCGGGGGCAGACGCGGTACGTATTGTCGTCGCGCGTGCAGTTGTGATTGCTCTGTGTGATTTTTGGTCTGCGAGTGTAAATTCTGCGCTGCGATTCAGCGCGTCGCTGAACCGGTCTTAAACAACAGTTGTGTTTAGTGTCAAAGGCGTTTGAGTTTATTCATCGTGTGCAGCTGTGTTGACCTGCGGGCTGTGTCTAGTGCTCTCGTCTGAGCAGTGTTAAGCTGTAAACCCGTTTCAGGATTCAATCCCGGTGACAAACAAGAGGAATAAACAAGCCGCGGAGTGAAACGACAAGCGGCGAAGTGCTCATGCCCTCAGGTGAAGGTTTAAGTTCAAAGTGTTTGGCGTGCCGTGGAACACACCTGTGCCGGAAGCCCTGCGCCGGGTAAGTGCGCCAAAAAATAATACAACACAAGGCGATCACTGCAATAGCGCTCGCCCTGTGCTGTTCTGTACAAACCACTCTTTTAACGCGAATGGAACGGATATTACTCCGTGCGCCCGTTCGCCCCCAATTCCAAAGAAGACGTCTGCTGTTGGTTTCGTAGACCCAGGTACAACACCCCGAAGAAATGCGAGTTACAGAAAGTCGCTGGAATGTGCTGTGTGCGTTGGCACAGCGACGGAAATGTTTAAAACAAAAAAACAACGCAGGGTTGAAACGTGGTGTTTCAAGAGCCCCCCTGCGCTGTTCTGTACAAACCACTATACTACGGAGTTATCGCTTCGGGAACATTGACACAGGCAATTGATGAAAGTCTCAGGCAAATGTGAATTTTATTGAAAAAAATTTCACGGAGCCTCAAACAAAAAAAGGCCGCCCAGATGGACGGCCTTTTTGCTGAATTGTCGTTGTGTCGCTGAGGCGCGATTACGAACATCCGCTCGTGCTGCCGCAGTCCTCGCAGACAGTGCAGGAGCCGTTGCGTTTGACGCGCATCGAGTTGCAGTTCAGGCATTGCTCGCCGGTGTAGCCCTTGCTGCGCGCTTCCATGATTTTGACTTCTTCCGTCAGTCGCGCCGTCTCCGCGCCGTTGCCGTTGGATTTTACGCCGTTGCCGAGTCCGAGCGTGCCCATCAGCGAGCCGATCGGCTGGATGTCGTCGTCGTCCTTGCGCGCCTGGGGCGTCGATCCCGGGTTGCTGCCGCGCTTGCCGCCGCCGCTGTCATTGTCTTCGTCGCCCTCGCCTTTGGCAGGCAGTTCGTCCACGGCGTTGACGTGCACGAAGTCGGTGCGTTTGAGGTAGTCGTAACCGACGGAGCGGAAGATGTAGTCGAGCACCGAAGTGCAGTTTTTGATGGCTTCGTGGCCCTCGACGAGACCGGCGGGCTCAAAGCGCGTGAAGGTGAACGAGTCGACCAGCTCTTCCAGCGGCATGCCGTACTGCAGCGCCTTGGAGGCCAACACCGCAAAACAGTTCATCAGACCTTTGAAGGACGCGCCTTCTTTGTACATGTCGATGAAAATCTCGCCGACGGAGCCGTCTTCGTATTCACCGGTACGGAAGTAGACTTTGTGTCCGCCGATGACGGCCTCGCGCGCATAACCGCGGCGTTTTTTCGGCAGGCGACGGCGTTCCGTGCGATGGTAAACGCGCTCGATGATTTTCTTCTGGACTTCCTGCGGATGCACGTCTTCGTACGCTTCTTCTTCCGCGCCGAGCAGGAAGAGCTCGTCCAGCTCGCCGGTCATGGAAGAGTTGAGCGGCTGCGACAGTTTGGAGCCGTCGCGGTAGAGTGCGATTGCCTTGGTCATCATTTCCCAGGCCTGCTGGTAAATGTCGGCCACTTCCGCCACGGTCGACTCATTCGGCATGTTGACCGTTTTGGAGATGGCGCCGGAGATAAAGGGCTGTACGGCGGCCATCATGCTGACGTGTGCCAGCGGTTTGATGAAGCGCTTGCCGTTGCGGCCGCATTTGTTGGCGCAGTCGAAGATCGGCAGGTGCTCGTCCTTCAGGTGCGGCGCGCCTTCCAGCGTCATCGTGCCGCAGATGTAGTCGTTGGCTTCGTCGATGTCGGCCGTGGAGTAACCCAGGCCCGTGAGCATGTCAAAGGCCGGGTCGTTCAGTTCTTCGTCGCTGAAACCCAGGTCGCGGCAGAAGCTTTCGCCCAGCGACCACTTGTTAAAGGCAAAACGCACGTCGAAGACATTGTCGAGCTGCTGCTCGATGAGGTCGATTTTTTCGGGCGTAAAACCTTTGTCTTTCAGCGAGACCTGATTGATGTGCGGGCAGCCCACCAGCGTGCCGCGGCCTTTGCAGAATTTCTCGATATCCTCAATCTGCTGGTCGTTGTAGTCCAGGTTGAGCAGCGCCTGATGCACGGACTGATTGACGATTTTGAAGTAGCCGCCGCCCGCCAGTTTTTTGAACTTGACGATGGCGAAGTCCGGCTCGATTCCGGTCGTGTCGCAGTCCATAACGAGGCCGATCGTTCCCGTCGGGGCGATTACGCTGACCTGCGCATTGCGATATCCATGTTTTTCACCGAGGTCGAGGGCTCGATCCCATGCGTCGCGCGCGGCGACCACCAGATTTTCCGGACAGTAAGCCGGGCTGATGCCTTTCGGCGTAATTGTCAGGTGCTCGTACTCGTGCGTCAGGCCGTTGTACGCGGCGCGGCGGTGGTTGCGCATCACGCGCAGCATTTCGTCGCGGTTGTTGTCGTATCTGGGGAAAGCGCCCAGTTCACTCGCCATTTCGGCGGACGTGGCATAGGATTCGCCCGTCATGATGGCGCTGATGGCGCCGGCGATGGCCAGGCCTTCGTCCGAATCGTAGGGAATGCCCCTGGTCATCAGGATCGTGCCCAGGTTGGCAAAGCCGAGGCCCAGCGTGCGGAACTGATAGCTCAGCTGCGCGATCTTTTTGGACGGGAATTGCGCCATCAGTACCGAGATTTCCAGCACCATGGTCCAGAGGCGCACGGCGTGACGGAAGTCTTCGACTTTAAATTCGCCTGTTTCGCGGTTGAGGAACTTGATCAGGTTGAGGCTGGCCAGGTTGCAGGCCGTGTCGTCCAGGAACATGTACTCGGAGCAGGGGTTGCTGCCGTTGATGCGGCCGTCGTTGGGGCAGGTGTGCCACTCGTTGATGGTCGTGTCGAACTGCAGGCCCGGGTCGGCGCTTTTCCAGGCGCAGAGCGTGATTTTGCGCCACAGGTCGCGGGCGTTCACCACCGTGGTTTTTTCGCGGTTTGTGCGCCAGCGCAGTTTCCAGGGCTCGTCGTTGAGCACCGCTTTCATGAAGTCGTTGGTCACGCGAACGGAGTTGTTGGAGTTCTGACCGCTGACGGTCACGTAGGCGTCCGACTCGTAGTGCGTGTCGAATTCGCGCAGATCCAGATCGGTGAAACCCTGTTCGACGAGAGAGAGGGAGCGCAGCACGTAGGACGTGGGCACGCCGTTGTCGATCGCTTTTTTGGCGAGGCCGGCCAGTTTGAGGTTCTGGTGCATGTCGTGGCCATTCTCAATGGCTTCGTCGACGATGGCCTGCAGCAGCTTGCGGTTGATGCGTGAGCCGGCAACGAGCGAGGCGACTTTTTCTTCTTCGCGCGCTTTCCACTCGATGAATTTTTCGATGTCGGGGTGATCGATGTCGACAATCACCATTTTGGCGGCGCGACGCGTGGTGCCGCCCGACTTGACGGCGCCGGCGGCGCGGTCGTAGATTTTCAGGAAACTCATCAGACCGGAGGAAATACCGCCGCCCGAGAGCGGTTCGCCTTCGCCGCGCAGCTGGGAGAAGTTGGAGCCGGTGCCGCTGCCGTATTTGAAGATGCGCGCCTCGCGCGTCGCCAGGTCAAAAATGCCGCCTTCGTTGACCAGGTCGTCGTTGACGGACTGGATAAAACAGGCGTGCGGCTGCGGATGTGTGTAGGCGTCGGTCGAGCGTTGCAGTTTGCCGGTTTTGGCGTCCACATAATAGTGGCCCTGCGCTTTGCCGCTGATGCCATAGGCGTAGTTGAGGCCGGTGTTGAACCACTGCGGCGAGTTCGGCGCCGCCATCTGGTTCATCAGCATATAGGCGATTTCATCGTGGAACACCTGCGCGTCGTCGGCGCTGTTGAAATAGCCGTGTTCTTCACCCCAGTGACGCCAGCACCCCGCCAGACGTTCAACGACCTGACGCAGCGAGGATTCCGAGCCGGTTTTCGGAGTGCCGTCCTCGTTGAGCAGCGCTTTGCCGTTTTTGTCTTTCAGGGGAACGCCCGCTTTGCGGAAGTACTTTTGCGCCAGAATGTCCGTCGCCATCTGGGACCACTGCCTGGGCACCTCGATGTCATTCATCTCAAACACAGGCGATCCGTCCGTATTGCGCAGCACGGACGAGCGCGTTGTGTATTCAAACTGATCAAAAGGACTGGCTCCGTCCTTTGTAAACCGGCGAGTAATCTGCATCTGAAACTCCGAAATCTATGGATGTACTATAAATCGTATGATATGCCTGATTGTTTTCGCTCTGCTTCCAGCTCATCGTGCCTGAGTGTCGCGGAGGCGTCTCCACGTCGTCCTGACTGCCGCCGTCGCGTCGGTCGACAAAAAAAGCGACAGTTTGGATTAGGGGGAGGGAATTCCATCGCCGACCCCTTATTAGCCGTCGCCGCTGACCGATTTTAGACGTGTTGTATTAACTCTTGATCGCGTGGGAGATCCTGCCTGTTCGACCCGGATTACCGTCCCGTGTTGCCTGTCGACTGTCCGTTCGCTCCGAACAATGTGTGTTGTCGCAGCGTCTTCGCTCTCTCAATCCGTGATTCGACTCGTAGTAAGTCTATAACGGGAGCCCAATATATACTGCGCGCTCGCTGTCCAAAAGGCATTTGTTTCCACAAAGCTTCCACATTGTTAATCGTAAAAACTGGCATGACGCCTCTGTCGAAATAACGTCAAAGATGCGTCAATAAAATGCCGGATTGCGTCGGTGCACGGGGTTTTGACAGAATGGCGACGGCCGATTACATGGCGGCAATATTCTTTTAATCGGCCGGATCGGGCGGCATTTTCGGGTAGATCAGGGAAGTTTTTCGATCGAAATCATGTTGGTCCGGGCCAGCTGCTGCAGCGGCCGGCCGACGGTAATGACGACCTGGGAACCCGACGGAAACAGGCGGTCGCGCACCAGCTTTGTTTTGATAGCTTCAACCGCATCATCGGTTGAAGTAAACTGCTGCATGAGGACGGCGTGTACGCCGCGCAGCAGATTGACCTTGCGGGCGGTCGGCGTCTGTAGCGTAATGGCGATGATCGGGATATCCGGTCTGTTATGCGCAATAAAACGCACCGTGCGGCTCGTGTAGGTCAGGACGGCAATACCTTTGATCGCCACCTCTTCGGAAATCGCCACAACGGCGCGCGCCACGGAACTCGTCAGCGCATCTTCTTCGTGCAGGTTGTCCGCCAGGATGGTGTGCGGCAGGCGGTCTTCCGATGCGGCGAAGAGTTTTTCGGCTTCGGTGCAGATGCGCCGCATGTACGCCACGGCCTCAATCGGGAAAGCGCCGACGGATGTCTCCGCGCTCAGCATGACGGCGTCGGTGCCGTCGAGCACGGCGTTGGCCACGTCGCTGGCTTCGGCGCGTGTCGGCCGGTGATTCTGCACCATCGATTCGAGCATCTGCGTGGCTGTGATGACGGGCATCGCACATTCGTTGCAGAGCTTGATGATTTCTTTCTGCACGGTCGGAACCTTGGAGGCGGGAATCTCCACGCCCAGGTCGCCGCGCGCAATCATGATGGCGTCGGACGCCTCAATGATCGCCTTGATGTTCACCAGCGCTTCGGGTTTTTCGATCTTGGCGATGACGCTCTGGTTGCCTTTGAGTCGCCGGATCAGCGTCTTGGCGGCGATGACGTCGTTGGCGTTGCGCACAAAGGACACGGCGATGTAGTCGCAGTCGTGCTCCACGGCGAACTCGATGTCCGCCTTGTCTTTTTCCGTCAGCGAGGGCTGGCTGATGCTCACGTTCGGCAGGTTGATGCCCTTGCGCGATTTGAGCAGGCCGCCGACGCTCACCAGCGCGCGCACGATGTTGTCCTGCGTCTCCAGCACCTTGACTTTCAGCAGGCCGTCGTCGAACAGCAGTTCGTCGCCCTTGCGCACGTCCCTGGCCAGCGAACCGTACTGCACCGGGATTATCTCCTCGGGGCAGCCCATGCGTTTCCAGTGTGCGTCGTGCGCCAGCAGCACTTCGCGGCCGTTGATCAGGCTGACGACGTCGTTTTTCAGATCGCCGACGCGGATCTTGGGGCCCTGCACGTCCGCGACGATCGGAATGGCGATGCCGAGTTTTTTCTCGACGGCCCGGATGCGCTCGATTGTTTCCTTGTGCATCGCATGGGAGCCGTGCGAAAAGTTGAGCCTGAACGCATTGCCGCCCGCGCGGATGACCTCTTCCAGCTTGTCGGCCGACTTGATGGCCGGGCCGACGGTGCACAGGATCTTGGTTTTATAGTTTTCCAGAGCCATGTCGTTTTCCAATGTGAGTCGGGCAGGCTGCGCCCGGCGTTCAGGAGTCTTTGTGGCCTGCGTCGCTGCCGGTTGCATCGGCCGCCCACAGGAGTTTGGTGCGCAGAATGTCGAAGTAGGAGCGCTGCGCGCGCTTCAGCAGTTTGATCTTCTGATCAGACCGGCGGATCGTCACCACGCCGCCGCTGTCGATCTTGCCGATGTTGACGCCGTCGGCTATCAGGTCGCAGAGCGCGCGGCCCGATGATTCCTCCAGGCGGATTTCTGCCGTGTCCGGCACCACGAGCGGTCTGAACGTCAGAGCGTGCGGCGAAACCGGCGTCAGGCAGACGACGCTGCACGACGGCGCGATCAGCGGGCCGCCGGCGGAAAGGTTGTAGGCGCTGGAGCCCGTCGGCGTAGAAACAATCAGCGCGTCGGCGCGGTACTCCGCCACGGTTTCGTCGTCGACGCTGGCGCGCAGACTGATCATGCGCCCGATTTCGGACTGGTGCACGACAAAATCGTTCAGCGCGTAGGCCTCGCGGTCGCCGAAGGACGCGTGCAGCGCAAAGCGATCCTCCAGCAGGTAGTCGCCCTTCAGCACGGAAGTAATGGCGCTTTCCAGTTCGTCGACGGCAAACTCGGCCAGGAAACCCAGGTGCCCCAGGTTGATGCCCATGATCGGGATTTCTGCGTCCAGGAAGCTGCGCGCGGCCGCCAGCATCGTGCCGTCGCCGCCAAAACTGATAATCACGTCCGCGAACTTGCCGAACTGGTCCAGCTCGACCTCGCGCACGTACTCGCGTGTTTTTTGCGAAAAATGGACGGCTACCGACGGCTCGACGCAGCATTTGGCATGGGCGGCCTGGAGCAGTTGCACCGCGTATTCCGCCGAACGGATTGCCGCGGGTTTGCTCGTGTTGGTAAACAGGCCAAAACAGGTGCCGGTGCTGGTCATACTTGTGTCGTGTACTCTCTTTTCGTTGTCAGGTCAATATTTCTGCAAGCTGCAATATACCGGGACGGATGGGTTTGTGCGTTCCGAAAGTTTCCGCCAGCGGCGTGTGTACGATGCTGCTGCCGACTTCTCCCACCATTATATTGCTTGCCCCGTTGCGGACCGCTTCCACGGCCGCCACTCCGAGCCGGGAGGCAAGAATGCGGTCGCGTACCGTCGGCGAGCCGCCGCGCTGGATGTGGCCCAGGATCGTTACCTTGACCTCGATGCCGTACGTTTCCTTCATTTTGGCGGCAATCATCGTGGCGTCGCCTTCCTCGTCGCCTTCGCCGATAACGCCGATGAACCGTTTTTGCGGTCCTTTGCGGTGCATGTGGGCGCACACTTCCGCCAGGTTGGTGACCGTCTCCGGCACGGCGATAAATTCCGCGCCGCAGGCGACGCCGACGTCCATCGCGATGCTGCCGGCGTGGCGGCCCATCACTTCGACGAAGAAGGTGCGGCCGTGCGATTCCGCCGTGTCGCGAATGCGGTCGATGGCTTCCGCCGCCGTGTTGACCGCGGTATCGTAGCCGATGGTGTAGTCGCAGCCGACGAGGTCGTTGTCGATCGTGCCCGGCGCGCCGACCACCTGGATGCCGTGTTCGGCCTGCAGCAGTTCCGCGCCGCGGAAGGTGCCGTCGCCGCCGCAGGCTATAAGGGCGTCGATGCCGCGTTTGTGTAAATTTGCAGCGGCTTTGGCGCGGCCTTCAGGCTTGAAAAACTCCATGGAGCGCGCCGTGCCCAGGAAGGTGCCGCCGCGCGCTATCCGGTTGGCCGTTGCGGCGCGGTCCAGCGGCACAAAATCGTCGTTGATCAGTCCTTCGTAGCCGCGGCGGCCGCCGTACACGTCCCAGCCTTCGTGCAGCGCGGCGCGGCAGGCGGCGCGGATAAACGCGTTCATGCCGGGCGCATCGCCGCCGCTGGTGATTATGACTATTCTTTTGGAGCTCATGGCCGCCGTGTTCGTTTGCAAATGCCCCCGGCGGAACAGTTTCCGCATCTGGAAGCTCGTGCCCGCAGGCACGCGACAGAGCAAGTTGACGGCGAAAATTACAGAAATTTGAGCAGGTGGAAAAAGCATGACACGTTTGAAGACGCAGAACCAACAAGTCCTCGCGCGCCGCAGCCGCGGCACAGTATTCCGCTCACTGTTCGCCCGCCTGATGCTGATGTGCCTCTGCCCGGCGGCCGCGGCGCCGCAGCTCGTCGCCCAGCCGCCCGACGTCAGGTATACCGTCGAGCGCGAATCCTGCGGCGTGCCCGTGAGCGTCTACGCCGCCCGACGCGCCCTGCTGCTGGAACAGATGAGCGACAGCTCGGCCGCATTCTTTTTCAGCGCGGACGTGCGCAACCGACAGAACGACGTCGATTTTGAGTACCGCCAGAGCAGCGACATGCTCTACCTGACCGGGGCCGACGCACCCGGTATGGTGCTGGTCCTGATCAAAAACGGCATCGCCGCCCAGGCGGACGGCGACCCGGTCGACGAACTGCTTTTTGTCAGAGAGCAGGATCCGCGCGATGCGCTGTGGCACGGCCCGACTCTCGACCGCCAGGAGGCGTCCGACGCCTACGGCGTGCACACCGCATCACTGGACGGATACGGTGAATTTATGTCTCGCCTGCTGGCCCGGGTGAAAACCGCCTACGTCTCGCAGTGGCCCACCAAATTCATCCAAAACCCGCTGTTTCTGAGCCGCACTTACCTGGAAAACCAGGTGCGCGACTACTTCGACGCCAAATACCCGCATGTTCGACTGCGCAGTCTGCGCGAGGAAATCAACGCCATGCGCGAAATCAAGGGTCCGGAGGAAGTGGTCCTGCTGCACAACGCCATCGACCGCACCCTGGAAGGTTTTCGCCAGACGCTGCGCCGCGCGGAGCCGGGCATGTGGGAGTACCAGCTGGAAACCATCATGGAAAGCGCCTTTTTTATGCAGGGCGCGCAGGCCGTCGGTTATCCCTCCATCGTCGGCAGCGGATCGAACGCCTGCATCCTGCACTACATCGACAACAGGCGGCAGACCAGGGACGGCGACCTGGTGCTGATGGACTGCGGCGCGGAGTTCTGCGGATACACGGCCGATATCACGCGCACTTTCCCCGTCAACGGCACATTCAGTCCGGAGCAGCGCCAACTCTACGACCTGGTGCTGGAGGCGCAGGACAGCGTCTTTGCGCTCTGCCGCCCGGGCATGCCGTGGAGCGAACTGTTCACGACCTGCAGACGCGTGCTGGGCAATGGACTGCTGCGGTTGGGCGTGACGCGCACGTTTGACGAGGTGGGCTGGTACTTTCCGCACGGCGTCTCACACAGGCTGGGGCTGGACGTGCACGACGTGAGTTCCTCCTCCTGGCTCAAACCCGGGTTTGTGTTTACCGTCGAACCGGGAATCTACGTGCCGCAGGGCAGCCCCTGCGACGAACGCTGGTGGAATATTGGCATCCGCGTGGAAGACAATGTGCTGATTACCGACGACGGAGTTGAAATTCTTTCCGCCGACCTTCCGCGCCGGGCTGATGAAATTGAAGCGCTCATGCGCGAATAACAGCGCTCAGTCGTCGTTGGGTACTTGTCGGAACACGGCTTGGCGGCCAATTGGGTAAGTTGTGGGCAGACCCGGAATTGCCTTCCAATTTTGTCCGCTGTCGCGTAACTTAAGCGCCATTGGCTTGGTTATTCCCGATTCGACAAACCGGACCGCCCGGCTTCCGGCTTTTTGACCGGAGAAAATACGGTGACCTCGGCCCCGCAGCCTTGCCGACGAACCTGAAAGCTCTCACTCGGGGACAAGCAAAAAAATCAGGAAGAGAAAATCATGCAGAGTCACAAATGGATTTGGGTGCTGGTGTGTTTTGTCCTTGCCGCGACAGCCGCGACGGCGCAGCCGCGTTACGAGCTGTGTGTGTCGGGCGAACGCAATGAAGGCAATACGGTGGTGTACGACGTGTACATGAAAAACACGGGATCGGCGCCGATCAACCTGGCTACCTCCGACTTCATTTTTCAGTACAATCGCGACCACTTCTGCGATGCGGCGATTATCGATGTTAAACTCGACAATGAACTTCGTCTGTTGGGCTACGATTTTGTCGTGCGCGACTTAACGGAAATCAAAAACAACGCCTTTGGTTTTGCCTTTGTTGCGCCCTTTGTGGAAGACGACATCAGCGTGATAACGGATCGCATTCTGCAGATTAACAAAGACCAGAGCCGACGACTGTTTCAGGTTGTCGTCTCCACCGTCTGCAACCGCAGCGTACCCAGCAACATTCGCTTCGGCGCGGCGCGTTCCTTCAGCACCACCGTGTTTTCCTATCCGGAGTTTCCGCCGTTCCGCGGCAAAGAGTTTAATATCGACGAAGGGTTTACGATCTGCGACGGCAGCGACCCCGCACCGGAACCGGTCGAGTCCAATATCGTGGTGTTCCCGAATCCCGTGCGCGAAGACTACAACCTGTTGATTAAAAACCGCCCCTTTGAGCGTTTCACCATCGACGTTATCGATGTTTCGGGCCGCGTGGTGCAATCCTACGTAGCTGAAACGACGGGCAACAGCGAAGTTAACGACCTGCAGATGCCCAGTGAAGTCCCGGCCGGCGCCTATGTTGTGACCGTGACCGACGCGCGCGACGTACAGGTCGGCAGCGCCAGTTTTATGGTGACGAAGTAACTTTGTGGCGGCAGACCGATTACACAACAGTCAACGGAATACACAAAGCACGACTTAACACATCCAGATGCCGCTTCCCGGAACCCTCCTGAATATCCTGTCCGCGCTTTTTTGTTTAACCGCCGTATTTGCGGTTGAACTGCGCGGACAGACCGACTTCAGCCTGTGCATTGAGAACCAGCCCGACGAAGGGAATGCTTCGGTTTTTGATGTCTACGCGCTCAATGCGGGTTCGCAGCCGCTCAATCTCGCTACGGCGGACTTTGTGTTTGAATGTGATGTGCGCCGTTTTTGCGGCGCGCCCTCCATCGAGGTGACGCTCGCCCCGGCGCTGCGCCTCTTCGGTTACAACGACGATGTAAGCGACCTGAGCAGCCTCGCTGAAAACGCATTTGGATTCAGTTTAAATGCGCCATTGATTCAGGATGGCGAAACCGATATCAGCGATCGGATTATCAATGTCGGCCGCGACGAAAAAGTGCATCTCTTCCGCGTGGTGGTCGGCACCATCTGTGAACCGTCCATCCCGGCCGGTTTCAACTTCGGCTTTTTTCGCGGCTTTCAGACCATAGTGCATTCCTACCCTGAGAAAGAACCTTTCGCCGATCGTGAATTCCTCGTGGATGTTAACCTGCAGCAATGTGAGGGCGGCACGGTTGTCCCGAGTCCGGCCTCCAACATCGGTGTTTGGCCCAATCCGGTGCGCGATCTAATGACCGTTTCCATTCCGGAGCATCCTTTCACGCAGGTGCTGCTCGATATCTACGACGTAACGGGTCGCGTTGTGGAGACATTTAAACGTTCGACCAACGGCGCCGGTGAAGTTGCCGATCTTGAGCTGCCGGCCGGGTTGGCAACGGGCGCCTACGTGGTGCATGTGCGCGACGGCAACGGCAAGCAGATCGGCAGCGTTGGTTTTATGCTGGCCAAGTAAACTTGCCGCGGGACAGGCGGACTTCCGCGCGGCCTCATTTTAACGGGAAACAGCGACATGTCGCGATTGTTGAGCAAGATTCTTCTTACACTGCTCCTGCTTGTGTTCGGCGCCGCCCACGCCGCGGCGATGACGCGTTTTATCGTCTCCGTGGAAAACCAGCGCATGGACGGCCCGGTGTTTCACTTTGACATAAGCATATTTAACATCAGCGAATCGGATCTCTACCTGAGCGAGAGCGACTTTGTGCTCTGTTTTAACAACGCAAATTTCATCTCCGCGCCGACGATCAGCGCCACGCATCCCAACGTAGACGTGCTGGACTGGTACGACTACGACGCACAGGTGACGCAGGGCAATATCATCTTTATCGCCTTGATTTCACCGCAGATTGAATCGGGCGAAGAACTGGAGTCGCGCGCCATTAAAATTCCCGCAATGGAAGAGCGCGTGGTCTGCCAGGTTAAACTCGACCGCGTGCGTGTGTCCGAGGGCACGACCGATCTGTGCTGGAACAATGGCGACCTGTTTAAGTCGACAATTTCCGAATACGAACAGCAGGACCCGTTTACGCCGCGTTTTGTTGAAGTTGAAGGAAACTTCAAGGCGCCGGCAGCTTTTACCTTTGAGGGTGTCACCACCTCGGACGTACAGGAAGTCGAGGCGCCTGTGTCGCTGCGCCTTTATCCGCAGCCGGCGGTCGACTTCATTACGGTTGCGCTGCCCGCCCGCACGCGTCCCGCCGTTCTGGAAATCCGCGATATGCGCGGCGCGCTTGAAAAGATACTACACCTGCCCGCTTCTTCCGCCGGCGAGATGCGCATCGACGTCGGCAGTCTGCCCGCCGGCGTATACCAGGCGCGACTGCTGGAGACCGAGCGCGGCGTGACGCTGGCTTCGCGTTCTTTTGTTGTGTTGAATTAACGCGAAGCGCTCACTTCCCGCCGGTTTGTTTAACGGATTCGGGCCGTACCTGCGGGCGTTGTTTACCTTGCCGAATACCAGGCGCGGGCACGATTGTTGCCCGCTTTTTCTTTTTGTTCATCTCCGTGCCGCAAACAGGCGCATGGTCAATCCGACAACTTTTTGTCTTTGAACGCTATGGCCGCAGAGCAACAGAACCGGATAGAAATCACCGTGCGCGGACGCGTCCAGGGCGTCGGTTTCAGGTACTTTGTTCTTCAGCAGGCGCGGGATCTCGGGTTGACGGGCTGGACGCGGAACCAGAGCGACGGCGCAGTCCTGACGGTTGCGGAGGGCCCGCGCGCCGCGCTGGAAGAACTGGCGTCACGCCTGCGCCTCGGGCCGCCGATGTCGCGGGTCAGCGAGTGTTCAGCGCAGTTTTACTCTGCGAGTGGGGAGTTCAGGGGATTTGAGATCAGGCGTTGAATGTTTGAGCCTTGGTCGCTTGAATAGGATTTGTCTGCCGCGGAAGACTCAGACGGCCACCCAGTCGTGAGTGCCGATGAGGCGGCATTTAGTGACACGGTGTTGCAAAAGCGACGCGGTAAAAACAGGCCATGAATTCAACAGAAGAAGACTGTTGGAGATACAACAGTGTGACGGTTGCCGGTCTATGGCTGGTCTTACAGAAATGCACAAAAATACTTTGTTGTATTAATAATATAAACTATCATTGCAGCAGGCTGAAGCGCACCATATGACAAATCACAATGTCTGTCAGCCGCACAACGTTGGATCTATGACGCCCACTTGATCTACATTGAATGCTTGGCGTTCCAGTCTCAGCCCAACTAATTGGCTCCGGATCGCGGTAAAGCACATCACACAGCTGCGCATACCGTGCGGCGCGTGCATATCGGAGTCAATCAGTCAAACATATTCAAAAAATCGCCTGGCGATTCTCCGCACCAATCTGCAGATCACGGATTGGCGGGGCAGGGATTGCCGTGCGCTTGTGCCACAAATGTTTAATGACTGTATGGAGTTAAATCAATGACTATTCGAAGG